>DATJTW010000055.1:0-92045 GCA_035502995.1 Steroidobacteraceae bacterium | reverse complement strand
GGTACTGGAACGCGAAGTCGTTCTGCGCCTGGCCGGCCACGAGGCTCGCGTCCTTCGCGGTACAGGCGATGGGCAGCGTCAGGTTGCAGGTCACCGGCAGTCCGCCGACCACGAGCGGATCGCGACGCGCCGATTTGTCACCCGCGCAGCCGGCGAGCGCGAGCGGCACGGCGGACGCGAGCGCGCCTTTCAGGAGCTGACGGCGATCGAAACGGGCTGCGTTCAAGAGGCTCTCGCCGGCTGGGCCGGTCTGCTGTCGCTGCGCGGCAGCCTAGCCCACGCCCGCATAGCCTGCAGCTATGACTGCGGCGGGCACCGACCCTACAATCGCCGCAACAGCGAGGGACCATGTCATTCATCACGCCAGCAGACGCCAGCAAGAATACATATGACGTCGTCGTCGTCGGATCCGGCGCCGCCGGCGGCCAGACGGCCTACACCCTCGCGATGGAAGGCGCGAAGGTCCTGATGCTCGAGGCCGGGCGGAATTATTCGCCCCCCAACGAGACGCCGATGATGCAGAACAACTCCGAGGCCCCGCTGCGCGGCAGCGGCACGCCGGAAAAGCCCTTCGGCTTCTGGGATGCGACCGTCGACGGCGGCTGGAACGTTCCCGGCGAGCCGTACACCAGCGCCTCCGACGAATACGAACGCAAGTTCGTCTGGTGGCGCGCGCGCATGCTCGGCGGCCGCACGAACCACTGGGGCCGCATCTCCCTGCGCAATGGTCCGTACGATTTCAAGCCGTACTCGCGCGACGGCCTCGGCTTCGACTGGCCGATGAGCTACGAGGATCTCGCGCCGTACTACGACAAGGTCGAGATGCTGATCGGCGTCTACGGCGAGAACGACGGCATGGAGAACACGCCGAATTCCCCGAAGGACGTGCTGCTGCCGCCGCCGAAGCCACTGGTGTCGGACCTCTACTTCAAGAAACACGCGGCCAAGGTCGGCGTCCCGGCGATCGCGGGTCACCGGGCCGTGTTGACGAAGACGCTGGACCACAAGCGCCTGCCCGCGCTGCTGCATCCCGGCAATGCGAAGGCTCAGGCGATCCTGGCGGCGGACATGCAGAAGCGCCAGCAGTGCATCTTCGCCACGCCCTGCGGCCGCGGCTGCTCGATCCGGGCTAACTACCAGTCGACCACCGTGCACCTGCCCCCGGCGCTCGACACCGGCAACCTCGACATCGTCACCGACGCGATGGTGCGCCAGGTCACCAAGCGGCCCGACGGCAAGGCCGAAGGCGTGGTGTTCATCGATCGCAAGACCGGCGCGGAGCACAGGATCAAGGCGCGCATCGTCGTGCTCGCGGCCAGCGCGCTGGAATCCGTGCGCATCATGCTGAATTCCGGCGTCGCGAACTCCAGCGGCAAGGTCGGCAAATACATCATGGACACCGTCGGCGCCGGCTTCGGCGGCCAAGTGCCGATGCTCGAGAACATGCCGCTGCACAACGAGGACGGCGTCGACGGCCTGCACCTGTACACGCCGTGGTGGCTGTACAAGGAGCAACTCGCCGGCAAGCTCGGCTTCGCGCGTGGTTATCACATCGAATTCGGCGGCGGCCGCGAGATGCCGAACATGGGCACCGCGTCCGGACTCGAGTGGATCAACGGCGGCAACTACGGCAAGAAATTCAAGGAGGACGCGCGCCGCTACTACGGCTCGTTCTTCTACATGTCCGGCCGCGGCGAGATGATCCCGAACGACGATTGCTACGCCGAGATCGACCCGACGGTGAAGGACAAGTTCGGCATCCCCGTCCTGCGGTTCCACTGGAAGTGGTCGCAGCACGAGATCGGGCAGGCCGCGCACATGGAGAAGACGTTCAAGGACATCCTCGACGCGATGGGCGGGCGTTATTCGCGGCAGCCGCAGTCGGGCGACAAGGCGATCAAGCAGGGCGGCATCATCATCCACGAAGTCGGCGGCGCGATGATGGGCAGCGACCCGAAGAAATCCGTGACGAACAGCTACGGCCAGTGCTGGGACATGAAGAACCTCTTCATCACGGACGGCGCGACGCTGTGTTCGAACGCGGACAAGAACCCGACGCTCACGATCATGGCGCTCGCCTGGCGCGCGTCGGATCACATGCTGAGCCTGATGAAGAAGAAGGAGCTGTGAGCATGGATCGTCGTACGACCATCAAGTGGATGTTCGCGGCCGCGGCCACCGTGCCGTCGCTGCGGTTTGCCATCTCGCCGGCGTTGGCGGGCGATGCGGCCGCGCGCGATGTCGCGGCGAACCAGGCCGGCTATGGCACGGATCCGGATCTGACCAAGGAGTGGAAGGCCGGCGGGCCCTGGCCCCTGACGCTGACCGACAACGCGCGCGCGACGACGAAGGCGCTGGCGGACTTGATCATCCCGGCGGATGACGTCTCGCCCGCGGCGTCCGCGGTCGGCGTGGTCGACTTCATCGATGAATGGATCAGCGCGCCGTATCCGCAGCAGCGCGGCGATCGGCCGATCGTGCTGGCCGGCCTGTTGTGGATCGAGGCCGAGTCGCAGAAGCGCTTCAAGAAGGCGTTCCCGGCGTTGAGCGAGGCGCAGAAGAGCGCGATCGCCGACGACATCTGCACGACGAAGAGCAAGGCCGAGTTCGCGGATGCGGCGAAGTTCTTCGCGAAGTTCCGCGACCTCACGGCGGGCGGGTTCTACACGACGCCGGTGGGGATGAAGGACATCGGGTACACGGGCAACGAGCCGCTGACGAAGTTCGACGGGCCGCCGCTGGCGGCGTTGAAGAAAGCCGGCCTGGCCTGAGGTTCGGGCGTCACGACGCCCGCGCCGCTGCCCACAACTCCACCCGGCTGACACCCGCCGCGTACAGCACCGCGCGCAGCTCGGCCGCGGTGCTGCCCGTGGTCATCACGTCGTCGACGATCGCGACGTGCCCGGCGCCTAACAACCTGTCCCGCGCCTTCGGGCCGCAGATCGCGAACGCGCCGCGCACGTTCTGCCGGCGCGCGGTGAAGTCGAGCGCGGTCTGCGAGGGGGTATCGCGCACGCGGCGCGTCAGCGAGCGCCCGGCCGGGATCTCGAGCATCCGCCCGGCGTAACGAGCCAGCGCGAACGCGTGGTTGAAGCCGCGCTCGCGCAACCGCGCCGGATGCAGCGGCACCGGCACCAGCAAACGCGGCAGCGGTGTGTCGCGTTTGCGTGCGGCCTCGGCCAGCAGCACGCCGAGCACGCGCGCGTTCTCGATGGCACCGCGGTACTTGAGCTTGCGCACCATCTCGTCGACCGGGTGCTCGAACCGCAGCGGCGCCAGGACGCCGGGCATCTCCTGCCGGTTCCACGGCAGGTCCGCGTGGCAGTGCTGGCAGAGATCGAGATCCTCCGAGGCGCCGGGAAACCCACAGAGGCAGCAACGCGGCGGAAACAACGTCGCGGCGAGCGCGCGCGAGATCGTCCGCGGCACCGTCAACTTGAGACGCCTCAGCCGGTTGACAATGCCCTGCGCGCTCCCGAACATGCCCGCAGTCTTCGTCGGCCGCGCCTCGCGCACCAGCCGGAAAAGGCATGTGAATCAACGAATAAAGGGATGGGCATGGGAAGCATCAGACACGACTGGACGGTGGCCGAGGTCGAAGCCCTGTTCGCGCTGCCGTTCGCGGACCTCATGTTCCAGGCCCAGTCCACGCACCGCGAGCACCACTCGCCGAACGCGGTGCAGATGAGCACGCTGCTCTCGATCAAGACAGGCGCCTGTCCGGAAGACTGCGCCTATTGCCCGCAGAGCGTCCGCTACGAGACCGGCCTCGAGCGCGAGAAGCTCGTGCCGCTCGACGAAGTCCGCACTCGCGCGCAGGCGGCGAAGGACGCCGGCGCCACGCGCTTCTGCATGGGTGCCGCGTGGCGCTCGCCGAAGAAGAAGGACGTCGAAGCCGTCGCCGCGATGATCCGCGAGGTGCGCGCGCTCGGCATGGAGACCTGCGCGACGCTCGGCATGCTGACGCCGGACCAGGCGCAGGAACTGAAGGCCGCGGGCCTCGACTACTACAACCACAACGTCGACACCTCGCCCGAGTTCTACGGCGAGATCATCACGACGCGCACCTACCAGGATCGTCTGGACACGTTGTCCGCCGTGCGCGACGCGGGCCTCAACGTTTGCTGCGGCGGCATCGTCGGCATGGGCGAAACCACGCGCGATCGCGCGTCGATGCTCGCGACGCTGGCGAACCTGCCGCAGCACCCGGAAAGCGTGCCGATCAACCAGCTCGTGCGCGTGCCGGGCACGCCGCTCGCGGGCCAGAAGGAAGTGGATCCCTTCGATTTCGTGCGCGCAATTGCCGTGGCGCGCATCGTGATGCCGAAGGCGTTCGTGCGCCTGTCGGCCGGTCGCGAGGTGATGAGCGATGAATTGCAGTCGCTGTGTTTCCTCGCCGGCGCGAACTCGATCTTCTACGGCGAGAAGCTGCTGACGACGGGCAACCCGGATGTCGCCCGCGATCGCGCGCTGCTCACGCGCCTCGGCATCGAGCCGTTCACGCCACCGGGCCTGGCGGCGGCCGAGTCGGGCACGCATTCGCACGACGAGCCCCACGTCCACGGTCCCGGCTGCTCGCACTCTCACGCGCCGGCTCGTCCGGGCGCCGCATGCAACGCGACGCGGCAGCGCTGAAGGCCGCGCTCGCCGATCTCGAGCAGCGGAACCTGAAACGCACGCGGCGGGTGATGCCGCGTCACGACCTGGTCGACTTCTGCAGTAACGACTACCTCGGGCTGAAGAACCATCTCGACGTCGTTCGCGCGTTCACCGCGGCGGCGGAGAAGTACGGCGTCGGCAGCGGCGCGTCCCACCTGGTGACGGGTCACGGCATCGAGCATGAAGCGCTCGAGGCGGAGCTCGCCGCGTTCACCGGCCGCGAGCGCGCGCTGGTTTTCTCGACGGGCTACATGGCCAATCTGGGCGTCATTGGCGCGCTCGCGGATCAAAAGTCGTTGATCGTCGCGGACAAGCTCAATCACGCTTCATTGATCGATGGCTGCCGGCTGGCGGGCGGAACCGTGAAGCGGTTTCGGCATGGCGATGCGGCCCATGCGCGAGAACAGTTCGGCGCGGGAGAGCCCGGCTCGACTCGCCTGCTCGTGACGGACGGCGTTTTCAGCATGGATGGCGACGTTGCGCCCCTGCCCGAGCTGGTTCGACTCGCGAACGGCGCAAATGCCTGGTTGATCGTCGACGATGCCCACGCATTCGGAGTTGTGGGTGCCACGGGCCGGGGCACTACCGAACACTTCCGCCTATCCGCCCACGACGTCCCGGTCGTAATCGGCACCTTCGGCAAGGCGTTCGGCACTTTTGGCGCCTTCGTCGCCGGCGATGCCGACCTGATCGAGTATCTCGTGCAGAAAGCCCGGCCGTACATCTACACGACTGCGCTGCCGCCGGCAGTCGCTGCCGCCACTCGCGCCGCCCTCGCGCTGAGCGACCGCGAGTCCTGGCGCCGCGAGAAAGTCCTCGCGCACGCCAGGCGATTCCGGACCGCGATGATCGAGCGCGGTTTCGCGAAGATGCTGCCAATAACCGACGTGATCACGCCGATTCAGCCCTTGATCCTCGGGGAAGAAGAGCGCGCGCTGTCGGTCAGTCGCGCGCTTGAAGCAAAAGGCCTCCTCATCGCCGCCATTCGCCCGCCCACCGTGCCCGCCGGCACCGCCCGCTTGCGCATCACGTTCTCGGCGGCGCACGAAGAGAGTCACATCTCGCGCCTGATCGACGCTGTTTCGGCGATCTTGTCCCCATGAACGCGCACGATCCCCGCGAAATCTTCTCGCTGGATCGACACGCGGTCGCCACCGCATTCGATCGCGCCAGCCGCGGCTACGACGCGGCCGCCGCGCTCCAGCAGCGCGTTCGCGACGGCCTGCTGGATCGGCTGGACGACTTCCGCCTGTCGCCGGCCTCGATCCTCGATCTCGGCGCCGGCACCGGCCACTCGACGCGCGCCCTCAAGCGCAAATATCCCGGCGCGCTGGTCATCGCGGCGGACATCGCCACCGGCATGCTCGAGCGCGCGAAGGAGCAATCGCGCTGGATGCGCCGCTTCGAACGCGTGCGCGCCGATGCATACACGCTGCCGTTCCGCGGCGCCTCCTTCGATCTCGTCTTCAGCAGCCTGATGCTCCAGTGGTGCGACGACCTCGACGCCGTGTACGCCGAGATCGCGCGCGTGTTGAAGCCCGGTGGATTGCTGCTGTTCAGCACTTTCGGGCCCGACACGCTGCTCGAGCTGCGCGAGTCATGGTCCGCGGCCGGCGCGCCCGGCAACCACGTCAATCATTTCTTCGACGCGCCGACGCTGGGCACGGCGCTGATGCACGCCGGTTTCGCGGAGCCGGTGCTCGACGTCGACCGCCTGGTCGTCGGCTACGACGACGCGCTGACGCTGATGCGCGAGCTCAAGGCCATCGGCGCGCACAACGTCACGCGCGGCCGCGCGCGCGCTTTGACCGGCCGCCACCGGCTCGCGGCGATGACGCAGGCCTACGAGGTGCTGCGCCGGGACGGCAAACTACCCGCGACTTACGAAATCATCCACGCGGTCTGCTGGGGTGGCGAGCCGCGCAGCACCTCGGCCAGCAGCGCGGGTGGGCCGCGCGAAGCATTGATCAGCCCCGGCGCCATCGGCCGGCGCGGGCGCGCCCGATGATGTCGCCGACCCGGAAAAACAAGGGTTTTTTCATCACCGGCACGGACACGGGCGTCGGCAAGACGCTGGTCTCCGTCGCGATCGTTCACGCGCTGGTCGCGCGCGGCCTGCGCACCGCCGTGATGAAGCCGGTCGCGGCCGGCGCGATCCACACACCCGACGGGCCACGCAACGACGACGCGCTCGAGTTGTCGGCCGCGAGCAATGTGCCCGCCGCGTACGCGGACGTGAATCCGTGGCTGCTCTCGACGCCGGCATCGCCGCATCTCGCCGCGCGCGCCGACGGGGTCAGCATCCGGCACGAAACCATCCTCGCGTCGTACGGGCGGCTCGCCGCGCGCTCGGACGTGCTCATCGTCGAAGGCGCGGGCGGCTGGCTCGCGCCGACGTCGGCCACCGGCACGATGGCCGACATCGCCGAGGTCCTGGCGCTGCCGGTGGTCCTCGTCGTGGGCATGCGGCTCGGCTGCCTGAACCACGCGCTGCTGACGCGCGACGGCATTCGGGCGCGCGGGCTGTCGTTCGGCGGCTGGATCGCGAACGAGCTCGAGTCGCGGATGCCGCTGTGCGCAGAGAACATCGACACGCTGACGACGCGTTTCGGCGTCGCGCCGCTGGCGATCGTCCCGACGGGAAGCGACGCGAAAAGCCATCCCGGCAAGGCTCTCCCCGAGTGGGCGATCGAAGCTGCGAAAAATCTCGTAAGTCCCTGAGTTGGCCTGCAAATTGGCTGGTATAGTCGCGCCCCGTGCTAGCCGCCGCCATGCATCACTTCGACCTGACGCCGCATTGCTCGCTGAGCCCGCGCGGCGCTGGCCTGTTCTTCGTGTCGGTGTGCATTCCGACGTTCGCCGTCGCGGGCGCGGCGACGTTTCTCGGCTTCTGGCCCGTGCTGCCGTTCGCCGGCGCCGAATTGGCGCTGCTCGGCTGGGCGCTGTACACGAATATGCAAAGGCGCCATCACCACGAAACGATCGATGTTTCCGCGGAACAGGTGGTGATCGCGTATTCGCGTGGCGAAACAAAGCGTTTCGTGTTCCCGCGCCACTGGGCACGGGTTAAAATCCGCCGCCCGATTTCACCCCTCCACCGCGGCCAGCTCGTCATCGAGTCGCACGGCCGGAGCTGTGAGGTGGGTCGGTTTCTGTCAGAGGAGGAGCGCCACCGGCTTGCCGCCGAGTTGCGGCGCCTGATTGGTGGCATGAACCATTCGCCGGCTTTGCCGAGCGATGGCTCACCCGAATAGTTTTCTCGAGGTCATAGATGAGCTTTCACATGAAGAACGCCTACGCGCGCCGCGGATTGCAGGCCGCCGCCGTCTCCCTGTTCGCCCTGCTGGCCGGCGTCGCACACGCCGAAGGCTGGGGCGGTCTCAACATGACGGAGGGTGTGACCATCCTCAGCAGGAAGATCTACAGCCTGCACATGCTCATCATGTGGGTCTGCGTCGCCCTCGCGGTGGTCGTGTTCGGCGTGATGATCTACTCGCTGCTGAAGTTCCGCCGCTCGAAGGGCGCGCAGCCGGACACCACGCTGGTCCACAGCACCAAGGTCGAGATCGTGTGGACCGTCATCCCGATCATGATCCTCATCGGCATGGCCGTTCCGATCGCGCACACGCTGATCGAGATCGAGGACATGGGCAACGTCGACCTGAACATCAAGGTCACGGGCTACCAGTGGAAGTGGGAATACGAGTACCTCGGCGAGAACGTCAGCTTCTTCTCGACGCTGGACCGTGACAGCAACGCCGCGCGCCGCCTCGGCTCGGGCGTCGATCCGAAGTCCGTCGAGCACTACCTGCTCAACGTCGACAACCCGCTGGTCGTCCCGGCCGGCCAGAAGATCCGCTTCCTGCTCACCGCGCAGGACGTCATCCACGCCTGGTGGGTGCCGGCCTTCGGCATGAAGAAGGACGCGATCCCGGGCTACGTGAACGAGATCTGGGTGCAGGTCGACGCGGACAAGGTCGGCACGTACCGCGGCCAGTGCGCCGAGCTCTGCGGCCAGGATCACGGCTTCATGCCGATCGTGGTCGAAGTGAAGTCGCCCGCCGAGTACGACGCGTGGCTGCGCGCGAAGAAGGCCGAGCAGAAGCTCGCCGACGTCGCGCCCGGCGCGCCGAACACGGTCGCCGCCGCCGGCTCTGCCGCGGTCGCCCAGTAAGCACTCAAAGATTCGAAGAGAAGTCAGACATGGCACACGAACACACTGCTGATTCCCACGGTCACGATCACGCCCACGGCGACCATGACCACCACGGCCCCGCGCACGGCTGGCGCCGCTGGGTCTTCGCGACGAATCACAAGGACATCGGGTCGATGTACCTGATCTTCGCCTGCGTGATGTTCTTCGTCGGCGGCCTGATGGCGATGGTCATCCGCGCCGAGCTCTTCAAGCCGGGCCTGCAGCTCGTCGAACCGCAGTTCTTCAACTCGATGACGACGATGCACGCGCTGATCATGATCTTCGGCGCCGTGATGCCGGCGTGGACGGGTCTCGCGAACTGGATGATCCCGATGCAGGTCGGCGCGCCGGACATGGCGCTGCCGCGTCTCAACAACTTCTCGTTCTGGATCCTGCCGTTCGCGTTCACGCTGCTGCTGGGCACGCTGTTCGTGCCGAGCGGTGCGCCGGCCGGCGGCTGGACGCTGTATCCGCCGCTGTCGCTGCAGGGCGGTGACTCGTTCCCGATGGCCATCTTCGCCATCCACCTGATGGGCGCGAGCTCGATCCTCGGCTCCATCAACGTGGTCGTCACGATCATGAACATGCGCGCGCCGGGCGTCGGCCTGCTCAACATGCCGCTGTTCTGCTGGAGCTGGCTGATCACGGCCTATCTGCTCATCGCCACCATGCCGGTGCTCGCCGGCGCCGTGACGATGCTGCTGACGGACCACTTCTTCGGCACGAGCTTCTTCTCGGCGTCGGGCGGCGGTGACCCGGTGATGTTCCAGCACATCTTCTGGTTCTTCGGTCACCCGGAGGTGTACATCCTGATCCTGCCGGCCTTCGGCATCATCTCGGAGATCATCCCGACGTTCTCGCGCAAGCCGCTGTTCGGCTACGACGCAATGGTGTACGCCACGGCCGCTATTGCCTTTCTTTCGTTCATCGTCTGGGCGCACCACATGTTCACGGTGGGCATGCCGCTCGCCGGCCAGCTGTTCTTCACGCTGTCGACGATGATGATTTCCATCCCGACCGGCGTGAAGGTGTTCAACTGGACCGCCACGATGTGGAAGGGCTCGCTGACGTTCGAACCGCCGATGCTGTTCGCGCTGTCGTTCCTGTTCCTGTTCACGATCGGCGGCTTCTCGGGCCTGATGCTCGCGGTGGTGCCGGCCGACTTCCAGTATCACGACACGTACTTCGTCGTGGCGCACTTCCACTACGTGCTCGTGCCGGGCGCCGTGTTCGCCATCATGGGCGGCGTGTACTACTGGCTGCCGAAGTGGACCGGCAACATGTACGACATCAAGCTCGCGAACTGGCACTTCTGGCTGTCGACGATCTTCGTGAACGTGTTGTTCTTCCCGCAGCACTTCCTCGGACTGGCGGGCATGCCGCGCCGCATCCCGGACTACTCCACGCAGTTCGCGGACTGGAACATGGTCTCGTCGATCGGCGCGTTCGGCTTCGGCCTCTCGCAGCTGCTGTTCCCGTACATCATCTGGAAGTGCGTGAAGGCCGGCCAGAAGGCGACCTCGCACGTCTGGGAAGGCTCGCACGGTCTCGAGTGGGAGCTCAGCTCGCCGCCGCCGTACCACAGCTGGGATCCGCCGCCGTCGCGTGAAATCGTCGCGCGTGGCGTGCAGCATTGATCGTGCAGCCGCAGCCGCTCACCACCGAAGAACTCGCGAAGCGGCGCGCCAGCGTGCGCCGCTCCGCGATCATCCTCGGCTGCGTGGCGTTCGCGTTCTACGTCGCGTTCATCGTGATGTCGGTGTCGCGGGCCTGAGCGGATGACGACGGCGAACGAGAACAGGAAGCTGACGGTGAAGCTGCTGGTGTTCGCACTGGGCAGCTTCGCGTTCGGCTTCGCGCTCGTGCCGCTGTACGACGTGCTCTGCGACATCACCGGCTTCGGCGACCAGAAGGCGCTGGCCGAACGGCGCCTGAGCGTCGAGGCACCCGACGACTCGCGCACGATCACCGTCGATTTCCTCGCCGAGCTGCCGTCGGTCGGCAACTGGGAATTCCGCCCGGTCGTGGCCTCGCTGCAGGTCCACCCGGGCCGCCTCTACAAGACCGAGTTCTTCGCGCACAACCTCACCGGGCACGCGACCACGGCGCAGGCCGTGCCGAACATCGCGCCGGGCAAGGCCGCGGGTTTCTTCCGCAAGACCGAGTGCTTCTGTTTCACGCCGCAGCAGTTCGCGGTGAACGAGGCGCGGCCGATGGCCGTGCGCTTCGTCGTCGATCCGGCCATTCCGCGCTCGGTCGACCGCATCACGCTTTCGTACACTTTCTATGACGAGTCCACGCGAGTGGGTTCGCTGAACTAGCAACAGGGATCTTCCATGTCAGACGCACACGCCCCCGCCGGCGAAAAGTATTACGTCCCCCACGAGAGCAAGTGGCCGATCATCGGCTCCGCGGCGTTCTTCACGCTGCTGCTCGGCGCGATCTGCCTGCTGAACGAATGGCTGCCGGCCTGGGCGATGCTGCCCGGCTTCGCGCTGGTCGTTTACATGTTCATCGGCTGGTTCGGTGACGTCATCGACGAGAACCAGCGCGGTATCTACGGCCTCGACGTGGACCGCTCGTTCCGCATGGGCATGATGTGGTTCATCTTCTCCGAGGTGATGTTCTTCGCGGCGTTCTTCGGCGCGCTGTTCTACGCGCGGTCGCTGTCCGTGCCGTGGCTCGGCGGCGAGGGCACGAAGGTCATCGGCAACACGCTGCTGCATCCGCTGTTCGAGAACGCCTGGCCGACCAACGGCCCCGCGAAGCTCGGTCCGCGTGACGACGGCACGTTCCAGATCATCCCCGCGTTCGGCCTGCCAGCGATCAACACGCTGATCCTGCTGACCTCGGGCGTGACGATCACCATCGCGCACCACGCGCTGCGGCTCGGCAACCGCGCCGTGCTGAACATCTTCCTCGCGCTGACGTTCCTGCTCGGCTTCCTGTTCGTCTTCCTCCAGGCGCACGAATACGCCGAGGCGTACCACGAGCTGGGCCTGCAGCTGTCGACCGGCATCTACGGTTCGACGTTCTTCATGCTCACGGGCTTCCACGGTTTCCACGTGACGCTCGGCGCCATCATGCTGGTGTGCATCTGGCTGCGCACGATGCGCGGCCACATGACGCCGCAGCGGCACTTCGCGTTCGAGGCGGTGGCCTGGTACTGGCACTTCGTCGACGTGGTCTGGCTGGGCCTGTTCATCTTCGTCTACTGGATCTGAGTAGACAGACATCGGTCACGAACGGGGCGCTGCGGCGCCCCGTTTCGTTTGGGGGCAATCGCGCATGGCTCACATCCTCCTCGTCGGACCCGGCGCCATCGGCGCCACGTTGGCGGCCTGGCTCGCCCAGGACGATCGACACGACGTCACCGTCGCGGTACGCACGCCGTTCGATTCCCTCGAGGTCACGACGCCGTCCGGCGTGATCCGCGCCAAGCCGCGCCAGTTGACCGACCCGTCGCAGGCGTCGCCCGTCGACTGGATCCTCGTCACGACGAAGGCCTACGACAGCGAAGCCGCCAACGCGTGGTTCGGCAAGGCCACCGGCCCGCGCACGCGGCTCGCCGTGATCCAGAACGGCGTCGAACAGGCGGCGCGCTTCGAGAAGCACTTCGATCCCGCGCGCCTCGTGCCGGTGATGATCGACCTGCCCGTCGACCGCACCGCGCCCGGACGCACGATCCAGCGCGGGCCGGCGAAGATCGTGGTGCCGGCCGGCCCCAACGGCGCCGACTTCGTCGCGTTGTTCGCGCACACCAACTTCGACGTGACCCAGACCGACGACTTCACCACCGCCGTCTGGCGCAAGCTCTGCCTGAACAGCGCCGGCGCGGTGAACGTCGTGACCGACAAGCCCGCCGGCATCGCCCACCACGACGGTGTCGCCGAGGTGATCCGGGCCATCGTCCGCGAGTGCATCGCCGTCGGCCGCGCCGAGGGCGCGACGCTCGCGGACTCGATCCCGGACGACATCGTCGCCGGCGCACGCCGCGCACCCCGGGACGCCGCCAACTCCATGCTCGCGGACCGCCGCGCCGGCCGGCCGATGGAGATCGAGGCGCGCAACGGCGTCATCGTGCGGCTGGGCGCGAAACACGGCGTGGCCACCCCGATGAACGCCCTGATGGTCGCGCTGCTCGAAGGCATCCAGCAGACGCCCGAAAAGTAGCGGCGTCCCCTTTTCCCGCGCCACGGACTGCGGTAGTTTCCGCGCATGGCTTTTTCCGGGCACCGTTCGACGAGCTACCGCGCACCGCGCGGCTCGCTGCTGCTCGGCCTCCTGCTTCTTGCGGCCTAGCCGCACCATCCACTCGCGCCACCCGTCGGCGCCTACAAGACGGGAACCCTGACGAACCGCGATGATGCGGAGAAGTCACGCGCGCGAGTCGCGCCCATCCGGCCGAGAGAGTGAAGCAGACATGTTGAAGGATCCGTCCCAGAAGTACCGCCCGTTTCCGAAGATCGACCTGCCGAACCGGCAGTGGCCGTCGCGCCAGCTAACTACCGTGCCGGTGTGGTGCAGCACGGACCTCCGCGACGGCAACCAGGCGCTGTTCGAGCCGATGAGCAAGGAGACGAAGAAGCGCCTCTTCAAGACGCTCGTCGCCGTGGGGCTCAAGGAGATCGAGGTCGGTTTCCCGTCGGCGTCGGAGACGGACTTCCAGACCGTCCGCGACCTCATCGAGCAGAAGCTGATCCCGGACGACGTCACCATCATGGTGATCACGCAGGCGCGCGAGGAGCTGATCCGCCGCACCATCGAGTCCGTGAAGGGCGCGCGCCGCGCGATCGTGCACGTCTACAACGCCACCGCGCCGGTCTGGCGCAAGGTCGTGTTCGGCCTGACCGTGCCGGAAGTGATGCAGCTGGTCGACAAACACGTGCGGCTGATCAAGCAACTGACCGATGCGCAGCCCGAGACCGAGTGGGTGCTCGAGTACTCGCCCGAGACGTTCAGCATGACCGAGCTGCCGGTGTCGCTGGAGGCCTGCAACACCGCGATCCGCGCCTGGGATGCGGGGCCGGGCCGACCGATCATCGTGAACATCCCGACCACGGTGGAGAACGCGACGCCCAACGTGCATGCGGACCAGGTCGAGTGGATGTCGACGAAGCTCGAGCGTCGTGAACACGTGGTGCTGTCCCTGCACACGCACAACGACCGCGGCACCGGCATCGCGGCCGCCGAGCTCGGCCTGCTGGCCGGTGCCGATCGTGTCGAAGGTTGTTTGTTCGGCAACGGCGAGCGTTCGGGCAACGTCGATCTCGTCACGCTGGCGCTGAACTTCTACTCGCAGGGCATCCACCCGGGGCTCGACTTCTCGGACATCAACTCCGTCGCGCGCGCCGTGGAAGAGGCGACGCGGCTGCCGATCCATCCGCGCCATCCGTACGTGGGCGACCTCGTGTTCACCGCGTTCTCGGGTTCGCACCAGGACGCGATCAAGAAAGGCTTCGCCGCGCAGAAGCCGGGCGCGTTGTGGGAAGTGCCGTACATCCCCGTGGATCCCGCCGATCTCGGCCGGACCTACGACAGCATCGTCCGGGTCAACAGCCAGTCGGGCAAGGGCGGCATCGCCTATCTTCTCGAACGCGACTACGGCGTCGTGATGCCGCGGCGCATGCAGGTCGAGTTCAGCGCGATCGTGCAGAAGCACATGGATTCCGCCGAGGGCGAGGTATCGGCGCAGGCGCTGTGGGAGCTGTTCGAGAAGACGTACCTGACGATCGACTACGACGTCGCCTACCACGCGCACCACCTCTTCGAAGACGGCGACAAGCAGGGCATCGAGCTCGAGATGACGCTGGCCGGCGAGCGCCGCAAGCTGCGCGGCGTCGGCTCCGGCCCCATCGCCGCCACCGTGAACGCGCTGGCGCTGCCGATCCGCATCGACAACTACGAGGAGCGCGCGCTGCGTTCGGGCGCCGATGCGTCCGCGTTGGCCATCGTCGAGGCGGCGCGCGACGGCATCGCCGGCATCCGCTACGGCGTCGGCCGCCACGCGAACATCGCGACCGCTTCCGTGCTCGCCGTGTTGTCCGCGGCACGCCGGCTCGGCGTGAACGCGCGCGACCTCGTGTCCAAGTGAACGATTCGATGCGCGACCTGGCGCCCGACATCACGCGGCAGCGGCTGCTGATGGAGGGTCTCTTCGATCGCGAGATCGCGCAGGCCGACGTCGAGCGGTACCTCGTGGACATCGCCGCGCATCTCGGGCTGCGCACCTACGGCAGCCCGATCGTCCACGCGCCTGGCGGCGCCGGCAAGGACGAGAACGAGGGCTTCGACGCGTTCATCCCGCTGATCGATTCCGGCATCTCGCTGTACGTGTGGAGCAAGCGGCGGTTCTTCGCCGTCGTGTTGTTCACGTGCAAGAAGTTCGACGAGAAGAATGCACTCGATTTCACGCAGCGGTTCTTCGCGGCCACCGAGGTCGAACACCGCGCGTTCTAGCATCCGACGGAGTCGCCCATGAGAAGAAGAATGACAGGTTGGCTCGCAGTTGCCGGCACGGCCGGCACCGTTCTCGCGCTGGCGGCCGCGGCTGCACCGCAGGCCGTTTCGCCCGCCACCGCGCAGGATTTCGCCGCGCGCGGCCAGCGCGCCTGGGAAGACGTGAAGGTCCTGGCCGACGACGACATGGAGGGCCGCCGCGCCGGGACGCCCGGTCATCGTCGCGCTGCCGAATACGTGGCGAAGCAGTTCGAGGCCGCCGGATTGGCGCCGGGCGGCGACGGCGGCTGGTTCCAGCCCGTGCATCTCGAATCGCGCACCGTGCGCGAAGCCGACTCGAGTCTCGCGCTGGTGACGCCGCGCGGCGTCGAGCCGCTGAAGTTCGGCGACGACGCGGTGCTCTCGTTGCGCGGCAACGTCGCGCCGCATCTCGAGGCGCCGCTGGTGTTCGTCGGCAACGGCCTGCGCCTGCCGCAGTACCGCCACGACGACCTGGCGGGTCTCGATCTGAAGGGCAAGGTCGTCGTGTTCTTCAATTCCGCGCCGAAATCCGTGCCCGGCGCGGCCGGCGCGCATTTCGGCTCCGCACCGGAGCGCTGGAAGCAGTTCCGCGCCGCGGGTGCGGTCGGCGTGATGGCGATTCCGAATCCGTTCGCGATGGACCTGTCGTGGGATCGCATCGCCGCGCAGCGCAACGAACCGCAGATGCGGCTCGCGCCGCCGGCGGCGGACCTGTTTCCCGGCATGCAGATCTATGCCGGGCTGAATCCCGCGCGCTTCGCCCGCCTGCTCGAAGGTACGGAGTTCACGGACAAGGCGTTGCTCGACAAGCTGCAGAAGGGCGTGGCGCTGCCGCATTTCGATCTGAAGGTGCGGCTGCGCGCCACGATCGCCACCGACTCGAAGTTCGTGACGTCGGAGAACGTCATCGGCGTGCTGAAGGGATCGGATCCGGTGCTCGCGAAGGAAACCGTCGCGTTGTCCGCGCATCTCGATCATCTCGGCATCGCCGAGGAGGGCGAGGGCGATCGCCTGCACAACGGCGCGATGGACAATGCCTCCGGCGTCGCCACGCTGATCGACGTCGCGCGCCACCTGCAGAGTGCCGGCGAAAAACCGAAGCGCTCGATCGCCTTTGCCGCCGTGACGGCCGAGGAGCTCGGCCTGCTCGGATCGCGCGCATTCGCCGAACATCCCGGCAACGGCATGAACCTCGTCGCCGACATCAACAGCGACATGTTCCTGCCGCTGTACCCCATGCGTCACCTGCTGGTGTTCGGCCTCGACGAGTCCACGCTGGGCGGTGACGCGCGCGCCGTGGCCGCCGAGCTCGGCCTGCGCGTGCAGTCGGATCCGCAGCCGCAGCGCAACCGCTTCATCCGCAGCGACCAGTACAGCTTCATCCGCGTCGGCGTGCCGTCGCTGGCGCTGAAGGTGGGCTATCTACCGGATTCGCCCGAGGCGAAGATCGATGCGCAGTGGTTCAAGGAGCGGTACCACGCGCCGGGCGACGATCTCGCGCAGCCCGTGGATTTCGGCGCGGTCGGCACGTACGCCGAGGTGATGCAGCGGATCGCGCTGCGCGTCGCCAACGCGCCGCAGGCGCCGGCATGGAAGAAGGACAGCGTGTTCCGGGCTATTCCGCGCGCTGCGTCGGCGCCGGTGGCGGCGGCGCCGTAGCGGCCGCGTTGGCCGCGGCCGCCGGTTCGGCGGGGCGGCGGCGCTGCCGGATCAGCACCAGGCCCGCAACGATGCAGCCCGTGGCGATCAGCTGCGCCTGCGTCACCTGCACGCCGAACAGCGTGTACGTCGAGTTCACGCGGATGAACTCCACCAGCAGGCGCTCGATGCCCGCCAGCAGTAGATAGACCCCGAACAGCCAGCCCGGCGCGTGCAGCCGCTTGCGCAGCCGCCACAGGATCGCGAACGCCGCCAGCGACATCAGCGTCTCGTAGATGGGCGTGGGATACACGCCCGGCGGCGGGATCGTCGCGCCGGCGATGTTGCCGTCGTAGGTCTGTGCCCAAAGCCAGTCCGGCAGCCACGACGGGGCGGGCGACGTCACCTCGATGCCCCAGTCGCCGTCGCCCGAGATCTGGCAGCCGACGCGGCCGATCGCGTACGCCAGCATCAGCCCCGGCGCCGCGGCGTCGAGC
This sequence comes from Steroidobacteraceae bacterium, assembly GCA_035502995.1. Taxonomy (GTDB): domain Bacteria; phylum Pseudomonadota; class Gammaproteobacteria; order Steroidobacterales; family Steroidobacteraceae; genus CADEED01. Next base: position 74,576 of record DATJTW010000055.1, on the reverse strand, counting down.
ATCAGCGGGATCGAACCGCCCTTGCGCCGGCCGTACCAGGCGGCGACCGCGAGGCCGATGATCAGGCCGCCGAAGATCGTGAAGCCGGCGCGCGACGTCAGCATCTCGATCGGGTGCGCGAGGAACTCGCGCGGATATTCGAGCAGGTGGAAGATGCGCGCGCCGACCAGGCCCGAGAGGAAGCCGACGATGCAGACGTTGCCCATCAACTCGGGATCGACGGTCGGCATCAGCCGGCGCGCTTCGACGCTGGCCAGCCAGCGGCCGGTGAAGAAGGCGGTGCCGACCAGCAGGCCGAACGTCGGCAGCGGCAGCGTGAAATTCAGGTCCAGCGCGTGGAAGATGTCGGTCAGGTACGGAAAGGCCATGCGGGATCGGATCTCAGGCCGCGTGTCGCGGGATCGGGTCGAGATCCGGCTCGACGAACGCGGCGCGCGCCGCGTCCGAGAACAGCAGCGATGCCGAGTAGTGAGTTAGCATGATCTTCGTGTCGAGCAGCAGCGGGTTGCGCGCGACGAAGTCGTCGGCGTCGGCCGCTTCCGGCGAGCGGTGCATGAAGTGGTGGACCGCGAGGACCCAGGCGCGCGTCAGCGTCTCGTGATACTTCGCGGCGGGGATGCCGTGGTGCGCGAGGAAGGCGACCAGCGCGGCGCGCATGTTCGCGACCGCCGTGTCGACGTCGCTGCCCGCGAGGTAGACGTACGCGAGGCGCACGTGGGCGCGGTGCGAGAAATCGGCGGGCGCAAAGGCGCCCGCTTCGAATGCCTCGCGAAACGCACGATCATCGTCCGACAGTTCGTGTTTCATCCGGCCACCTCGTTGAACGACTATCAATCGGGCCACTTTGCGTGAGCTTACGCCAACAACCGCTCCGCGATCTGCACCGCGTTCAACGCCGCGCCCTTGCGCAGCTGATCGCCGGCAACGAACAGCGCCAGCGTCTTGCCGCTCGGATCGCTGACGTCTTTGCGGATGCGCCCGACCAGCACGTCGTCCTTGCCGCTCGCGTCGACCGGCATCGGGAAGTAGTTCTTCTCGAGCTCGTCGACCACGCGCACGCCCGGCGCCTTCGACAGGATCGCGCGGGCCTCGGCCACCGACAGCGGCGCATCCAGCTCGATGTTCAGCGCGATGCAATGCGCGCGCAGCACCGGCACGCGCACGCAGGTCGCCGTCACGCGCAGGTTCGGCTCGCCGAAGATCTTGCGCGTCTCCTGCATGACCTTGGTCTCTTCCTCGTTGTAGCCCGTCTCCGGATCCACTTTCGTGTTGTGCGAGAACACGTTGAACGCGTACGGATGCGGCAGGACCTTCGGCGTGTACGAACGGCCTTCGAGGAAGGCCTTCGTCGATTCGCTGAGCTCTTCCATCGCGGCGGCGCCGGCGCCCGATGCGGCCTGGTAGGTAGACATCGTGATGCGCTCGATGCGGCGCACCTGGTGGATCGGCCACAGCGGCGTCGCCGCCACGATGGCCACGCAGTTCGGATTCGCGATGATGCCGTTGTGCTTCTTGAGCTCGCCCGAGTTGATCTCCGGCACGACCAGCGGCGTGTTCGCGTCCATGCGGAACGCCGACGAATTGTCGACGACCACCGCACCCGCCTTCACGGCCGCCGGCGCGAAGCGCTTCGATTGCGCGCCACCCGCGGAGAACAGAGCGATGTCGACGCCCTTCAGGCTGTCATCCGTCAGCTCCTGAACGGCGACGTCCGCGCCGCGGAATTTCATTTTCTTCCCGGCGGAGCGCGCCGAGGCCAGCAGGCGCAGCTCGGAGAGGGGGAACTTGCGCTGCTCGAGGCAGGCCATGAGCTCGACGCCCACGGCGCCGGTGGCGCCGGCGATCGCTACGACAGGAGTCTTGTTCGTCATTGTCGGTGTCTCCAAATGAAAAAGGCCCCGCGGGATTTCGCCTCGCGGGGCCTTCGGGTGTTCCTGTTCGTCTCGATTACGCGCAGCAACCCAAGGCCCCTACGGGCTTGGTCTTCGTGCCTTTTTTCGTGCTGATTTTCGTCATGGAGCGAATCATGGGGCGCGCAATGTAGCGGGTCGGCAACGCGTCGGCAAGGACCTTCAGCGCGGCCCGCCGTGCGGCGAAATCAGGCCGGTGTACCAGGCGAGCATTAACAGAATGAACAGGGCCAGCGAGAGGCCGATGCGCACGGACAGCGCCTTGACCATCTTTTTCGAGTCGCCCTGGCCCTTGGAGAGGTGGAAAAGCGCGCTCCCGAGGCTGCCGACGATGGCGAAGAGGACGACGATGATCAGGATTTTGATGGGTTCCATGGGGCGCACTTTATACTCCCCGCCCCCATGCCGATCCGATTTTCCGCGTTCGGGAGGGTCTTCGCGCCGCACTGGGCGATGACCCTCGTCACCGTCCTGCTGCTCGCGAGTTTCGTGAGCCTGGGGCGCTGGCAATGGCATCGCGGCGAAGCCAAACAACTCGCCTGGGCCGAGTTCGACCGCGCCACCACACAACCTCCCGTCGACGCGCCCGCGCATCTCGACACCGCGCCGCGTTACCAGATGATCCGCCTGCGCGGCCGCTTCGACGGCCAGCACCAGTTCCTGCTCGACAACCGCTTCTTCAAGGGCGAGGTCGGCTACGAGGTGTTGACGCCGTTCGCGATGGCCGACGGCCGGCGCATCCTCGTGAACCGCGGCTGGGTGCCGTTCCTCGGCTATCGCGATCGGCTGCCCGACATTTCGCTGCCGCGCGAGTCGGTGGAGAGTGAAGTCACCATCATCGGCCGACTCGACGAACTGCCGTCGCCGGGACTCGCGAGCGGACGCGCGCCGCCGGCCGCGGATGCGAACTGGCCCAAGCTCACGGCTTTTCCGTCGCACGAAGAATTGCAGTCCGCGCTGCGCGAACCCATCGCGCGACGTCTCGTGCTGATGTCCGGCGCTGGCGACGGCTTCGCGCGCGAATGGTCGCCGCCGGGTCTCGCGCCGGACCGCCACTTCTCGTACGCGATCCAGTGGTGGGGTTTTGCGCTCGTGCTGCTCGTGCTCTACTTCGGCCTCAATTTTCGCAAGGTGTCCTGATGGATGAGACTCGCCGCCGCGGGCGACGCAAATTGCTGATCGTCGCGGCGATGTTCCTGCTGCCCGTGGTGGTGGCGTTCGCGCTGTACTACGGCCAGCTGTGGCGGCCGGCGGGTTCGTCGAGCAAGGGCACGCTGATCACGCCGGCGCGGCCGCTGGTCGTGGCCGGTCTGCGCCATGTCGACGGCACGCCCGCGGATGCGGCCGTTTTCGCCGACAAGTGGACACTCTTATATATAGGCGACGGCGCCTGCGACGCGGACTGCCGCACGGCGCTGGTCTACGAGCGCCAGTCGCGGCTCTCGCTGAACAACGAGATGACGCGCGTGCAGCGCGTGTTCCTCGCCACCGGCAACTGCTGCGCGAACGAGTACTTCAAGACCGAGCACGACGGCATGATCGTGCTCGACGCGTCGGCGCCCGGGGCGCAGGCCCTGTTGGCGCAGTTCCCGCCGGAACGCGCCACGTCGCTGTTCATCGTCGATCCGCTCGGCAACCTGATGATGCGGCACGACGGCAGACAGACCACCTCCAAGGACCTGCTGAGCGACCTCAAGAAGCTGCTCAAGCTGTCGCACATCGGTTGAGCCGGGCATGAAAGAAGTGATCTGGATCCGGCGGCTGGCGTTGTTAGGCGCGCTGCTGTGCTTCGGCGTCGTCGTGCTCGGCGGCTACACGCGCCTGTCGGATTCGGGGCTTGGCTGTCCGGACTGGCCGGGCTGTTTCGGCCACGTCGCGCCAACGGGCTCGGCCGAGCATTACGCGACGGACGCCGACGTGCGCAAGGCGTGGACGGAGATGATCCATCGCTACGCGGCGAGCACGCTGGGGCTGATCATCGTCGTCATCGCGGCGTTCTCGATCCGCGCGCGGCGCGAGCCCGGCGTCAGCGTGTGGTTCGCGATCGCGCTGCTGCTGCTGGTGGTGTTCCAGGGCATCCTCGGCATGTTGACGGTGACCTGGCTGCTGAAGCCGCTGATCGTCACCGGGCACCTGGTCGGCGGACTAACTACTTTCGCGTTGCTGCTGTGGTTGTGGCTGTCGCTGCGCGCGCGCACGCGGCCGGTCGACGGGCGCAGCGTGCTGGCCGGGAACATCGTGGCCGAGGGCGGCACGCGCGCGCGGCTGTGGGCCGGCATGGCGCTCGGCGCACTGGCGATCCAGGTATGGCTCGGGGGCTGGACCAGCAGCAACTACGCCGCGGTCGCCTGCCCCGACGTGCCGAAGTGCCAGGACCAGTGGATCCCGGAGGCGAACTTCCGCGACGCGTTCGTGTTGTGGCATGGCCTCGGCATCAACTACGCCGGCGGGGTGCTCGACCACCCGGCGCGCGTCGCCATCCATTTCACGCATCGCGTCGGGGCGCTGGTCGCCACCCTGCTGCTGCTGCTCGCGGTGCTGGCGTCGTTCCGCGGACTCGGACCCGGGCCGCGGCGGGCGGGCGTGCTGGTGCTGCTGGCGCTGGGCCTGCAGCTGTCGATCGGGGTTTTCATGGTGCTGCGCGCCTTCCCGTTGCCGCTGGCCGCGGCACATAACGCGGGCGCCGCGCTGCTCGTAGGAGCCACGGTATTCCTCAACCGGCAGCTGCGACCGGTGGCCGACTTCCGCTGAAACCGGGGTAAACTGCCGCGCCCCATGGCAGCCTCCGAACCCATCGCCCTCGGCAGCACGACTCGCTGGCGCAGCTTCTACGAGCTGACGAAGCCGCGCGTCGTCATGCTCATCGTGTTCACGTCGATCGTCGGCACGTTGCTGGCGTCGTCGGGCATGCCGCCGCTGGACGCGCTGATCTTCGGCAATCTCGGGGTCGGCCTGGCCGCGGCCAGCGCCGCCGTCATCAACCACGTGCTCGACGAACGCATCGACGCGCAGATGTCGCGCACGAAGCGCCGGCCGCTGCCCACCGGGAAGTTGTCGGCGCGCGCGGCGCTCGGCTTCGCGTTCGTGCTGGCGGCGTTGTCGATGGGCGTGTTGTTCGCGTTCGTGAACGCGCTGACCGCGATCCTCACGTTCGCGTCGCTGATCGGTTACGCGGTGATCTACACCGTGTGGCTGAAGCGCGCGACGTCGCAGAACATCGTGATCGGCGGCGCCGCGGGTGCCGCGCCCCCGGTGCTCGGCTGGGCCGCGGTGACGAACTCGGTCGACGCGAATGCGCTGCTGTTGTTCCTGATCGTGTTCGTGTGGACGCCACCGCATTTCTGGGCGCTGGCGATCGCGCGCAAGGATGAATACGCGAAGGTCGGCATCCCGATGCTGCCGGTCACGCATGGCGTCGCGTTCACGCGGCTGCAGGTGCTGCTGTACACCGTGCTGCTGGTGGCGGTGACGCTGATGCCGTTCGTCACGGGCATGAGTGGTTTGATCTATCTCGCGGCGGCGCTGGTGCTGAACGGCATGTTCCTGTGGCATGCGTGGCAGCTGAAGGTGTCGGATCGCGCGCACCTGCCGATGAAGGTGTTCCGGTTCTCGATCACCTACCTGATGTGGTTGTTCGCGGCGCTGCTCGTCGATCACTACATTCACACGACGCAGCACCTCGCGGGCGCGTCCGGGATCATCTCGGTCTGATCGTGTCGACGCCCGAGCCGCTGGCATTACCGACGCGATTCAACGGGCACTTCGGGCTCGTCATCTATCACCAGCATCACGGCGTTCTGCTGTTGCGGTCGCACGATCGCGATGACGGCGGGCCGAAGCGCGTCGACATCCTGTTCCGCGGCGTCGTGTGGATGTCGCTGCCGGCGTGGTTCGAGAGTTTCACGATCGAGCAGCGGCTGGTGGCGGAGGTCGTCGACCGGATTCCGCGCAGCCTGCGCGGGAAGGCGGAGTCGCGGAAGCTGTATCGGCTGGATATCGAGGGTCAGGCGCAATACGTGATCGCGGGGAGCGTGGCCGCGGCCGGGGATGACGGGTCGTATTTCGATGCGTCGCCGTTGTTGCCGGAAGTGGAAGTGAATCTGCGGTTCGATTGAATCAGGAGATCCAGGTACCTTGATCGCGGACGCGATGCCAGGTGCCGTCTTTCTTCTCGAGCTCGATGACCTGGCCGTAGCCGCAGAGGGAGCCGCAGCCTGACCCGTAGACGATGACGGCACGGTTGCCGTCCGCCGAGTAGGCCGGCAACGAGATGTACAGGACACCGTGAGCCCCGCGGTATACGTCGTAGAAGTTCTTCCAGCCCCGGTCGAGATCGGGCGCGCTGTCGATCAGGCGATCGATGTCTCCCTCGCGACGCACGAGTACTTTCGGGCAGACGCGGATTCCGCTCCAACTGCCAGGCGTTTCGGCTCGAGCACGCAATTTCTCGTCGAGCTCCTTGGCCTCGGGCCAATCCGCAGGAACGTGGTCGTCGCTATCGACACCCGCCGGCTTGGTCGACAACAGGTGGTATCCCGTGCCGGACCTCTCGCACTCGGGAGCGAGAGCCGCTCGGAGGACGGCGACGTCTTCCGGGGTGACGGCATTGGCAGCGCCCGAAACCGCGGGCATTGCACCGACGAGAAAGGCACAGAGGAGTCGCACGAGCGGTGTCTTCATGCGCGGAGTCTAACTTCGCCACGCGTGCGTCTACGAGATCCACGTGTTGAAGGTATGCAGGACCCGCCAACCATCGGTCGTTCGCGTCAACTCGATGACCCGCCCGCTTCCGCACAATTCGCCGCAGTGTGATCCCAGGCTGATGATCGCGCGGGTGCGATCGGCGGAATAGACCGGGCGGGTGGCCGTGAGATATCCGCGCGTACCGAACTCCTTTTCGAAGCCTTCCCACCCCGGCGGAATGCGCCGGTCCTTCGCGAAGAACGCTCGAATGCGAGCGCCGCGGATAACTGACACGTTCGTACAAAGGGAGGCCAGGGGCCACGAGTCCTTGGCAGCTGATCGTGACGAGAGTTGAGCGCCATATTCGCGCGTGAGTCGTGCATCCGGCAGGTGATCCGCGGCTCCCCACTCGTCGGGCGAGTCGGAAATGATCTCGCGTCGGCCGTCGTCCTTCAGGCAGAGATGGTTGATGGCACCTTTCAGGACCGCGAGGTCCTCGCCCGCCGCGCGGGTCGCACTATCGTCGGCAACGACGCGCGCAGCGACGGCGGCCAGCAAGAGGGTAAGGAACGTGACTCGACGCATATTGCGGTTCTATCTCACGGAAAGAACGCCGAGGGCGGAGTTGTCGGGTCAACGATGCCGCGCGCTTGAAACGCAAGTGCCGGACCCCCCAGGTCCGGCACTTCGAAGACTGTCCCCTTTTGCTAGGAAACGGGGACTGTCCCCATTACTGCACCTTCTCGGTGGCGTCGTCGATGCTCTTGACGAAGGTCAGCAGGTCGGCAAGATCGGTCGCTGACAGGTTCGTCGCGATCGTGCCGGTGGCACCGAGGTTGTGGCGCGTCGCCACTTCTTCGAGCGTGTGCGCCGAGCCGTCGTGGAAGTACGGACCCGACAACGCCACACCCAGCAACGACGGGCTGTTGAACCCGCCGGCGCCGAACGGCGCGAAGCCCTGCGTCGTCTGTCCGGCCACCGCGGCGGCGCCGCGGATCTCGATCGGGCTGGCGACGTTGAACGTGCCGACGTTGTCGAGGATCGTGGTCACCCCACCCGCGCGCGTCACCTTCACCACCTGCGGACCGGCGACGGTGACGCCCGCATCGTTCACCGTCACACCCGTGAAGAACGCCGCGCTCACCGGATCCTGCGCCAGCAGCGGATTGTCCTGGTAGAGACCCTTCGTGCGGCTCTTCGTCCACTTCGCGCCGCCGTGGCAGCTGGCGCAGTTCGTGACGAACAACGCGCGGCCGTGCGCTTCGACGCCCGCCGCGATGGCCGGCATGATTGGCGCGCGCACCGTCGCCACCCACTCGCTCATCGCGTCCAGCGAATCGCTGATGCCCTTCGTCGGGCCGTGGTTGTAGACCAGCGCGGACTTGTCGACGCCGTTCACGTTGGTCGCGAAGCCGGTGCCGCCCTGGATGCCGCGCGCGTTGTTGTTGAAGTCCGTGTTCGAGCCGCGCACCGCGCTCCAGTTGAGGATGCGCTGATCGTCGAGATTGTTGCGCGCGAACGTGCCCTCGAGCGGAATCGTCTGGCGCGGGCCGGTCTCGAAGATCCACGTGACGTTGTCGGCGTGGCCGTCGTCGTGGCACGAGGCGCAGCTCGACCATGCGCCGCGCGAGGCCTTGCCCTTGTTGGCGACGGGATCGATGTCGCGCAGCGCGAGGTCGAACTGGCCATCACCGTTCGTGTCGATGACGTCCGGGATGCCGAGCGCCGTGAAGAACGCCAGCTTGCCGACGAGATTGCGATGCGCCTGCGTGCCCGGCGCCGGCGGCGCGCTCGAGTCGATGTCGCGTGCGAGCACGGTGTTGTCGGCGAGGTTGATCGCGGTCACCGACGTGCTCAGCTCGTTGTTGCTGTACGCGCGCTTGCCGTCGCGCGACATCACGACGCCGGTCGGCAGGTTGCCGGTCTGGAAGCGGCGCGCGTGTTTGTCGGCGTCGAGCGTGGTCAGCTTGCCGTCGGTGCCGATGCTGGCGCGGATCACGTAGTTGCCGCCGCGGCTGACCACGAGGAAATTCCGGCCGCGCTTGTCCGCGTCGATGGCGACGATGTCGTTGAGGAACAGCTTGTCGAGCGGCGTCGCGGGCGCCGACGCCACCTCGGGACCGACGAACGTGTTGAGGTTGACCGAGAACGGCGCCTCCGCGTTCGTCGTCGCGGACAACACGCCGACGAGCGCCTGCACGTTGGTGTTGAAGGTGACCGGCGGCTCCGGCTGCGCGCCGACGTTCGGCACGTAGAGGAACGGGCCGCGCAACAGCGCGCCGAACAGCATGTTCGGGTACACCTTCTGGCCGACCTTGGCGATCGGGCCCGTGTCCGTGATGTCGGTGGACGTGGTGTCCGGGCAGAACGTCTCGTTCTTGAGCGCGGCGGCACCGTTGCCCAGGCCGTCGGCGTTGCTGTTGAAGTACTTCACGGTGCCCGCGGTCTGCAGCGCATCGCGCGTGAGCCGGCAGAAGTTGCGGCGGTCGGCGGTGAAACCCGAGGCCATCGGTTTCAGCAGCAGGCGCGTGACGGTCGTGGCGGCCGCGTTCGCCACCGCGTCGCCGACGCGGAACGAGCTCACGACGCCCTCCTTCGCATCGTCGAAACCGTCCGGCCGTGCCGGGTCGATCACCTCGCCGAACAACTGCGTGACGTACACGCGTTCGTCGTCGTCGCTGCGGTCGCCGTCGTTGCTGATCGCGATGGCGTACGGATTGCCGCCCGTGGCGACGCGGCCGATGACGGTGTTGCTGGTGAGATTCACCACGGCCACGTCGCCCGTGGTGTGGCCGGCGACGAACGCGTAGCGGCCGTTCGGCGTGATCGCGACACCGCGCGGCTCGACGCCGACCTCGATCGCATTGCCCAGCGCCGCCGGCGTGCTCGCCGTGAGATCGATGACGCTCATCGTGCCATCGACCGCCGACGTCACGTACGCGCGCGCATCGTTCGGCGCGATCGCGACGAAGCGCGGCTCCTTGCCCACCGGGATCTCCGCGAGCGTCTGCGCGGCATCGCTGCCGTCGGCGTTGCGCACGCGGATCACGGTGACGCTGGCCTTCTGCCGGTTCGCGACCACGGCGCGCGTGTCGTCGCCGGTCAGCGCGATGGTGCTCGATCGCGACTGGCGGAACAGCAGCCGGTAGCGCGACACCGCCTCGTCAGCCGACACGAGCGTGCGATGCAGCGCCGTGGCGATCGCGCCGACTGCCGCATCGCCGCCGAAGGCCGCGCCGCTCGCAGCGAAATCCAGCGTCCGAGTGCCGGTGACCGCGGCGCCGATGGCCGTGTTGGCCGCGGCGTCGATCTGGAAGCCGTCGGTGGTGTCGTCGTTGGCGTCGAGCAGCACCAGCAGGCGCAGCAGGTTGCCGAGATAGGCGTCGCCGTTCGCGGCCTTCGCTTCCGCGAGGTCGTTCAGGCTGAACGCGACGCTGCCCGACGCCGGGTAGTCAGGCGTGGCGCTGCCGATGGTGATGCGGTTGGTCGCGCCGCCGACGAAGAAGTCGATCTTTCGGCCCTGCGCGAACTGGAACTTGCCCGCGGCGTCCGTGCGGCCCTCGCCGACGTTGGCGACGCTGAAGCCCAGGCCTTCGACGGTGTCGTCGGTGAACTGCGCGTCGCGGATCACGGCCGCCGGTGCGGGGGCCGGTGGCGGGGCGTTGCCGCTGCCATTGCCGTTGCCGCCATCGCCACCGTATCCGCCGCCGCCGCAGGCGGCCACCAGTGCGGTGGTCGCCGCCTGCAGCAGCAGGCCCCGAACTAACTTCCCTGTACTCATGACTGCTCCCGACGAGACGGTTGGGGTTCGCAGTTGAGTGGTTAGTCCGCGCGCGGCCGGTTCCGGCGCGCCGGAAAAAGAAAAAGGCCCCGCAGGGCCTTTTTCCCGGAACCTGGAGCGCGGACCGCGTTACGTGGCGCGGCGGATGATGCGGTTCAGGCGCGCCGCCGGCTTCGAGACCTCGAGGCCGGCGCGTCCGCCGGGCGAGGCCTTCGACAGCACCGGGTGCGAGTTGCCGCTTGGCGTCGGGCAGGTCTGGTTGTTGCTGGCGCGGAAGGACAGCGCCGCCGCGACGCGGCCCTCGGCGACGTCACCCATCGGGTGAGTGAAGTCGTCCGCCACCGAGCAACCCGCGACCGTCGTGCCGGCATCGTTCACCGTGTTCGCCGGCGAGAAGCCGTCGGTGTAGTCGCCGAAGTTCGCGGCGTTCTCGCCCTTGAACTGGATGGTGAAGTAGGTAGTGCCGCAGTTGTCGGTGGGATAGAAGCCGTACGGCTTGCCGCAGGTGGTCGAGCCGATGAGGTACACCTGCACACCGACGCCGCGCAGCGAGTTGATGATCGACTCGCTGGCCGAGCACGTGCCCGGCCCGACGATGATGTACACGTGGTCGAGGCCGAGGTTCGGCAGCGCGCGGCCGGCCGAGCCCTGGAATCCCTGCGTCGTGGTGTGGAACGCGGTCGGCGTCAGCGTCTCGCCGGTCACCGGGTTCCTCGACGGGTTCTTGTCGTTGAATACGATCTTCTCGAAAGTCTGGCCGCTGGTCAGCGTCGGGTTCGCGATCATGTAAGCGACCTCGCTGGCCATGTCGAGGTAACCGCCGCCGTTGTAGCGCAGGTCGAGGATCAGGTCCGTGACGTTCGCGGTCTTCAGCTGCGTGATCGCGTTCATCAGCGGCGTCTCGGCCGTCGCGATGTGGTCGTTGAACTGGATGTAGCCGACGGCGCCCGAGCCGGTGGAGAAGGTGGTGACGACCGGCACGGGCACGTGCGTGATCGTCGCGCTGGTCAGCGTCACCGAGCGCTGCACACCCGCGGTGTTGCGCACGACCAGCGTGTGGCTCTCGCCGACGCTGTCCGGGAACAGGCCGGCGTTTAGCACGTCGACGTTGGCCTGCGTGCCGCCGTTGACCGCGTCGACACCGTCGACCTGCAGGACCTCATCGCCGCGCGCGAGCTGCGAGGCGGCCGGCGAACCGGCATCCGTGAACGCGACGACGATGCGGCGCGGCGGCGAACCCGCCAGGATCGCGAACTCCGCGCCGTAGCCGGCCTCGGTGCCGCCCTGGGAGAGGGCCTGCCACACGGCGGTGTCGTACGTGAAGTGGAACTTGTCCTTGTCGGCGCCCGAGGGCGTCGTCGCCGTGGTGCGCAGCAGGTCGAAGTAGTCGAGCGGGTCCGAATAGGCATTCGGGTCGCGGTCCGTGACCTCGCCGTACCAGAGGTACAGCTCGTTGGTCCAGGAACGCAGCCAGCGGTTCTCGTCGGCGACGGTGCCGCGCTGGTCGGTGGTGCCGGCGCGCGGGTTGGCGCAGAGCTTGTCGTAGGTCGACGAGGGCAAAAAGACGTTCGGCGTCCAGGTGGTCGAGCCACCGCCACCGCCGGACGGCAGCCCGGAACTGCCCTCGCCGCCGCCGCTGCTGCCGCAGGCGGCCAGCGTGGCGAACACGGGGAACAGCAATACCCTGAATCCGAAGCGGCTTTTCACTGATTTATCCCTCGAAACCGGAAATATGCCCCAGCCGGAGCAAACAACAAGTCGTCGCCGTCGAGCTACGGTCCAGGTCTCGTTCTATGATGGCGCCAGTCATGAATCGTCTCGTTCGACCGTTCGGACTGAAGTTAGGTCCCCTGCAGGCGGGAGCAGTCTACTTTCCGTTGCATTTCCTGGCTGTCGGTATTGGTACCAACCTGCTGATCGCGCCCCACGACGTGGGGGTGTTCTGGCCGGCCAGCGGCGTCCTCTTCGCCTTCCTTCTGCTGTATCCCGCCCGTTTCTGGACAGTGCTGTTCGTGAGCTGCGTGGCCGCCGAGCTGGCCGGCCACCTGGTCTGGGCGCCGCAGATCCCGCTGAAGCTGGTCGCCGTGCTGCTGCCGGTCAAGTTCGCGGCCGGCATGATCGGCGTGTCGCTGATGCATCTCGGTGTCAGCGGGCCCATCTCGTTCGCGCGCCTGCGGCACATCCTGTGCTTCGCCGCCGCGGCGCTGCTGTCGACGCTGGCCTGCGCACTGGTGGCCACGGCCGTGCGCGGCGGCTATCCCGACACCCATGCCTTCTGGATCCAGGTGCAGAGCTGGTGGATCGGCGACTTCCTCGGCGCGCTGGTCGTCACGCCGCTGTTGCTGACCATCGGCTTCCACGGGCTCGGCATGCACCGTACGTCGCGCGGCGGGCGGGCGGCGACACTGGCCGCGTTCGCGGTGCTGGTCGTGCTGTTGACCGCCGTGTTCCTGCACAACGACGGCATGCCGACGTCGCCGCTCGATGTGCCCTACATCGTGTATCCCGTGCTCGTCTGGATCGCGATGCTCGGCGGCCCGCGGCGCACCGCGCTCGCGGCCGGTCTGACGGTGGCGATGGCGTCGCTGGCGACGACGCGCGGCTACGGCCCGTTCGAAGGCGTGTACGAGCTGCAGACGTTCCTCGCGCTGTGCGTGTTGCCGCTGCTGCTGTTGCAGGCCGTGATGGGCGAGCGCGATCACGCCATCGAGAACGCGCGTTGCAGCGACGAGCGGTATCGCGCGTTCATCGCCAACAGCAGCGAGGCCATCTTCCGCACCGAGCTCGCGGAGCCGATGCCGGTTTCGTTGTCCGCGGACGACCAGATCGCGTGGGTGCGCAAACACGGCTTCGTGGCCGAGTGCAACACGGCGTTCATGGTGGCGCTGGGCGTGAAGGAAGCGGAGAAGACCATCGTCGGCACGCGGCTGGCGGATCATCCGACCTGGTCGCGCATCTACATCGAGCGCATCCGCGAGGCGATCCGCAACGGTTACCAGGTGCGGAACATTGAGCACGTGGTGCATGGGCCGTACGGGCTCGATCGCGTGTTGCTGATCTCGATGATCGGCATCGTCGAGGACGGCAAGGTGCTGCGGTTCTGGGGCACCGGCCGCGATGTCACCGCGATGCGCGAGGCCGAGAGCGCGCTGGCCCAGCACGATTCGCAGCTGCGCGCGCTGGCCACCGAGATCACGCTGGCCGAGGAACGCGCGCGGCGCAAGCTCGCGAGCGAGCTGCACGACGGCCCCGCGCAGAATCTCGCCGGTATGGCGATGCAGCTGGCCGAGGTGAAGCGCAAGACGTCGGATCGCGATCAGCTCGCGATCCTGCTCGAGGCGGAGCAGGTGCTGGCCGACACGACGCTGCAGACGCGCACGCTGATGCTCGAGCTCGCGCCGCCCGGACTGCACGACACCGGCCTGGTGGAAGCGTTGCGCTGGCTCGCGGATCGCGTGGCGAAGCAGCAGCGGCTGACGGTGAACGTCGAGGATGACGGCATCGCGAAGCCGCTCGAGGACCAGGTGACCGTATTGCTGTTCCAGACCGTGCGCGAGCTGCTGCAGAACGTGATCAAGCATGCGCGCTCCAAGCGCGCCACCGTGCGCTGCGCGGTGAACGGCGAGGCGTTGACGATCGACGTCGTCGACCCCGGTGTGGGATTCGAGGTACAGGTGATCGACCGGTTGCCCACGAGACAGGGCGGCTTCGGATTGTTCAACATCCGCGAGCGGCTGAAGCTGATGGGCGGGTCGATCGACATCCATTCGATCGTCGGCGAAGGCACCACCGTGCGGATCCGCGTGCCGTTGAAGCCGCAACATGGATTGTTCGACGAGGCGCTGCGCGCCTGAAGGCGAGAGCCAGGGAGTGGCGGAATGATCGTCGAGAGACTGTGGGTCGCGAACGACCTGCGCAATTTCCAGTATCTGATCGCGTGTTCGCAGACCGGCGAGGCGCTGGCGGTGGATCCGCTGGATGCGCGCGCGATGCTGGACGCGGCGAAGGAACACGGGTTCCAGATCACGCAGATCCTGAACACGCACGAGCACTGGGATCATTGCGGCGGGAATGCGGACGTCGTGAAGGCGACCGGTGCGAAGGTGCTGGCGCATGCGGGCGCGGCCGGGAAGATAGGGGGCGTCGACCGCGGGCTGGTGCGCGGCGACGTCATCAAGGTGGGGAAGACCGTGGAACTCGAGGCGCTGGATACACCGGGGCATACGCGGGCGCACGTGTGCCTGCTGGAGCATGGGGATTCGCCGGCGCTGTTCTGCGGCGATACGTTGTTCAATGCGGGCGCGGGGAACTGCCACAACGGCGGGGATCCCGGGCTGCTGTACGAGACGTTCGTCGATCAGCTGGCCAAACTACCCGACGCGACGCGCGTGTATCCGGGGCACGAATACATGGCGCGGAACCTGATGTTCACGCTGGACCGGGAGCCGGGGAATGCGGATGCGGCGAAGGCGCTGGCCGGGGCGCGGGCGCACCAGCCGGCGGAGGCGCGCGTGACGACGCTGGGCGAGGAGAAGCGCGTGAACGCGTTCCTGCGGCTGGCGAACCCGGAGATCGCGGCGCGGTTGCGGGAGAAGTTTCCGGAGATCGGAGAGAAGCCGGATGCGCGGACGGTGTTCGTGAAACTGCGGGAGCTGCGGAACAAGTGGTGAAATGGGGTCAGACCCCATTTCCTGGAAATGGTGCCGCAGCTCAGGCCACGAACTCGCCGCGGCCGGCGGGGTAGTGCTGCTCCCAGTTCCTGCCATCGACCGCGTTCACCCTCATCGCGGTCACGGTGCCCGGATCGATGCAACGCGCATTCACACTCCAGCCGTCCGGATGCGAGCGCGGCACGTAGAACGGCTTGATGCCGCAGGTGGCGCAGAAGAGATGCTTCGCGGTGCCGGTGTTGAACGTGTAGGTGGTCAGCGCGTCGCGGCCCTGCGTGATGCGGAAGCGGTCCGCCGGCACGATCAGATGTAGATAGGCCGTGCGCGAACACATCGAGCAGTTGCACTCGTCGATGACGAGCTCGGCCGGCGCGTCGACTTCGAAGCGCACGCGGCCGCAATGGCAGCCGCCGGTGTGGACGATCATCGGTTCGTTCATAGGCCGCGGATTCTAGCGGTGACGCGCGGCGCGATCAGCATCACCACGAGTCCGAGCACCATGAAGCCGCCACGCGCGGGGTCGTAGTCCGCGAGGATCCGGTGCCAGGAGAAGCCCAGCCACAGGCCGAGCAGGACCTCGAACGAGAATGTCAGCGCGACCCAGGTTCCGCCCGCCATCCACTGCGAGCGCGCCGTGCGGGCGCCCATCCAGCGCACGGTCGCGAGGGCGATCAGGAAGACGAGGAGGCTGCCGACCGCCACGCCGAGCTGCCGCGCCTGCAGGTCGCCGAGCAGCGGCGCGAGGAAGACTTCGCGCGCGATGCCGTGCGCAGTCTCCACGAGCATGAGCAGCATCCAGACCGCCACGACGCGGCCGATCGGCATGACTACTTCGACGCCTCGTGGTCGAGCGTCCATTGCAGCGCATCGGCGGCCCCGGCGTCGGTCGGACGGCCTCGCCGGCGCAGCTCGGCGATGATCTTCTCGCGCGCCTTGCGGTCGCGGTTCTGCGCCAGCTTCCACTTCACCTTGCGCGCGCGGACGGTGAGCGTCAGCGCGGAGATCTCGTTGAAGGGGCCGCGGTACATCGCCGCGTCGGCCGTGATCGGCTTGTGATTGCCCTCGGGTTGGTAGGTGGACATGAGCCGCGCCTGCTGCGCGGCGAGCACGGCGTGGTCGTCGGAGACCTCGGCGTCGCATTCGAAGATCACGGTGCGGTGATAGGCGGTGGCGAACATGGCGTTGGTCGGGTGGACCCAGTTCGAGGGAATGGTGCCGTGCACTTCGTCGACTTCGAGCGCGCATTTGCGATTGGCGCGCAGGTCGACCAGCTGCTCGTCGGCGCGGTGCAGGTGGATCTCGATCGTGTCGCGTAGATAGACGAACGGGTACAGACCGATGTGCGGCTGGCCGTCGGCGCCGGCGGTGACGAAGCGGCACAGCGGCTGGCTGGTGACGAACTTCTCGAGGATGTCGTCGGGGACGTCGGCGTAGTAGTCGTTGAAGATCATGCGCGGACATTAGGCGCGCGCGCCGGCGGGCGCCAGTGACGCCGCGGGGCGGAACTGCCGAACTGTCAGTGGTTCAGCTGACGACGACGACGACGTACCAGCACTCGAACGACCAGCCATCGCCGGTAGCGGCGGGGCGAAAAGTGAGGCCGTTGAAGTCGAAGACCACGCCCACGGAGCCGTCCGGGTCCGCGTCCACGTTCGCCCACGGGTCGTCTAGACGGCGCTCGAACGAGCGATGGAAAGCGGACATGTCGTCGGCGCCCGGCTTCGGATCGCGCGGCGGTCGATAGTTGCACTCCTGCGTCGCCGTCAGCGTCGGTGCGATCTCGAAGGCGCGGGTGACGAGCTGGCGGGCGAGGCCGATGTCCATCGTCGCGGGTAGCGCGAATTCGTAGCGGGCGGGACCGTCGCGCAGCGCGACGTCGAAACGCGCGGTGCGCTGCTCGAGCTTTTCGCAGCGCCACGGGCCGGTGCCCCTCAGGCACTCGACGGATGGTTTGACGACCGAACCATCGGCCTGCGGCTCCGGCTCCGCGCCGTACCAGGCGCGTCCGCGGCCGGGGTTCAGGCAAACGCTGAGGCTGCGCGCGCGGATCTTCGAGTCGCCGGCTGCGCGACGCGCCGCGTGTATCGCCGCGCTGGCGTCCGGCGCGGTGATCGTGTGGCTCGCACACTTGAGGACGCCGGCCGGCGCCGCCGTCGCGAACAGCAGCGCCGCAATGACGAACGCGCCAGACTCAGCGCGCACGAAAAGCACCGACCGCGAGCAGCAGCCAGCCGGACAGCAACGCGAGGCCACCCAGCGGGGTGACCGCGCCCAACCAGCGCTCGCCGGTCAGCGCCAGTAGATAGAGCGAGCCGGAGAACACGGCGATGCCCGCCAGGAACAGCGCGCCCGCCACGCCGAACACCGGCTTCTGCCACCGCCCCGCCGCCCAGGCGGCGGCGAACACCGCGACGACGTGGAACATCTGGTAGCGCACGCCGGTCTCGAAGACGGCCAGCATATCGGGCGACAACTTGGCGCGCAGCGCATGCGCACCGAAAGCGCCGAATGCCACGCCGAGGAACCCGGCCACGGCGGCGCTCATATATAAGAGTCGCTCCAAGCGGCGCTTACATCGACCGGCCGTCGAAATGCTGCACGGGCAGCTTCTCGAACTCGAAGTTCTCGAGGCAGCGCACGTTGATCGCCGCCATCCGGTTGCCCTTCGGATCGGTGCCCTCGCCGAACACCTTGATGCCGCAGGTCTTGCAGAACTTGTGCTGGATGACGTGCTTGTTGAACGTGTACGTCGTCATCGCATCCGGCGCGGCGTCGAGCTTCATGGCGTCGCGCGGGATGAACGTCAGCAACGCGCCGCCGCGCGAGCAGATGGAGCAGTTGCAGGACATCGCGCCCTGGATGTCCGCGTCGAACTCGATGGCGACGTTTCCGCAATGACAGCTGCCGCGATGATGCATCAGAGTCTCACTGGCTGAAGTAGATTGGCGTCGCGCGCAAGTTGCCACCGTCCACCCTGTTTGCGCAAGACGGTCAGCACGTGACCGGTGTGGCGCGTGGTCGGGCCGTGGGGCGGCGAGATGTCCACGTCGAGCTGGTTCACGAGGTACGCGAGGTTGCCCTCGACGTGCAGCTCCTTGATGTGGCTGTGCCCGTCGATCGCCGGCGCCGGCGCGCCGGAAACCGGCGGTTTCATGCGCGCGGCGAATTCCCGCTTGCCGAACGGTTGCTGGCCGGCCACGAGGAACACCACGTCGTCGGTCATGAGATCGAGCACGGTGTCGAGATCGCCGGCTTTCGTCGCCGACATCCAGGTGGCCACCAGTTCGCGGATCTGGTCTTCGTCGGTTTTCATGCCGCGCAGACTACTTCGGCCTGGCGGTGTTTTCCGTCGGACGGGAGGAGTTCGTCTCGGTCGTGACCGCGAAGGCTACGCCGCCCGCGGGCGCGGCCATGAACATCGGGCCGCCACCGCGCATGCCGCGCATCGGCGGACCGCCGGACACCGCGAACTGCTCGCGCATCTGCTGCTGCCAGGTCTGGTATTCCTGGTAGGTAGAGAGCTGCTCGGACGACAGGATGCCGCGCGCCTGGTCGGCGACGCGTTTTTCGTAGTCGGCCTGCCACTCGCTGTAGGTCTTCTGATAGTCGGCCTGCTGTTCGCCGGTCTCGAACGTCGGCATCGGGATGCGTTCGCGTTCTTCGACCAGCGTGGCCAGGAGCTTCGTGCGCTGATCGTCGGTCAGCGGCGTGTCCACGCCTTCGAGCTGCTGCGAGATCATCAGGAGCTCGGAGCGCGACGGCATCGTCTTCTGGTATTCCTCGAATTCGGTGGCCTTTGCGGGGCCGAGGAGGTCGGTGATCTGCGCCTTGCTCTTCGCCTGTTCGGCTTCCCAGCTGTCGCGGGCCTGCTCGGGATTCTGGTTGCGGAAGCGGCGGAAGCCGCCGGCCTGCTGGTCGGTTATGAGGTCGAGCATCGCGTTGGTGTCGTCGGCGGAGAGACCGAGCCTGGACTGCAGGTCGAAGTAGAGCTTCTTGTTCTGGGCGCGCATGTTGGCGCGCATCATCTTGACCATGGCCGCCGGCATCTCCGGCGCGTTTTCCATCGTGCGATTGCGGTTGCGCCAGGGGCTGGCGTCTTCGGTGGCGTCGGTCTTCGCGGATGAGGGCGGGCCGTTCATGGCCAGCGCACCGGGGGGTGGTGGCGTGCCGCCGGGACCAGGGCCGGGGCCGTTCAGGCGGTGCTGTGCGAAGGCGTTGCGACGCTGATCGAACTCGGCGAGACGCGCGGTCAATTCGGTGTTGGCCTGGCTGACGGCGGCGGCCTGCTCCCGCTGCTCGTCGAGCTGCACCCACAGGTAGACGGAGCTCGCGCCGAAGGCGAGCGTGGACAAGGCCAGTCCCAGAACCGGGCTCTTCATGATTTTCTCCCTCGCAGAGCACAGACCGGCGGCCGGTGCTGCCGTTCCCGAATAATGGGGACAGTCCCCGTTTGCTAGCAAATGGGGACGGTCACGCGCGTCGAGTGGGAGGGCGTCGCCGGGTGCGGGTGAACGCGTGGGTCTGGCGCGGTCGACCGGAGCCGACCTCAAACGGCCGGGGGGACGGTCCCCATCAGGTCGAGGTAGGCGCCTTCGACGAGTTGCCCGGGCTGAATGCCGAGCTGGCCCATGATGTCGTTCGCCTCGCGAACCCCCTGCTCGGTGGGCTCATCGTCCACCAGCATGACTTCGAGCTCGAGAAAATGGCCGAGACCTTCGACGCGGTCCAGGTGAACGCGGGTACGTCCAACCAGGAAGAGAGTGCGGTATTTACGGATGCGACCGATTTGTCCGTAGGCCAGCGATAGCGATTCACGAAGCGTCTCGGGTGAAGTAGTTGGGGATCGTAAGAAGAACGACTCCTTCGGTCCCGTTTGGTTCACGCGTTTGTAGAAAATCAGCTCGCCGGAGTCGGTCGAGAATGCGCGTAGTTTGAGGCGGCCGTTGTCGCAGGCGAAGAACGTGTCGTCCTGCGCGATCTCGAGCGGGCCTTCGCTGGCGATGGCTGCGACTTTCGGCGTCAGCAGCGCGACGTTTTCGATGCGTGCCTTGATCTCGACGTTACGTGCCAAGGGACGTACCCCATTTTCGTTGTCACATTTCCCGACGACGCACCGTTCACCGCCGCACCTGCAAATGTGACAGCGAAAATGGGGTACGTCCCTATTTCTTCAGTCGCACGCCGCCGTTCTTCGGGCGCGGCAGTTCGTTCGCGCGGATGCCCGCGTCCACCGAGAAGCGGCCGGCACCGTGTGTCGCGAGATACAGACCGATCATCACGAGCACCAGCGACGGGAAGATGCCGCGCATGCCGCCCGAGTGATCGACCATCACGATCGCGACGATGAAGTTGATCATGCAGAGGATGCCCGCCCACCGCGTGAACAGGCCGAGCACGAACGCGATGCCGACCAGCAACTGCGCATAAACCGACACCGGCGCCAGCAGCGTCGGCGCGGCGAAATGATGCTGCGCGAGGAAGGCCTCGAACTCGCGCATGCGTTCCGGGCTGGTGACGTTGTCCCACACGCCGAAGATCAGGAACAACCCGACGACGAGTCGCAGCAACAGCAGCGCGAAATCGCCGAAGCGTTGCGCGGACGCGAGGAACAAGAACTTTTTCATGGCCCGCAAGACTAGCCGCGGTCGGCGGGCCACGACAATCACGTCGCGATCTGGCGACGAGTAGGACGAGAGGACGCTCCTGCTCTACCGCCCGCCCGACGCTCGCTCCACCCGCACCACGCGCGTCGTGAACGACGAGTACCACTTCTTCACGCCCATCGCCTGCGCGACGCGGTGCTCGCCGTGCGCGCGCCACGCCGCGATCGCCGCCTCCGATTCCCAGTACGACACCGTGATGCCGAAACCCGCCGCATCGCGCACGCTCTCGACGCCGAGGAACCCCGGTTGCTGCGCCGCGAGCTCCACCATCCGCTCGCCCATCGCGTCGTAACCCTCGTCGATGGCGGTTCGCTGCGACGAGAAGATCACCGCGAAATACGGCGGTTCCGGCGTGCGGGCCGGCGCCGGCGTTGCCGCTGCACTGCCGATCGCACGCCCGCCCGTCGAGCGGCCGTCTCTCGTCCCGCCGCCGCTCAAGCCGCCGCCGCCTTGTTAGGCACCGACAGCAACGTCACGTGGTTCGGCTGCGCGGCCACGCGCGCCAGCCACTCGCGTACCTGCGGATACGCCGTGAGTTCGAGCCCGCCGTCCGGCGCGACGTGCGTGTACGCGTACAACGCGATGTCCGCGATGCTGTAGCGCTCGCCGACGAAGAACTGGCGCGTGGCCAGGTGCCCTTCCATCACCTGCAACGCGGCGTGGCCCTTCTCCAGCCGTGCCGGCAGCTCCGCGCGCCGAGGGTGATCGGCCGGGAAGTGGCGGCAGATGTAGCGCGGCGTCGCGACGAACGGCTCGTGGCTGTACTGCTCGAAGAACATCCACTGCAGGACCTGCGCGCGGCCCACCTGCGTCGCCGGCACGAAGCGCGACCCTTCGGCGAGATACCAGAGGATGGCGTTCGATTCGGGCAGATAGGTGCCGTCGTCGAGCAGCAGCGTCGGGATGCGGCCGTTCGGGTTGCGCTTCAGGAACTCCGGTGTGCGCGTCTCGCCCTTGTCGATGTCGATGTTGGACCAGTCGTACTTCTGGCCGAGTTGCGCCAGCAGCAGGCGCGCCTTGTAGCCGTTGCCGGAGTCGAGATAGTCGAAGAGATGCATGGCGGGACCTTTCTGGCGGGCGGTTTTGCGATCCAGTATCCGGCGGCGCCGCGCCGGGTGCGACCGGGAAGGTTTTTCGCTGAGACCAAGATATTCTTGGCCTCGATGGCCCGACGACTCCCACCGCTCAACGCCCTGCGCGCCTTCGAGGCGTCCGCACGTCTCGGCAGCTTCGTGGCCGCGGCCGGCGAGCTGCGCGTGTCCGCGGCCGCGGTCAGCCAGCAGGTGCGGCGGCTCGAACAATATCTGGACACGCCGCTGTTCCAGCGCCTGGCGCGCGGTCTCGTGCTGACCGACCAGGGCCGCGACTATCTTCCCGAGCTGTCGTCCGGATTCGACCTGCTGGGCGAATCGACCGCGCGCGTGCGCGCCAAGCGCGCCGACGGCGTGCTGACCATCACCACGCTCGCGGCGTTCGCCAACGGCTGGCTGCTGCCGCGGCTGCATCGCTTCCGCGAGCGCGCGCCGCGCATCGACATCGTGTTGCGCACGTCGCGGCAGGTCATGGACTTCCGGCGCGACGCGATCGACCTCGCGATCCGGTTTTCACCCGGACCCGCGCGCGGCCTGCACGGCGAGCAGCTGTGCCCCGAGGAATTGTTCCCGGTCGCGAGCCCGCAGCTGTTCCGCGGCGGCCGCGTGCCGGACACGCTGGCGGCGCTCGTCGACTATCCACTGCTGCACGACACCGACGCCGGCCTCGAACAGCCCTGGCTGGGCTGGCGCGGCTGGTTCGAGCGCGCCGGCCTGTCTACCGCGAACGTCGGCCGCGGGCCGCAGTTCAGCGATTCCATCGTGCTGATCGGCGCGGCGGTCGCGGGGCTGGGCATCGCGATCGGGCGCGGGCCGCACGTCGCGCCGCTGCTCGAACGCGGCCAGCTCGTGCGCGTGACGCAGGATCACTGGCTGTCGCCGTGGAGTTATTTCCTGACCGCGCCGGCCGCGCACTTCCGGCGGCCGATCGTCAGGACTTTCGTGGACTGGGCGCTGGAAGAGGCGCGCGCCGGTTGAGGCGCGAACGCGCGGTCGCGAGCAGCGCGCGCGAGTAGAGCCGGTGGAAGAGCAGCAGCGCGCGGAAGCCGCCGGTCAGCCGCAGGATGCCGGTGCCGAAGTACAGCGTCGTGCCCGTCGCGGCCGGCTCGACCATCAGCCACGAACACGTGCGGGACTGGAAATCCAGCATCACGAGCTGATCCGGTGAGCGGGCATCGAGACTCCAGGCCGCGAAGCGCTCGCGTTCGCCACGCGCGAGCTCGTGCGCTTCATCGTCCGTCGACGGCTTGCCGACGAGCTGCGCGAGGATGAACCGCTCGAGCCGGAACAACCACGTCGTGTAGAACGCCGCGACGAACTCCGCGTGCGAGACGGCGCGCGGCACGGCGGTCAGGTAGCAATCGGTGTAACCGCCGTTGCGCGCCACCTCCTGCAGCAGCGCGTGCGCGGGCAAGGAAGCTCGCCGGACGCGCGTCACAGCGCCAGCGGCGTCTCGAGGTGCCGCGCATACATCCGGTCGCGATGTGCGATCAGCGCCGGATCCAGCGCGGCGCGCGTGGCGTCATCGAGCCATTCGAACGCCACGCGGATGTTCGGATCCATCGCGCACGTCGCTTCCGGCAGCGGCTGGAACAGCGCCATGAACACCGCGCTGTAGATGTCGACCGCGCCGAAGGTGTCGCCGTGGTAATACTCACCGCCGGAGCCTTTCAACGCCGCGGAGAACTTGCCCAGCAGCTCGCGCACGCGCGGGCCGTAGCTCTCGCCCTGCGCGGGGTCGTAGCCGTAACGCTTGCCGAGATAGCCGGCGATGCGTTCGGGAAATCCGCCGCCGCGCTGCAACCCCGCCTGCACGCATTGCAGCCGCCGCGTCCAGCCGAGTCCGCGCTCGCCGCAGAAGTCGTTCGCCAGCTCCAGCGCGCGACCGCGTTCGTGCGGCTCGAGCGACAGCAGCGCCGGCGACGGCGCGAGCCGCTCGGCCAGCATCAGGATCTCGGCCCAGCCAGAGCGCGGCGGTTCGTTCTCGTACACGGCCACGGGCGCGTTGCGCACGCCGCCGGTCCAGCGCGTCAGTGCATCGTCGTCGTAGACCAGGCGGACCGCGGCGAAGTCGAGGCGCTTCACGTGGAAGATGCCCTTGGCGGCTTCGCTCCAGGGACTGGGCACGCGACCCAGCACCACGAGGCGCAGTCCGGCGCGCGGGATCGCCTCGGCGGCGCTGATGTAGGGAAAGCTCATGCGCCGGCGAGCATCACCGCTTCGCGCGGCGACTTCAATGCGGCGCCGGCGAATTCAGTCGCCGGCCGGACCGAACAATCCACGCGGCGGCCGGCGCAGCTAGCTATTCGACGCTGCAGTAGAGCGCGTTGCCGGTCTTGTCCACGCCGATCTTGCAGCCGTGCGCGGTCAGCTCCTGGACCTCGCCGTTCAGCCACTCGAGCCGCGCCGCGAGCTCGGCGGGCGACAGCGAGCTCTCCGGCGGCTGCAGGATCCACGCCGGCCAGTGCGTGGCGCGCGCGTCTTTCTCCGTGATGCGGTCGTCCTGGAGCAGGCGGTTGCGCATGACCAGCACCTTGAGCGCGGCGTCGCGCAGCGACCAGTCGATCTCGAGGCGGCGCGCGGCGTCGGCATCGCGCGTGTCCGGCGCCTTCGCCGGGACCAGGTCGAGGCCCTGCGTCGACTTGTCGATCAGCAATTCGAGGCGACCCGCGTCGATCTGCAACGTGCCCAGGTCGGTCGCGGGCTTGTCGTCCCGGCAGGCAGCGAGTGGCAACAACGTCAAAAAGCAGCAGACGGTCCTCGCGAACGGGCGCATGGTCTCTCCTTCCCGCCGGCCGATTGAAGTTTTTCTGATGCCGGCTTGAGTCGATTTTGCGATGGCGGCGTGACGCTGTCCCTACAATACCGCGCATGTCCAAACGTGGCTGGATTCTTTTCCTCGCGCTCGGCGTGCTCTGGGGCATGCCGTACCTGCTGATCCGCATCGCCGTGGCGCACTACGACCCGGTGATGGTGGCGGGCACGCGCACCCTGCTGGGCTCGCTGTTGCTGTTGCCGCTCGCGTTGCACCGCAAGGCGCTGGCGCCGGCGTTCAGGCAGTGGAAGTGGCTGATCGCCTTCACGCTGGTGGAGATCACGTTTCCGTGGGTGCTGCTCGGTCACGCCGAGAAGCACCTGAATAGTTCGACGGCCGGCCTGTTGATCGCGGCGGTGCCGCTGATCGCCGCCGTCATCATCACGCGGCTCGGGCACGAGAAACTGGAGCCGCGGCGGCTGTTCGGCCTGTTCCTCGGGTTCGCGGGCGTGGCGCTGCTGGTCGGGTTGGACATCGACCTCTCGGACTTCGGCTCCGTCGGCGCCACGCTGCTGACGGCGCTGGGTTACGCCATCGGGCCGATCATCATCGATCGCAAGCTGAGGGACGTGCCCGCGCTCGGCGTGATCACCGCGTCGCTGATCGTCGCGACGCTGATCTACGTGCCGTTCGCGCCGGCGTTGTGGCCGACGCACTTCGACGTGCGGGCGGCGTGGGCGGTCGTGGGCCTCGGCGTGTTGTGCACGGCCGCGGCATTCATCGTGTTCTTCGCGTTGATCGCGGAAGTCGGACCGGCGCGCGCCACGGTGATCACGTACATCAATCCGGCGGTGGCGATCATCCTGGGCGCGCTGGTGCTCGACGAGGCGTTGACGGTCGGCATGGCGGTCGGGTTTCCGCTGGTGATCCTCGGCGCGATCCTCGGGACGCAGCGGGGGAAGAAGGCGGTGCCGGCGCCGGCGGCCGCCGCGGCGACAGCCACGGAGTAGTCAGGCCTTCTGGATGACGACGGCCGTGCCGTAACACAGCACTTCGGTCGCCGTCGCCTCCACCGCGGCCGCGTCGTAGTGCACGCCGACGATGGCGTTCGCGCCCATCTTCTTCGCGTGATCGACCATCGACTCGTACGCCTGCTGGCGCGCCTGCTCGCACATCTCCGTGTACGCGCCGATCTTGCCGCCGATGATTCCCTTCAACCCGCCGAAGATGCCCTGCAGGATGGTCGGCGAGCGGACGATGATGCCGCGCACCAGGCCTTTCGTGTCGGTGATGCGGTATCCCTCGATGGTGAACGTCGTCGTGACGAGCATGGCGGTCTCCTAGAAGGGTTCGAAGCAGTCGTAGTTGCGCTGGAGCGCGATGCGGCCGTCGCGGAATTCGAAGAACATCGCGAAGTGCGCGCGCAGGCGGTCGCCGGGTTTCAGCGCGCCCAGCGGGATTGCGAGCACGCCTTCCCACAACGCTTCGACGGCGACGCGTTCGCCTTCCGACACGACGGAGACGATGTCGTAACGCTGGCTGGTCAGCACGGTCTTGCCCTGCTCGGCGCGCGCCAGCAGCGTCGCGAGGTCGCTGCGGCCGCCGTTCGGATTGAGCTTGTTGGGTAGCTCGATCTGCAGCGCGTCCTCGGTGAAGTGCTCGGCCAGCGCGGCGCCGGTGTCGCCGGCGGCGATGGAGTCCAGGTAACGGCGCACCGAGTCGATGTTGGAAATCATGGCGTGATCCAGCCCCCGATCGCGTACATTCTCCGCACCATGGAGTTCTATACCAAGGCCTTTTTCGTGGTGCTCGCGGCGCTCGTCGGGTACGGCCTGCTGCTGGTGCTGCAGCCGTTCGCCGGCTCGCTGACCTGGGCGATCTTCCTCGCGTTCATCCTCCACCCGGTCCACGCCTGGCTGACGCGCAAGCTGCGCGGCCGCGAGGGCTGGTCCGCCGGCATCCTGACCGCGCTGACGCCGTTCGCGCTGCTGACGCCGCTGACGTTCCTCGGCATCGTCTTCGCGAACCAGGCGAAGGCGCTGATCGAATACATCCGCGACAGCAACGTCCAGTTCGACCAGTCGTTCTTCACGGGCCTCGAGCAGTACAAGGTCATCGGGCCGGTGGTGAAACTGGCGCGCGAGCAGCTGTCGATCTCCGGCGCGGACATGCAGCAATGGCTGACGAACGCGGCGCAGACCACCCTGCACAACGTCGCGGCGATGAGCGGCGGGTTTTTCCTGTCGGCGGTGGGCACGCTGGTCGCGTTCTTCTTCATGCTGTTCCTGCTGTTCTTCATGATCCGCGACGGCGAGGGGATGTTCCTGCGCTTCCAGCGCCTGATCCCGGTGCCGTCGGAGCATCGCGGCCAGTTGTTCAACCACCTCGCGAGCGTCACGCGCGGCGTGTTCTACGGGATCATGCTCACGGCGATCGTGCAGGGCATCCTGGTCGCGATCGGCTTCGCCATCGCGGGGCTGCCGTCGCCGGTGGTGTTCGGCGTGCTCGCCGCGATCCTCGCGCTGCTGCCGGCCGGCGGCGCCGCGATCGTCTGGATTCCCGCGATGCTGTATCTCGGCGGCTCCGGCCGATGGGGGATGGCGACCTTCATGCTCGTGTGGGGCGTGATGGTGTCGACGTCGGACAACATCCTGCGTCCGGTGCTGGTCGCACGATATGCGCCGGTGTCGGCGTTCACGGTGTTCGTCGGCGTGGTCGGCGGCATCGCGGCGTTCGGGACCATCGGCATCGTCGTGGGGCCGGTGTTTCTCGCGCTGGTCGCGGCGATCATCGATTACTTCGACGAGAAGGTGATCGCGCCGAACGTGCCGATCATCGAGGCGCAGGCGGACGAGCCGCCGAAGCCGGGGTTATGAGCGCGGCACGTCGACGACGTTGAAGCCGGCGATCTTCAGCTCGGCGAGGACTTCGTCGCGGGCGGAGAGCGAGTAGAAGTCGACGGACTCGTCCCAGAACTTGCCGCGGCAGAAGATCCGCACGCCCGGGCCGTCGTCCCCGGCCAGGAAACCGAGCGGCTCGACGCGTAGCACTTCCGCCACGGTCAACGTGCGGCGCGCGCCCAACAGGCGCACGGTCACGGCGCCTTCCCGAATCTCGATTTTTCCGAAAGGCCAGGTGCCGTTGAAGCCGCCGATGCAGGCGCCGCCGCGTCGGGAATAACGAATCGGTGGATCCACGGCGCGAGTTTATTCGCCTTCGATTTGCGCCGCTCAACCCGTATCATTCGCGCCCCGATGAATGACTCCCCTCTCCTCCAAGGACTGAACGAAGCCCAGGCCGCGGCAGTCAGCGCGCCGGTCGGCCCCGTGCTCGTGCTCGCCGGTGCCGGCTCGGGCAAGACGCGCGTGCTCACGCATCGCATCGCCTGGGTCATCCAGAACGAAGGCGCGTCGCCGTATTCGATCCTGGCGGTGACCTTCACGAACAAGGCGGCGCACGAGATGCGCGGCCGCATCGAGAAGTTGTTAGGCGTGCCCGGCGGCGCGATGTGGGTCGGCACGTTCCACGGCATCGCGCACCGGCTGCTGCGCCTGCACTGGCGCGAGGCGAACCTGCCGCAGAGCTTCCAGATCCTCGACGGCGAGGACCAGCTGCGGCTGGTCAAGAAGATCGTGCGCGCGATGGAGCTCGACGAGGCGCGCTGGGTGCCGAAGGAAATCCAGTGGTTCATCAATGGCAACAAGGACGAGGGCATGCGCCCCGCCATGCTGAAGGACGCGGGTGATCCCACGCGCCGCCAGCTGCTGAAGATCTACGCGGAATACGAAGTGCAGTGCCAGAAAGCCGGCGTCGTCGACTTCGCCGAGCTGCTGCTGCGCGCCTACGAGCTGGTGCGCGACAACCCCGCCGTGCAGGCGCACTACCGCCGCCGCTTCCGCCACGTGCTGATCGACGAGTTCCAGGACACCAACGCGATCCAGTACGCCTGGGCGCTGCTGATCGCCGGCCCTGACGGCGCGCCGTTCATCGTCGGCGACGACGACCAGTCCATCTACCGCTGGCGCGGCGCACGCGTCGAGAACCTCACGCGTTTCACGCGTGACTACCCCGCGGCGAAGATGTTCCGCCTCGAGCAGAACTACCGCTCCACGGGCAACATCCTCAAGGCCGCGAACGCGCTGATCGCGAACAACACCGGCCGGCTCGGCAAGAATCTCTGGACCTCCGGCACGGACGGCGAGCGCATCAAGCTCTACGCCGCGTTCAACGAACGCGACGAAGCCGAGTTCGTGATGAACAAGATCCGCGAGTGGATGAACCAGGGCGGCGCGCGGCGCGACGTCGCGGTGCTGTACCGCTCGAACGCGCAGTCGCGCGTGTTCGAAGAAGTGTTCCTGTCGGCGCGCATCCCCTACAAGGTGTACGGCGGCCTGCGGTTCTTCGAGCGCGCGGAGATCAAGGACGCGCTGGCCTATCTACGCGTGATCACGAACCACGCCGATGACGGTTCGTTCGAGCGCGTCGTGAACCTGCCGGTGCGCGGCATCGGCGGCGTCACGCTGGAGAAGGTGCGCGAGCAGGCGAAGACCGCCGGCACCTCGTTGTGGAACGCGGCGGCGCATTGCATCGCCAACGGCGTGCTCGGCCCGAAAGGCGAGGCCGCGCTGAACGGCTTCCTCAAGCTCGTCGATCAGCTCGGCGCGGACATCTCCGGCCTCGAGCTGCACGAGCAGGTCGACCACGTCATCAACAACTCCGGCCTCATCGAGCACCACAAGAAAGAGAAGGCCGATCGCGGCGAAGCGCGCGTCGACAACCTGAACGAACTCGTCTCGGCCGCGCGCGGCTTCTCGCCGGACGTCACGAATTCGGACGAGGAAAAGCTGCCGCCGCTCGAGGCCTTCCTCGCGCACGCGGTGCTCGAGTCCGGCGAGGGCCAGGCCGAGGCCTGGGAAGACTGCGTGCAGATGATGACGCTGCACACCGCGAAGGGCCTCGAGTTCCCGCTCGTGTTCCTGAGCGGCATGGAAGACGGCCTGTTCCCGCACCAGCGCTCGCTGAACGATCCGGACGGCCTCGAGGAAGAGCGCCGTCTCTGTTACGTCGGCGCGACGCGCGCGATGAAGCAGCTGTTCATCACGTACGCCGAGCAGCGGCGCCTGCACGGCATGGACAATTTCGGCACGCCGTCGCGCTTCATCAACGAGATCCCCGAAGACCTCGTCGAGGAGGTGCGGCCGCGGATCCAGATCGCGCGGCCGGTGATCGCGGCGCGCTTCAAGCCGATCAGCGACGAGCTCGCGCCCGGCGTGAAACTCGGCGCCCGCGTGCGCCACAAGAAGTTCGGCGAAGGCGTGATCATGAAGGTCGAAGGCCAGGGCCCGCAGGCCAACATCCAGGTGAACTTCTCGTCGCTGGGAGTGAAGATCATGATGCTGGAATATCTCGAGGTGGTCAGGTGAGCTTCGCCAACAAACTTGCCGGTGCGTGGAAGGCGACGAACTCGCTGGTCTGCGTGGGTCTCGATCCGGAGCCGAAGAAATTCCCGGACCGGTTCCGCGACGCGCCCGGCGGCATCTTCGAATTCAACAAGGCCATCGTCGACGCGACGCGCGACCTGGTCTGCGCCTACAAGCCGCAGTTCGCGCACTACGCCGCGCACGGCGCCGAGCTGCAGCTCGAGCACACCATCGACTACATCAAGGCGACCGCGCCGAACGCCATCGTCATCCTCGATTCGAAGCGCGGCGACATCGGCAGCACGGCCGAGCAGTACGCGCAGGAAGCGTTCGAGCGGTACGGCGCCGATGCGGTCACGGTGAATCCGTATCTCGGCCGCGATTCCGTCGAGCCGTTCCTCAAGCACGGCGACAAGGGTGTGATCATCCTGTGCCGCACCAGCAATCCGGGCGCGAAGGATTTCCAGGATCTGCCCGTGGCGGCGGGACAGAAGCTGTACCAGCACGTCGCGCGCGTCGTGGCGAAGGAATGGAACGCTGCCGGCAATTGCATGCTGGTGGTGGGCGCGACGTATCCCGAAGAGCTCGCCGACATCCGCAAACACACCGGCGACCTGCCGTTCCTCGTGCCGGGCGTCGGCGCGCAGGGTGGCGACGTGGCGAAGGTGATGGCGGCGGGCAAGACGGCGGCGGGCACCGGGCTCGTGATCAGTTCGTCGCGCGCGATCCTGTACGCGAGCTCCGGGCCGGATTTCGCCGACGCGGCGCGGGCCGCGGCGCAGGAGCTGCGCGACTCGATCAACGCGCACCGGTAGTCCGGCGCGCGGTCGGGTCGGTAGTTAGAGGGCCGTCACGGTCCCCAGCGGAACTCCGGCGGCGGCACCTTGTTCCAGGTCGGCCCGTCCTTGAACGTCACGGTGGGCGCGAGCAGTCGCCAGGCGTTCTTCGGATCCTTGGCGGCGTACCACAGGCTGCCCAGCCCCATCGGCACGTCCTCCACCATCCGCATCGGCGCCACTTCGCGCTGACCTTCGACGACGACGGTGTTCGCGTCGGCGTCGGCCGTCCGTAACGCCGTCTGAAAGTCGCGGGGCATCATGTACTTGCGGATGTCGCCGATGCGCAGGTCCAGCGGCTGGCTGGCCGTGGTCGTCGGCGTGGCGGGAGCGGGTTTGGCGGCTGCGGTGGTCGGACGGGGCGCCGGGCCGGCAGCGGCGGTGCGGGGCGGTTCGGCCGCGGAAACGACCGCGCACCCCACCAGGGCGAGAACCAGACCGGTAACTCGAATCATGCCGCCTCCTCCATCAAGGACCCGACGCCACGCGGCGAGTTTCACCGCTCTCGAAAAGCGAATCTGTCAGGCGATTTCCCGGACGGGCACTACAATACGCCCCCCATGAAGATCGTGATACTCGGCGCCGGCCAGGTCGGGCGCACCGCGGCGTACCACCTGTCCCGCGAGGAATCGAACGAAGTCACGGTCGTCGACACGAACGAAGAGGTGCTGCGCGACCTGCAGGACCGCCTCGACATCCGCACCGTCGCCGGCAATGCCGCCTACCCCTCCGTGCTCGAAGCCGCCGGCTGTGCGTCGGCCGACATCGTCGTGGCGCTGACCTCGAGCGACGAGGTCAACATGATGGCCTGCGAGATCGCGTACACGCTGTACCGCACGCGCACGAAGATCGCGCGCATCCGCTCGGCGGAGTACACGCGTCATCCGAAGCTGTTCTCCGACGAGGCGCTGTCGGTGGACGTGTGGATCAGCCCGGAGCAGCTGGTCACCGATTACATCGCGCAGCTGATCAAGTTCCCGGGTGCGTTGCAGGTGCTGGATTTCGCGGATGGCCGCGTGCGGCTGGTCGGCATTCGCGCGCGCAAGGGCGGCCTGCTGGTCGACCAGGCGCTGAGCAAGCTCAAGGAGCATCACCCGAACACCGAGGCGCGCGTCGTGGCTATCTACCGCGCCGGACGCAGCATCAAGCCGGATGGCCAGACGGTGATCGAGGAGAACGACGAAGTCTTCTTCCTCGCGGCGCGCGACGACATCCGCAAGTTCATGAGCGAGATACGCAAGGAAGAGGCGCCGGCGCGGCGCGTCGTGATCGCCGGCGGCGGCAACATCGGCCTGTCGCTGGCGCGCAGTCTCGAGGAGCAGAACCAGGTGAAGCTGATCGAGCGCGATCCGAAACGCGCGCGGCGCGTCTCGGAGCTGCTGCTGAACACCATCGTCCTGTCCGGCGATGCCGCGGACGAAGAGCTGCTGATCGAGGAGAACATCGACAGCTGCGACGTGTTCTGCGCGCTGACGAATTCGGAGGAAGCCAACATCCTCTCCGCGATGCTGGCGAAACGCCTGGGCGCGAAGAAGGTGATGGCGCTGATCAACAAGCCGTCGTATG
Source organism: Steroidobacteraceae bacterium (assembly GCA_035502995.1). GTDB lineage: Bacteria > Pseudomonadota > Gammaproteobacteria > Steroidobacterales > Steroidobacteraceae > CADEED01. Next base: position 42,201 of record DATJTW010000055.1, on the reverse strand, counting down.
CCGAGCTGATGGAGAGCGGCAGCATCGACATCGCGATCTCGCCGCAGACGATCACCATCGGTTCGCTGCTGGCGCACGTGCGGCGCGGTGACGTGGTGCGCGTGCACTCGTTGCGGCGCGGTGCGGCGGAGGCGCTCGAGGCGGTGGTGCACGGTACCGACAAGACCTCGCGCGTCGTGGGCCGGAAAGTCGGCGAGATCCCGCTGCCGGATGGCGCGGCGATCGGCGCGGTCGTGCGCGGCGAGGACGTGACCATCGCGCACCACGACACGCTGATCCACAACGACGATCACGTGATCGTGTTCCTGTCCGACCGGCGCCACGTCGAGCAGGTGGAACGCCTGTTCTCGGGGCCGGGCGGGCGTTAGTCCTCGGCGGGCGCCACCTTGTTAGCTGTCGCGCACGTGCTGGGACTGATGATGGCCTTCTTCGGCCTCATCTTCGTGCTGCCCATCGTCTGGTCGGTGGGCGTGAACGACGGCGCGGTGCTGGATTTCGTGGCAGCGGCGGGCATCAACGTGGTGTTCGGCGCGGCCGTGGCGCTGGCGACGAAGCGCTTCCGCCGCGAGCTCAAGCCGCGCGACGGGTTCCTGCTGGTGACGCTGGCGTGGACGTTGATGTCCGCGTCCGCCGCGGTGCCGTTCATGATCGCGCTGCCGGATCTCACGTTCACCGACGCCTATTTCGAGGCGATGTCGGGCCTCACTACCACGGGCTCGACGGTGCTGAGCCACCTCGACGACCTGCCGCAGTCGATCAACCTGTGGCGTCACCTGCTGCACTGGGTGGGCGGCGTCGGCATCATCGTGCTGGCCGTGGCGGTGCTGCCGTTGCTCGGCGTCGGCGGCATGCAGCTGTACAAGGCGGAGACGCCGGGCCCGGTGAAGGACGAGAAGCTGACGCCGCGCATCACGGAGACGGCGAAGTCGCTGTGGTTCACGTATCTAGCGCTGACCGTGGCCGGCGTGGTCGCGTTGCGAGTCGCGGGCATGAGCTGGTTCGATGCGATCTGCCATTGTTTCTCGGCGATCTCGCTGGGTGGCTTTTCGACGCACGACCTTTCGGTGGCCTGGTTCAACTCGCCGGCGATCGAGGGCGTGCTGATCATCATCATGCTGGTGGCCTGCCTGAACTTCTCGCGGCACTTCCTCGCGTTCCGCAGCCTGTCGTTGCGTCCGTACGCGACGGACTCCGAGGGCAAGGCGGTACTGATCGTGCTGGCGGGGTCGGTGGCGCTGGTCGCGGCGTTGCTGTGGATCGACGGCACGTACGCCGGCTTCGCCGAGGCGCTGCGGCACTCGGCGTTCAACGTGGTGTCGATCGCGACGACCACCGGGTTCGTGACGGAGAACTACGAACTGTGGCCGGCGTTCCTGCCGGTGTGGCTGCTGTTCCTGAGCTGCATCACGTCGAGCACCGGGTCGACGGGCGGCGGCATCAAGATGTTCCGCACGCTGCTGCTGGTGCGGCAGGCGCGGCGCGAGCTCAAACTACTGGTGCATCCGAGCGCGATGATCCCGATCCGGATCGGCGGCGTGGCGGTGTCGGACCGCGTCGCGTATTCGGTGCTGGCGTTCATCTTCCTGTATTTCGGCACGATCCTCGTGCTGACGTTCGCGATGCTGGCGACGGGGCTGGACCTGGTGACGTCGTTCTCGGCCATCGTGGGTTGCATGAACAGCGTGGGCCCGGGTCTGAACGGTGTCGGCCCGTCGACGACGTTCGCGGTGTTGTCGGATGCGCAGACGTGGATCTGCTCGTTCGCGATGCTGATCGGGCGCCTGGAAATCTTCAGCGTGCTGGTGTTGTTCACACGCACGTTCTGGCGGAAATAGGGACATTCTTCGTTTCCCCGCGCTCCGCGCGGCAAAAGGGGACTGGCCCGTTCAGGGCCTGTCCCCTTTTGCAAGGAAACGATGAATGTCCCTATTTCCGCTGCTACGAAGTGATTCTTCGCGCGCCGCACCGAGGACTGTCCCCTTTTGCTGGGAAACGGGGACTGTCCCCATTAGCCTCTTATATACGTCTCGAGATCCTGGATCGTCCGCTCCTGTTCTTCGATCACAGCGCGCACCAGATCCCCGATCGACAACACACCCACCACGCGATCGCCATTGACCACTGGCAGATGCCGTATGCGCATATCCGTCATCAACCGCATGCAGTCATGCGCATCCTGCTTCGGTGTCACGGTCACCACCTTGGCGCTCATGATCGCCTCGACCTTCGTCTCCTCCGACGACCGGCCCAACAGCACGACCTTGCGCGCGTAATCCCGCTCGGAAACGATGCCGACGAGCTTCTCGCCGGTCATCACGAGCAGCGCGCCCACGTGGTGCTGCGCCATCTTCTTGATGGCGGCGAGCACCGGTTCGTCCGGCGCGACGGAGAAGATGCCCTTGGGTTTCTGATCCAGCAGCTGCTGCACGGAGAACATGGCGACCTCCTGACTCGAGACTTTGCTAGGCGGACACCACCGTCAGGATGGCGCCCCGGGCTCCCGTCACGCGCACGCGCGCGCCGGCGGGAAGTTCCGGTCCTTCGACCTTCCACACGCCGTCACCGAGCCGGGCGCGTCCCTGCCCCTGCTCGATGGCTTCGACGAGAACCAGCTCGGCGCCGATGTACTGCGCGCCGCGCTGGTTCAGATTGGGTTGTTCGGTGACTTCCGGGTACTTGTTGCGGTACGACCGGTACAACAGCATCGCGACGATGCCGAGGATGGCGAAGCCCAGCCACTGGTACTGCCACGGCAGGTCGGAGAACACCGCCATGACCAGGCCGATGAACGCCGCCGACGCCGCGAACCAGATCGCGACCGCGCCGGGCAGGAACGTCTCGGCCGCGGCGAGCACCACCGCGATGACGATCCAGTGCCACCACAGCATGTTCGCGAACCCGCTCACGACTGCGTGATCTGCGGCCGCGCGCGCGGCACCGGCGGCGGCGCGTTCGGGCCGCCGGGTTGTTTGCTCATCGCGTCCTTGGCCAGCTCGGCGATGCCGCCCAGCGCGCCTAACAAGCCGGCGGACTCCACCGGCATCATGAACACCTTCTGGTTCGGCGAGCTGGCGAACTCCTTCAGCGCCTCGACGTATTTCTGCGCGACGAAGTAGTTGATCGCCTGCACGTCGCCCTGCGCGATGGCCTGCGACACCATCGCGGTGGCGCGCGCCTCGGCCTGCGCCAGGCGCTCGCGCGCTTCGGCTTCGCGGAACGCGGCTTCCTTGTTCGCCTCGGCGGCGAGCATCACGGACTGCTTCTCGCCCTCGGCCTTGAGGATGGCCGCCTGGCGAAAGCCCTCGGCCTCGAGGATGTTGGCGCGCTTGTCGCGCTCCGCCTTCATCTGCCGGCCCATCGATTCGACCAGGTTCGCCGGCGGCTGGATGTCCTTGATCTCGATGCGCGTGCATTTAACGCCCCAGGGTGACGTCGCGTCATCGACCACTTTCAGCAGCTTGTGGTTGATCTCGTCGCGCTTGGACAGCGATTCGTCGAGATCCATCGAGCCCACGACGGTGCGGATGTTCGTCATCGTAAGGTTGACCATTGCCAGCCGCAGGTTGGCGACCTCGTAGGCGGCCTTCGGCGCGTCGAGCACCTGGTAGAACACCACCGCGTCGATGGCGACCATGGCGTTGTCCTTGGTGATCACTTCCTGGCGCGGCACGTCGAGCACCTGCTCCATCATGTTGATCTTGTGCCCGATGTTGTCGATGAACGGGATCAACCAGTGCGGACCGGGCGCCATGGTGCGCGAGAAACGGCCCAGCCGTTCGCGCGTGTACTCGAAACCCTGAGGCACGATCACCAGCGTCTTGACGCCGATGACCACGATGGCGACGACGATCAGGAACACCGCCGTGAGCCCGCCGAATTCGAACATGTCGTATCCCCCAGGGTCGCCCGAAAGTGGCGCAGGGATCATACGCCCGGGTCGCCGAAAACGTACGACTCCGGCCGGCGACAGCGCACCGGCCGCCTAACTCTGCGATGATTCCGCCACCAGGGAAGCCAGCGAGATGCCAGCCGACAGAGCGGGCACGTGCTGGGCATAACGCTTACTATCAGGCCGCCGTGTCAGAAGGTCCCGTTCCGGAAATCAGGGTCGAACCCGACCACTTCGACGTCGTCACGAAGGACGTCGTGCTCGTCGCGCAACTCGATTCCACGTTCGCGTTATGTTTGTACGACGCGGTGCTCGAATCGGGTGCGCTCATCCATCTGCGCGTCGGTCCGCCGGGCCGCGTGCAGGATCCCGAGCTCACCGACACCACGCTCTCCACCGACCTCCTGTTGCTCGATCGCTGCCTCGGCGAAGTGCGCAAGGTCGAACCGCGCGCGCAGCACTGGCAGGCGAAGATCGTGGGCCAGGTTCAGGACATGCCGGGTGCGCGCGAGCGCTTCGACGGCGTGCAGAGTTTTCTCTCCGCGTTCCTCGCCGACACGAACGTGAAGCTGATTTCCGTGGACACACATTTGAACCACGTGCAGCTGCTGCGGTTCCGGCCGGCCATGGGTCACGTACGTAGCGAGCCCCTTGCCGCTTCCCGTCTCGGTAGCTGAGAATGCGGCGCACTATGCGCCGCCATTTAGCTCTTCTCCTGGCCCCCCTGGGTTTATTCGCCGCTGACGCCGCGCTCGCCGCGAAGGCGTCCAAATCCGCCAACGGACCGCTGATCAAGCTGTTCGACCAGACCTGGCAGGAAGACCTCGCGGACGACCCGGTCGGCGCGACCGCCGTCGGCGACCCGCGTTACAACGACAAGTGGCCCGACATGTCGCTGCTCGCGATCGACGCGCGCCAGAAGAAGAACTACGTCCGGCTGCAAGCGCTGGCCAAGATCAATCGCGACAAGCTCGAGAAGGCCGACCAGCTCAACTACGACCTGTTCACGCGCGAGATCAAGCAGCGCATCGGCGAGTACCAGTTCAAGCCGTGGATGTTCAACCTCGGCGCCATGCAGGGCCCGCAGCTGCTGGCCGAGACCACGGAGTTCGCGCCGTTCAAGACGGTCAAGGACTACGACAACTGGATCGCGCGCCTGAACACGTCCGGCGTGTACGTCGACCAGTGGATCGCGCTGTTCACGCAGGGCGTCACCGAGCACCTGACGCAGCCGCGCGTCACGGTCAACAAGGTGCTGGACCAGCTCAAGGGCCAGCTCGTGAGCGACCCGGAGGCGAGCCCGTTCTACGCGCCGTTCAAGACCATCCCCGACACCGTCCCGGCGGCGGAGAAGACCCGGCTGCAGGCGGCCGGCAAGCTCGCGGTGCAGAACGTGGCGCTGCCCGCCATGCAGCGGCTCGACAAGTTCTTCCGCGAGGTCTATCTACCCGGCTCGCGCGACACGGTCGGCATCTACGACATCCCCGGCGGCGACCAGTACTACCGCAACCGGATGGCGCTCTACACGACCATCGACAACCCCGACGCCGCGCGCATCCACAACATCGGCCTCGACGAAGTGAAGCGCATCCGCGCCGAGATGGAGAAGACGCTCGAGGGCATCAACTTCCTCGGCACGCTCGACCAGTTCCTCGGCTTCATCCGCAGCGATCCGCGGTTCTATTACAAGACGCCCGAAGAACTGATGGCGGCGTACACGAAGACGCTGAACGGCATCCAGCCGCAGCTGCCGAAGCTCTTCGGCCGCCTGCCGAAGACCGCGGTGGGCGTGCGCGCGATTCCCGACGCCAGCGCGCCGACCACGACGACGGCTTACTACCAGCCGCCGTCACTCGATGGCTCGCGCCCCGGCAATTTCTACGTGAATCTCTACAAGCCGGAGACGCGCCCGATCTGGGAGATCGAAGTGCTGACCGCGCACGAGTCCGTGCCGGGCCACCACCTGCAGATCTCACTGGCGAATGAAATGACGGGAGTTCCGGAGTTCCGCCGCACGGCCGGTTACACGGCGTACGTGGAAGGCTGGGCGCTGTACAGCGAACAGCTCGGCTACGACCTCGGTCTCTACAAGGACGACTTCTCGAAGATCGGCCAGTTGAACTACGACATGTGGCGCGCGGTGCGCCTCGTCGTCGATACCGGCATGCACTCGTTCAAGTGGACGCGCGACCAGGCGATCTACTTCTTCATGCAGAACACCGGCAAGAACCGGCTCGACATCGAGAACGAGGTCGACCGCTACATCGCCTGGCCGGGCCAGGCGCTGGCGTACAAGTTGGGTCAGCTCAAGATCCAGCAGCTGCGCGCCGAAGCCGAGAAGGCGCTGGGCGACCGCTTCGACATCCGCGCGTTCCACGACCAGATCCTCGGCCAGGGCGCGCTGCCCTTGTCGGTGCTGGAGACGGAAACGCGCGCCTGGATCGCGGCGCAGAGCGCGCGGCGGTAATCGTCGACGGAACCGCGGCGCATCACTCGTTCTCCAGGCGCTCTTCGAGCGCGTCGATGGCACGGATGAGGCGCTGGCAGCGGGTGTCGGCCGCGGCGCGTTGACGCTTCGCCTGCGCGATCACGTGCGGGTGGAGGTCGGTGCGCTTCTCCAGCAGCTCCAGTTCGAACCGCGCCTTCGACGCCGCGCGGCTCGCGGTCGCGTACTGGCGCTGCAGGGTCTCGAGCTGTTCGTCCAGGGCGCACTCCGCGACGTCGAAATCGTGCTGGAACTCGGCCGGCACGTACGAGTTGCGGGTATCCAGATAAGACGCTGAGGGTTCTATCACGACTCTTCTCCCTGCGGGCTGCGGTTGCCGCGTGGTCGAGATCATGGAGAAACGGCATGTTCGCCCGATGTCGGCGCGGTGAAGGAAACGTGTCGGAAGCGCGAAGGTTGCGTTTGTCGGAGGCCGGCTGACAAAACCATGAGCGCCGTCGGCGGGTCGCGACGGTGTCGCCGCAGAATCGCGGGGTTACGCGCGTTCAGCGCGCCGGTTTCGAGGTCAGCGCGAGATCCCGTGAATAGACGACGTTCATGACGTTGTCGTACCAGCCCGTGACCTCGGGCTTCACCAGGTGCTTGTTCACGTAGAAATATAGCGGCAGCAGCGCATGGTCGGCCAGCGCGACGCGTTCGGCCGACTCGAGCAGCGCGCGGCGCTTCGCGGTGTCCTTCTCGCGCGCGGCGTTCAGCAGGATGCCGTCGTACGTCGCGCTGCGGTAGTGAGGCAGGTTGATGCCGAAGTCGCTCTTGAGGAACTGCAGGAACGTATACGCGTCGTTGTAGTCGCCGCTCCACGAGAGACGGAACATGTCGATGTCGCGGCGGTTGATCGCATCGAGCATCGATTTGAATTCGACGGCCGCCAGGGACGCTTCGACGCCGAGCGCCTCCTTCCACATCGACGACACGGCCACGGCCACCTTCGTGTGGACTTCGCCCGTGTTGAAACGCAGCTCGAAGGTCAGTGGTTTCGCGGCGGAGTAGCCCGCGGCGGCGAGCAGTTGCCTGGCCTCGGCGATGCGCTCGGCCATCGGCCGCTGCGCGTAGTCGAACGTCTGCGGCGTGTAGTCGAAGATGCCCTGCGGCACCCAGCCGTTCGCCGGCAGCTCGCCGAGGCGCAACACGGCGGTCGCCAGCCGCTCGCGGTCGATGACCATCGACAGCGCGCGGCGCACGCGCACGTCCTGGAACGGTTTCCGGTCGAGGTTGAAGGCGTAGTAATAGGTGTTGAGCTGCGGCGTGACGTGCAGCTCGGATGCGAGGTTCTCGCGAATCCAGTCGAACTGGCCGCGCGGCACCACGGCCGTCGAGTGCAGCTCGCCGGCGCGGTAGGCGCGCAACTCGGCGTTCTCGTCGGCGATCTGGATGTATTTCACGCCATCGAGCCGGTTGGCCGCGTTCTCGCGATAACGCGTGTTGCGCGCGGCACGCACGAAGCTGCCCTGCAGGAACTCGGTGAGCACGAAGGCGCCGTTCGACACCTGGTTGCCCGGCCGCGCGAACTTCTCGCCGAACGCCGCGAGCGATGGGCCGTGCAGCGGCGACGTGGCGGGGTGCGCCAGCAGCCCGGGTAGATAGGGCGCCGGCGACGACAGCGTCACCACCACGGTGCGCGCATCCGGCGCCGCGATGCCCAGCGACTCCACCGGCTGTTTGCCGGCGATGATCTCCGGCGCGTTGACGAAGACGTCGATGACCTGCGCGTATTGCGAGGCGGTCGCCGGGTTCGCGAGCCGGCGCATGCCGGCGACGAAGTCCGCGGCGGTCAGCGGATCGCCGTTGGACCAGACGAGGTCGGGATGCAGCTCGAAGGTGTAGACGAGACCGTCGTCGCTGACGGTCCACCCGGCCGCGGCGGCCGGCGCCGGTGCGCCGGCGCGGTCGAGACGCGTCAGGCCTTCGAAGAGATCGCGCAGCACGACCATCGATTCGGTGGAGCGCGCGCGATGCGGATCGAGGGAGTCCGGATCGGGGCCATTGCCGCGCAGGTAGATGGACCCGCCACCGGCACCGGCCGCGTCGCGGCCGCGACAACCAACCAGTGCCACGGCGGGCGCGGCGAGCAGGACCTGGCGACGGGTGACCGCCATCAGGCGGCGCGGCTCGATTTCTTAAGGAACACGAGCAGGATCGACACCGCGGCCGGCGTGATGCCCGGCACGCGCGCGGCCTGGCCGACCGTCGCCGGGCGCACGGCCGCCAATTTCTGCCGGACTTCGTTGGAGAGGCCGGCGACGCTCGAGTAATCGAGATCCGCGGGCAGGCGCGTCTCCTCGTTGCGGCGCTGGCGCGCGATCTCTTCTTCCTGGCGCTCGATGTAGCCGGCGTATTTCGCGGCGACTTCGAGCTGCGCGCGGATCTGCGGCGCGAGCCGGTCGTCGGCCGGCGCGGGCATCGGCCCCGTCAGCTCGGCCACCTGGTCGTAATCGACTTCCGGGCGACGCAGCAGGTCGAACGCGCTGACGACGTCGCGCGTGACGGAATCCCCGAGCACGCGCTCGCGCCAGGCCGCGGGGATGTCGGCGGCCTTGATGCGTGTCGACTGGAAACGCGCGAGCTCGGCGGCGGCGCCGTCGCGCTTGGCGCAGAAGAACGCCCAGCGCTCGTCGTCGACGAGACCCAGCTCGCGGCCGACGGGTGTCAGGCGCAGGTCGGCGTTGTCCTCGCGCAGCAGCAGGCGATGCTCGGCGCGGCTGGTGAACATGCGGTACGGCTCGCGCGTGCCGGCGGTGACGAGATCGTCGATCAACACGCCGACGTAGCTCTGCGCGCGCGTCGGCACGAAAGCCTCGCGTTCGTGCGCCGACCGCGCGGCGTTGATGCCGGCGATCAGGCCCTGCGCGCCCGCTTCTTCATAACCGGTGGTGCCGTTGATCTGGCCGGCGAAGAACAGCCCGGCGAGCGGCTTCGTCTCGAGCGACGGACGCAGGTCGCGCGGGTCGAAGAAGTCGTATTCGATCGCGTAGCCCGGCCGCGTGATGTGCGCGTTCTCGAAGCCGCCGATCGTGCGCACGAACTCGGCCTGCACGTCGTAGGGCAGCGAGGTCGAGATGCCGTTCGGGTAGATCTCGTGCGTGTTCAGGCCTTCGGGCTCGATGAACACCTGGTGCGAGGTCTTGTCGGCGAAACGAACGACCTTGTCCTCGACGCTCGGGCAGTAGCGCGGGCCGACGCCTTCGATCTTGCCGGTGAACATCGGCGAGCGATCCGTGGCCGCGCGGATGATCTCGTGCGTGCGTTCGGTGGTCGCGGTGATGTGGCACGGCAGCTGCGCGGGGTGATCGCTCTCGCGGCCGAGATAGCTGAACACGGGGCGCGGCGAATCCGAGAACTGCGCGGTGAGTGTCGAGTAGTCGATGCTGCGGCCGTCGATGCGCGGCGGCGTGCCGGTCTTCAGGCGCGCCGTGCGGAACGGCAACGCGCGCAGCCGCTCGGCGAGCTTGTTCGACGGCGGATCGCCGGCGCGACCGCCCGCGTAATTGTCGAGGCCCACGTGGATGCGGCCGCCGAGAAACGTACCGACCGTCAGCACCACGGCGCGCGCGCGGAATTCGATGCCCGTGATCGTGACCACACCCTGCACGCGATCGTTCTCGACGACGAGATCGCCGCACTCCTGCTGGAAGAGCGTCAAACACGGCTGGTTCTCGAGCGCGCGGCGCACGAACGCCTTGTAGAGCTGGCGATCCGCCTGCACGCGCGTCGCGCGCACCGCGGGACCCTTGCTGGCATTCAACGTGCGCGACTGGATCGCGGCCGCGTCGGCCGCGCGCGCCATCAGTCCGCCGAGCGCATCGATCTCCTTCACCAGGTGGCCCTTGCCGATGCCGCCGATGGCCGGATTGCAGCTCATCTGGCCCAGCGTCTCGATCGACTGCGTCAGCAGCAGCGTGCGCGCGCCCATGCGCGCGGCCGCGAGCGCCGCCTCGGTGCCGGCGTGCCCGCCGCCGACCACGATTACGTCAAAGGATGCTGGAGCTGCCACAAACCACGCCGGATCAAGGAGTTAACGGGGCCAGAAAGGTGCGGAATCCTAGCGCGCCCGGGGTGTCAACGCCACCGCGCCCGGGCCGTTGTTCGAGCAAGAGCCCGCAATGGGCCACTCAGGAGATCCCATGAAGAAGTCAGTGGTTTTCGTCGCCCTCGCCGTGATGGTCAGCGGCGCCGCGTTCGCCGGCACGCACACGCCGCGCTTCGATGCACGCCAGGCGCACCAGCGCGAGCGCATCGCGAACGGCGTGCAGAATGGCGACCTCACGATGCGCGAGACGCGTCGTCTCGCGGCCGGCCAGGTGCATCTGAATCGGGCCGAGCGTCGCGCCAAGTCGGACGGCGTGGTGACGACGCGCGAACGCGCCCATCTGCAGCACGAAGAGAATCAGCAGTCGCGCCGAATCTATCGGCAGAAGCACGACGCCCAGGATCGCAACTAACTCGCGGTGGGCATGGCGGGGGCGCGTTCCGGTCGGGACGCGCCCTCGTCGTTTCGAGGTCTTCACATCCGGGAATGCGCTCACACGGTCGCGGCACGGCGCTCGTGTATCCTGCCGGCCGCATGTTGCGCCTTCCCGCACTCGCCGTGTTGTTGGGTCTCGCCGCGCCGCTGGCGCAGGGTGCGCCGTCGCGGCTCGAGCTCGAGCCCTGCCGGCTCGAACATCCGGCGCGCATGCTCGCGGTGCCGGCCGAATGCGGCACGGTCCGGATCGCCGAGAATCCGCGCGAACCCGCCGGCCGCCAGATCGAGTTGTTCGTCGCGCGCGTGCCGGCGATCAGTCTCAACAAGGCCGCCGATCCGCTGTTCCTCATCGCCGGCGGACCGGGTACGTCGGCGGTGGATCTGTACACGTCGTCCGCGGGACCGTTCGACCGCGTGCGCCGCAACCGCGACATCATCCTGCTCGATCAGCGCGGCACCGGGCGCTCGCATCGTCTCGACTGCCGGTACGACAACCGCGACCTGATAACCAGCTTCAGTGACATCGACGTCGGACCGTCGAACGTAAAATGCCGCGACGAATTGTCGAAGGATTCGGACCTGCGGCAGTACACGACCAGCATCGCGGTCGGCGATCTCGACACGGTGCGCCGCCTGCTCGGCTACGACCGCATCAATCTCTATGGCGGGTCGTACGGCACGCGCGTCGCGCAGCACTACGCGCGGCGGTATCCGCAGTCGACGCGCAGCGTGATCCTCGACGGCGTGATCGATCCGGCGACGGTGCTCGGGCCGGCGATCGCGCTCGATGCGGAACATGCGCTGGAGCGCATCCTCGAGCGTTGCCGCAAGGATGGCCCGTGTCAGCGCGCGTTCGCGGATCCCGTCGCCGACTACCACGCCCTGCGCGCGAAACTGACCGCGACTCCGCCGCGCGTGACCATCAACGATTCCAGCGGCAAACCGCTCGAGTTCGCGTTCACCGAGCGGCACCTGTCGGCGGTGCTGCGCCTGGCGAGCTACAACGACGACCAGGCCGCGCTGCTGCCGCTGTCGCTGCATCTCGCGGAGCACGAGGGCAACTACACGCCGCTCGCGAACCAGTTCCGCGTGTTCGCGCGTTCGCTCGACGAGGCGTTCGCGTACGGCATGCACAACGCGGTCGCCTGCAGCGAAGACACGCCGCTGATCGATTCGGCGAAGCTCGACCGTGCCGCGTTGAACGCGACGCACATGGGTGCCTCGCAGGTGGAAGAACTGATAGAAGCCTGCAAGGAGTGGCCGAAGGGCGTCGTCGATCCGGACCTGCACGCCACCTTCAGGAGTGATGCGGCGGCACTGCTGCTCTCGGGCGCGGACGATCCGGTGACGCCGCCCGAATACGCGACGCTCGCGCAGAAAGCCTTCGCCGACAGCAAACACGTGATCATCGCCGGCCACGGACACGGCCAGCTCGGCGCGCCCTGCGTGGACCGCATCATCGCCAGCTTCCTCGATGCCGGCACGGCGCGCGGCCTCGATACCGCGTGCACGCTGAAGCTGGCACCGATGCCGTTCTTCACCACCCTGTCGGGACCGGCGCCCTGACATGAGAGAGCCGGGATGTTAGAGGCACGCGGTCTCTCGAAATCGTTCGGCTCCGTGGCCGCGGTGCGCGGTGTCAGCTTCGTCGCGCGTGACGGGCAGATCACCGGGTTGTTGGGCGCGAACGGCGCCGGCAAATCGACGACGCTGCGCATGCTGTACACCGTGTTGAAGCCCGACTCGGGCGACGCGTTCATCGACGGCACCAGCGTGCTGGCGGATCCAACCACGGCGCGGCGTTCGCTCGGCGTGTTGTCGCACGGCGCCGGCGTCTACAACCACCTGACCGCGCGCGAGAACATCGCGTACTTCGGCGAGTTGCACGGCATGCCCGCCGCGCAACGCGCGGCGCGCGCCGCGGAGCTGATCGAGCTGCTCGAGATGCAGCCGTTCGCGGACCGCCTGGCGAAAGGCTTTTCGCAGGGCCAGCGATTGAAGACCGCGTTGGCGCGCGCGCTCGTGCATCGCCCGAAGAACCTGTTGCTCGACGAGCCGACCAACGGCCTCGACGTCATGGCGGTGCGCGGGCTGCGCAAGCTGCTGGTGCAGCTGCGCGAAGCGGGGCACTGCGTGCTGTTCTCGAGCCACGTGATGCAGGAAGTCGAACAGCTCTGCGACGAGGTCGTCGTCGTCGCCGGCGGCCAGGTGGTCGCGGCCGGCGCGCTGGCCGACATCCGCGCGCGCGCCGGCAACCAGCAGCTCGAAGACGCGTTCGTCCACCTGATGGGCGACGAGGTGAAGAAGTGAACCTGCGCGGCATCTGGGCGGTGTTCCGCAAGGAGTTCCGCGAGAACCTGCGCGACCGGCGCACGCTGCTGTCCGCGCTGGTCTTCGGCCCGGTGCTCGGTCCCGTGCTGGTCGCGGCGCTGGTGCAGTTCGGCATCTCGCGCGCGGAGACGCAGTCGGACGAGAACCTGAGCGTGGCCGTGGCGCATGCGGAACGCGCGCCGAACCTGCTCGCCTATCTCAATGCGCGCGGCATCGACATCGTGAAGGTGGAGTTCGACGAGGCGCAGGCACGCGCGGCGGTGGCCGCGCAGACGCACAAGATCATCCTCGAGATCCCGGAGGATTTCGGCGCACGCCTGCAGGACGGCCAACCCGCGCCCGTGGTGTTGTATTCGGATGGCTCGCGCGGCTTCGAGCGGCGCGGCGTGGCGCGCGTGCGCCAGCTCGTTTCGCAGTACGGCATCGAGATCGCGCAGCTGCGGTTCCTGGCGCGCGGCATCGACCCGATCTCCGTGTTGCCGATCTCCGTGCAGGAGATCGACGTGTCGACGCCCACCGGTCGCTCGGTGCTAGTGTTGAACATGATGACGTATCTGGTGCTGCTGTCGATGCTGTTCGGCGGCCTGTACCTGGCGATCGACGCGACCGCGGGCGAGCGCGAGCGCGGCTCGCTCGAAGTGCTGCTGACCGCGCCCGTGCCGCGCGAGAACCTCATCTACGGCAAGATCGGCGCGGCCGCGGCGTACATGCTGATCTCGCTTTGCTTGACGGTGACGATGTTCGCGGTGGCGATCAGCTTCGTCGGCCTGGAGCAGCTCGGCATCACGGCGAATCTCGGGCCGAAGGCAGCGCTGACGATGATCGCGTGCTGCACGCCGCTGGTGTTGTTCGGCGCGGCGTATCTCAGCATCGTGTCCGGCTTCGCGAAGAGTTACCGCGAGGCGCAGACCTATCTCGGTCTGGTGATCACGATCCCGACATTGCCGCTGATGTTCGCGGGGCTGCTGGGACTGCAGGCGAAGACCTCGCTGATGTTCGTGCCTTTCCTCAGCCAGCACCTGCTGCTGACGACGGTGGTCCGCGCGGAGGAGATCGTGCCGCTGCACGTGGCGATCTCGGTGATCAGCACGGTGATCTACGGCGCGGCGCTGACCTGGATCGCCGGACGGCTGTACCGGCGGGAAGGCCTGCTCGGCTGAGCCGCGGTAGCTAGGCGAGCTTCTTGCGGATCGGGTGCACGCCCGGCGGCAGCGAGTCCGTGCGGTGCTGCGCCAGCAGCGCGCGATAGCGCATGATCTCCGTCGACGTGTATTCGCGCGCCTCGATCTCGTAGCGGTTGTCCCAGTAGCCGCGGCGGAAGCATTCCGTGAGATAGCGCGGGATCGTGAGATCGCCCGTGGCCCATTGCCGCAGCACGTGGAAATACTCGTGCAGGACCAGCGGCCCGTCCGCGAAGAATTCCTTGCCGCTGCCGCGTAGATAGATGCGGTTCGGCCGCGTCGTCGCGATCGCGCGCCAGTGCCAGCGCACGTAGATCGAATACTGGATCACCTTGACGTGCCGCACCGGCTGGCCGAAGAGGCTTTCGAGCGCGAGCTCGACGTCGCGGGGCGGATAGCAACGATTACCGAACCACATGTCACTTCCCTATGCAGAACGATCCGAAGATGCGGCCCAACAGGTCGTCGGCGCTGAACACGCCGGTGATCTCGTCGAGCGACCGTTGCGCCGCGCGCAACTCCTCCGCGACGAGCTCTCCCGCTCGTCGCTGCGTCAGCTGCTCCGCCGCGCGCTCGACATGTTGCCGCGCGCGGGCCAGGGCTTCCAGATGTCGTCGACGCGCGGAGATGCTGCCGTTTCCGGCCGTCTGGAAGCTCACGCTGTCCTTCAGGTGAGCCCGCAGCAGCTCGAGACCCTGCCCGGTCGCGGCCGACACGTGCACGCTCGGCGGGCCCGAAACCGTATCGGCTACGGGTAACCCCGATCCGAGATCGATCTTGTTGAACACCAGCGTCACCGGCACCTCCGCCGGCAGACGCGAACGTTCTTCCTCGTACGCGCGCCCGCCGGGATCGTTGCCGCAATCGACGACGAACAACACGCGATCGGCGCGCGCCATCTCGGCGGCGGCGCGCTTGACGCCTTCGCGCTCGACGACGTCGTCGGAGTCCCGCAGGCCGGCGGTGTCGAGCACGTGCAGCGGCAGGCCGTCGATGTCGATGCGTTCGCGCAGCACGTCGCGCGTGGTGCCCGGGATCTCGGTGACGATCGCCGCGTCGTAGCCGGCGAGGCGGTTGAGCAGGCTCGACTTGCCGGCGTTCGGACGGCCGGCGAGCACGACGGTGAGACCGTCGCGCAGCAGCCGGCCCTGGCCGGCGGCGGCGGTGACGCCGTCGAAGTGTCCGCGCACGGACGTGAGTCGCTGATCGAGCTCCGCATCGGCGAGAAAATCCACCTCTTCCTCGGGGAAGTCGATGGCCGCTTCCACGTAGGTGCGCAGGTCGATCAGCGCGTCGGTGAGTCCCTGCACCATGCTCGAGAATTCGCCCTGCAACGAGCGCATCGCCGCGCGCGCCGCGTCGCGCGAGCCGGCATCGATCAGGTCCGCGACGGCTTCGGCCTGCGCGAGATCGATCTTGTCGTTGAGGAACGCACGCTCGGTGAATTCGCCGGGCCGCGCGCGGCGTGCGCCGAGCTCGAGCACGCGGTCGACGAGACGCTCCATGACCATCGGCCCGCCGTGACCCTGCAGCTCGAGCACGTGCTCGCCGGTGTACGACTGCGGACCGGGGAAGAACAGCGCGAGGCCGACGTCGATGGGTTCGCCGTCGCGATCCACGAAGCGCGCGAGCGTGGCGTGTCGTGCGGCGGGTAGTTCGCCCACCAGCGTCGCGGCGATCTCCGGCGTCTTCGGACCCGAGACGCGCACCACGCCGACGCCGCCGCGCCCGGGCGGCGTCGCCGCCGCCACGATGGTGTCCGGATGCGTCACCGCGCCGAGTCTACGCCGGCGAATGCACGCTGCGACGCGGCACTCAGCGGCGGCGCGACGCGTCCTCGGCGGCGATCTTCCGGTTGATGTTCCACTGCTGGAGGATCGACAGGCCGGTGTTCGTGACCCAGTACAGGACCAGGCCCGCGGGGAAGAACGCGAACATCACCGAGAACACGACCGGCATGAACTGGAACAGCTTTGCCTGCATCGGATCCGGCGGCGGCGGGTTCAGCTTCTGCTGGAACCACATCGCGAGACCGTTCAGCGCCGGCAGGATGAAGAAGGGATCGCGCGACGACAGATCGTTGATCCAGCCGAGGAACGGCGCCTGGCGCATCTCGGTGCTCTCGAGCAACACCCAGTAGAACGCGAGGAACACCGGCATCTGGATGATCATCGGCAGGCAGCCGGCGACCGGGTTCACCTTCTCGGTCTTGTACAGGTCCATCGTGGCCTGACCGAGCTTCGTGCGGTCGTCCTTGTACTGTTCCTGCAGCGCCTTCATGCGCGGTGCGAGCGCGCGCATGCGCGCCATCGACCGGCCGGCCTTCTCCGAGAGCGGATAGAAGGCGAGCTTCAGCAGGAACGTCGCGAAGATGATCGCGAGGCCCCAGTTGCGCACCAGCGAATGCAGGAAATCGAGCAGCAGGAACAGCGGGCGCGACAGCATCGTCAGCACGCCGTAGTCCGCGACGCGGTACAGCTCGGGATGCAGCGAGATCAGCTGCTTCTGCAGCTTCGGGCCGACGAACAGCTTTTCCTTGATCTCGCCCTTGGCGTTCGGCGCGATCGAGTCGACGGGGCCGACGGCGCCGAGCATGTACTGGCGATCCTTCACGTTCAGCGAATACGTGTACTTGCGATTCGCGGCCGGAATGATGGCGCTGACGAAATGGTGCTGCATGCCCGCGAGCCAGCCGTTCTCGACCGGCGAGGGGATCTTGATGTCGTCGGGCTTCTCGATCTTGAGGCGACGATAGATGTTGTCGCCGCCCGCCTTGTCGGGCGCCCAGATCGCGGGGCCGCGGAACGCGTAGCTCTCGACCTTGAACATGGAGCGTTCGACCGGCGGATCTGTGCGCACGATGCGGGCATACGAGCTGACCGTCCACGGCGCGGCCGACTGGTTGTCGACGGCGTAATCGAGATCGATGTCGAAGGCGCTGCGATGGAAGACGAAGGTCTTGGCGACGGTGACTCCATTGCCGTCGGTCCAGGTCAGCGGCACGCGCAGCTCGTCCTGGCCGGCGGCGAGCTCGTACGAAGTCGCGGCGCTGGTGAACGTCTCGAGATGCGTCGGCGCGCGCTCGCCGGCCTTCGCGGCCGAGAGGCCGGTCTGGAGCACGTAGTTAGTGTCGGCACCGTCGCGGTTGAAGAGCACGACCGGGTCCGGCTGTCCCTTCACGATCGGATAGCCGCGCAACGCGGCGCGGACCAGCGTGCCGCCCTTCAGATCGATGTCGATCTCGAGGACGTCGGTGACGACGTGCACGAGGCCCGCCGTCTCGATCGCGGCCGACGCGTCGGCGGGAGCGGCAGGGACCGCGGCGGTCGGCACGGAGTCCGAGGTCGCGGCGGGGTTGGCTGCGGTCGTTTGAGCCGCCTGGGGGACAGTGTCCTCCATCGACGCCGGCTTTGGTGCGCCCGGGGCCAGAGTGGTCGGCGGCACCGGCTTCGGACCGTAGTCCTGCTGCCACTGCGAGTAGTTCAGCCACACGGCGAGCGCGAGGCCCAGCCACAGGAAGACGCGAATGTTGTTAGTCATGCGAATGATTCAGGCAGCGGCCGGGGACCGGATCGAACCCGCCTTCGTGCCAGGGGTGACAGCGCCCGATGCGCTTGAGGGTGAGCCAGGCGCCACGCAGGCTGCCGTGGGTCTCGATGGCCTCGATCGCGTAGTGCGAGCACGAGGGATAAAAACGGCAGTTCGGCCCGAGCAACGGGCTGATGGCGACCTGGTACACGCGGATCAGGATTTTGAGGACGGAGCGCATGTACTCGAGATGCGTTGCCAAAGGGTCGCGAGGCTAGCACGCAGCATCGCCGCTGGTGCTTCGCGCGCCGGAAATTTTGCCGAGACCACGATGTCGACGGCGGGCAACTGGTGTTGCGCCAGGCGGAAGGATTCGCGCACGAGGCGCCGTGTGCGATTGCGCGCGACACCGCCGCCGGCGACCTTCACGGCGACTGCCAGCCCGATGCGTGGATGAGCGAGTCCGTTGGGTTTGACGCGAATTCCGAAGAACCGGTCATCGATGCGCTTGCCGCTCGCATAGATCGCATCGAACTGCAGCTTGCTTCGCAGGCGCAATTCCGCGCCGAAGCGCAATCGAGGGCTGGGCTGCATCGCCCGCGCCGAAGCGCGTTCCGGTTAGGGAACGATCTTCTTGCGGCCCTTCGCGCGGCGACGCGCGAGAACTTTCTTGCCGCCCGTGGTCTTCATGCGGGCGCGGAATCCGGTGGCGCGTTTGCGCTTGATCTTGCTCGGCTGATAAGTGCGTTTCATGATGATCGGCCCTTCCGCCTGATCTCTCGCAAAAAAGGGCGGGAAGGGTACGCAGCGGACACTCCGAGTGTCAACAATTCCCTCTCCAGAAAGAATTCGATACCGGCTAGACTCGCTCCCCCTTTTTTCCACCCCCAACCCACCCGAGCCGGGCCACGCCTTGACAGCAGCGACACGCGAATTAGTTCAGGCGGAGAGCGGGTTGTGGTCGCGCTGCGTGCGTGCGCTCGAGGAAGAGCTGCCGGGCGAGCATTTCAACACCTGGGTGCGGCCGCTGCAGGCCATCGAGAGCAATGGCGCGCTGAAACTCCTGGCGCCGAACCGGTTCGCCGTCGACTGGGTGAACGCCCATTTATTGTCACGTCTCGGCGAGATCGTCCGCCGGTTCGTCGAGGGCGATGCGCCCATCGTCACGGTCGAGGTGGGCTCGCGCGTGCCCGAGCAGGTGCGCGTGGCGGAGCTCGATCCGCCGGCGCGGCCGAAGCGCAGCGAAGGCATCGTCGTCGGCGTACGGCTGAATGCGGACTTCACGTTCGATGGATTCGTCGAGGGCAAGAGCAACCAGCTCGCGAAGGCCGCGGCGGTGCAGGTCGCGGAGAATCCGGGCCGCGCGTACAACCCGCTGTTCATCTACGGTGGCGTCGGCCTGGGCAAGACGCACCTGATGCAGGCGGTGGGTCATTCGATCAAGCAGCGTGATCCCGAAGCGCGCGTGGCGTACATCCACTCCGAGCGTTTCGTGAGCGACATGGTCATCGCGCTCCAACACAACAAGATGAACGAGTTCAAGACCGCGTACCGGTCATTGGACGCGCTGCTGATCGACGACATCCAGTTCTTCGCGAACAAGGATCGCTCGCAGGAAGAGTTCTTCCACACGTTCAATGCGCTGCTCGAAGGGCAGCAGCAGGTCATCGTCACCTGCGATCGCTATCCGAAGGAAGTGTCGGGGCTCGAAGAACGGCTGAAATCCCGCTTCGGCTGGGGTTTGACCGTCGCGATCGAACCGCCGGACATCGAGACCTGCGTGGCCATCCTCATCGGCAAGGCGCAGGCGGCGAACGTCGTGCTGCCGGAGGAAGTCGCGTTCTTCGTCGCGAAGCGGATCCGTTCGAACGTTCGCGAGCTCGAGGGTGCGTTGAAACGCGTCATCGCGAATTCGCGTTTCACCGGCCGACCGATCACGCTCGAATTCACCAAGGACGCGTTGAAAGACCTGCTGACTTTGCAGGCGAAATTGATCACTATCGAAAACATCCAGAAGACGGTGGCCGACTACTACAAAGTCCGCGTGGCAGACCTGCTCTCAAAACGCCGCAGTCGCTCCATCGCCCGTCCGCGCCAGGTTGCGATGGCGCTCGCGAAAGAATTGACGACTCACAGCCTTCCCGAGATCGGCGACGCGTTCGGCGGCCGCGACCACACCACGGTTCTGCACGCCTGTGGTCGCATCAAGGAGCTGCGTGTGGCGGAGCAGCGGGTCGGCGAGGATTATCAAAACCTGTTGAGAACCCTGACGGGATGACTGGGGAATACCTGTGGATCGTTTTGTGGACAAAACAGTCCACAGACCATCAACAGGTGACGCCCACGCTGTGGGTAAGTTGGTCCTAGGGAAAACGAACGACAAGCAACTGACGGCAATCAGCTTTTCGACTAGTCCCCGGCATCCACAGGCTCTATAGCTGCTACTACTGGCTTTAAATCTTTAAGAACAGAAGGCAATCGCATGAAGCTCTCCGCCACCCGTGAGCAGATCCTTGCTCCCCTGCAAAGTGTCATTGGCGTCGTCGAACGTCGGCAAACGATGCCCGTTCTCTCCAACATCTTGCTGGCAGCGCGCAACAACCGCGTGAGCATCACGGGCACGGACCTCGAGGTGGAGCTGGTGGCGACGAGCGAGGCGAGCGTCCAGCAACCCGGAGACATCACGGTCCCGGGGCGCAAGTTGCTCGATATCTTCCGCGCGATCCCCGAGAAGACGCAGGTAACGCTCGCGACCGACGGCGAACGTGTGTCGATCAAGGCCGGAAAGTCGCGCTTCACGCTGTCGACGCTGCCGGCCACGGAGTTCCCGGTCGTCGAAGAGATCAATGCCCAGCAGACGTTGACGCTCACGCAAGGCGATTTCCGACGTTTGATCGACAAGACGCACTTTTCGATGGCGCAGCAAGACGTTCGCTACTATTTGAACGGACTTCTGCTCGAAACCGATGGGAAGACGCTGCGCGCGGTCGCGACCGATGGCCACCGCCTGGCGCTGTGCGAGGCGGAGCTGGAGTCGAAAGCGAAGACCAATCAGCAGGTGATCCTGCCGCGCAAGGGTGTTCTCGAACTCCAGCGGATCCTTGGCGGCGACGGAAACGTGGACCTGGCCATCGGGACGAGCCACGTTCGCGCCCAGATCGGCGATATTCGCTTCACTTCCAAGCTCATTGACGGCCGTTTTCCCGAATATGGCCGCGTGATTCCGGCCAACCCGTCGAAGCAGGTCGAGGCGGACCGTGAAGGTCTACGCCAGGCGCTGCAGCGCACCGCCATCCTCTCAAACGAGAAGTACCGCGGCGTTCGCGTCAATTTCAAGTCAGATATCGTCACGATCCAGGCACATAACCCGGAACAGGAAGAAGCCGAGGACCAGGTCGAGGTCACATACAAGGGCGATGAGGTCGAAATCGGCTTCAACGTCACGTACCTGCTCGACGCGCTGGCTGCGGTCGATTCGGAGAAGGTCGTCCTGGGGTTGACCGACGGCAACAGCAGCTGCCTCGTGCGCGCAGCCGGCGAAACGACGGCGAAGTATGTCGTCATGCCGATGCGACTCTGATCGGTCGCGGCCGATGGCTCTCGCCGAGCTCCGCATCGAGAACGTTCGATGCATCGAATCGGCGTCGCTGGAGTTCTCGCCGGAACTGAATCTGATCGCCGGCGAGAACGGGGCCGGCAAGACCTCCGTCCTGGAGGCCATTTTCCTTCTGGGCCGCGGACGGTCGTTTCGCACTCGAAGCAGCGAGCGGCTGATCAGACACCACCAGTCCAGGCTCACGGTCTTCGGCCGTAGCGACCATTTGTCGCCGCGCCAGGCCGGAATCGAGATTTCGGCGGACGGCGGCACTCGCGCGCGAATCGACGGGGAGAACGCGCAGTCGCTTCTCGAGCTGTCCGGCGTTTTTCCGGTTCAGGCCATCGATCCCGAGATCCACAAGCTGGTCGACCAGGGACCGGAACGCCGGCGCCGCTGGCTGGACTGGCTCGTGTTCCACGTGGAACCAACCTTCGCTTCGCAGTGGGCCCGCTACAACCGGGCGCTCAAACAGCGCAATGCCGCGCTCAAGACGGCGGCATCGGAGATCGGCGCCTGGGATGCCGAGCTCATCCGGAGCGGGGAGGCCATCACCGACGCGCGACGGCGCGCCTTGGATCGCCTGCTGCCGCGACTCGCGCAAACCTTCCGCCGCTTCGGAGAGCTGGAGGTCAATGCCTCCTTCCTCACGGGATGGGCTGCCGACACGTCGTTGGCGGACTCCCTGCGGAACCACGCGGAGCGAGATCGGCAGCGTGGGACGACGACCTCGGGACCCCACCGCGCCGACGTGAATCTGCGCCGGCAGAATCGCGTGGCCCGGGAGACGCTGTCACGCGGACAGCAGAAGCTCACCGCAATCGCGATGATCGTGTCCCAGCTGCAGCTGCTCCAGGACGAACAACAGCTGCAGGCAATCCTGCTGCTGGACGATCCCGCAGCCGAACTGGACGCGAAAAATCTGCAGCGTTTGTTCGACGAACTGGCCTCTCTGAAATGCCAGATGATCGCCACCTCTCTCACGCCGGAAACCGCGCTATTTCAAGCACCTAAAGCGACGTTTCACGTGGAACAAGGCAGGGTTCTGAAGCTATAATCCGGGCCCGTTTTTCCGAGTCAGTCATGGCCAACGACGACGTCTACGACTCAAGCAAAATCAAGGTCTTGAAGGGCCTCGACGCCGTCCGTAAACGGCCTGGCATGTACATCGGTGACACCGACGACGGCACCGGCCTGCACCACATGGTTTTCGAGGTCGTCGACAACGCGATCGACGAGGCTCTGGCCGGCTATTGCGATCGCATCGTCGTGACAATCCACGCCGACGAATCGGTGACTGTTTCAGATAACGGCCGCGGCATCCCCACGGATATCCACCCCGAAGAGGGCCGGTCCGCCGCCGAAGTCATCATGACCGTCCTGCACGCGGGCGGTAAGTTTGACGACAGCTCGTACAAGGTTTCCGGCGGCCTGCACGGCGTGGGCGTGTCGGTTGTGAATGCTTTGTCGGATAACCTGTGGTTAACCATCAATCGCGATGGCAAAGCCCACAAGATGGAATTCCGCCTGGGCGATCCGGTTGCGCCGCTGGCCATCGCCGGTGACACCACCGAGAAGGGCACCGTCGTGCGCTTCAAGGCCAGCCCGACGATCTTCACGAACATCACGTACGACTACGAGATCCTGGCGAAGCGCCTGCGCGAGCTGTCCTTCCTCAATTCCGGCGTCCGCATCGAGCTCATCGACGAGCGCGAAGCCAAGTCCGATGTCTTCCAGCACGAAGGCGGCCTTCAGGAGTTCGTCAAACACCTGAACCGGACGCGCACCGGCATCCACCCGTCGGTGTTCTGGTTCCGCACGCAGGAAGGCCCGATCGGCGTCGAAGTCGCCATGCAGTGGAACGACTCGTACACCGAGTCGATGTTCTGCTACACGAACAACATTCCGCAGAAGGACGGCGGCACCCATCTCGCCGGTTTCCGCGCCGCGCTGACGCGCACGCTGAACGATTACATCGAAAAAGAGATGGCGGCGAAGAAGGAGAAGATCCCGACCACCGGCGACGACTCCCGCGAAGGCCTGACGGCGATCCTGTCGGTCAAACTACCCGATCCGAAGTTCTCGTCGCAGACGAAGGACAAGCTGGTCTCGTCGGAAGTGAAGGGCATCGTCGAGGCGGCGGTCGCGGAGAAACTCTCCGAATTCCTGCTCGAGCATCCGCAGGAAGCGAAGGCCATCGTCAGCAAGATCATCGATGCCGCCCGCGCCCGCGAAGCCGCGCGCAAGGCGCGCGAGATGACACGTCGCAAGGGCGCGCTCGACATCGCCGGCCTGCCGGGAAAACTCGCGGACTGCCAGGAGAAGGATCCGGCGCTGTGCGAGATCTTCATCGTCGAGGGTGACTCGGCCGGCGGCTCCGCGAAGCAGGGCCGCGATCGCAAGACGCAGGCCATCCTGCCGCTGAAGGGAAAGATCCTGAATGTCGAACGCGCGCGCTTCGACAAGATGCTGTCGTCCGCCGAAGTCGGCACGTTGATCACCGCGCTCGGCTGCGGCATCGGCAAGGACGATTTCGACATCGCCAAGCTGCGATATCACCGCATCATCATCATGACCGACGCCGACGTCGACGGATCGCACATCCGCACGCTGCTGCTGACGTTCTTCTATCGACAGATCCCCGATCTCATCACCAACGGTCACATCTACATCGCGCAGCCGCCGCTGTACAAAGTGAAGCGCGGCAAGAACGAGACGTACGTGAAGGACGATGCCGCGCTGAACGCGATGCTGCTGGCGTCCGCGCTCGACGATGCCGGCCTGTACGTCAACGACGGCGCGCCGCCGATCAGCGGACCCGGGCTCGAGACGCTCGCGCGGCAGTACATGGAAGTGCAGGCGATCATCCGCCGCTGGGCGCGTCGCTACGACGAGCGGCTGCTCGAGCAGCTGATCTACATGCCGCCCGTCACCGCCGCCGAGTTCGATCGCGCGGACTGGATGCGGGACTGGACGCGCGACCTCGCGCTGCATCTCAACGGCCTCTCCGACAGCCCGCGCAGTTACCGAGTTGACTACAAACTGGTCGACGGTCATCCCGCCCGTGTAACAGTGAGCAAGTCAGAGCACGGTTCTGTCTCAGAGAAGAATCTGCCGAAGGAATTCTTCGAGTCGGCGGAGTACCGCCGGATCGTGGAGCTGGGCAAGACGCTGGCCGGCATGATCGGCGAGGGCGCGTACGTCACGCGCGGCGATGCGCGGGAAGAGATCTCCACCTTCAAGCAGGCCATGACCTGGCTGCTCGACCAGGCGCGCAAGGGACAGTCGATCCAGCGCTACAAGGGTCTGGGCGAAATGAATCCCGACCAGCTGCGAGAGACCACGCTGAACCCCGAAACGCGCCGGCTCATGCAGGTGCGCATCGAGGACATCCTGGCGTCGGACGAGATCTTCACGACCCTGATGGGCGACCAGGTCGAGCCGCGCCGCGAGTTCATCGAGAAGAACGCGCTGGCGGTGTCGAACCTCGACGTCTGATTACTCACGTGGCCGGCCGGAAGAAGAATCCGGCGCGGCCACGGTCCACGACAGCGAAGAAGCCGGCGCTGCTCTCCGGCGGCAATCCGCAGATCGCCAAGGGAACCGGCGCCGCGCCGGTCCGCGCCTGGATCGCCGCCGCACCCGGCTGGAAACGGCCGCTGGCGCAGCGTCTCGATGCGTTGATCGTCCGCACCGTCCCGACCGTGAACAAGGCCGTGAAGTACAACTCGCCGCTGTACGGTGTCGAGCCCGATCGCTGGTTCCTCTCACTCCACTGCTTCGACCGCTACCTCAAGGTCACCTTCTTCTGCGGCGCGCAGCTCGATCCCGTGCCACCCGTGAGCTCGAAGATGCCGCACGTCCGCTACTTCCACCTCCACGAGACGGACACGCTCGACGAAGCCCGCTTCGTCTCCTGGGTGACGCAAGCCAGCCAGCTGCCCGGCGAAAAGTTGTGAGCCCCCGCGCCGGGAACTCACTCCTTCGGCCGATGGACTGATCGAGACGCGCCTTCGAAGATCGCCGGGGAGGAATCGACCGATGAAACGCCGAACGCTCGTCCAACTGACCCTGGCTGCCGCGGCCTTCCCCGCATTCCCCAAGGATCGATCCATGCGCCGCATCTTCATCACCGGTTCCACCGACGGCCTCGGCCGCAACGCCGCCAGGGCGCTGATCGCCGACGGTCACGCGGTGGTGTTGCAAGCCCGTTCGAAGGATCGCGCCGCGGCGCTGAAGGATCTCGCGCCGAAAGCCGCGGGCATCGTCATCGGCGATCTCGCCAGCGACAAGGAAACGCGCGCCCTTGCCGACCAGGTCAACAAGCTCGGCCGCATGGACGCCGTCATCCACAACGCCGGCATCTACCGCGAGCCCGCACGCAACGCGACGCCGGAAGGCCACGCGAAGGTCCTGGCCGTGAACGTACTCGCGCCCTATCTACTGAGCGGGCTCATCGAAAAGCCGGCCCGCCTCGTCTACCTCAGCAGCAGCATGCACTACGGCGGCGAAGGCCCGCTGCGCGACATCGACTGGACCGAACGCCGCTGGGACTACAACCGCGCGTATTCCGAGAGCAAGTTGTACGTCACGGCGCTCGCGCTAGCGATCGCCCGCCGCTGGCCGACCGTGTTCAGCAACGCGGTCGACCCCGGCTGGGTGCCGACGAAGATGGGCGGCTCCGGCGCACCGGACGATCTCGAGGAAGGCCACCTCACGCAAACCTGGCTCGCGACCAGCGATGACGCCGCAGCCAAGGTCAGCGGCCGATATTTCCACCATCGCGAGACCCGCAAACCCGCCGCGCAATCGCTGGACGTGAAGTTCCAGGACGAGCTGCTGCAGAAGCTGGCGGAGCTGACCGGCTACAAGCTCGCGTGAGCGCCGACGTCGACATCGCGATCGTCGGCGGTGGCGCCGCCGGCGTGGGCGCCGCGCGGCGCCTGGCGTCGAGCGGGCGCCCGGTGCGACTGCTCGAGGCGGGCACGCATCTCGGCGGTCGCGCGCTGACGCAGGAGTTCCGCGGTCTCGATCTCGACTTCGGTTGCGGCTGGCTGCACTCCGCCGAACGCAACTCGTGGGTCACGGTCGCCGATGCGGTCGGCATTCCGGTCGACCGCACGCGTGCGGCCTGGGGCGCGCAGTTCCGCGACCTGAAGTTTTCGCCCGACGAACAAGCGGCAGCCTGGCAATCGTTCGATGCCTGGACCACGCGGCTCGGCGACCATCCACCGGCCAGCGATCGTGCCGCGGATGCGCTCGAGGACGGCAACCCGTGGAACGCGCACATCCGCGCGATCGTCGGGTTCATCAGCGGCGCGACCCTGGAACAACTCTCCGCCGCGGACTACGTCGCGTATGACCAGGCCTCGAGCGAGAACAACTGGCGACTGCACACGGGGTATGGCGCGCTGATCGCGTCGAGCTTCCCGCGGACGGTAGAGCTCGGTCTCGCGACGCCGGTCGACGAGCTGCAACTGGATCGGGACCGCGTCACTCTGCACACGCCGACCGGCGATCTCTCGGCGCGCGCCGTCATCCTCACCGTCTCCACCGACGTGCTCGCCGGCGACGGCATCCGGCTGCCGCACGAGCTCGACCCGTGGCGAGACGCCGCACGGCGTTTGCCACTGGGTCTCAACGAGAAACTGTTCCTCGAGATCACCGGCGACTCGCCCTTCGAAGCGGAAACCCACGTCACCGGCGATCCGCGCGATCGCGCCACCGCCTCCTACTACATCCGCCCCTTCGGCTGGCCCGTCGTCGAATGTTTCTTCGGCGGCGAACGCGCGCGCCGCCTCGGCGAGGACGGTGCGGCTGCGGGCTTCGCGTTCGCGATCGACCAGCTGGTGAACCTGTTCGGCGCCGACGTGCGACGCGTGCTGCGTCCACTCGCCGGCTCCCACTGGCAGCGCATGAAACGCATCGGCGGCGCGTACAGCTATGCGTTGCCCGGTCACGTCGGCGCGCGCCGCGAGCTGGCGCGATCTTTCGACGATCGCGTGTTCTTCGCCGGCGAAGCGACGAGCTCGGGCGACTACTCCACCGCGCATGGCGCGCACGACAGTGGCGTGCGCGCCGCCACGGAAGCGCTGGCTGCGCTCGCGCGCCGGGCGTTATAGTCCCGCGGCGGAACAAGCCGCACCCGGGTCCGCGGGCAGGGTCGAACCCACTTGTGTTTGCGACGACCAACAAACCTTTATGCATGCCGGCGCTGCGGACCATCCGGCGTCAGTGCATGGAGGTTTGATTCGTGAACTCGCTGACCGACCGGTCGAATCTCGACCATTTGCGCAAGCAGGCCAAGGACCTGCTGCGCGACTACCGCGCTGCCGACTCCTCGGCCTTCGAGCGGCTGCGCACCTCACTACCTGCCGCGCGCGGGAAAACCGCCGCTGCCCTGACGGCGATGCAGCTGAAGCTGCACGACGCCCAGTCGGCGATCGCCCGCGAGCACGGCTTCGCGAGCTGGAACGATCTCAAGGACGCCGTGGAACTGCGCCGTGCACGGTCGCAGGACCTGCGTGCGTTGCGGCTCCACTGGGCCGGCCTGGTGTTCGGCGGCGACCTCACCGGCGGCAGTTCGCGCCCGCGGCCGGAACTGGCCGCGCGTGTGCTCGCGGAGAATTCCGACCTGGTCGGCGACGATCCCTGGTTCGCCGCGGCCACCGGCGACGAGAAGGTAGTCAGACAGGCGATCGCGGCCGACCCCGCCTGGCCGAACCGCGTCGGCGGTCTGCTCGACATCCCGCCGCTGATCGCGGCCGCGCACTCGAGCCTGGTCAGGCCGCCGGCCTTCCGTGCGGGAGTCCTCGCCTGCCTGCAGCTGCTGCTGGACCGCGGTGCGGACCCGAATGCCGCGTACTTCAATCGCCGGCCACCGCACTCGCTCGAGAAACCCGGTGACGAAAGACTCACCGCCATCTACGGCGCCGCCGGCAAGATCCACGACGTCGACGCCACGCGCCTGCTGCTCGCCGCCGGCGCCGATGCGAACGACAACGAGTCGCTGTATCACTCGATCGACGATCCCGACCGTTCGTTGCCGTGCATGCAGCTGCTGCTCGCCGCCGGCACGCGCGTCGCCGGTTCGAATGCGCTGGCGAAGATCCTCGACTTCGACCACCTGCCCGGGCTGCGGCTGCTGCTGTCGCACGTGGAACACGGCGATCCGGACCTCGGCCGCATCCTGCACTGGGCTATCTACCGTGGGCGCTCCGCCGCGCACGTGCGTGCGCTGCTCGACGCCGGCGCGGATCCTAAGTCACTCGATCAGCATCGACAGGATGCGTATCACCACGCGGCGAACTACGGATTGCCGGAAGTCATGCGCCTGCTGCAAGGCGACGCCGGCGAGCTCACCGATACGGAACGATTCGTCTCCGCCTGCGCGCGCGCGGATGCGGCCGCGGCCCGCGCCGTGCTAGGGCGTGCGCCGGACATCCTGTCGCGCCTTGCGCCCGCGCAGCTCAAGCAGTTGCCGAACCTCGCGATGAGCCACCGCGACGATGCGGTGCGCCTGATGGTCGAGCTCGGCTGGCCGATCGCCACGCGCGGCGGCGACATCGACGGGTCGGCGCTGAACTGGGCCGTGTTCCGCGGCCGGCCGGAGCTCGCGGAATTCCTGATGGAACACGGCGCTACGTTCCGCGAGCCGCATGGTTACGGCAGCGACGTGCTCGGCACGTTGTCGTGGGCGTCGCTGAACGAGCCGCGCAATGACGGGGACTGGGTCGGCTGCGCAGCGGTGCTGCGCGACCATGGCGTGCCGCGCGCCCAACCGTTGCCGGAATCCGCCTGGACGAAACCGCACGTCACCGTGCTCGTCGACGGCCGGCGGCTGACGGTTCCCGCCGAAGTGGCTGACGTGTTGCTCGGCGAGACCTGAAACGATCGCGCGGCGGCCGACGACCGCCGCGCGATCTTCGCTCAACGCTGCGTCACGGCGTGTTGCCGTACCCGATCTGGCCGTTGCAATGCATCCACTCGCTGTTGCCGCCACCGCCGCAGCGACCGTTTGCATAGAGGCCGGTGTTGTAGCTCTGCGCCTCGGACTGCCGCGTCGCGCCGTTCACGATGATGTAGTCCACCTGGACGTCGCGGCTGCCGCCGTCGTTGGTGTACGCGACCGTGATGCCGCCGCTCAGCGTCGTCGACGCCGTGTAGTTCTGCATGCTGGTGGTCAGCGTCCACGTCTGCACGTTCTGGTTGTTGACGCGCAGCGTGATCGACTCGCCGCCGGCCGTGCCCCGCGCACGTACCGTGAAGCTCTTCGTGCCGCTGCCGCCGCTGCTGCTCGTGCTGCTGCCGCCGCCCGAGCTGCTGCCCTCGCTCACCGTGATGTCCGAACTACCGCTGCTCTGGTAACCCTCGGTGGCGAGGATCTGGTAGTTGTGCGTGCCGAGGTTCATGCCGTACGACGCCCACGCGTCGAAGTGGTTGCCGGTGGTGATGGTGCCGCCGGTGCGCTTCGACTGCCGCACGCTCCAGTACTGATAGAACGTCTGGTGGTCGCCGATGATCGACGGCGCGTCCACACGCTGCGTGCGATACACGTCGTACGTTGCACCGTCGCTGGTCACCGTGCCCATGTAGCCCTGGCCGCCGGGCGGCCGGTACGTGCCCCAGTTCTCGACGATGTAGTACTCGACCAGCGGA
Source organism: Steroidobacteraceae bacterium (assembly GCA_035502995.1). Lineage (GTDB taxonomy): Bacteria > Pseudomonadota > Gammaproteobacteria > Steroidobacterales > Steroidobacteraceae > CADEED01. The sequence goes on along the minus strand of DATJTW010000055.1, from coordinate 12,051 downwards.
TTCGTGGTCCAGCCGTACAACGCGAGATAGCCGTTGCCCGGCGAGTTGAACGAGCCCGAGTAGTTGACGACGCGCCGCGAACCCGTCGACCAGCCCTTGCCGCCGACCCAGTTGTTCACGTTGCTCCAGTTGGACGTGTATCGGCCCGCGCCCTGCAGGCAGAACTGCACGGATCCCGGACTGTCCTTCCAGAACGAATAGTAGAAACCGTTGTTGGTGCCCGTCTGACTGGAAGTCAGGCAGGTTTGCGCCTGCGCCGTCGAGGCGAGCGCGATCAGGCAGGCGAGGCCCGCCAGCTGTCTAACAAACATGGACATTCCCCTTCGTACGCGGCGCGACGAAACGCGCCGCAAATGCACGTGTTAGTTGGATGAAGAGAACCGGTGGAACGGGTGCCGGATACCTCCCTGTGTTACCGCTACCGGGGCCTGTTTTAAAGGTCCCGGGACCGGGACGTCAATGGGGGAAACTCCGGCCGCGGCCCGCCGGCGGCGGACGCCTACAGCCGGGCTAACTAACAAACCGCGCGACCAGCCGGACCAGTGCGTCCTCGACGGCCGCGCGCGGCGGCTGTTTCTCCGGCGAGGTGATCATCGTGCGCAAGACGCCGGATACCGCGTGTGCCAGCACGAAGGCGTCGGCCGGCGGCAGCACGTGCGCCTTGCCGTCGGCGCCGCGCACGCCGCCACCGCTCATGAGGGCGACCAGCGCGTCGTACAACGGGTTGAGCCGGTTGGGCCCGCCGCGCGACATCGCGTGCGCGATCAGCATCCGGTGCACGCGGTTGCGCCCGCCGTAGCTGCCGAGCGCCGCGCGCACGATCGCGCGGATGCGGCCGCCCGGCTCGGTCGGCGCCGCGCCGTCGAGCGATGCCAGGATCCGGCCGGACAGGTCGCCGAGCTCGCGTTTCACCAGCGCCTCCATCAGCGCCTGCTTGCCGTCGAAGTATTGATAGAGCGTGCCGATGCTGACGCCGGCGCGTTCGGCTACTTCGTTGGTGGTCAACGACGCCGGATCGCGCTGCTCGAGCACCTGCATCGCGGCGTCCAACATGAGCTGGATCTTGAAATGCGCCCGCGCCTGGCGCGGCGCACGACGCGTAACCGGCTGTTTCTCTTTGACTTTCCGGGCCATCCCCACTCCCCGGGAACGCGAGTTCTGAAACATGAGCAACGCTCATATTCTGTCCTCACCGCAACGACGCGTAAACACGAACCGGAGAACGAACATGACTGCCGCCACCAATGCCCTGACGACCTTCGCCGCCGCCACCGCCCCGACCGCCATCACGCCGGCCGACGCCGCGCCGGCCACCGAAGCCGCGCGCGCCGACCAGCGCCTGGCGCGCCGCTATTTCTTCGACGACACGAACATGGATCTCTTCTTCCTTGCCGCCATCGGCTGGGGCGTCAACGGTGGCCTCAGCTTCGGCGAGGCGCTGCACGTGAAGTCGACCATCGTCGACGGCGACGCCGTGAGCTGGGTCCGGTCGTTCGCCGATCACGGCGCGCTGCAGGGCATCGCCGCCGACGACTGGCTGGCGCGCGGCTGCCTGCGCGAAGCCGGCGAGGCGCGCCTCAAGTCCTTCGCGGCGTATCGCTCGGCCTGGCAGTTCGCCGTGCCCGGCGCCGAATTCGACGCGCTGTATGCCAGCCACCGCCAGGCCTTCGGCCAGGCGCTCCGCGAGCTCTCAATCCGCCACGAATTCTTCGCGGCGCCGTACGCCGGCCGCACTTTGCCGGGCGTCTATCTACCCAACGAGGACGCGGATGCGCCCGTCGTGCTGATCATCGGCGGCGCCGACACCTGCTTCGAGGACCTGTTCCTCGGTTACGGCCGCGACCTGGTGAGCCGCGGCTACTCGGTCGCGATCGCCGACCTGCCGGGCCAGGGCCGCTGCCAGGCCGAAGGTCTCTACTGGGAAACCGAGGCCGAGAAACCGATCGCCGCCATCGTCGACGTGCTGGCCGGCCGCTTCGCCGCGCGCCGGGGCCGCATCGCCTTGCTGGGCCTCAGCCTCGGCGGCTACTTCGTCACGCGCGCCGCCGGTCACGAGCCGCGCTTGGCGACGGTGATCGCGAGCACGCCGTTCCCGAATCCCGCCGAGTTGTTCGCGAAGTCCGTCCACGGCAATCGCGCGAGCACGACGATGTCCAGCGCGACGCTGCGCAGCTTCCGCATGTCGTTCTGGAAAGCCGGCGCCAGCAATCCGCAGGAATTCCTCGCCAACACCGCGCACATGACGGCCGATCCCGCGCTCGTGACGCTGCCGTTCCTGTCGATCCTCGGCACGGGCGATTCCGCAGTGTTCGCCGCGCAGGCGCGGCAGTGGCATCGCGACATCGCGTCGGCGGACAAGAAGCTGGTGGTGCTCGACGCCGCGACCGGCGCCGATGGCCACTGCCAGGTGGCCAACCGCCGCCGCCTCGTGCAGGAATGCGCGGCCTGGCTGAAGGAAATCTTCGCGCGCTGAGACCGGAGCGGGGGCGGCGCGTGCAGGCGCCGCCGGCCACAGGACGGCCGGCGCCTGCCGAGCGCCGCGTCCGTTCAGGCTCCGCAACTCTCCCGGATGATCAACTCGGTCGACAACATCTCCGGCCGCGGATCCCCGCTCCACTCGAGTAGTTTGGAGACGAGGACGCGGCCGGCCTTCGGGATGTCCTGCTGCACGGTGCTCAGCGACGGCGTGCTGAGCTTGCTCAACAGATTGTTGTCGTAGCCGACGACCGAGACGTCGCGCGGCACGTCGACCCCGTGGCGATGCAGCGCTCGGATCCCGCCGAGCGCGATCAGGTCGCTCGCGGCGACGATGCCGTCGAAGGGCACCTTGCGCACCAGCAGGGTATCGACCGCCGACTCCGCGGATTCCGCCTCGAACTCCACGCGCCCGATCAACGCATCGTCGATGCGGATGCCGGCCTCCTGCAGCGCTTCCGTGTAGCCGCGATACCGCTGCGTCGCTTCCGGATCGCTGCCGCCGAGGAACAGCAGCCGCCGCCGGCCCAGCTTGAGCAGGTGCTGGGTCGCGCGTTTGCCGCCGAGCATGTTGTCGGTGCCCACCGTGCAGTATTTCTGCCCGGGAATCTGCGCGCCCCAGACGACGAAGCGGCTGTCGGTTTCCGCGAGCTGGTTGAACTGATCGTGCAGCGCGCCCTGGCCGAGGAAGATCACGCCGTTCGCGCGACCGGTCGTGGTCGCGTGCACGAGGTCGGCGTAGTTGGCCGGCGTCAGGTGGCTCACGGTGAAGTCGCAATCGCGATCGCGCGCGGCCTCGCCGATGCTCGCCAGCAGCTCGAGGAAGAAGGGATGCGACAGCGGCAGCGGCCGCCCCTTCACGCGCGGCGTCACCACGGTGATCGCGCCTTCCGCGCCGATGGGGCTCGCCGGCATGTAGCGGCGGAATTCGTAGCCGTGCCTGCGCGCCAGCGCCCACAGCTCCTTCTTCGTCGCCGGCGAGATCGACGGATGGTCGTTCAGCGCGCGCGACACGGTGGAGACGGACACCTTGGCGAGCTTCGCCAGCTTCTCGAGCGTGACGCTGCCGTTCTTGTCGTTGTTAGGAGGAGTCATCGGCGGTCGGATTCCTGCAGCTTCGATCTTGTTAACGCTAACGCCCCGCGCAACCCCCGCGCGACGCACCGCGATACCTTACCTATCCACGCAAATTTACGCAAAACGCTGGCCAGCTATTGCGCAACTTTTCGCAACGGCGTTAGTTTCCGCCCCATCGATTCGCTGAATCCGCGGTATTGGCGAACGCAAAACTACGCAAACCGCAGCAGGGGGCTCATGAAAATCTTCGACCAGCCGGTCTCACGGCACGTCTCGACCAACAAACATTCGGATCGGGGAGGTCCGGCCATGAAGAACCAGAACCGGTTCCGCTCGCGTGCGTTGTTCACCATCGTCGGCGGCAGCGTCCTCATCAACCCGGTGTTCGCGCAGACCGCGCCGGCCGGCGAGGAAGTCGAGGAGGTGGTCGTCACCGGCCTGCGTTCCTCGCTCGAATCCGCGCAGTCGATCAAGCTGAACGCCGACACCTTCGTCGACTCGATCACCGCGACCGACATCGGCGCGTTCCCGGACAAGTCGGTGGCCGAAGCGCTGCAGCGCGTGCCCGGCATCACCGTGTCGCGCCTGCAGTCGAGCGACGACAGCAACCACTTCTCCGCCGAACCCGCCTCGGTGCTGATCCGCGGACTCACGTTCGTGCGCACGCAGTTCAACGGCCGCGACAGCTTCTCGGCCGACGGCTACCGTGGCCTCAACTTCAACGACATCTCGCCCGAGCTCATGGCGGGCGTCGACACGTACAAGAACCAGACGGCGGACATGATCGAAGGCGGCATCGCCGGCGTCGTGAACCTGCGCACGCGCATGCCGCTCGACTCCGACGGCCAGACGCTGGCGCTCACCGGCCGCGTGAACTACGGCAGCCGCAGCGAGGATCCGACGTACGAAGCCTCGGGCGTCTTCAGCAAGACCTGGGACACCGGCGGCGGCCGCTTCGGCCTGCTGGCGAACGCGGCCTACTCGAACATCGTGACGCGCACGGAAGCCGTCAACATGACGCGCATCAGCACGTTCTGCTCCGACTATCCGCAGGTCGGCGGCGTGACGCCGGCCGCGAACGTGAATTCCGACGGCAGCATCGCCTGCAACGCGAATCCCTTCGGCGGCTCGGGCTGGCGCTACGCACCCGGCCAGGTGAACTACTCGCAGGTCGACTACGACCGCACGCGCACCGGCGCGGCGTTGACGCTGCAGTACGAGAACGACGCCAAGAACCTGGTGATGACGCTGAACGCCATCCACTCGCGCTACGAGAATCCGTGGCTCGAGCGCAGCGCCAACATCAGCTGGCCCGCGGGCGCGGGCTTCGGCACGCCGGTGTGGTCGCCGTTCAACGCGCCGGCCATGCGGCCGATCACCGGCGCCTTCGCGTTCGACGACAACGGCATGTTGCAGTCCGGCACGATCGGCCAGGCCGCGGACGTCGCCGGCTTCTACGAAGGCACGAACGCGCTGAACATCAACCACGGCTCCGCCGTGCCCGGCCTGCCGTTCGTCAACGGCAGCGCGGCCTGCGGCGGCACGCCCTGCATCACCGGCTCCAACGTCAGCGACGAAGCGCGCATCTTCGACCACGACGAACAGACGCGCGATTTCTCGTTCAACGTGAAGTGGGACATCACCGAGGATCTGCACTCGCAGTTCGACGTGCAGTACATCAAGGCGCGCACCAACAACTACGACATCCTGGTCGCCGCCAACAGCCTCGCGCAGGTCGACTACAGCACCGACAGTCACGGCACGCCCAAGGTCGTGCTGTCGCCGGCGCCGAACACCAACTACGCCGACGGCTTCCTCGCGAACCCGCACAACTACTGGATGCAGTTCATCCAGGATCACTGGGAGAACAACGACGCGGACGAGCTCGCGGCGCGCGCCGACGTCGAATACGACCTCGGCAGCGGCGGCTGGCTGAGCTCGCTGAAGGCCGGCGTCCGCTTCGCCGACCGCGAGCAGAAGGTGCGCTACTCCGCGTACAACTGGGCGCCGATCGCGCCGGCCTGGGGCTGCAACGGCCCGGGCTTCAACATCGACAACACGACGCCGGCGCCGTACCCGGCGGCCTGCGGCAACGCAAACCCGTTCAACGGCTACCCGGCCGGCATCTGGGAGAGCGTGAATCTCTCGGATCACTACGACGGCAGCGTGATCGGCGGCAGCCCGCTGGTGTTCCTGAACCGCGCGACGCTGCGCGACTACGACCTGCACACCGAAGGTCTCGCCGATCGGAACGTGAACGCGCCGCAGGGCTGGAACCCGCTGTGCGACCGCGCCGCGAACGTCGACGGCGAGGGCTGCTTCACCGCACCCGAGATCCTGAACGTCACCGAGAAGAGCAAGTCTGCCTACCTGATGCTGCGGTTCGGCGGACCGGAAGCGAACCTCGGCCCGGTCAACGTCGTCGGCAACATCGGCGCGCGCCTCGTGCGCACCGAGGTGTCGAGCCAGGGCCAGGTCGGCTTCCCGAACGCCGACTGGTACAACACCGCGCTGGCGTCGGGCCAGGGCGCGTGCAACGCCGCGAACAACGGCGCGAACCAGGCCACCGACATCCAGTGCTGGTTGACGCCCGCGCTGCTGGCGTACAGCACCGGCACCGGCGCGAGCAATACGCTCGACAAGACGTACACGAACGTGTTGCCGAGCTTCAACGTGCGCTTCGGCTTCTCCGACCAGCAGTTCGTGCGTTTCGGATATTCGAAGGGCATGTCGCGCCCGGACTTCGGCCTGCTGCGCAACTCGGTGGCGATCAACGCGCCGCCGATCGACGTCAGCAACAGCTCGCCGTATCTCGTGCGCGATGCGGCCGGCAACGTCACCGGCTACAACTTCATCTTCTCCGCCGAAGCCGGCTACGCGGGGCTGAAGCCCATCGAAGCCGACAACTTCGACCTGTCGTACGAAGCGTACCTGGGCAAGAGCAGCTCGTTCACGTTCGGGCTGTTCTACAAGAAGCTCGAGAACGCGATCGCCTACGGCCGCGCGACGCGCGACATCGAGAACAACGGCGTCACCGAGACCGTCACGATCCGCGGTCCGTCCAACGATCCGGGCAGCGGCGGCACGCTGAAGGGCTTCGAGATCGCCTACCAGACGTTCTTCGACAAGCTGCCGGGCGCGTGGTCGGGCCTCGGCGTGCAGGCCAACTACACGCGCACGCAGCAGTCGGACATCAACAACTCGAACCTCGCGGTGCAGGCCGGCTATCTACCCGGCAGCACCACGGCGTTCGGCGGCGGCAACAACGGTTCGACCGGCGGCGCCGGCAACGCGGGCAACCCGCTGTCGTTCACCAGCAACGTCATCGATTCGCACCGGCTCGCCGGCATCTCGGACCACTCGTTCAACGTCGTGGGCCTGTACGAGTACCAGAAGGTGGGCGCGCGACTGGCCTACAGCTGGCGCTCGGACTTCCTGACGGCGAACCTCGACTGCTGCACGGGCCTGCCGATGTACCAGAAGTCGGCGGGATACCTGGACGGATCCGCGCGCTACAACTTCACCGACAACCTCGAGCTGTCGATGGACGTGTCCAACATCCTGAACACGACCGCGGTCACGCAGCAGCAGGTGTTCGGCGACTCGACGCTGACGCCGGGCGCCAAGGCGGTGAAGCTCGATTCCGGTTGGGTGCGCAACGATCGGCGCTTCCAGCTCGGCGTGCGGTTCAAGTACTGATCGATCGTTCCGGGCGCCGGCGGCATTCCCCTCCTCCGCACGCCGGCGCCCGGTGTTTTGACCCGCTCCGCGGGAAAGCGAATTCAAACGCCCCCGAAGCGGGGGCGTCCGTGAGTGATCGGATCCAGCCCATGCGGTCAAACGTCCTGCAACTCGTCATCGTCGGCGGCGGCTCCGCCGGCTGGATGTGCGCGGCCGCCTGCGCGCGCGTGCTCGATCCGCGACGCTACGCAGTGACGCTGATCGAGTCCGACGACATCGGCACCGTCGGCGTCGGCGAAGCGACGCTGCCGGCACTGCGCGACTTCAACGAGCTGCTGAAGATCGACGAGGCGCAGTTCCTGCGCGAGACGCAGGGCACGTTCAAGCTCGGCATTGAATTCCGCGACTGGGACCGGCCGGGCGAGCACTACGTACATCCGTTCGGGTCGTTCGGCCTGTTGTGGGGCGGCGTGGAGTTCCAGCACCACTGGATGCGCGCACGGCAGCGCGGCCTCGCGCCCGCGCCACTCGCCGAATATTCCTGCGCCGTCGCCGCATGCGCGCGCAACGCCTTCGAATTCCCCGACCTGAAGAATCCGACCACCACGTTCTACGGCTACGCCTATCACTTCGACGCCGGCCTGTACGCCGACTTCCTGCGACGCTGGTCGATCGCGCGCGGCATCAAGCGCGTCGAGGGCCAGGTCGTCGACGTCTCGGTCGACGGCGAGTCCGGCGACCTCACGCGGTTGACGCTGAAGTCCGGCCAACAGATCGCCGGCGATTTCTTCGTCGACTGCAGCGGCTTCCGCTCGCTGTTGCTCGGCGACAGATTGAGCAGCGCCTGGGAAGACTGGACGCACTGGCTGCCCTGCGACCGCGCCTGGGCCGTGCCCTGCGAACGCAGCGCCGACTTCACGCCGTTCACGCGCTCGATCGCGAAGAAGGGCGGCTGGATCTGGCGCATCCCATTGCAGCACCGCACCGGCAACGGCCACGTCTTCTCCACGCGTTTCGTCGGCGAGGACGAGGCGCGCGAGACCTTGTTGGGCCAACTCGATGCACCACCGCTGATGGAGCCGAAGCTGCTGAAGTTCCGCGCCGGCCGGCGCGCGCAGGCATGGAAACGCAACTGCGTCGGCATCGGCCTCGCCAGCGGATTCCTCGAGCCGCTCGAATCGACCAGCCTTTTCCTGATCCAGAAGGGCATCCAGGACCTGCTGCGCCTGCTGCCCGCGCCCGAGTCCGCGCGGCGCGGCGACGAGCGCCTCGCCGGCGAATACAACCGCCTCTCCGACGAGCTCTACGAACGCATCCGCGATTTCCTGATCCTGCACTACGTCGCGAACCGCCGGCACGGCGAGCCGCTCTGGGATCACGTGCGCGCCTATCCACTGCCCGAGAGCCTCGAACACAAGCTCAGGCTGTTCCGCGGCCGCGGCCACGTGCCGTACTTCAAGGACGGGTTCTTCTCGCGCGACAGCTGGCTCGCCGTGTTGTTCGGCCAGGGCCTCGAGCCGCTGCGTTACGACCGGCTGGCGGATTTCCTGCCGGCCGACGAGCTCGATCTCAAGCTGCGCGAGCTGCGCGTGAAGATCGCCACGCAGGTTGCCGGCATGTCGAGCCATGCCGACGTGCTCGAGCGTCACTGCCAGGCGCGCGGGCCGCAATCGCAGGTGTCCGGATGGTGAACCAGCTCGTCATCGTCGGCCGCGACGCGCCGGCCTGGCTCGCGGCCTGCGTGTTCCAGTCGGCGCTCGGTCCCGCGGGGTTGCGCGTGACGGTGGTCGAACTACCCGGGGCGCTCGGGCCGGCGGACGTGCATGCCACGTTGCCCGCGCTCGAAGCAATGCACGCGCGCCTGCGTCTCGACGAGGCAAGGCTGCTCGACGCGACGCGCGGCACGTATTCGCTGGGCAAACACTTCGTCGACGCCGCCGGCCAGGTGCCGTCGTTCTTCCACGCCTGGGGCTCCACCGGCGCGCGCATCGACGATCTCGATTTCCTGCCGCACTGGATCAAGGCGCGCGCGCAGGGCCTGACCGTCGCGTTCGAGGATTTCTGCCTGACGGCCGCGGCCGCAAAACACGGACGGATGCTGTTGCCGGACCCGGAGATCGAACGCCACGGTTTCACCGACTACGGCTACCACCTGCCGTCGATCCCGTACGCGGCGTACTTGAAACGATTCGCCCTGCAGCGGGGCGTCACGCTGCACGCGGCGAAGGAATTCGCCGTGTCGATGCGCGACGACGGCACCGGCATCGACGCGCTGCTGTTCGCCGACGGCCGCCGCATCACCGGCGACTTCTTCATCGACGCCACCGGCGAATCGTCGCTGCTGCTCGGCCGCGAGCTGGCGATGCCGCGCGAACGCTGGCGCGATGCGTTCGCCGCCGATCGCGTGCTCGTCGCGCACGGCGAGCCGATCCCGTCGTTGCCCGTCTACGCCGACGTGCGCGCCGGCGAAACCGGCTGGACGGCGCTGCACCCGTCGCGGGTCTGCACGCACGTCGTGCATGCCTACTCCTCGGACATCGCCGATGACGCCGCGCTGGTCCAGGCCACGAAGCTGGCGCGCCTCGAGCTGCACGCGCCGCAGGTGCGCGCGCTCGATCCGGGCCGCCGCATCCGCGCCTGGGAGGCGAACTGCGTCGCGATCGGCGAGGCCGCCTGCGTGTTCGATCCGCTGCACGGCGTCGATCTGCAATCCGTGCAGCTCGGTCTCGCGCACCTGCTGCCGCTGTTCCCGGTCGACACCGACTTCGCCGTCGAGCGCGACGAATACAACCGCAACGTGCAGTCCGCGTTCGAGCGCCTGCGCGATTTCCAGACCGCGCACTACGCGTTGAACCGCTATGCCGGCGCGTTCTGGTCGCGCGCGCGCCTCGCGCCGCTGTCGGCCAGCCTCGTGCGCCGCATCGGCGTGTTCCGCGCGCGCGGCGAAACCGTGCACCACGAGGACGAGAGCTTCACGATCGCCGACTGGCAGTCCTTGCTGATCGGCCACGGCGTCATCCCCGAGACGCACGATCCCGCGGTGGATCGCACGGCGCCGGAGCTGCTGCACGCGGAGTTGCGCCGCATCCTCGGATTCATCCGGCAGAAGGTCGACGCGCAGCGCACGCACGCCGACTTCCTGCGCACCCACAACTAGGAAGCCCCATGTCGACATCGTTCCCGGCCGCGGCACGCGGCCTCGTGCTCACCGGTCTCGCATTGCCCGCGTTCGCCGCGCCGCCGCCCGGCGCCTGCGTGCAGTCGCCGCGCGCCGTGCTGACCGTCTGCGTGGATGCGGACGCGCGCGGCCCGTACTACGAGGTGTCGCGCGGCGGGACGCCCGTCATCGCGCGGTCGCGGCTCGGTCTCGTGCTGGACGGTTTCGGCAACGAGCCCGCGACGCACGTGTCGAACGTGCGCCGCCAGGACGTCGACACGCAGTGGGAGCAGCCCTGGGGCGAGCAGCGCGTGATCGCCGACGAGCATGCCGAGCTCAAAGTCACGTTGTCCGGCGCGGACGCCGCGCACACCGAGCCCTATGACCTCACCATTCGCGTCTTCGACGACGGCGTCGGCTTCCGGTACGAGTTCGACCACGTGGCCGCGGGCCGCGACGTCGCGATCACCGACGAGCTCACCGAGTTCCACCTGGCGCGCGACTTCGACGCCTGGTGGTACCCCGCACGGCATCCCGATCGCGACGAGTATCTCTACTCGCGCGCGCCGCTGTACCTGGTGAACCTCGCGGAGACGCCGCTGACGCTGCAGTCGCCGGGGCTCTATCTATCCATCCACGAAGCGGCGATGGTCGACTACGCCAGCATGAACCTGCGCCGCACCGCCGAGCGCACGCTGAAGGCCGACCTCATGCCCTGGTCCGACGGCGTGCTGGTGCGCAAGTCGGGGCCGTTCGTCACGCCGTGGCGCACGATCCTGGTCGGCGAGACGCCGGCCGCGCTGGCGGATTCGCGCCTCGAGCTGAATCTCAACGAGCCCAGCCGCATCACCGACACGTCGTGGATCCACCCCGGCAAATACGTCGGCATCTGGTGGGAGATGCACCTCAACAAGTCCACGTGGGGCAGCGGCGCGATGCACGGCGCCAACGACGCGAACGTGAAGCGCTACATCGATTTCGCCGCGAAGAACGGCTTCGGCGGCGTGCTCGTCGAGGGCTGGAACGAGGGCTGGGACGGCGACTGGATCGCGAACGGCAAACACTTCAGCTTCACCGAGTCGTACCCGGACTTCGATCTGCCGATGTTGTCGGCGTACGCGAAGCAGAAAGGCGTGCGGCTGATCGGCCACAACGAAACCGCCGGCGCCGTCGAGAACTACGAGCGGCAGCTCGATGCGGCGATGGCGCTGTATGAAAAGAACGGCGTCGCCGTCGTGAAGACCGGCTACGTGAAACCCAGCGGCTCGATCGAGCACACGCTGCCGGACGGCTCGATCGGCCACGAGTGGTTCGCCGGGCAGTTCCGCGTGCGCCACGAGCTCGCCGTCGCGGACGCGGCGGCGAAACACCACGTCTCGATCGTCGCCCATGAACCGGTGAAGGACACGGGCCTGCGCCGCACCTGGCCGAACATGCTGAGCCGCGAAGGCGCGCGCGGCCAGGAGTTCAACGCCTGGGGCCGGCCGACGAATCCGCCCGAGCACGTGACCATCCTGCCGTTCACGCGCCTGCTGGCCGGGCCGATGGACTTCACCCCCGGCATCTTCGACCTCACCTTCGGCAGGACGAACGTCAACGAACGCGTGCAGTCGACGCTGGCCACGCAGCTCGCCGAGTACGTGATCATCTACAGCCCGGTG
>DATJTW010000054.1:0-23187 GCA_035502995.1 Steroidobacteraceae bacterium | reverse complement strand
GATTTCACCCCCCGACGCTTTGCGAAGAGTTGCGCGGTAGCGGTCAGCAGACTCATTGTCTCGCAAGACCCGAATTAAAATGGCTTTCGGCGTTCTCGGCAGTTCGATTTTCTTTGGGAGAATCGATTCCGAACGCATTGCGAACAACTCAATGGCCTCGGTACTCGGAAGGGGCGGGCGCAACCTCCCACTCACCTCCGCCACCGTCGCCCCCATCACCGGCACACGCAAACTAACTACCGCCCCGTACAACAACCCAGCCGCGACCACCAACCCGCCCCACATCGCCGCCCGCCTCATCGGCAACGCGCGACTCCGCGCCTCGATCGCCGGCTGCAGCCGCTTCGTCTCCTCAAGCCTCACCAACCCAACCTTGAACCTCGCCGCCGCCTCGATCTCCCGGAACATCCCGGGATTCTCCCGGCAATAGAGTTCGAAAGCCTCCCGATCCGCCTCGGAAAGCTGGTCCGCGAGATATCGCGCGACCACGTGCTGGTCATCGATGTACTGGCGATCCATCGTCAATCTTCCATCCCGTTGTTCGACCTCTCCAGATCCACCCGCCCCACCTATCTATGTGCCGACCGGGGCTTTCATGCCACGCCGAGACCGACCAGCAAAACCCCGAAGAAATCCCCTTTCCGGAGCTTGTAGGACTCGAGGAGCGACTGCATCCGCTTCCGCGCCCGGAACAGGATCTTGTCGAACTGCAGCGGCGACAGCTCGAGCTCGCTGCAGAGAGAATCCTTCTCTTCCTCGTTCAGATAGAACCGTTTGACCAGCGCGCGATCGCGCGGGGTCGGCAACTCGTCGATGATGAGCCGCACCTTTTGCGCCCAGTTCTCCTCGACGTGATCGAGCGTCGCGGCAGAGACGAGCGAATCGTCGGTGGCCTCGACGTGCGCGCTGCCGCGCTCGGAGAACTTGCGCCTGTGGTTCCGCAGCAGGTTCATCGCGACCTGGAACACGTAGCCGCAGATGTGCGTCGGATCGCCGATGCGACCGGCGTCGAAATTGGCCAGCGTCGTCACCAGCGCGTCGTTGAGGATGTCCGCCGCGACCTGTGGATCGCGAGTCTTGCGCCGGAGCAGCGCCAGCAGGCCCTGATACTCCGCCGCCAGGAGGCGTTCGACGGCTTCCCGGTTCAAACCTGACCCCGTTCTTCTCGGTGTTCCCTGCGCGGACCTTACCGCATCGGTGGTGAAACGGTCACCTTCGTCGGCGCCTCGCTACCGGCGCACCACCGCTAACAACCAGGCGATCCCGACGCCGACCATGCCCCAGCCGGCCCAGGCGGGCTCCCGGCCCAGGGCCATCCAGACGATGCCGCCGAGGAGCACCACGGCGGCGATGGTCACCTTGTCGCGCCGACGATTGGTGCGGCGGATCTCGCCGCGCAACGCGTCGATCTCCGGCGCCTCGACGGCGAGGCGCAGCCGACCGTCCTGCGCGCGTTGCACCGCGGAACGCACCAGCGGCGCCAGCGCCTGCAGGCTGGTGAAGATCTCGGGCAGCTGCGAACGCGCGTTCTCGACCAGCGCGCGCCCGCTCATCTTCTCGCGCTGCCAGTCGCGCATGATGGGGCCCGCGATCTGGAACACATCGAGATCCGGGTAGAGATCGCGGCCCAGTCCCTCGACGTTCAGCAACGTCTTCTGCAACAGGATCAGCTGCGGCTGGATCTCCACGTTGAACCGGCGCGAGATCTCGAAGAGGCGCAGCAGCACGGTGCCGAAGGAGATCTCCTTCAGCGGCTTGTTGAAGATGGGTTCGCACACCGTGCGGATCGCGCTCTCCATCTCGTCGACGCGCGAGCCCTCGGGTACCCAGCCGGATTCGAGGTGCAGCGTGGCCACCTTGCGGTAGTCGCGGTCGAACACGGCGAGGAAGTTCTCGGCGAGGTAGTACTGGTCGCGTGGATCGAGCGTGCCGACGATGCCGAAGTCGACCGCGGCGTACTTCGGCTGCGCGGGGTTCACGATCAGCACGAAGATGTTGCCGGGGTGCATGTCGGCGTGGAAGAAGTTGTGCTTGAACACCTGCGTGAAGAAGATCTCGACGCCGTTCTCCGCCAGCTTGCGGATGTCGGTGCCGACCTCGCGCAGCCGCGCCATGTTCGAGATCTGCACGCCGCGGATGCGCTCCAGCACCAGCACGTCGGCGCGGCAGAAGTCGAAGTGCACGGTGGGCACATATAAAAGAGGAGAGCCTTCCCAGTTCCGGCGCAGCTGCGAGGCGTTGGCGGCCTCGCGCATGAGGTCGAGCTCGTCGAGGATGGTCTTCTCGTATTCGCGCACCACTTCGCGCGGCCGCAGGCGCCGGCTGCCTTCCCAGTGGTCCTCGGCGATGCGCGCCAGCTCGTGCAGCACCTTGAGATCGCGCGAGATGATCTCGCGCATGCCGGGCCGCAGCACCTTCACCACGACTTCGCGCGTCTTCGCGCCGTTCATCGGCACTTCGGGACGCAGCTCGGCAGCGTGCACCTGTGCGATGGAGGCGGCGGCGAGCGGGCGCTCGTCGAAGCTCGAGAAGACCTCTTCGGCGGTGCGGCCGTAGGCGGCTTCGACGATGGCGCGCGCGATCTTCCCGTCGAACGGCGGCACGCGGTCCTGCAGCTTCGCGAGCTCGTCGGCGAGGTCGATGGGCAGCAGGTCGCGCCGCGTGGACAGCGCCTGGCCGAACTTCACGAAGATCGGGCCGAGCTCCTCGAGCGCGAGGCGCAACCGCTCGCCGCGCGGCGCCTGCTGGCGGCGCACGGCCCAGGTCCACGGGCTGAGCAGGAACAGGAAGCGCAGCGGACGATATAAATGAGTGGCGCGGACGAACTCGTCGAGGCCGTGCCGTACCAGCACCTTCTGGATCTCGATCAGCCGGGCGAGGACGCGCAGCTTCACGGCGTCTCCTCCGCCTTCCCGGCGCCGGTGTTCTCGCTGGCGAGGCCGACACGCGCGTCGAGCCGGTCGAGATCTTCGCGCAGCTTCTCGACGTCGCGGTAGAAATCCTCGGCCTCGGCGCGCGGCACGAGATCGCGCGTCTCGTGCGCGAAATACTCGGCGACGTTGCGCACGGAGGTCGTGGCCGCACGGCGGCCGAAGCCGGCGACGCCGCGCACGAAGCGCAGCGCCTGGTGCGCCGGCGTGTCGCCGATCAGTCGCGCCAGCTCCTCTTCGACGTCCGGCTTCAGCAGCATCGCGAGCTCGCGGAATTTCTGCGCGATCTCCGCATCGCCGCGGATCGTCACGTCGCCGCGGCGGATGACTTCCTCGGGATGCGTGCCGGACAACGCGGCGAGGTTCATGAGGCTGCCGGAGATCTCGCAATCGACCGGCCGTTCGCGTTCGTCCTTCACGAGCTGCAGCGACGTGCCCAGCGATTCGCACACGAGGATCCAGCCGAGCCCGCGCGCCTCGATGCGCACGGTGCGGCCCTTCAGCGCGGTCGCCAGCTCCTCCGCGCGCGGGCTGCGCGGCAGGTTGCGGTTCAGCAGGTTCTCGATCGCCTGGGTCAGCATCTAATAACGATAGCCGCGGTGAACCGCGACGATGCCACCCGACAGGTTGTGATAGCGGCAGTCCTCGAGGCCGGCGTCGCGCATCAGGCCGAGCAGCGTTTCCTGGTCGGGATGCATGCGGATCGATTCGGCGAGATAGCGGTAGCTGTCCTCGTCCTTCGCGACGAACTTGCCCATCAGCGGCAGGATCCTGAAGGAGTAGAGGTCGTACAGCGGCTTGATCAGCGGGATGGGCTGCGAGAACTCGAGCACCAGCAGCTGGCCGCCGGGCTTGAGCACGCGGCGCATGTCGGCGAGCGCGGCCGGTTTGTCGGTGACGTTGCGCAGGCCGAAGCCGATGGTCACGACGTCGAACGTCGAATCGCGGAACGGCAGCTTCTCGGCGTTCGCCAGGCTCACGGCGACGTTGCCGACGATGCCATCGTCCAGCAGGCGATCGCGGCCTTCGCCGAGCATCGCGGCGTTGATGTCGGAGAGCACGACGAAGCCGGTCTTGCCCACCTGCTTCGCCATGCCGGTAGTGAGGTCCCCGGTGCCGCCGGCGACGTCGAGCGCGCGCTGGCCGGGACGCAGGCCCGTCAGCGACAGCGTGAACTCCTTCCACAGCCGGTGCGCGCCGCCCGACATGAGGTCGTTCATCAGGTCGTAGTTGCCGGCGACGGAGTCGAACACGCCGCGCACGCGGCGCTGTTTGTCCGCCCACGGCACGCGTTCGTAGCCGAAATCGGTGTCGGCGGTCTTCTTGGGGTCGTTCACAGGCCCCGGAGTATAGACGGGCCAGAAACCGCTGGCTTTTCGCGGACGCTTTGGTTACAAAGCCCAACTATTCGAGCGGGGGTCTTGTCGAGGGCCGGTTTCCCACAGGGAAACCGGCCTTTTTCTTTGGTTTTTTTGGCGCCTGCCGGCGCGAATTTCAGGCGGGTCTTCGACCCGCTCCGTGAGTTATTGG
Organism: Steroidobacteraceae bacterium; assembly: GCA_035502995.1. Taxonomy (GTDB): domain Bacteria; phylum Pseudomonadota; class Gammaproteobacteria; order Steroidobacterales; family Steroidobacteraceae; genus CADEED01. Next base: position 18,727 of record DATJTW010000054.1, on the reverse strand, counting down.
GCGCTCTGTAAGCGGGCTTGGTACTTGGCCCAGTTCTCGGCGTACTTTTCGCCCAGCTCGCGCAGGTATTTCCAGGTGTAGAGGCCGCTGTCGTGGCCGTCGTCGAAGACCAGCTTCACGGCGTACTGTCCGACGGGTTCGACACCCCGGATTCCCACGTCCTGCTTGCCGGTGACGAGAACCTCCTGCCCCGGTCCGTGTCCTTTGACTTCAGCGGACGGTGAATGCACGCGCAGGTATTCGAACGGCAGGTCGAAATGCGCGCCGTCGTCGAACGCCACCGCCAGCAACCGGGAGCGGGTCCGCAACTTGATCTCGGTGGCCTGGGGCGACTGCGTGTTCATCGGAGGACGCGAAGCCTATACTCCCCGCGAGCCGGAGGGGGAGATTGCCGGCGCTTCTGGTACCGGGGGGATATGCAACCGACGGACACCTCGCAACCCGACTACTTTCACAAGGTCGTGGATTGCCAATGGGCTTGCCCCGCACACACCGACGTTCCCGAATACATTCGACTTATTGCCCAGGGCCGCTTCACCGACGCGTACATGGTGAACCGGCACTCGAACGTATTTCCCGGCATCCTCGGCCGCGTCTGCGACCGGCCCTGCGAGCCCGCGTGTCGTCGTGGCCGCGTCGAAGAGAAACCGGTCGCCATCTGCCGGTTGAAGCGCGTCGCCGCGGATCACCGGGAAGATGACATTCATTCTCGTCTGCCGAAGATCCCCAAGCTCAAGAACGGCAAGAAGGTCGCGCTGATCGGCGCGGGCTGCGCGTCGCTGACGGTGGCCAACGACCTGATGCCGCTGGGCTACTCCGTCACGATCTTCGAGCAATGGGGCGTGCCCGGCGGCCTCATGCGCACCAACATCCCGTCGTTCCGCCTGCCCGCGGAAGTGCTCGACGAGGAGATCGCGAACATCGTCGACATGGGCGTCGACCTCAAGCTGAACCACCCGATCAAGTCGATGAAGGAATTGATCGACAGGGGCGGCTTCGACGCCGTGTTCGTGGGCGCCGGTGCACCGAAGGGCAAGGAACTGAAACTGCCGGGTCGCGCCGAGGGCGCGGCGAACATCCACATCGGCATCACCTGGCTCGAGTCGGTCGCGTTCGAGCACATCAAGCAGATCGGCGAGCAGGTGCTGATCATCGGCGTCGGCAACACGGCGATGGACTGCTGCCGCACCTCGCTGCGGCTCGGCGCGAAGAATGTGAAGGTCATGGCGCGCAAGCCGCGCCAGTTCTTCAAGGCGTCGGCCTGGGAGCTCGAGGACGCCGAGGAAGAGAAGGTCGAGATCGTCATCAATCGCTCGCCGAAGAACTTCGTGATCGAGGGCGGCAAGTTGAAGGGCATGACCTTCGACGTCATGGAATACGACACCGACGCGCAGGGCCGCATCACGGCCGAGCGCATCACCGGCGAGGAATTCCTGCCGGCCACCGACGTCATCCTGGCGATCGGCCAGGAAAACGCCTTCCCCTGGATCGAGCGCGATCTCGGCATCGAGTTCGACAAGTGGGACGTGCCGAAGGTGGACGTCAAGACGTTCGAGTCGTCGCGGCCCGGCGTGTTCTTCGGCGGCGACGCGGCCTTCGGCCCCAAGAACATCATCTGGGCCGTGGAGCACGGGCACCAGGCCGCGGTCTCCATCCACAACTTCTGCTCGGGCAAGAGCACCGCGGATCGCCTGCCACCGGGCGTGAACCTGCAGTCGCGCAAGATGGGCATGCACGAGTGGGCCTACGCGAACGACTACAACCCGGCCGAGCGGCGCCTGATGCCGCACGTGTCGCTGAAGGAACGCTTCAAGAAACTGAACATCGAGGTCGAGCTCGGCTTCACGGTCGAGCAGATCGAGAAGGAAGTGCAGCGCTGCCTCAACTGCGACGTGCAGACGGTGTTCGAGACCAAGCTGTGCATCGAGTGCGATGCCTGCATCGACATCTGCCCGGTCGATTGCCTGACGATGACGCCGAACGGCGAGGAAGCCGAGCTGCGCACGCGGCTGAAAGCGCCGGCGACGAACGTCACACAGGCACTGTACGTGTCGGCACCGCTCAAACACACGGGCCGCGTGATGGTGAAGGACGAGGACCTGTGCGTGCACTGCGGCCTGTGCGCCGAGCGTTGCCCGACGGCGGCGTGGGACATGCAGAAGTCCTTCGTGAAGTGGCCGCACGCGGAAGACGAAGCGGCCGCCCATCTTTCAAAGATGGGGGCGAAGATGCCCAAGACGGCCTGACCAGAGCCCAACCACGATGGACAGAACGAACGACTTCGCGATCAAGATCGCGACGGTGAACGGCACCGGCTCGGCCTCCGCGAACACGCTGCTGATGAAGAGCATCTTCCGCAGCGGCATCCCGGTGATGGGCAAGAACTACTTCCCGTCGAACATCCAGGGCCTGCCGACCTGGTACGAGATCCGCGTGACGAAGGACGCCTACGTCGCGCGCTCCGGCAAGATCGACATCATGGTGGCGATGAACGCCGAGACCTACGCGCGCGACGTGCGCGAGGTCGCGTCGGGCGGCTACCTGATCTACGACAGCACCTGGCCGCGGCCGGCGCTGCTGGCGCGCGACGACATCACCGTGATGGGCGTGCCGCTGGCGAAACTCTGCAACGAGAACTTCAACGGCGTGCGCACGCGCATCCTGATGAAGAACATCTGCTACGCGGGCGTGCTGGCCGCGCTGCTCGACCTCGACGTCGGGAAGATCCGCGGCCTGCTGGCCGAGACGTACGCGAAGAAGCCGCAGCTCGTCGATTCGAACATGAAGGCGATCCAGCTCGGCTACGACTACGCGAAGGCGAACCTCGCCTGTCCGCTGCCGCTGCACGTCGTGCCGTTGCACGACGAGGCGTCGAAGACGCGCGGCCACATCCTCATCGACGGCAACACTGCCGCCGGTCTCGGCTGTGTGTATGCCGGCGCCACGGTGGCCGCGTGGTACCCGATCACGCCGTCGACCTCGGTGATGGACGCGTTCAAGGGCTTCGCCGACAAGCTGCGCGTCGACCCGGAGAGCGGCAAGAAGAACTTCGCGTTCATCCAGGCCGAGGACGAGCTCGCCGCCATCGGCATGGTGCTCGGCGCGAACTGGAACGGCGCGCGCGCGTTCACCGCGACCAGCGGTCCCGGCGTCTCGCTGATGAACGAATTCCTCGGCCTCGCGTACTACGCGGAGGTGCCGGCGGTGTTGTTCGACATCCAGCGCGTGGGCCCGTCGACCGGCATGCCGACGCGCACGCAGCAGTGCGACATCCTCGAAGCCGCGTACGCCTCGCACGGCGACACCAAGCATGTGTGCCTCTTCCCGCGCGATCCGGAAGAGTGCTTCTACTTCGCGCGCGATGCCTTCGATCTCGCGGAGCGCCTGCAGACACCGATCATGGTCATGAGCGACCTCGACATCGGCATGAACGACTGGATGTGCCCCGACCTGACATGGGACGACAGTTACGTCCCGGATCGCGGCAAGGTCTACACAAAAGAGCAGCTCGAGAAGATGGAGAAGTTCCATCGCTATCTCGACGTCGACGGCGACGGCATCCCGTATCGCACCCTGCCGGGCGTGCATCCGAAGGGCGCGTACTTCACGCGCGGCTCGGGCCACACGCAGTACGGCGCGTACACCGAGGACTCCGCCGAATACCAGATCGTGCTCGACCGGCTGACGCGCAAGTTCGCGACCGCGAAGCGGCTCGTGCCGTTGCCGGTCGTCGACCACGATCCGAAGATCGACATCGCGCTGGTCGCGTACGGCAGTTCGGACGGCGCGGTGAAGGAAGCGCGCGACATCCTCTCCGCGCACGGCCTGAAGGCAAACTACATGCGCCTGCGCTCGTTCCCGTTCGGCGAGGACGTCGAGAAATTCCTCGAGGCGCACAAGCTGATCTTCGTCATCGAACAGAACCGCGACGCGCAGATGCGCTCGCTGCTGACGCTCGAGACGCGCGTGCCGAAGGAGAAGCTGCGCTCGCTGCTGCACTACAGCGGCCTGCCGATCTCCTCGGAATTCATCGTGAAGGGCGTGCTCGCCGAGGTCGAACCGAAGGCGCGCAAACCCGAAGCCGTCGCGGGAGGTGCCGCGTGACGTTCCTGCCGAAACCGAAAGTCCGTCATCCGTCGCTGCCGAAGAATGCTCTCGGCCTGACGCGACGCGATTACGAAGGCGCGTTGTCCACGCTGTGCGCGGGCTGCGGCCACGACTCGATCACCGCGGCGGTCATCGAGGCGACGTGGGGCCTCGATCTCGAGCCGCAGAACATGGTCAAGCTGTCGGGCATCGGCTGCTCGTCGAAGACCACGGCGTACTTCGTCAGCGGCGGGCACGGCTTCAACTCCGTGCATGGCCGCATGCCGTCCATCGCCACCGGCGCGAACGCCGCGAACCGCGCGCTGACGTATGTCGGCATTTCGGGTGACGGCGACACGCTGTCCATCGGGCTCGGCCAGTTCTGTCATGCGATCCGCCGCAACCTGAACATGGCCTATCTGATCGAGAACAACGGCGTGTACGGGCTCACCAAGGGGCAGTTCTCCGCCTCGGCCGACCTCGGTACGAAGGCCAAGAAAGGCGAGGTGAACCAGCAGCCGCCGATCGATCCGGTGTTGCTGGCACTGACGCTCGGCGCGACGTTCGTCGCGCGCAGCTTCTCGGGCGACAAACAACAACTGGTGCCGCTGATCCAGGCCGCGATGCGGCACAAGGGGTTCGCGCTGGTCGACATCCTCTCGCCCTGCGTTACGTTCAATGATCACGAGGGCTCGACGAAGAGCTACCAGTACACGCGCGAGCACTACGACGCCGCGGTGCACGCGGACTTCGTGCCGTTCCAGCGCGAGATCTCGGCCGACTACGCGGCCGGCGAAACCCTGCCGGTCGTGCTGCACGATGGCAGCCGCATCCTGCTGCGGAAACTCGACGCGAACTACGATCCCACCGATCGCGGCGCGGCGATGTCGGCGATACAGGAACGGTTGAAAAAAGGTGAATTCCTGACCGGTCTGCTGCACGTGGATGCTAGTGGCGGAAAGGAATTCCACGATGTCAATGAGACCCCGGCTATTCCGCTCAACCAGATTCCCCATGAACGGCTCTCGCCGGGGTCCGCGGCCCTCGCGAAAGTGCTGGCGCGCTACCGTTGAGCGCGCTATGTTTCCGCCCGCTACGAGTAAAGAGGCTCCGAAATGACTGAAGAGAAGTCCCAGAAATTCACGTCCAAGGTGCGCCGCGGGCTCACCTGGGTGAGCACGGTGTCGTCCGCCGAGCTCGCGCGCGTCAAGACGGAAGCCGGCGGTGGCCGCATCCCGGGCATGACCGCCGCGCAGCTGTCGGACATCGAAGCCGCGCTGCTGTGGATTGCGCAGAACAAGGAAGAAGCGAATGGGTAAGGGTGATCGGCGCACGCGCCGCGGAAAGATTTACGCCGGGTCTTTCGGAAAGACCCGCGCCAAAGATCCTGCGAAGAAAAAAGCAAAAGCGAAGACTGCGAAGAAAGCCTAGCCAGACGTTCGAGCACAGGTCAGATGAAGCCCGCGCCCAAAAACGCGGGCTTTGTCATTTCAGGTCGAAGCGAACCTTGAACGTCAGGTCGCTGGCCACCGCCTTCCCGTTCTCGACGGCCGCCAGGTAGCGGCCGGCCTCCGCGACCGCGATCGCGGCGGCGTCGAGCGCCGGATATCCCGAGCTCACCACGACTCCCAGCGACTTCGCGCAGCCGTCGGCGGCGACGCGCGCCCGCACGACGATCGCGCCGTGTTCGCCGCGCGCCTTCGCGTCGGCCGGATACAGCGCATCGGGATCGCCGGACTCGGCGATGCGCGCCTTCGGGCCCGGCGTCGTCGCGGCGGCTACCGGCGCGGGGCAGGCCGACTTCCGCGCCGCGAACGCCACGTCCGCGGGCTTGCGGTTGCGCATGACCTCCGCGGACGAGCGATTGATGGCGTCGTCGAGCAGCTGGTCGAGGTTCTGCGTGTGGCGGGCGGCGACGAGGAACGAACCCGAGTCCAGCGCTTCGATCAGCGAACTCTCCTGCGACGAGACGGCGGGATCGACGACGGCCGGATCGAGACGGTTGGCCTTCGCGAACGCGGTCCAGCGGTCGCGCCACGAGATCTGCGGCACCTCGGCCCAGTACGCGCGCAGCTCCTGCGAGCGTGCCGAGGCGACGTTGACGAGCTCCTCGGCGCGATCGATCGGCGCGTCTTCCTTGCCGGCGCGCGCCTGGTCCAGCAGCCGGGGCACCTCCTGCATCACTTCGGGCGTGAACGCCCACTTCTCGACGTAGTCGAGCAGCGTCAGCCCGCGCACGTCGTGGACCGCCTTCGCGGATTCCGCCTTGGAGACGTCGACGGCGCGGCGGATCTCGCCGATCGCGGAATCGAGCTGCTTGATGCGGTTCTCGCGCGTCATCGGCACGTCCACGAGGCCGGGCGATTGCGGCCACGCGGTGGCGGAGAGGAGGAGTGCCAGGATCAGGTTGGTCGTCATTTTCATTCGGGTACCACGCGGCGACCGCGGGTCGCGCGAAACCGCGCCACGAGGTCGAGCGCGCTCTGGTTGTTAGGAGGGAGATCGACGTCGCTCGTGCCGAGCGGCGTGACGCGTGCGCCCCAGCGCACGACGTGGCCGGTGAAGGTGAGGCCGCCGCCGAACGACGGCATCAGCAGCAAGGCGCCCGGCGAGACGCGGCCTGCTTCGAGCGCCTCGCACAACGCGACGGGCACGGTGGCCGCGGACATGTTGCCGTAGCGCTGGACGTTCACGAACACCTTGTCCATCGGGATGCCGGCCTTCTTCGCGACGGCTTCGATGATGCGCAGGTTCGCCTGGTGCGGGATCACGAGGTCCACGTCGGCGGCGGTCTTGCCGGTCTTCGCCAGCGCTTCTTCGCAGGCCGCGGACATGCCGTGCACGGCCTTCTTGAAGATCTCCTGGCCCTCGAACTGCCACTCGGTGCGGCCGATGATGCGGTCCTGGTGGGCGTACGCCGCGCCCATGCCGTGCACGCGCAGGATCTCGCGCGATTCGCCGTAGCAGCCGAGCTTCTCGGCGAGCAGGCCTTCGTCGGCATCGGTGGCCTCGAGCACGACGGCGGCGGCGCCGTCGCCGAACAGCACCGCCGTGTTGCGGTCGCTCCAGTCGATGAACGGCGAGATGACCTCGGCGCCGACCACCAGCGCGTTGCGCACGACGCCGGTGCGGATCAGCGCGGTGGCGGTAGATAGGGAGTAGAGGAAGCTGGTGCAGGCGGTGTTGACGTCCATCGCCGCGCAACCCTCGGCGCCGACGCGGCGCTGGATGCCGGAGGCGACGTTCGGCACCTGGTCGTCGAAGCTGGTCGTGCCGAACACGATGAGCTCGAGTTGCCGGCCGTCGAGGCCGGCCGCGGCCAGCGCGCGCGCCGCGGCGACGTAGCCGATCTCGCCCAGCGGCACGTGCGACACGCGGCGCTGGTGGATGCCGGTGCGCGTGGTGATCCATTCGTCGCTGGTGTCGAGGAAGGTCGCGATGTCGGCGTTGGAGAGGACCGCCGGGGGCAGGCATTTGCCCCAACCCGTGATCGCCGCCCCTCTGGCCATCGGTATTGGCATGGGCGGGGATTTTGGGGCAGGACTGTCCCCTTTTGCTAGGAAATCAGGAATGTCCCCATTAGCATGCCACCCCATGAGCGAACACAACTTTTCCCGCTGGCGCCCGCATCCGTGGCATGGCCTCGAGACCGGCGAAGACTCCCCGCGCATCGTCAATGCCTACATCGAGATCACGCCTTTCGACGTGATCAAGTACGAGATCGACAAGGCGTCCGGTTACCTGCGCGTCGACCGGCCGCAGCGCGCGACCTCGCAGCCGCCGGCGCTGTACGGCTTCATCCCGCGGACGTACTGCGGGCCGCGCATCGCGAAGCTCGCGCCGGGTTGCGAGAAGGGCGACGGCGATCCGCTCGACATCTGCGTGATCAGCGAGCGGCCCATCGAGCGGTCGGAGGTGCTGCTGCGCGCGCGCGTGGTCGGCGGCATGAAGCTCATCGATCGCGGCGAGGCGGACGACAAGATCATCGGCGTGCTCGAAGGCGACTTCGTCTGGGACCACGTGAAGGACATCTCGCAGCTCGCGCCGGTGCTGGTGGAGCGCATCGAGCACTACTTCGCGACGTACAAGTGGGTGCCGGGCGAACCTAACAAGCTGATGATCACCGGCAAGTACGGGTACGCACACGCTGCCGAGGTCATCGAGGCGTCACGCCTCGACTACCGCGAGTCGTTCGGGGACGTGACCGACGACCGCCGCCGGTCGTAGTGGGGACGTAATGGGGACAGTCCCCGTTTCCTAGCAAAAGGGGACAGTCCTCGGGGGTTCGCGGACGACGGCGTGCCGTTCGGTCCCCATTTCTTTCTCTTGGCGTTCGTTCGTCGCTCACTGCGCGCCTCGACATCTTCTCAATGCAAGACGTCGAGTTCACGACGACGGCGCGCGGCCGTTCGCTCCTCACCGATCTCCAGGGGCGAATAATCGGGACCGAACGTCACACCGTTGACCACCGCCGGCGGCGCGACTGTCCCCTTTTGCTAGGAAACGGGGACTGTCCCCATTAGCGGCGGCGGTAGCGCATCAGCATCCCGGCGATCAGCGCGGCGGACGGGGCGAGGAACCACGCGACGATCACGAACTGCGGCGGCAGCGGGCTCGCGATCGCGAGGCCGAGCACCAATGCCGGCAGGCCGGCGACGAGGCCGTGCAGGAACGGACTGTTCGCGCCGAGCACGCCGGCCCACACGCCCGACAGGAACTGCACCAGCGCCCACGTCGCGGCGATGCGCGCGTCGCTCGCGTGACCGGGCATCGCGAACAGGATGGCGAGCGCGCCGGCGAGATCGATCACGCCGCTGACGAGCAGCGCGCCGGGGCGCAGTCCGCGGGCCAGTCGCGGCGTGGCGGGTTGTTCGGTCACGCCCGGGTCCGGTGACGATTGGCCCGATCGAGAGTCGCGGCGGAGGTTTTCACGGCGCGTAGTCTCGCGTCCGCGTTCCCGCGCGGCAAGGGGAGTCCAAACCGGCCGCGATCTGCGTTACCTTTTGAAACATGAATGCCACGCCCTTCCGCGCGGTGACCGCGCTGCTGCTGCTCGCCGTTCCCGCCCTCGGCCTCGCGGCCACCCCCGGCAAGCACACGCCGACCCACGAAGACATCTGGCTGATGAAGCGCGTCGGCGCGCCGCAGGTGAGTCCCGATGGCCGCTGGATCGTCGTCGCGGTGACCGAACCCGCCTACGACGAGAACTCGACGTTGAGCGACCTGTGGCTGATCGACACGGCCGCGCGTCACTCGAGCCGCCGTCTCACGTCGACGCGTCGCCCGGAGAGCGGCGTCATCTGGAGCCCCGACAGTCGCCGCATCGTCTTCAGCGCACAGCGCGACAACGACGACGCGCCGCAGCTCTACTCGCTCGACCTCGTCGGCGGTGGCGAAGCGCAGCGTCTCACGAACCTCTCCGGCGGTGCGCGCGCGCCCGTCTACTCGCACGACGGCCGCCGCCTCGCGTTCGTCTCGCTGATGTTCCCGCAGGCGCGCGACGAGGCCGCCAACGCGTCGGCCATCGAGTCGCACCGCGACCGCAAGTCGAATGCGCGCATCTACGACGGTTTCCCCGTGCGCAGCTGGGATCGCTGGATCGACGAGCGCCAGGTGCGCATCCACGTGCTCGATCTCGACGCCGACGGAGCCGCCACCGGTGCGCCCCGCGACCTGCTCTCCGGCACGAAGCTCGCGGCCAGCCGCGGTTTCGCCGGCCGCCAGTCCGACACCGGCGAAGAGCTCGACATGGAGTTCACGCCCGACAACCAGTCGCTGATCTTCACCGCGACGACGAACCGCGACGCCGCGGCGTACGCGTTCACCGATTCGCAGTTGTTCATCGTCGACGCAGGCAGTGGCGGCGCCGAGCCGCGCGCGTTGACCACCGGCAACGACACCTGGTCGCGGCCGCGCTTCACGCCCGACGGTCGCGAGCTGCTCGCCGTGCTCGAAGCGCAGCAGGGCATGGCCGTCTACAATCAGGCGCGGCTCGCGACCGTGCCGTGGAAGACCGGCGGCGCGCCGCGCGTGATCACCACGGGGCTCGACCGTCCCGTCGGCACGTACGCCATCGCGCCGGATTCGCACTCGGTGTACTTCACCGCCGAGGACGAAGGCTACGAGAAGCTGTACTCCGTGCAACTCAACGGCGGCGTGGTGCAGACGCTGTTCGGCGTCGGCAAGGGCACGTACACCAACCTGACGATCCCCGAGCGTGCGACCGAGCTCGCGCTGTACGCGACCTGGGAGAGCGCCAGCAATCCCGGCGAGGTCGTGCGCGTCACGCCGCAGAACGGCAAGATGCTGCCGCTGTCGAAGTTCAACGCGGCGCGCAGCGCGCAGCTCGATCTCCCGGCCATCGAGAGCTTCTGGTTCACGTCGAGCCGCGGGAAACGCGTGCAGAGCTGGCTGGTGCGCCCGCCCGGTTTCGACGCGGCGAAGAAATACCCGCTATTCGTGATGATCCACGGCGGCCCGCACGGCATGTGGCGCGACCAGTTCTTCGTGCGCTGGAACTACCACCTGCTGTCGGCGCCCGGCTACGTGCTGGTGCTGACCAACTACTCGGGCTCGACCGGCTTCGGCGAGGAGTTCGCGCGCTCGATCCAGGGAGATCCGCTGAAAGGCCCGGCGGACGAGATCAACGAGGCCGCTGACGCGGCGATCCGCGCCTATCCATTCATCGACGCCTCGCGCCAGTGCGCCGGCGGCGCCAGCTACGGCGGCCATCTCTCGAACTGGCTGCAGGGGACGACCACGCGCTACAAGTGCCTCGTCAGCCACGCCGGCCTCGTGAACCTCGAGGCGCAGTGGGGCACGAGCGACACCATCTACTCGCGCGAGGTCAACCTCGGGGGCCCGCCCTGGGAGCAGGCGAAGGTGTGGAGCGAGCAGAACCCGATCCGCTACGCCGCGAAGTTCCGCACGCCGGCGCTGGTCACGGTCGGCGAGAACGATTTCCGCGTGCCGCTGAACAATTCGCTCGAGTACTGGAGCGCGTTGCAGCGCATGAAGGTACCGAGCCGGCTCATCGTGTTCCCGGACGAGAACCACTGGATCCTGAAAGGTGAAGACAGCCGGCTCTTCTACGCGGAAGTCGCCGCGTGGCTGGATCGCTGGCTCAAATGAGCGACGAGTGGGATTTCTACTTCGGCAAGGTCAACGATGCGGTGTCATCGATCTTCGTCGACCTCGGGCTGCGCCCCGACGCGCCCAACGAGAAGCGGCCGTGGCTGCTGTGGATCTGGGTGACGATGAAATCGCCGCGGCCGGACGGGTTGTCGTCGTCCGAAGAGGCGTCGACGCTGCACGAGATCGAGGAGTCGCTGCTGTCGATGATCGCGCCGGTGTGCGGTGCGCAGCTGGTGGGCCGGATCACCGGGTCGAACCGCCGCGAGTTCTACTTCTACGGCGAGGAGCCCGGCGAGCTCGATGCGGCCGTGGCGCGCGCGATGCAGCCGTTCGCGGGCTACGAACACCAGCAGGGCAGCTCGTTCCAGCCCGACTGGGAGCACTACCTCGAACTGCTGTATCCATCGGACAGCAACCTGCAGCGCATCTTCAATCGCCGCGTGCTCGACTCGCTGGCCGAGAACGGCGACGTGCACGAGACGCCGCGCAAGGTCAGCCACTGGCTGGATTTCCCGGACACCGATTCGCGCAGCGCCTGCCGCTCGACGCTCGAGGCCATCGAGTTCGTGTTCGAGGGTGAATACGAGGACGAGGAGCCCGGCGCGTCGCTGCCGCACTCGCTGGTGATGTCGCGCGTCGACAGCGTCGACACGCACACGATCAACGGCATCACGCTCGAGCTCGCGCGGCTCGCCGACGAACACGGCGGCAGCTACAACGGCTGGGAGAGCCCGGCGATGCCGGGCGAAGCCGGCGCTGCGCACTGATCGGTGCGCGCGCGCGGTGATCTGGAAAATGCTGCGCGTGTTCGTCATCGTCGCCGTGTTGCTGGCCGCGCTGCTGGCGCTGGGTTGCCACACGATCCAGCGCAAGGCGCTGTTCTTCCCCTCGCATGATGCGCGCAACAACGGCTTCACGCCGTGGGAGCACGGCGGCAAGACGATCGGGTTCGCGCGGGAGGTGGCGAACCCGCGCAACGTCTGGTTGTTCCTGCATGGCAACGGCGGGCAGGCGGCGGATCGCACGTACGCCATGCACGCGTTCGCGGACGACGATGCAGTGTTCATCCTGGAATATCCCGGCTACGGCCAGCGTGAGGGCACGCCGTCGCGGCGCGCGATCGACGCGGCCGCGCGCGTCGGTTATGCCGATCTACGCGCGAGATTTCCGGGCAAGCCGCTGTGCGTCGCCGGTGAATCGCTGGGCAGCGGACCGGCATCGGTGTTGTCACGCGAGCAGCCCGCGCCGGACAAGATCGTGCTGGTCGTGCCGTTCGACCGCATCACCGACGTGGCGCGCGACCACGTTCGCTGGCTGCCCGTCGGCCTGCTGCTGATGGGCACGTGGGACAACATCGACGCCTTGCGCGGCTACTCGGGGCCGTTCGAGATCTTCGGCGCGGAGAAAGACGAGGTGATCGCCGTGCGCCATGCGCAGGCGCTGGCGCAGTCGGTGCCGCAGGCGAAGTTTCACCTGATTGCCGGCGGGCACGGCTGGGCGAACGGTCGCGACGTGACGTTCAGGAATCCCTGAGCCGCATTGTCTCGCGGTGAGGCCTCGCGGCGCCTCGGCCTCGCGGCCTCACAACGTCTTCGCGAACACCACGCTCAGGTTGTTGGCCGGCATGCGCACCACCTGCCGGCGCGCGAGGCCATGCTCAGCGGCGAGCCGCGTCACGTCGTCGAGATCGCGCAGTCCCCAGGCCGGGTTGTGCCGCTTCAGGGACGCGTCGAACTCGAGATTGGAGGCGACCGCGGTGCCGTTCTCGAGATAGGGGCCGTAGGTGATCAGCAGTCCGCCCGCGGGCAGGTGGCGGGCCGCGCCGAGGCACAATGCGCGCGACGACGACCACGGCGAGATGTGGATCATGTTGATGCAGACGATCGCGTCGTACTGCGCGGCGACGGGCCAGCGCGGCTCGTGCACGTCGAGCGCGATCGGCGGCAGCAGGTTGGGTAGATGGGCGGCTTCGATGCGCCGGGTCATCGCGTCGCGCGAGGCCGCATCGGGTTCGGTGGGTTGCCAGCGGATGCCGGGCAGCGCGGCGGCGAAGTGGCAGACGTGCTGGCCGCTGCCGGAAGCGATCTCGAGCGCGCTGCCCGTGGCGGGCAGCACGGATTCGAGCACGGTCAGGATGGGATCCTTGTTGCGCTCGGCGGCGGCGGAGGTCAGCAGTTCGTTGGTCAAGCCGGCGGCGGCGGCGCGCGTTCCTTGCGGATCGTGCGCACGGTGAACCAGGTGAAGAGCGAGATCACGCCGACCAGCAGCAGCATCAGCATCGCGAGCAGCGGGTGGAATCTCCACGCTTCGATCAGACCCCAAGCAACGCCGATGGGCGTCATGGTCAGGATGATGGGTTTGGCGATCCTCATCGGGGCTGCCGCCCACTCTTCAACGCCGTCCCTTCTTCTGCGAAGAGGGGACCGGCGTCCGTGAGTGATGGGAAGAAGCGTAAACGCATGTTCAGAGGATATACCGGCTGAGATCCTCGTCCTTGGCCAGATTGCCCAGCGCCTGGTCGACGTACGCCGCATCGATCTCGATTGCCGTGCCGCCTTTCTCCGACGCATCGAACGACACGCTCTCCAGCAGCCGTTCCATCACGGTGTGCAGGCGCCGCGCGCCGATGTTCTCCGTCTTCTCGTTCACGCTGAACGCGATCTCCGCGAGCCGGCGCACGCCGCCGTCGACGAACTTCACGTCCACCTGCTCGGTGCCCATCAGCGCCTTGTACTGCGTCGTCAGCGAGGCGTCGGGCTCGGTGAGGATGCGCACGAAGTCCTCGACCTTCAGCGAGTCGAGCTCGACGCGGATCGGGAAGCGGCCCTGCAGCTCGGGGATCAGGTCCGACGGCTTCGCCATGTGGAACGCGCCGGACGCGATGAAGAGGATGTGGTCCGTCTTGATCGTCCCGTACTTCGTCGACACGGTCGAACCTTCGACCAGCGGCAGCAGGTCGCGCTGCACGCCTTCACGGGAGACGTCCGCGCCCATCGTGTCCTGGCGGCGCGCGACCTTGTCGATCTCGTCGATGAACACGATGCCGTTCTGCTCGGCGTTCGCCAGCGCCCGCGCCCGCAGCTCTTCCTCGTTGACGAGCTTGCCGGCTTCTTCCTCGACCAGCAGCTTCTGCGCTTCCTTGACCTTCATCTTGCGCGGCTTCGTGCGCTGCCCGCCGAGGTTGGCGAACATGCTGGAGAGCTGCTCCTGCATCTCCTCCATGCCGGGCGGCGCCATGATCTGCACGCCGGGCGGGATCGCGCGCAGGTCGATCTCGATCTCGCGCTCGGCGAGCTGGCCTTCGCGCAGCATCTTGCGGAATTTCTGTCGCGTCTCCTGGTCGCGCGCGCTCGGCTCCGGGTCCGTGGAGAAACCCATCATCTTCGGCTGCGGCAGCAGCGCGTCGAGGATGCGCTCCTCGGCCGCGTCCTTCGCCTTCTCGCGCACCTTCGCCACTTCCTCGTCGCGCGCCATCTTCACGGCGACCTCGGCGAGATCCTTGACGATGGAGTCGACGTCGCGGCCGACGTAACCCACCTCGGTGAACTTCGTCGCCTCGACCTTCACGAACGGCGCGTTCGCGAGCTTCGCGAGACGCCGCGCGATCTCGGTCTTGCCGACGCCGGTCGGGCCGATCATCAGGATGTTCTTGGGCGTGATCTCGTGGCGCAGCGGCTCGTCGATCTGCGACCGGCGCCAGCGGTTGCGCAGCGCAATGGCGACGGCGCGCTTGGCGGCGTCCTGGCCGACGATGTGTTTGTCGAGCTCGCCGACGATCTGTTTGGGGGTCATTGTGCTTTCAGCTCCTCGATGACGAGGTTGCGATTCGTGTAGATGCAGATGTCCGCGGCGATGTTCAGCGACTTCTCGACGATGTCGCGCGCGGCGAGCTCCGTGTTCTGCGCCAGCGCCAGCGCGGCGCTCTGCGCGAACGGTCCGCCGGAGCCGATGGCGACGAGATCATGTTCCGGTTCGATCACGTCGCCGTTGCCGGAGATGACGAAGATGTTCTTCGTGTCACCGACCAGCAGCAACGCCTCGAGGCGGCGCAGGTAGCGATCGCCGCGCCAGTCCTTTGCGAGATCGATGGCCGCGCGCGTGAGATTGCCGAACTTCTCGAGCTTGCCTTCGAAGCGTTCGAACAGCGTGAACGCATCGGCCGTGCCGCCGGCGAAACCGCCGAGCACCTTGCCGTTGCCGAGCGGACGCACCTTGCGCGCGTTGCCCTTCATCACCGTGTTGCCGAGAGTGACCTGGCCGTCGCCGCCGATCGCGATGGCGCCGTTGCGCCGCACGGCGAGGATAGTCGTGCCGTGCGGATTGAATGTTTCGCTCATGACGAGCCTTGACCTTTGCAGACCCTAAGTCTTGCGTTTTGCCCGAGGGTGGGAAGCGTCGTAGGTGCGGGCCAGGTGGGCGAAATCAAGATGCGTGTAGACCTGCGTGGTCGAGATGTCGGCGTGGCCGAGCAGCTCCTGCACGCCGCGCAAATCCTTACTCGATTCAAGGAGATGAGTTGCGAACGAATGCCGGAACAGGTGCGGATAGACGCGCGTCGGCAGGCCCTTGCGGCGCGCCCAGCCGGCGATGCGCAACTGGATCGCGCGTTCCTTCAATCGCGTGCCGTTGCGGCCGAGGAAGAGCGCGGTCTCATCGGGTGCGACGAGCGCCGGCCGCTCCTTCAGCCAGGCGCGGATCGCGTCGACGGCCTTGCGGCCGACCGGCACGATGCGCGTCTTCGAACCCTTGCCCAGCACGCGCACGGTGCGATCCGCGAGATCGAGATGGACCGGGTCGAGACCGACCAGCTCGGCCAGGCGCAGGCCCGAGGAATAGAAGAGCTCCATGATCGCGCGGTCGCGGATTGCGAGCGCGTCCTCGGGCGGGATGTCGAGCAGCTGGTTGATCGCGTCGACGTCGAGCGTGTCGGGCAGGCGCTTCGCGGCTTTCGGCGCGGGCACGCCGAGCGCCGGGTTCTTCGTCGCCGCGCCTTCGCGGATCAGGAAATTAAAGAACCCCCGAGCCGCCGAGAGCCGCCGTTGCACGCTGCGCGGATCGAGTCCGCCGCGATGCGACTGCGCGGCGAACATCCGGATGTGCTGACTGTCGATCGCCTTCCAGTCCGCGACCGCGGCCTTCTCGAGGAAGTCGGCGAGCGCGGCGAGGTCGCGGCGGTAGTTGGACGAGGTGTGCGGCGAGAGCCGGCGCTCGCGCGAGAGGTGCAGTAGATAGCCGTCGATCAGGGTGCGATCGGGCATGGAGAAGAAGGGGACGGGCGGAGAGCCGGTCCCCGTTCCCTCAACGAAGCAGGGCGTCGGAGATCAGCTCGCCCATGCGCTTCAGGAATTCCGTGCTCATGCCGGGGTGGAAACGCTCGCGCTCCGCGCTGCCGAGCGCGAGCAGGCCGAGCGAGCCGCTCTCACCCTTGTTGTCACTCAGGGGCACCAGCGCTACCGAACCGATGCTCGCGGACTCGGGTCCGAACAGGAAATCGCGCTGCGTATCGCGCACCTGGCCGCAACGCGGCTTGCCGGTGGCGAGCAGCGCTTCGAAGGAACGGATGTGCACGTCGTCGGCGGCGACGATGCGCAGGAACGGTTCGTGGCTGGCGTTGCGCAGCGTGTCGCTGGGCGCGGTGAGCACGAGCACCGAGTGGAACGCATCGAAGTCTTCGCGCAGCGAGGCTTCGAGCGAGGTCAGCGCGGCGGTCGCGGTCGGTGCACGCAGCAGGCGGCGCGTGAAGCGGTGGATGCGATCGGCGAGCTGGTCGTTCGCGCGCGCGACCGAGACGAATTCCGCGAGGCGCTTGTCCGCGTCGTTCTTCTGTTCGCGCAGCACTTCCACCTGGCGCTCGACGAGCGAGACGGTGGAGCCGGTGCGCATGTGCGGCAGGCGCATGCGCGCGAGCAGCGGCTGGTGGCGTTCGAAGAAATCGGGATTGAGCCCGAGATAGCGCTCGATGCGTTCTTCGTCGGTTTGTCCGGAGGGCGTCTGTCCCGCGGTCACTCCGCGTGCGGTCTGCGTCGTCATGTCTGGATCGTGCTCCCTGGAAATTCCACGCGGCCGGTGAAAGATACAGCGGTCGGGCCTTTCATCCAAATGTGTTCGCCGGGTCCTGTCCAGGTGATCTCGAGCTTGCCGCCGGGAAGTTCGACCTCGACGGTGGCGTCGAGACGTCCATGCCGTCTGCCGACGGCGACAGCGGCGCACGCGCCGGTGCCGCAGGCGAGTGTTTCACCGACGCCACGCTCGAACACGCGCAGCCGGATGTGCGAACGATCGACGACTTCCATGAAGCCGACGTTCACGCGACGCGGGAATCGCGGGTGTTTCTCGATCGCCGGGCCGAGGCGGTCGACCGGCGCGCTCGCCACCGATGCAACGGTCAACACCGCGTGCGGATTGCCCATCGACACCGCGCCGATCTCGACCTCGGTGCCCGCGACCGCGAGCGGATAGACGTGCGCCTCGCTCGACGCGTCGAACGGCAGCGACTTCGGATCGAAGTTCGGCACGCCCATGTCGACGGAGATCAGGGTTTCGTCGTGCACGCGTGCGCGAATGAGGCCGGCTGGACTGTCGAGCACGATCTCGCCACCGGGATTCGCCGCCAGCACGCCGCGTCGATGCAGGAATGCCGCGAGGCAGCGAACGCCGTTGCCGCATTGCTCCACCTCGCCGCCGTCGGCGTTGAAGATGCGGTAGTAGACCTGCGTGCCTTCGCGGCGCGGCGGCGAGAGGACGAGCGCCTGGTCGAAGCCAATCCCGGTATGTCGCGCCGACCAGGCGCGCCACTGCGCGGCGGTGGGCAGGCGGCCGTCCTTCGGCGCGTCGAAGACGATGAAGTCGTTGCCGAGGCCGTGCATCTTGGTGAACTCGAGCTGCATGCCGGGAGAATACCGTAGCATCGGCGGCCATGCGTCTCGCTCCCTGGCTGCTGGCCCTGGCGGTCCTGTTCTCGTTGTGGAAACTCTACGACGGCCGCGACATCCATCGCGCGCCCGGCATCCTCGCCGCGGCCGAACCGCTGCAACGCGAGATCGATGGCGCCGCGCTGCTCGACCGCGGCGAATTCAAGCTGCGCCCGCGCGCGGAATTCCGCGCGACGGTGCGCGTCCTGCGCCGCGAGGACTATTCGTTCGGCGAGCTGGCGAAGCTCGTGCCGACGGATTTCGCGGTGGGCTGGGGCCCGTTGTCGGACAGCAAGGTGCTCGAGGACGTGGCGATCACGCAGTCGAACCGCTTCTACTTCTGGCGCACCGAGCACTGGCCGGTCGATCGCGCCACCATCGAGAGCCACTCGGCGAACTGGCACGTCATCCCGGACAACGACGGGGTGCGTGCGCAGCTGAAGAAGCTGCGCTCGGGCAGCGTGGTCGAACTCGCCGGCGAGCTGGTCGACGTCGAGGGTCCGGAAGGCACGCTGCGCACGTCGCTCGTGCGCACGGACACCGGCGCCGGCGCCTGCGAGGTGTTGCTGGCGAAGTCGGTGCGCGTCGTCGAGGTC
>DATJTW010000053.1:0-6712 GCA_035502995.1 Steroidobacteraceae bacterium | reverse complement strand
CAGCCCGTGCTGACCGGTGACCGCGAAGATCGCACCCAGCGACAGGCCGTTCATGCCGACGAGATAGAACGTGCCGAGCCCGAACACGATGCCCGAGCAGAACGCGAAGAGGGACACGACGATATTGTTGGTCAGGATCGACACGGACAACACCGCGGACGGAGTCACGTTCAAGAGTCCATCGGTCCACAACTCGCCGCGCTCGACGGTGGCGATGAGCTTCGGATCCGCGAACATCGCGATGAGGTCCGGGTACGTGAACACCAACCACGCGCCGGTGACCATGCAGGTGACGAACAGCAGCGAGACCGCCAGCAGGTGCAGCCGCATGCGGCCGAGCGCCGCGGGCAGCCGGTCGCGGAACAGCTCCAGCAACGCGCGGCCGAGCTGGCGCGCGGGGCGGTGGATGACGTCGTGCAGGTCCGAGTACACGGCTTCGAGATGCTCGGCATGGCGCGCGGCATCCGGCGCGGCGGAACGGCGCGCGGCACCGAGCTCGCGCGCGGCGGCGCGATAGTCGGCGACGACGTGCAGCGCGTCGGGCACGTCGCTGCCGTGGCGGCGCGACAGCGCCGCGGCGCGTTCGCGCGCTTCGCGCCACGGGCGGTGTTTCGCCGGCTCGCCGCGGTCGGCGTCCAGCGACTCGAGGAACGGCGCGCGTTCGACGGCCAGCACCGTGCCGGCGGCGAGATCGCCGAGCCGCACGTGGCGCCGGCCGAACATCACGAACGACAGGCCGACCACGTAGAACACCGGCATCGAATCGACGATGCGGAACACGTTGCGCACCAGCAGCGCGCCGGCCGACGGCGCCACGCCGGCGGTGGTCAACACGCGCAGGCCGGTCATGCGCTTGCCGGGCGTGCGGCCCGCCATCAGCGGCTCGAGCACCAGGTGGTAGAGGAAGTAGATAGCCATGGCCGGCGTCGCGCCGACCAGGTACCACAACGTCTCGTTGTCGGAGTCGACGTCGAAATTCACGTTGCCGAAGATCGCCAGCGCCGCGGCCAGCAGCCAGGCCAGCGCGAGGGCGCTGCGGATCATGAAGTCGATGACGAAGGCGATGGCGCGCGCGCCGGGACCGGCGAGCAGGATGTTCGCGTCGACGCCGGTGGCGCTGGGGATTGGGATCGAGGGCGGCGCGATGTCGGTTACCGCCGCGCGGCTGATGTTCGCCGCGGGCGCGACGTCCGGCGCGGCGGTCGACACCTACGCCGCTCCCCGCTGTTCTTCCTCCGCGAGCTGCTCCGCCTGGTGCTCGTGCTGGAGCGCGTCGAGCAGCTCGTCGATCTTGCCGTCGATGATGTCGCCGAGCTTGTACAGGGTGAGGTTGATGCGGTGGTCGGTCACGCGACCCTGCGGAAAGTTGTACGTGCGGATGCGCTCGGAGCGGTCGCCCGTGCCCACCTGCAGCTTGCGGTTGCGCGCGATCTCGCTCTCGCGTTTCTCGGTTTCGGCGGCGATCAGCTTGGCCTTCATCAGCGCCATCGCGCGCGAGCGGTTCTTGTGCTGCGAGCGTTCGTCCTGGCACTCGACGACGAGGCCGGTCGGGATGTGCGTGATGCGGATCGCGGACTCCGTCTTGTTGACGTGCTGGCCACCCGCGCCCGAGGCGCGATACGTGTCGATGCGCAGCTCCGCGGGATTCAGGTCCGTCGCCTCGACTTCGTCCGGCTCGGCGAGCACCGCGACGGTGACGGCCGACGTGTGGATGCGCCCCTGCGCCTCGGTGGCCGGCACGCGCTGCACGCGGTGCACGCCCGACTCGAACTTGAAGCGCGCGAACGCGCCGGCGCCGGCGATGCGGCTGATGACTTCGCGGTAACCGCCGTGTTCGCCGAGGTTCTCCGAGAGGATCTCGACGGTGAAGCGATGCGTCTCCGCGTAGCGCGCGTACATGCGGAAGAGGTCGCCGGCGAAGATCGCGGCCTCGTCGCCGCCGGTGCCGGCGCGCACTTCGAGATAGATGTTCTTGTCGTCGCGCGGATCGCGCGGGATCAGCAGCAGCTTGAGTGCCTCTTCGGCCTCAGCGATCTCGGGCGCGAGCCGCGCGGCTTCCTCGGCGCCCATCTCGCGCATGCCGGGATCGCCGTCCTTCTCCATCTCGCGCGCCGAAGCGAGCTCGCGCTCGAACGACTGGAAGCGGCCGAATTTCTCGGCCACGGGAGTCAGGCGGGCATATTCCACGGAGAGTTCGCGGAATTCCTTTTGTCGGCCGATGACGGCGGGATCGGCCAGCGACCGCCCGATTTCCTCATAGCGGTCGACCATTTTCTCGAGCCGCAGTCGAATGCTGTCTTTCACGCGAACCATTGTACGGGGCGGCGGTCCAGTTATAGTGCCCCGCATGCCACGAAACTCGCCTTCCCCGGGCAAATTGCTCGCCCTGTCGCTGGTGCTGGCCGCGTTCGTCCCGGCCGTTTCCGGCGCCCTGTCCGCCAACAATTCCGACAACGCCGCTCTCGTGCTCGCCGACATGGCCCTGTCGCGCGGCGACTGCAAGGGCGGCGCGGACCGTTACCTGAAGGCCGCGCTCGCCACGAACGACGCGACCATCTCGGAACGCGCCAACAAGGTCGCCTCCGAATGCCAGCAGATCGCCGCGAGCATGAAGGCCGCGAAGCGCTGGCAGAAGCTCGAGCCGGAGAGCGCCGGCGCGTCCGCCGCGGTGGCGCTGGCCGCCGTGCGGCTCTATCAACCCGACGAGGCCGGCGCCGCCATCCTGCGCACGCAGCAGCTCGGCGGTGACGACGCGCTGATCAAGCTCATCGGCGAGGTCAGCGACGCGGGCGGCACCGCCATCGCGCTGAACACGCTGCGGCCGCAGTTCGACGCGCCGGATCTCTCGGAGAAACTGCTGACCGCGGCCGTGGACCTGTCGCTCGAGGCGTTCGATTTCACGCTGGCGCACAAGCTCGCCGACCGCATGCTGTCGAACGAGCCGGCGTCCGGCGCGGCGCGCGCGCAGCTGGCGCGCGTGCTGACGGCCGAGGGCAAGTCCGTCGAGGCGATCGCGATCTCGCAGGAGGCCGCGGCGCTCGAGCCGGACACCGAACGTTTCGCGTACGTCGACACGCTGCTGCGCCTGGATCGCCTCGACGAGGCGCGCCAGGAGCTCGAGTCGCTGCGCAGCGATCAATCCATCCGCGACGAGGCCGACCTGCGCCTCGGCAAGCTCGCCTACCAGATGGGCGACATGACCGAGGCCGGCCGCCGCTTCGGTAGTTTGATCTCCTCGCAGACGGCGGCGCCCGAGGCGTTCTTCTTCCTGTCGTCGATCGCCGAGCGCGAAGGGCGCACGGATCTCGCGCTCGAGGGTTACACGAAGCTGGCCGAGGCCGGCGCGGGCCTGATGGTGCGCGGCCGCGCCGCGCGCCTGCTGATGAAGAAGGACGATCGCACGGGCGCGTTCCGCATCCTCGACGACTTCGCCGCGCGCGAGCGCAGCGAGGCGCTGGACGTGGAGTTCGCGAAGGCCGCGCTGCTCGAGGATGCGCAGAAGCCGAGCGAGGCCATCGCGCTGCTGCAGCTCGCGCTGGAGCGTTTCCCGAATCATCCCGGCGTGCGTTACCAGATCGCGCTGATGCAGGACAAGGCGGGTCTCTCGAAGGACGCGGTGAAGAACTTCGAGGCGCTGCTCAAGGATCGTCCCGAGGACGCGAGCCTGCTGAACGCGCTCGGTTATTCGTTCGCGGACCGCAACCAGAAGCTGCCGAGGGCCGAGACGCTGATCCGCAAGGCGCTCGAGTCGTCGCCCGACAATCCGGCGTTCCTCGACAGCCTGGGCTGGGTGCGTTTCCGTCGCGGTGACGGCGCCGGCGGTCTGCCGTATCTCGAGCGCGCCTATCGCATCTTCCCCGACGCCGAAATTGCGTCGCACTGGGGCGAGGTGCTGTGGACCGGCGGCAAACAGGCGGAAGCGCGGGCGATCTGGGCGCGGGCCTTGGCGCGCACGCCGGATTCGAAGCCGCTGCGTGCCACGATCGAACGCCTGACCGGCCAGAAGATGGATCCGGAGCCGAAGCCGTCCACGCCCGACGCGGCGCCGGACGCAGATCCCGCGAACCCCGCGCTCGCGCCGACCACGACGTAAGCGGAGCGTCGACGTGAACCGCGTCATCGCGCTCGCGGCGCTGATCGGGCTCGCGATGCTCGGCGGCTGCCGGACGGCGCCGGTGGCGCCCGCGAAGATCCTGGGTCCCGGCGCGGGTGCGCCATGGTCCGAACAACGCGCGGCACTCGAGAAGGTCGATCGCTACGCGCTCGCCGGCAAGGTCGCGGTGGCCGCGAACGGGCAGGGCTTCTCCGCCAGCCTGCGCTACGACCAGCAGCCGGCCCGCGCCGATCTCGCGCTCGATGGACCGCTCGGCATCGGCGGGCTGCGTGTCGCGCTCGCCGGCGAAGATCTCGAGATCACGAACAGCAAGGGCGAGACGCTCGATGGCGTCGCGGCGCGCGCCGAGCTCGAACGCCGCCTCGGCTTCGAGCTGCCGCTCGACCAGTTGCGCTGGTGGTTGTTAGGCCTGCCCGCGCCCGGCGCGTCGACGCTCGATCTCGAGCCGGTCACCGGCGAGATCCGCGGTTTCATGCAGAACGGCTGGCGTGTCGCGATCAACACGCGGGCACCGGCGCTGGGTTTTTCGTTGCCCCAGCGGCTGACGGCGGAGCGGGGCGGCGGTGTGCAAGGCGGCGCGCGATTGAAGCTGTTCGTCGAGCGGTGGGAATGACCACCACCTGGCCCGCCCCCGCGAAGCTCAACCTGATGCTCCACATCCTCGGGCGTCGACCCGACGGCTATCACGAACTGCAGACGGTCTTTCAGCTCATCGACCTCTGCGACCGCATCGAGATCTCGGTCCGCGACGACGGCGTCATCCGCCGGGGACGGGGGGCGGACGGCGTCCCGGAATCCGACGACCTGGTGGTGCGCGCTGCTCGTGCACTGCAGCAGGCCAGCGGCACCCGGCTGGGCGCCGATCTCGCCATTAATAAGGTGATCCCGATGGGCGGCGGACTGGGCGGCGGCAGCTCGGATGCGGCCACGACGCTGGTCGCGCTGAACCACTTGTGGGGGATCGGCCTGAATACCGTGGAGATCGCGGAAATAGGCGGCCGATTGGGTGCCGATGTCCCCGTTTTCGTGCACGGACACTCCGCCTGGGCCGAAGGCGTGGGGGAAAAGCTCGTTCCGGTCGGTATTCCCGGCGAGTCGTGGTATCTCGTCGTCTGGCCGGGCGTCCACGTGCCGACCGCCCCCGTATTCCAGGCTCCTGAATTGACACGGAATTCCCCCACCACGACAATGCGCGGCTTTTTGGAAACGGGTGGCCGGAACGATTGCGAAGCGGTCGTCCGCGCGCGGTTTCCGGCGGTGGCGGAAGCTCTGGATTGGCTCGCGCGGCAGGCGCCCGCGAGACTCACGGGTACGGGTTCATGTGTGTTCGCGAAATTCTCGCGCGCGGCCGACGCCGAGCGCGTCGCGGCGCGTGTTCCGGATGCCTGGCGCGCGTTCGTCGCGCGCGGTCTGGATCGATCTCCCCTGCTGGACGCGCTGGAGCGCCGCTCGAACAGTTAGACCGTTGGGGTGTCGCCAAGTGGTAAGGCAGCGGGTTTTGATCCCGCCATTCGGAGGTTCGAATCCTTCCACCCCAGCCAAGACGCGAGACGGGAGAGTAGTCAGTGGTCGACTCTGAAGCGATGGCTCTGTTCGCGGGCAACGCCAATCCGGCGCTCGCCCACGACATCGCTCGTCACCTGACGACGCCGCTGGGTCGTGCCTACGTCGGCCGCTTTTCGGACGGCGAGGTGAACATCGAATTGATGGAGAACGTGCGCGGGCGCGACGTCTTCATCGTGCAGCCGACGTGCCCGCCGACGAACGATCACCTGATCGAGTTGCTGGTGATGGTCGACGCCTGTCGACGCGCCTCCGCGGCGCGGATCACCGCGGTGGTGCCGTACTTCGGCTACTCGCGCCAGGATCGCCGGCCGCGCGCCACGCGCAGCGCGATCACGGCGAAGCTGGTGGCGAACATGGTGCAGAGCGCGGGCGTGAATCGCCTGCTGACGATCGACCTGCACTCGGACCAGATCCAGGGATTCTTCGACATCCCGGTGGACAACGTGTACGCGTCGCCGGTGTTGTTGGGCGATGCGTACCGGCAGCGGTACGAGAACCTGATCGTCGTGTCGCCGGACGTCGGCGGCGTGGTGAGAGCGCGGGCGCTGGCCAAGCGACTCGATGACGCGGATCTCGCGATCATCGACAAACGCCGGCCGCGACCGAACGAGTCGAAGGTGATGAACATCATCGGTGACGTGAAGGGCAAGACCTGCGTGCTCATCGACGACATGGTGGATACCGCGGGCACGCTGTGTGCGGGCGCGCAGGCGTTGAAGGACGAGGGAGCGGTGAAGGTGGTGGCGTACATCACGCACGCGATCCTCTCCGGCAACGCCATCGAGAAGATCACGAAGTCCGCGCTGGACGAGCTGGTGGTGACCGACACCATCCCGCTGTCCCCCGCGGCGAAGCAATGTGGACGCATCCGGCAACTGTCGGTTGCGGGGTTGCTGGCCGAGACGATCCGTCGCATCCGCGATGAGGACTCGGTGAGCAGCTTGTACCTCGACTAGGGGATTGGCCCCAAACTGGCGTTTGGTGCCGAACCTCGTCGAGGTCGGAAGGCATTTGAAGGTTTGTTGATGGAGG
>DATJTW010000052.1:0-11809 GCA_035502995.1 Steroidobacteraceae bacterium | reverse complement strand
GTCAGCGCCTTATTGCTTGCGCGCTTCGAGCAGCGCCGCGCTCGACAACAGGAAGAAGGTGATCACGAGGGCGAAGAACAGCAGGTCGCGCAGCGCCAGCACGCCCTTGCTGATGTTGTCGAAGTGCGTGAGGAAGGAGAGGCCGGCGATGCCGTCGGTGATCGTCGCGCCGATGGCCTGCACGACGCCCTTGCCCGATTCGCCGAGGAAGGCGTAGCCGGAGATGCCGTCGAAGAACGCGCGCGACCAGTCCGTGACCGCGGGGAAGCCGGCGAGCACGAAGCCGAAACAGACGATCGCCGTCAGCACGAAGGCGATGACCTGGTTGTTGGTCAGTGCCGACATGCACGAGCCGACGGCGAGATAGGCGCCGGCCATCAGGAACGCGCCGAGGTAGGCCGCGAACACCGCGCCGTTGTCGGGACTGCCGAGGTAGTTGATGGTGATCCACATCGGGAACGTCAGCGCCAGCGCGATGCCGACGAAGATCCACGCCGCGAGGAACTTGCCGACCACGGCCTGGCGCAACGTGACGGGCAGCGTCAGCAGCAGCTCGATGCTGCCGCTCTTGCGCTCCTCGGCCCACAGCCGCATCGACACGGCCGGCACCAGGAAGAGGTACAGCCACGGCAGGAAGCGGAACAGCGGCGACAGATCGGCCTGGCCGCGCTCGAACAGCTGGCCGATCGAGAACGCGCATACGCCCGCGAGCACCAGGAAGATGACGATGAACACGTAGGCGAGCGGCGTCGCGAAGTAGCTCGCGAACTCGCGCCGCAGGATGATGCGAACCGGATTCAATGCGGTCTCCTCGGAAGATTCGGTGGGATCAGGCCGCGACGTCGCGGAACACGTCGTCGAGGCGGCCGGACGGCGCGCGGGCCTTGAGGCCCGCGGGCGTGTCGTCGGCCACGAGCTTGCCGCGCGCGATGATGATGGCGCGCGTGCACACGGCGTCGACCTCTTCGAGGATGTGCGTGGAGATGACGATCGTCTTCTCCTTCGCGATCTCGGAGATCAGCGTGCGCACCTCGTGCTTCTGCAGCGGGTCGAGGCCGTCGGTGGGTTCGTCGAGGATCAGCACCTTCGGGTCGTGCACGATGGCCTGCGCCAGGCCGACGCGGCGCTTGAAGCCCTTCGACAACGTGTCGATGGACTGCTCGAGCACGCCATCCAGCTGCAGGCGGCCGATGACGTAGTCGAGGCGCGACTTGCGCACGGCGCCGCTCAGCGCGCGCACGTCGGCGATGAAGCCGAGGAAGCCCTCGACGGTCATCTCGCCGTAGCTCGGCGCGCCCTCCGGTAGATAGCCCAGCGCGGCCTTGGCGGCGACCGGTTCGGCGGTGATGTCGTGGCCGCAGATGCTGGCGCTGCCGCCGGTCGGGGCGACGAAGCCCGCGATCATGCGCATGGTGGTCGACTTGCCGGCGCCGTTCGGGCCGAGGAAACCGAGCACTTCGCCCGGCTCCACCGAGAAGGTGAGGTCATCGACGGCCACGAGGCCGTGATAGTGCTTCGCGAGGTTCTGCGTCTTGATCATGGCGCCTGGTGAGATCGGGGCGCCTCGGACAAGTTCCTGCGGCGCGGGGCCGGGATTCTGTTCGAGACCGGCGGCGGGGCGCAAGGCGGCGGCGCCGGGTCGCGGCGGCGGATTACAGTCTTTTAATTGTCACTCGCCCGCGCCGCTTCTGCGGCAGTCCCTGCGGTCACTCGGCGCGCAGGTCGACCACGGCCTCGATCTGTGCGCGGAACGTGCGCAGGATGCGGCGGATCTCCGACGGGGAGGGGCGCTCGGCGAGCCGGCCGATCATGTCGGCCAGCTCGTGCCACTGCCGCCCCCAGCCTAACAAGCGGACCGCATCGGCGATGACCACGTGTTCGGCCTGGGTCACGCCCGGCGGCGGTTTCTTCGGCTTGATCGTCGCGGGGCGATTCGGATCGCGCCGGACCTCGCGCTTCGGCGGCTTCTCGGGCTCGAGCGGTACGCCGGCGCGTTGCGCGGCCAGCATGCGGTACACCTTCGAGTTCGGCAGCTGCGGCATCTGCCGCGTGGTCTCGGCGGTGCGCCGATGCTCGCCGGTCTTCGAAGTCGATTCGGCCAGCTTCTTCGTCTCGACGGTCTTCGCCGTCGATTCCTTCGCCGACTCCTTCGCGGGCCGCGGACTCTCCGACGCCGGCGCCGGCTTCGCGGTCAGCACGTCGCGCCGCTCCGTCTCGGGCGTTGCCAGCGGCAGGAAACGTTCGACGGATGTCAGGCCGACGAGCGTCGCGAGGAAGCTCATGATCTCGAGACCCTCGATGAAGGCACGGTCGCCCTCGGCGCGACGCTGCGCCGTCAGCCGCTGCAGCGCGAGGATGCGTTTGCGCGCGAGCTGGATGATCCAGCGCTGCGGCCGTTCGTGTTTGGGCCAGGGCTGCACGTGCCAGTAACGCGCGTCGTCGAGCGCCGCGTATTTCGCGTGCAGGTCGAGGCTGGCCTGCCAGCGGGCGAGGAGGGATTCGATCTGTTCGGTGTCGGCCATGCACCGGACAATAGCGCCGATCCGCGCCGTGCCGCTGGCGGGTGCAGACAATTGTGCGAGACAGCACAGACGGGACCGGTTTAGAGTCCGGTCAAACTAGAAAACGGGAGTGACTCTTGGGAGAGCGTCGCTTGCGCCGCGTGGCGGTCGCCTGTGTCCTGTTCGCCGTCGTTTCCGCAGCCGTCGCCCGCGACGTGCGCGTGGCCGTCGTCACCGACGGTGCCACCGGTCGCCAGGTGTTCTCCGTCGAGGCG
The DNA here is from genome assembly GCA_035502995.1 of Steroidobacteraceae bacterium. GTDB lineage: Bacteria > Pseudomonadota > Gammaproteobacteria > Steroidobacterales > Steroidobacteraceae > CADEED01. Next base: position 9,033 of record DATJTW010000052.1, on the reverse strand, counting down.
ATCCAGCGCGAGATCGCCAACGTCGCCGGCGCGGACACGAACATCCTGCTGCCGCCCGAGTCGCGGTTCGCCGGCGACTGGTCGCTGGACGGTGCCAATGCCGCGCTGGACCGCGCGCTGGCCGACCGCAACGTCGACCTCGTGATCACGCTCGGCATCCTGACGTCGCAGCAGGCCGCGCGCCGCGCGACGTTGCCGAAGCCGGTGATCGCGCCGCTGGTCATCGATCCGCAGCTGCAGGGCTATCCACTCGTCGAGGGTCGCAGCGGGCGGAAGAACTTCACCTACGTCGCCGACTTCCAGAGCGTCGCGAACGAGGTGCGCTCGTTCCACCAGATCGTCGGTTTCAAGTACGTGGTGGCGCTGGTCGACGATTCGATCATCGGCGCGTTGCCGCAGCTCGCCACCAAGGCCACGGAGCTCGCGGCCGCGCTGAACGTGCGCATCGGCATCGTGCGCGCCGGCAACGACGTGCCCTCGGCGCTGGCCAGCATCCCCGAGGGCGTCGACGCGGTCTACGTGACCCCGCTGCGCTTCGACGAAAACCAGCTGCGCGAGCTGGCGCGCGGGCTCGCTGCGCGCAAGCTGCCGACGTTCTCCGTCGTCGGCCGCAGCGAGCTCGAGGCCGGCCTGCTGATGACCACCGGCGGCGCCGAGCGCGACACCGAACGCCTGGCGCGCCGCGTGGTGCTGATGATCCAGCGCATCGCCGGCGGCGAGAACCCGGCCACGTTCGACGTGAGCTTCCCGACGTCGCAGCGACTGGTCATCAACATGCGCACGGCGCGCGACATCGGCTTCTCGCCGCGCTGGCAGTTCCTCGCCGATTCGGAGCAGCTGTACGCGGACCCCGGCGGCGCCGAGCCGCTGTCGCTGCTCGATGCGATGCGCGCCGCGCTGCGCGTGAATCCCTCGCTGGAGGCCAGCCGCGAGCGGCTGGGCAGCGCGCAGGACGACGTCGGCAAGGCGCGCGCGAACCTGCTGCCGTCGCTGGACGCGAACGCGACGCGCACGCGCATCGATGCGGATCGCGCGAATCCGCTCATCCAGGCCGAGGACACGACCAGCGTCGGCCTCGATCTCACCCAGGTCATCTATTCGGAGCGCGCCTGGGCGGGATATGCCATCGCGAAGAGCCTGTCGGCCGCACAGGAGCAGGGTCAACGCGCCGACATGCTGAACACGCTGTCCGACGCGGCCGGTGCGTACCTGAACCTGCTGCGCGCGAAGTCGGTGGAGAACGTGCGCCGGCGCAACGTCGAGAACACGCGCAAGAACCTCGAGACCTCGCGCGTGCGCGAAGAGGTCGGCCTCGCCGGCCGTTCGGACTATCTACGCTGGGTGGCGCAGCTCGCGCAGGACAAGCAGAACCTGCTGGCCGCGGAGTCGCAGCGCCGCCAGGCGGAGACCGAGGTGTCGCGGCTGCTGCATCGGCCCGCGTCGCAGCCGTTCAGCACGGTCGAGTCCGGGCTCGACGATCCGCTGGCGCTGGTCTCGAGCCCGCGCACGCAGGCGTTTCTCGACACGCCGGCGAAGTGGGCGGTGTTCATGGAGTACGCGGTGAACGCGGCGCTGGCCAACGCGCCCGAGATCGCGCAGGCCGACCGCGTGCTCGACGCGCGCCGCCGGCAGCTGACGTCCGCGTCGCGCGCCTACTATCTGCCGCAGCTCGCACTGGCGGCCAGCGGCTCGAACTACACGGACAAGAGCGGCGCGGGATCGCTGTCCGTGCCCGGCGCGCCCGACGACGAGTCCTGGAACGTCACGCTGCAGGCGACGCTGCCGATCTTCACCGGCGGCCTGCGCGGTGCGGAGCGTTCGCAGGCGCGGCACGAGTTGCGCGCCAGCGAGGCCGATCGCGCGGCGGCGGTCGACGGCATCGAGGCGCGCACGCGCGTGAACCTGCATCGCACGGCGAGCTCGTGGCCGGCCATCGACCTGTCGCGCGAAGCGGCCGCGGCCGCCGACGAGAACCTCACGAACGTCAGCGAGGCGTACGCGCGCGGCGCGGTGTCGATCACCGACCTGATCGACGCCCAGGACACGGCGCTGTCCGCCGGCCTCGGCGCCACCGACGCGAAGTACGGCTTCATGATCGATTTCGTCAACGTGCTGCGCTCGATGGGCGACTTCGAGATCCTGCTCGATCCCGCCTCGCGCGAAGCCTGGTACGGCCGCGTCGAGGACTGGTTCCTCGCGCACCCGGCCGGCGCTCCCTGAGGTCCGAGAGGCGACACCCCGTTATGTACAAAAGCCCACTCTTATTAATGGCGTCGGTGACCCTGGCGGCGCTCGTCGCCTGCGGCGGCAAGAAGGAAGCCGAGGATCTGGTTCGCCCGGTGCGTTCGCTGGTCGTGACCGGCGGCGCGAGCGGCGAGAGCGCGACGTACACGGCGGAGATCCGGTCGCGCGTCGAGTCCGACCTGTCGTTCCAGGTGCCGGGCAAGGTGATCAGTCGCGGCGTCGATGCGGGCAGCGCGGTGAAGAAAGGCCAGGCGCTGGCGCAGCTCGACCAGACCGATGCGCAGCTCGGCGTCGACGCGGCGCGCGGCGCGGTGCCGGCCGCGCAATCGGATCTCGACCGCTCGCGCAGCGAGGAAGCGCGGTTCCGCGACCTGCTCGAGCGCGGCCTCACTACCCGCGCGCAGTACCAGGCCCAGCAGACCGCGGTGCGGTCCGCCGAGGCCAAACTGCAGCAGGCGACGGCGGAGCTGCGGCTCGCGCAGCAGAAGCTCGGCTACACCACGCTGCGCGCCGACCAGGATGGCGTCGTCACGCGCGTCTCGGTGGAAGTGGGCGCGGTGGTCGCGGCGGGTCAGCGCGCGATCAGCATCGCGCGGCCCAGCGAGCTCGAAGCCGTGTTCGACGTGCCCGACGGCCGCATCGGCGACATCCGCATCGGTTCGTCCGTCGTCGTGAATCCGCTGCAGGAGTCGGGCACGGCCTGGGCCGGGCGCGTGCGCGAGATCTCGCCGTCGGCGGACCCGGTGACGCGCACGTACCAGGTGCGCACCACCATCGTGAATCCGCCGCCGTCGTTGCGCCTCGGCATGACCGTGAGCGTGACCCTGCCGCGCGTCGGCGGCGTGCCCAGCGTCGTGTTGCCGTCGACCGCGATCTTCCAGAAGGACGCGAAACCCGCGGTGTGGATCGTGAAGGCCGACAGCACGGTGGAGCTGCGGCCGGTGACCGTCGAGCGTTACGAGAGCGACCGCACGTACGTCGCAGCCGGCATCAGCACCGGCGAACGCGTGGTGACCGCCGGCGTGCACCGGCTCGCGCCGGGCGAGAAGGTCAAACTACTGCTCGAGCAGCCGCAGTGAGCGGAGACGCGGGCCGGCACGACCCGGGCCAGGGCCCGGCTCATCACGAAGCGGCCGGGTTCAATCTCTCGGCCTGGGCCCTGCGCCACAAACCGCTGGTCGGCTTCATGATGGTCGTGATGCTGCTGGCGGGTTTCCGCGCCTACGACGACCTGGGCCGCGACGAGGATCCGCCGTTCACCATCAAGACGATGGTCGTGCGCGCGCTGTGGCCGGGCGCCGACGCGAACCAGACCGCGAAGCAGCTGACCGACCGGCTCGAGAAGCCGCTCGAATCGCTGCAGTACCTGGACTTCGTTACGAGCTACACCAAGCCCGGCGAAGCCACGATCATGGTCAACCTGCGCGACAACACGCCGCCCTCGGCCGTGCCCGACCAGTGGTACCAGGTGCGCAAGAAGCTCGGCGACATCCGCGGCCAGCTGCCGCAGGGCGCGATCGGTCCGTTCTTCAACGACGACTTCGGTGACGTCTACGGCGTCATCTACGCGCTGACGTCCGACGGCTTCACCTACCGCGAGCTGCGCGACCAGGCCGAGTACATCCGCGCGGAACTGCTGCGCGTGCCGAACGTCGGCAAGGTCGACCTGATCGGCGTGCAGGACGAAGTCATCTACATCGACTTCTCGCTGCGGCAGATGGCGGGACTGGGCATCGATCCCGATCTCGTCGCCGCGACCCTGGCCAGCCAGAACGCGGTGATCGCGTCGGGCACCATCGAAACGCCCGGCGAACGCATCATGGTGCGCGTCAGCGGCGCGCTCGATTCGGTCGAGAAGATAGAGAACGTCGCGATCCGCGTCGGCGACCGGCAGGTGCGGCTGCGCGACTTCGCCAGGGTGACGCGCGGCTACAAGGATCCGCCGTCGCCGCAATACCGTTACAACGCCGAGCCGGCGATCGGCATCGGCGTGTCGATGGCGAAGGGCGGCAACGTGCTGGCGCTCGGCACGTCGCTCGAGAAGGAGCTGAAGCGCATCGAGAGCGACCTGCCCGTGGGCATCGACGTGCACCGCGTCGCGAACCAGCCGGAGGTGGTCGAGGAATCCGTCGGCCATTTCACGCGCGGCCTGTTCGAGGCGATCGGCATCGTGCTGATCGTGAGCCTGATCAGCCTCGGACTCCGCGCCGGGCTCGTGGTGGCGATCAGCATCCCGCTGGTGCTGGCGATCGTGTTCGTGTTCATGCAGGGTTTCGAGATCAGCCTGCAGCGCATCTCGCTCGGCGCGTTGATCATCTCGCTGGGCCTGCTGGTCGACGACGCGATGATCGCCGTCGAGATGATGGTGAAGAAGATGGAGGAGGGCTGGGACAAGTTCCGCGCCGCCACGTTCGCCTACACCTCGACCGCGTTCCCCATGCTGACCGGCACGCTGGTGTCGGTCGCCGGGTTCCTGCCGGTCGGCTTCGCGAAGAGCAGCGCCGGCGAATACTGCTTCACGCTGTTCGCGGTGGTCGCGATCGCGTTGCTGGTGAGCTGGGTGGTGGCGGTGATCTTCACGCCGTACATCGGCGTCGCCATCCTGAAGGAGCAGCCGGCGCACGAAGGTGCGCACCACGAGGTCGATTCGCCGATGGCCGCGCGTTTCCGCAAGCTGCTGCTGCAGGCGCTGGCGAACCGCGGCTGGGTGATCCTCGGCACGGCCGGTGCGTTCGTGGTCGCGGTGATCCTCTTCGGCTTCGTGCAGCAGCAGTTCTTCCCGTCGTCGGAACGGCCGGAGCTCGTGATCGACCTGCGGCTGCAGCAGAACTCGTCCATCTACGCGACGCAGGCGCAGGTGGAGAAGCTGGAGAAGGTGCTGCTCGCCGATCCGGACATCGTCTACCACAGCTTCTACGTCGGCTCCGGCGCGGTGCGCTTCTATTTGCCGCTGAACCAGCAGCTCGAGAATGCGAACTTCGCGCAGGCCATCGTGCTGACGAAGAGTTACGACGTGCGCGACCAGGTGAAAAAACGCCTGGAGAAGGTGCTGCGCGAGGATTTCGACACGCTGATGACGCGCGTCGATCCGCTGTCGCTGGGTCCGCCGGTGGACTGGCCGCTGCAGTATCGCGTCAGCGGCCCGGACGTCGCCGGCGTGCGGGCGATCGCGGAGAGCGTGGCTGCGACGATGCGCGCGAACACCAACACGCGTGTCGTCAACTTCGACTGGAACGAGATGACCAAGTCGATGCGCATCGCCGTCGACCAGGAAAAGGCGCGCCAGCTCGGCATCAGTTCCGAACAGGTGTCGAAGGCGCTGAGCTCCGCGTTGTCGGGCCGCACCGTCACGCAGTTCCGCGACGACATCTACCTGATCGACGTGCAGGGCCGCGCCGAGGCGCGCGACCGCGGCGATCTCGGCCGGCTGCGCGATCTCGAGATCGGCATCCAGGGCGGGAACTCGGTGCCGCTGACGCAGATCGCGACGTTCGAATACGGGCTCGAGGAGACGATCATCTGGCGCCGCAACCGGCTGCCGACGATCACCGTGCAGTCGAAGATCGCCGAGGGTCTGCAGCCCGCCACGGTGAACGCACAGCTCGACGAACCCATCGAGGCGCTGGTGAAGAAACTGCCGCCGGGTTATCGCATCGAGGTCGGTGGCGCGGCCGGCGAGAGCGCGAAGGGTTCCGCGTCGATCATGGCGGTGATCCCGGTGATGTTCCTGCTGATGCTGTTCATCCTGATGCTGCAGCTCCACAGCACGCAGAAGCTGCTGCTGGTGATGCTGACCGCGCCGCTGGCGATCATCGGCGTGACGCTGGCGTTGCTGCTGTTCAATCGGCCGTTCGGCTTCGTGGCGATGCTCGGCGTGTTCGCTCTGGTCGGCATGATCATCCGCAACTCGGTCGTGCTGATGGCGCAGATCAAGGAGAACGAGGATGCGGGCATGGCGCGGCACGCGGCCATCGTCGACGCGACGATGCATCGGCTTCGCCCGATATTGTTGACGGCCGCGGCGGCGATCCTCGGCCTGATCCCGATCGTGCGCGAAGTGTTCTGGGGGCCGATGGCGGTGGCGATGATGGGTGGCCTCTTCATCGCCACCGTGCTCACGCTGATCTTCCTGCCGGCGTTGTACGCGAGCTGGTATCGCGTGCCGCGGCAACCGGCCGGTAGCTAGTCCCGGCCGCCGGCGGCGCCGGATCAGCGCGGCGCGTCGGCGGCGTCGCGCGCCACCGCGGCCGTGCGCGGCCGGCCATCGCCGGCCCACACGGTCTCGATGACCGCGCGGTAGTGCACGGCGAGGTTCGACCAGCGATACCGCTCGGTGCGCGGCGCCGTGTCCGCGCCGGGCGCGAACAGCAGCTTCTCGAGCGCGCGCTCGATGCCGGCATCGTCGCCGGGCTGTTCGCAGATGCCCGCGCCGCTCTCCGCCAGCATGCCGAACAGCGCCGCACCGCGCGGCGCGAGCCCGAGGATCGGCCGGCCCGCGGCCATATAGTCGTATACCTTGTAAGGCGTCGAATACAGCATGTGATCGCCGACCACGGCGAGCAGCACGTGCGCGCGCTGCAGCCGCGCGAACAGTTCGGCGAACGGGATGCGCGGCAGCACGGTGAGGAAGGCGCCGAGGTTCGCGTCGCGGATGCGCTCGACCTCCGGCGGCGGCAGGTCGCCGTAGGTCGTCACGTGCACGGGGCGATCCGGATGCCGCGTGCTCAGCTCGCGCGCGGCCCGCAGCACCGGCACCAGCGAGCGGCCGGTGTAGATTTCGCCGGCGTGCACGATCTCGATCGGGCCGCTCGCGGGCGGTGACGCCCGCGTCTCCACCGGGTCGAAGCCGTTCGGGATCACGAAGTTCCGCGCCGGCGGCGCCTCGGGAAATCCTTTCTCGAAGAACTCGCGCATCGCCGGCGTGTTCAGCACCCGCGCCGCGCTGCGTTTGACCAGCGCCGCTTCGATCGGCCGCGCCACGGCGAGCTCGAGCTTGCCGCGCCGCCACGCCGGCCAGTCGTAGGCGCTCCACGGGTCGCGGTAGTCGAGCACCAGCGGCCAGCCGAGGCGACGCGCGATGCGCGCGCCGGCGATGGCGGCCGCATGCGGCGGCGTCGTCGCGATGACGATGCCGCGCGGCAGCTTCTTCGCGATCTGCACGCCGCGGTGCGCGGCCGCGCCCGCCCAGAAATAGTCGATGCCCACCGGCGCGAGCAGGCGCCGCAGCAGCGAATTGAATTTGCGCGCGAACCAGTGTGTGCCGGCCAGCGGTAGTTTGGGCACCGACCGCACGCGGTGCACGGTGCCCGCCAGCGGCAGCGACGCGTCCGCCGCGCCGAGCTTCGAGGGCTCGAGTTCGTTGGCGATGATGTGCACGTCGTAGCCCTGCGCCGTGAACTCGCGCGCCAGGAAACTCATGCGCTTCGCGCCGACCGCGGGGCTGGGCGCGCAGTGGTACGAGACGATCAGCAGGGTGGGGCGCGGGCTCATGCGCTCCTCTGGGTGGGCCGGCGCGTCAGCGCCCGCATGATGTAGCCATATTCCTCGCGGAGGATGACGCGCGCCGCGACGAGGTAGACCACGCCGTACACGATCAGCCCGGCGACCGTGCCGATCGGCCCGTCGAGGTACGTCGACACGCCGTACATCGCCGCCAGCGCCACGGCCGAGGCGGCCAGCGCGAGTCCGAGCTTGCCCCACTCGACGAGATCGCCGAGCGACAGTCCGAAGCGCTTCATCAGGCGCCGGCCGAGATACACCGACGTCCACATCTGGCCGACGACGAGTCCGAGCGTCGGGCCCCACAGCCCGTGGCGCGGCATGAGCGTGATTATCAGCGCCGCGTTGATCACCAGGGCCACCGCGTTCGACGTCGCAAACGACGCGTTGTCCGCGACGCTGCGCAACGGCACCGAGAACTGGAAGCACTGCCGCAGCATCAGCAGCAGGAACACCTGGAAGAACGGCGTCGCCGCGACGTATTGCTCGGTGAACGCGATGCGGATCACCGGCTCGGCGTAATACGTCAGCAGGAGCCAGCCCGGGCAGATCACGGCGAAGATCAGCGTCTGCGCGCGCTTCCACAACGTGAAGCCCGCCACCGGGTCCTTCTTCGCGCGTTTCACCATGTCGGGGAAGATCACGTCGGACAGCGAGGTCTGCACGATGTTCACCAATGGCACCTGGTAGGCCGCGGTCGTATACAGCGCCATCGGCACCGGTCCGAGCTGCGTGCCCACGACCACCTTGCCGAAGTCGTTCCCCTTGTTGAGCAACGAGCCCAGTCCGAGCGGCGCGACCAGCGTCAGGTGCTCGCGGAACACGTCGTGGCGCCAGCGGAATTCCAGCAGGCCGCGCGAGCGCAACCAGAGGTAGATAGCCAGGTTCTTCAGTGCTTCGGCGACGACGATGGTGACGAAGATCATCTCGACGTCGTCGAAATAGAAAGCCGCGCCGAGCAGCGTGCCCAGCCGCCACACGGTCAGCACCAGCGTGTAGACCATGACCGGCAACGAGCGGCCCTGCGCCAGCCAGTACGAGACCATGACCTCGAGATTCAGGAACAGGAAGACGTAGGTGGCCAGCAGCAGCCACGACGTGCCGATCTCCGCCGGCACGATCCACGGCCGCAGCGCCGCGACCGCGAGCGCGCTGATCGCGCCGACCATCGCCATCAGCACGCAGGTCTTCGTGATGTCGGTGGCGGCGCGCTCCGGCGAGCGCGCGATCAGGTAATTGAGATTCGCGGCGAGCGCGAACCCGCCCAGCGAGGTCACCAGCATCGCGGTC
>DATJTW010000051.1:0-34532 GCA_035502995.1 Steroidobacteraceae bacterium | reverse complement strand
GGGGAGGGGCCGGGGGAGGGGGCGTGACTCTAATGGGGACACTCCCGATTTGCCAGCAAATCCCGTGTTCTCGCTACTCCGAGCGCGCCAGGCCCTGGGTGGGCGTTCCGCCCGTGGGTTCGACTTCCTGCCAGTCGCCATCCCAAGAATCGACCTCGTAGCGGCGCGTCATCGGGAAGCTCGCGGGCCGCAGGTATTCGAAGCGCTTGTCGTAATCCATCTTGGTCGCATAGCGCGGCTCGGTCTCGAGGATCGTGCCGGCCGTGAGGCTGCCGAAGATGAACAACGTGCCGGGCTTGCCGTTGACCGCGGACTCGATCATGAACTTGCGGCGCGCGAACAGTGCCGCGTCGATGTGCAGGTCGCCGACGCCGGTCACCGTCGAGCGCGCGACCTTGATGTCGCGGCCGGCGATCAACGCGAGGAAGTCACGCGACAGCAGCGTCTCGCGCGGGTCCTTCGAATACACGAGATCGTTCTCGATCTCGATGTCGCTCGGCGAGTAGACGGTGAAGATGCCGGCGATGGTGCCGCGCACGTACAGCTTCGCGCCCTTGTCGCCGACCAGGTACCGCGGCTTGTCGGAGGCCTCGGCGCGTTCCAGCGGGCCGGAGCCGTTCGCCGCGCGCCACACGTAGCTGCCGTCGGCATTGAAGATGATGCGCGTGTCGTCGGCGAACACTTGGCGGTCGGCCGGGTCGCCGCCGCTGACGACATCGGGCATGTCCTTCGGCAGCAGCACCTTCTCGGTCTTCGTCTCGAGGCCGCCCTGGAACACTTCCTTGCCGCGGCGGCGCGCGCCGGGCGTGTCGTAGATCATGTTGTCGGCGGCCGTCGTCACCTTGCCGAAGAAGCGCGGCTCGACGCCGCCGGAGAACGCGAGCCCGATCTCCGTGTTGCTGTGGAAGCGGCCGTCGATGACGTCATCGTGCAGGCGGATATTCGGATCCCAGTAGTTCACGAGCTGCGTGAAATGCGAGAAGGCGAGGCGTTTCATCGACAGGCGCGTCTTCATTCGCTTGCCGTCGCGATCGGTGACGACTTCGGCGATGACCTGCTCGAGCCCGGTGCTGTCCGCGGCCGGCTGGCGCAGGACGCGCGCGGTGTACTGGTGGCCTTCCTGCGACCAGGTCACCTCGCTGTTCGTCATGTTCGTGTCGAGCAGTTTCTGCGCGAGCTGCGTGACGTTCTTCGTCAGCATCACCTTCTCGGGCTGCGGCACGACCGCCAGTGCCTGCGGATCCGGCTCCGTGACGATCGGCACCGAGAGACCGGACGTTCCCGTGGTCGTGATGACGGCGCCGGCGGCTTCGACGGTGGCCACGTGCGCCATCGTCACCGGGATTTCCTCGGGAACGACGTCGGGAACGTATTCCTGTTCCGGCAGCGCGCTGCCCATCGTGTCCGCGGCCAGGGTCTTGTCGGCGGTGCCGGGATCGTCGACCACGGGTTGCGCCGGTTCGGGAACGGGCTTGGGCAGCGCCGCCTCGGTGTATTCCTCGCTGCTCGGTCCCTCGCGCGTGACGAGCTGGACCGAGAGCTCGGGAACGTTCTTGTCGTCGTTCCCGGAGTCGTACATGGACGCGCCGACGACGAGCAGCAGGGCGATGTGAATGACCGCGGAGGTGGAGACGGACGTGGCGATCTGCTTGTGCCGCTCGAAAAACGGAGCGCAAGACGCTCCCCATGCCCCGAGTACGCGGAGCACCGGCAGTTCTTTTGCGGCCACGGCGGGTGCGGACACCCGAGACCTCCCTTTTTCTCCCTGCCGTATCTTGCTCCCGCGGACGGGTTCAGGTCACGGCTTTTGCGCTCAACGGTGCGCGCTCGGATCGCCACTCGGCGGCGGGGACTGGTCGGTCGCGGCGGGTGGCCCGAGAATTTCCGTGAGCGTGGGCTTCAGCGCGTCGGCCCAGACCTGGTACGCCTTCGCGGTGAGATGCAGGCCGTCGTGTGCCATGCCCGGCTTCAGGCGACCTTGTGCGTCCGCGAGCTGATCGTTGATGTTGACGTAACGTATGACCTTGCCGTCGGCGAGCTTCGCGATGCCGCGGTTGGCCTCGTCGATGACCGGCATGACGCCGATGTTGTCGTTGCGCGGCGTGATGCCGGTGACGATGACGGTGGCCTCCGGCGCGCGCCGGCGAATTTCTCCTACGAGCGCGGCGACGCCGCGCGCCACGTCCGCGGCGCGCGCGGACGCATCGCCCAGCGGCGCGGCGCGGCCGACGTTGTTGGTGCCGGCCATCACGACGACCACTTTCGGATGCACGTCGTCGAGCTCACCCTGCTGCAGGCGCCACAACATGTGCTGCGTCTTGTCCGCGCCCCAGCCGAAGTCGGCGGCGTTCCAGCCGGAGAAGTTCTTCTTCCAGTTGTCGTAGAAATCCTTGTACTGCGGGTCGCTCGTGCCCCAGCGACGCGTGATCGAATCGCCGACGAAGTAGACGTCGATCTTGCCGGCCTTGCGCTTCTCGAGCAGTTGCTCGTGTGCCTTGCGCGAGTTCTCGTCGCTGCGCGGCACGGCGACGTCGGCGCGTTCGAACGGCGATTGGCCCTTGACCAGCGCGTTCAACCAGCGCGCCGACGAATCGGTCCACGGCTTCGACTGCTCGGGCGTCGCGAGATGGTTGTGTGGCGACTCGATCATCGGCGCCGCTTCCTTCGGCGCGCGGATCTGGTTGTACGCGGCCCAGATGCCGACCGGCGGCGTCACCGTGTCGATGAAGCCCATCGCGACCAGCGACGGCACCTTGATGTGCGCGGCGCAGTTCACGGTGTCGAAGTACTGCGCGGTCTCGAGCACTTTCGGATCGTTGTCGTCCCAGAACGGGTAGCCGGGCTTGCGGCCGTGTGCCGTGCCGTTGGCATCCGCGCCGGCCGGCACGTTGATCAGCATGTGCGTCACTTTCGGATGCAGCCCCGCCGTGCACAGGCTCTGCTGGCCGCCCATGCTCGTGCCCATGACGACCAGCGTCTTGCCGTCCCAGTCCGGGCGGCTTGCGAGGTAGTCGACGGCGCGGATGTCGCCGAGATACATGTGCAGGAAGTAGTTCCTGTCGCGGTTGCGCGTTTCGATCGTGTTGTAGTGCTTGATGTCGTCGGGCAGCGCGTCGTAGTACGACTGCGGCTGATCGGGCATCACGTCGTGCGGCTCGACGTTCACCGCGAGCCAGCCTTCGGCGGCGCGATCCGTCACCCAGGATTTCTGCAGTGGATAGGGCGGGCTAGCCCATTGCAGGATGACGAGGCCGGGATACTTCTTCTTGCTCTTGCCGGATTGGCCCTTTTCGGACTGACCAGGGGCATCGTGCGGTTTCGCGACCTGCGCCCAGATGTGCCGGCCGTCGAGGCCGTCCATGCGCAGCACGCCGAAGTCGACGCCGTCCTTGTCGCTGGGCTTCGTCGTGAGTTCGGGCTTCGCAGGCACCTTGCGCAGCGCCTGGATCTTCGCGGCCCAGAATGCGTCGAAGTCCTTCGGCGCGGCGAGCGATGGCTGGATCTTCTCGGGTGAAACCGCGGCGCCCAGCGCCTTCGGCTTCGCGCCCGGCGCGTCCTCGAGCACCTCGACGTAGACCATGCCGGGTTCGTCGAGCGTCGTCTCGATGTTCGCGGGCACGCCGGGCGTCAACGTGCCGCGGCCGAGCTCGCCGAGATTGTTCTTGCGGATGACGTAGCTCGCGGACTGCGCGCTCCACGGCAAGGTGACGTGCCAGCCGACGGTCTCGCCGACGGCGTAGATGCCGGACGAGTGATAGGGCACGTAGGCCGCGCCGGCGGATTCATCCGCCCGCGCACACGTGACGAACAGGAACGCCGCGGCGAACGCCGCACGCACGAGCAGTCTCATGGATCCCCCTCGACGTTGTTTCGACGCGCGAGTCTAAGCCAGGACCGGCTTCGCCGCGTTCTTCTGCGCGGTCAGCACGAGCTCCGCGGCCAGCAACGCCTGCGCCTGGTCCTGCGCGATCTCCGTCCGGTTCACGATGTCGCTGACGAACTGCGGACCGAACGGCAGCGCGACCTTGTTGCAGTCGATGTAACGCGCCTGCTTCTTGTCGACGATGTACAGGTGATTGCCGCCCTTGAGCTCCGTGGCGACGTTCACGTACTTGCGCAGCTCGATGTAACCCTCGGTGCCGAGGATGAAGAGCCGGCCGTCGCCCCAGGTCGGCAGACCATCGGGCGTGAACCAGTCGACGCGGATGTAGCCGGTGCCGCCGTTGCCGACGGCCGTCATGTCGCCGAAATCCTCGAACTTCGGCTTGTCGGGCCACGCGAAGTTGCCGGTCTGCGAGGCGACGACCTTCGCCTTCGTGCTGTTCGTGTAATAGAGGAACTGGTCGGCCTGGTGCGAGCCGATGTCCGTCAGGATGCCGCCGTAGCGCGACTTGTCGAAGAACCACTCGGGGCGGCTCGGCGCGTTCACGCGGTGCGGCGCGAGGTTCACGGTCTGCACGACGCGGCCGATCGCGCCTTGTTTGACGAGCTCGCCCGCGTACACGGCCGAACGCACTTCGAGGCGCTCGGAATACATGATGGCGAACTTGCGCTTGGTCTCCTTGACCGTCTTGCGCACCAGCGCGAGCTGCTCGAGCGTGGTGATGCCGGGCTTGTCGGCGAGATAGTCCTTGCCGGCCTTCATGACGCGCACGCCGAGCGGCGCGCGCAGGTCGGGGATCGGCGCGCCAGCGACAAGCTGGATCGACTTGTCGTTGAGGATTTCCTCTTCGCTCGCGAGCTTGATGTCGCCGTAGCGCTTCTTGAAGTCGGCGATCTGCGCCTCGTCCTTCGAGTGGAAGGCCACCAGCTCGCCGCCGCCGCGCTGGACCGCGGCGATCATGCCGAAGATGTGCGCGTGGTCGAGACCGATGGCCGCGAACTTGATGTGATCCTTCGCCGGGATCTCCGCGGTCGACGTGTTCGCGGGATCGACCGTGAACGCACCGGACGCCGCCTGGCCGAGAGCCGCCGTCGACACCGCCGAAAACATTCCGGCCATGCCGGCCGCCTGCAGGAAGTCGCGTCGCTCGTTTTTCATGGATCCCCCGGTGATGAGGGCGCCACCTTAACGCGAAACGGCGCGGCGTTTGTAGCGGTGTTCCCCGTGCCGTGCGGTGCCACCGCAGGAAATGGGGACAGTCCCCGTTTACTTGCAAAAGGGGACAGTCACGAGCGGCGCTTCCTCAACCCTTCCGCGCCAACCGGTAGATCACGACACCCGCGAACAGCACGGTGTATCCGATCATGACCGCGATCGAAATCGCGAGCGGCTCGTACTGGAACTTGGTGATGCCGGCCGCGTGCATGACGAATTGCTCGACGTGGAACTGCGGCCAGATCGGCGCCTGCCAGTACATGGATTTCGGCAGCGGGAAGAACATGCCGGACAGGTAACAGCCCGGTAGATAGATGAGATTCGCGTAGCCCGGCGCCGCCGTGCCACTCACCAGCGAACCGATCATGAGGCCGAGCGCGCAGAACGGAATCGTGCCGACGAGCAGCGCCCCGCTGAGCGCCACGACCTGGCCGGGTGCGAGTTGCAACTTGCCCGTGAGCAGCGCCAACACGACGATGGGCGTGTACGCGAGGATCGCCAGCGCCAGCCCGCAGAGGATCTTCGCCACCACCCAGGCACCATGCGGCGCCGGCTGCGCGCGTTTCAGGCGCAGCAGGCCCATATCGCGCTCGAGCGCGAGCGTGACGCCCGTGCCGAACAACGCCGGCATCGTCACCGCCATGAGCGAGAAGGCGGAGAAGAGATAGATGCCGAGGTTCGCGTCCTTGTCGATCGCTTCGCCGGCGATCAGCAGCGCGAACAGCGCGTAGAGCGCCATCGGCAGGATCAACACCGGGATGGCCACGTTCGGGTTGCGGACCATCCGCATGAACTCGAACCGCGTTTCGGTCAGGTAGGCGCCGAGCGCGCGGCTGGCCGGGTTCGTGGCCGGCGAGGTGTGATTGGATTCGAGTGCCATCGAGTTCATGCGGCCTCCCGCGTGAGTTCGTTGAATGCTTCGTTTAATCCTGCCTGGCGAACTTCCAGCCGGCGCAGGTCGGGGTCGGCGGCCAGCAGCCGGCGCACGACGCCTTCGGCGTCGGTCGCGGTGATCTGCAGTTTGTCGTCGTGACGCTGCACGTCGACGACGCCCGGCCAGCCCGAGATGTCCTGCGGCGAGAGTGCGGACTCGCAGCTGATCTGCCGTCGCGTTACCAGTGAGCGCATGTCGTCGACGCTGCCCGTGGCGATGACCCGGCCCTTGGTGACGACCACGATGCGATCCGCCAGCGCTTCGGCTTCCTCGAGATAGTGGGTCGTGAGGACGATGGAGCACCCATCGGCGAGCAGCTGGCGCACGCTCGTCCACAAGGCTTCACGTGCCTGCACGTCGAGCCCGACGGTCGGTTCGTCGAGGAACAACACGCGCGGCCGGCCGCAGATCGCGACGGCGAACTGCGCCTGTCGTTTCTGTCCGCCCGAAAGCTTGCCGTAGCGGCGCCCGGCGAGGTGTTCGATGCCAGCGCGACGCAGGGCTTCCGCGACGCTCATCGGCTGCTCGTAGTAGCTGGCGGCGAGCGCGATCAGCTCGCGCACCTCGAGCTCCTTGGGTAGTTCGACGTCCTGCATCATCACGCCGAGACCGCGGCGTCGTTCGACGTCCTGCGGCGAGCCGCCGAGCAACGTGACCTGTCCCGTGTCCGCCTCGATGAGCCCGAGCCACAACGCGATGGCGGTGGATTTGCCGGCGCCATTCGGTCCGAGCACGGCGAGCAATTCGCCGGTGCGCAGGTCGACATCGATGTCCGAGAGTGCCGTGTTCTTGCCGTAACGCTTCGTGACGCCGCGCAGCTCGGCCACGGGGCAAGCGGCGTCGACGGCCAGCGCGGGCGCCGCGGATGGCGAGGCCGCCGGTTGCGTCGACGCCGGTTGCGACGTCGCCGCGAGGTTCCGCCTGGCATCACCGCGCCGCACGCGCCGGCCATTCAGAAGCAGCCCGATGAACGACGGCCGCACCAGCCAGTGATAGCTCGCGAACAGCACGGCGAAACTCACCGCCAGGATGAACGGATATTTCACGCTCCAGTGCAGCGGCCAGCGGCCCACCCACACCTGCACCGCGGCGACCACCGGCAGGTGCATCACGTAGATCCAGTACGACGCGTCGGCGATGTACCGGCGCGTCGCGCTGTAGTCGGACAGGAAGCGCAACGCGGCGCCGGTGATGCCGAACACCCACGACCACACCGCCACGCCGAATAGATAGGCATACGCGACCTTCGTGAATCCCGGCTCCGCCAGCGGGTGTTGCTTCATGATCGTCATCAGCACCGCGGTGATCGCGACGGCCAGCGTGAGATGCACCGGCCAGCGTTTCTCCATCGCCGGCAGCGCCGCGGCGCTGGCGCGATGCACTAGCCAGCCGACCACGAACGCGGTACCGAAGCCCACGGTCGCCGGCACTTGCGGGATCAGCGACTGGTCGGGCGTGGGGATGCCGGCCCAGTAGAACCACATCGGCAGGGCGAACAAGGCCGCCGCCAGCGGGATGCCGAGCGTGAAGGCGGCGACGCCGCTGCGGATCCCGGCGGTCATCAGGCAACCGACGAAGTTCCGGATGCGCTGCGCCGGATCGACGCGCGCGATCAGGCTGCGGACACCGAGCACGGCCGCGTACGTGATCAGCAATTGATAGAGAAACCACAGGTGCGTCAACGGGAACGAGCCGGGCGGGCCCGCGGGCGGCGGCGCCGGCGTGGCACCCGTCGCTTTAGTAACGCCGATCGTCCAGACCGCGACGATCATCGGGAACACGACGATCCAGCCGATGACCAGCGGCACCGCGATGCGTTTGCCGCGGTTCGCCCAGAATCCCGCGGGCCCGAGCTTCTGGTACAGCAGCCGACCGAAGTAGCCCGCGATGAAGAAGAACAGCGACATGCGCCACAGGTGCGTGACGAAGCCGGCGTCGGAGAGGAACTGGCTCGGCGAGTTGTCGTTCATCGCCCAGAGGCCCGCCGGCCAGCCGGGCATGAACGAGAGCGTGGCGTGGAACGCGACGCCGATCAGCAGCGCGAAGCCGCGCACGGCGTCGAGCGAGTGCAGGCGTTGTTCGTTGTCGTTCTGGTTCATGGATGACTCCTAGATGAAGTCGCGGCGCCGGGCGGCGAAGAACCACGGCAGCGCGAAGGCGAGGGCGAGGGTGGCCAGCTCGGCTGCGAGCACGGCCCAGAAGGTGTGGTTCCACACGGGCGTCGGGCCCCACATGTACTTGTTGATCTCGTCGAGTCCGCCGAGCAGGAACATGAACAGCGTGACCGCCATGTTCGTGACGATGACGACGGCCGAGGTCACGGCCTCGGAACGCGCGTGCAGGGCGCCACACAGCACCAGCGAGTAGTTCGAGAACAGGAACACGCACAGCAGCACCAGGTAGGGCAGCAGTCCGTCCGGCGCGCCCGGATGCGCGAGCACGAAGATCAACGCGGCGGCGCTCGAGATCAGCCACGGCACCGCGAAGCACGCGGCGAGGCCGAGCTGCTTGGCGCGCACGTAGTCGGGGATCGACAACGGCAGGCTCATCACGAACAGCAGCGAGTTCTCCTTGCGCTCGTTCATGATGCCGTACAGCGCCAGCATCACGCCGACCGCGACGATCGTCGAGATCCAGATCAGTGCGCCGACGTTGAAGCCGACCTTGCTCGTGGTGCAGAGCAGCACGGACACGATGCCGGCGATCGACGCGCAGACGATGAACAGGCGATTGACGTACAGCTCCTTCGCGATGAGCTTGCGCGTGACGGTGTTCATTGGCCGCGCACCTCGCGGTGATGCATGACGGTCGCCACGAAGATCTCCTCCAGGTTCATCCGCTGCACTTCGCGCACGTGTGCGCCGAACGGCGCCAGCAACTCGTCCGAGTAGCCGTCGATCGTCAGCGTGACGAACTGGCCGTCGACGCTGCGGCCGACGACGTGCGGCAAACGGGGCTCGTCCGTTCCCGGCGGCAGCTGCAGCCGGATGCGGCGCCAGCGGTCGAGGAAGCGCTCCTTGTCGTCGCTCTCGACGAGGCGGCCGCGGTCGATGAACGTGATGCGGTCGGAGATGCGTTCGACGTCCACCGTGTTGTGCGAGGAGAAGAGGATCGAGCGCGAATCGTCGCGCAGCACGTCCATGAACTCGCTGATGATCTCGTGCCGCGCCACGGGGTCGAGGCCGGAGGTCGGTTCGTCGAGGATCAGCAGTTTCGGCCGGCGCGCCAGCGCCAGCAGCAGCGTGGCCTTCACGTGTTCGCCGGACGACAGGCTGCGCACGTTCTGTTCGGTGCGCAGGTTGAAGCATTTCACCAGCGATGCCGCGTAGGCGTCGTCCCAGCCCGGGTAGATGGACGCGACGAACTTCATGTGCCAGCCGAGCGTCGCCTGCGGCAGCAGCCGCATCGTGTCGGAGACGAAGCCGATTTCGCGCTTGGCCAGCGCCTGGTCGCGCGGGATCTCGTGGCCGAGCACGCGGATCTCGCCGGCGTCGGGCGCGATCAATCCCAGCGCGAGCCGGATCGTGGTGCTCTTCCCGGCGCCGTTCGGCCCGACGAACCCGATGATCTGGCCGGGCTCGAGCTCGAGCGTCAGGTCGTCGAGGGTGAAGAAGCGGTAGGTCTTGCGGACCGACTGCATCGAGATGTGTTTGTCGCTCATTTCTTTTCCAGGTCCCGCTTGGCGCGGCGCAGGCGCGCCGCGAGGTCGTCGTCGGTCAGGCCGAGGCCGCGCGCGAGTTGCGCGGCGGCGGTGAGGTGTTCGGTCAGTCGTTCTTCCTGCAGCTCGCCCGCGAGACCGTTCACGTCGGCGACGAACGAGCCCTTGCCGTGGCGCGTGACGATCACGCCCTCGCTTTCGAGATCCAGATAGGCGCGCTTGACCGTGATCACGGATACAGCGAGGCCCGCCGCCAGGGCGCGGATCGACGGCAGCTCCTTGCCCGCCGGCCAGTCGCCCGCGGCGATGCGCTGCCGGATCTGCTCCAGGATCTGGAGGTACATCGGGCGCTCGTCGGTCTGGGAGATGTGGATGCCGCTGTACATACTGTGTATACAGTGTATACTCAGCGCCGCGACGATGGGAAGGGGTGGGAAGCCCCTTTGCGAAAAATAAATTCTCCCAGCCTAACTACCGGCGACGGCCGCTACGCCAGCCCGCGGCTGGGCGTGATCCGTGAACAGGGCGTCGCGGGCTTGCTGCGTGCTCGTCGTCCGCGCGAAAAAAAATCCGCGCGACCGTTGCGAGTCGCGCGGATTCCGCCCGGGCGCAAGGGGGTGCCAGCGCCGGGCCAGGTATCGGTCGGATCAGCCGCTCTTGGCCGTGCGCCAGCCTTCCGAGTACGTCTCGCGCGCCACGCGCGAATACGGCACGGGCGAGATCGTCACGCGCACGTCGAGCTGCTTGTGCTTCTCGACCGTGGTCTTCTTCGTGCCGCCGTTCTCTTCGCCCCAGACCAGCGTCAGCTCCTCGCCGATCTGCACACCGGGATCGACGACGCCGAGCGACAGCGCGCTGCGCTCGTTGTAGCTGTAGCCGCCGAACATCGAGAAGCCCACCGTCTTGCCGTTCTTGACGATCTTGTCGTACGACGATGAGGAGTAGTTGGCGTTCGGCAGGTCGAAGAACTTGTAGTGATCCTGGCCGGGCTGGAACAACGACGCGTAGATCTTCGCCATGTCGTCCGGATGCCAGGCGAACGTGACCTTCTTGCGATGCGGCTTGTCCGCGATCTTCTTCAGCGCGTCGGCGCCGATGAAGTCGTGGTCGAACTTCACGAACGGGCCGTAGCCCAGCTCGTACGGCGTGACGTAGTAGTCCTCGATGTTGTCGCTGACGAAGCTGCCGGCGATCGAGCCGGTGGCCTCGTAGCCGCCGGCCGGCAGCCACTCGCGATACTTCTTCATGGACTCGCCCGTATACACGGCCGGCAGCGGCGACGGGATCCAGCCGGATTCCAGCGTGTTCGACGCGTAGGCGCGCGAGCCCACCGGCACGATGCCGAACTCGCGGCCGGCCTCGAGGATGTAGTCGCGGATCTCGTCGCCCTGTTCGTACGGGCCCCAGATCTCGAGGCCCGGCGCGCCGGCCATGCCGTGGCGCAGGCAGCGGACCTTGCGGCCCTTGATGGTGATCTCGTCCATCGTGAAGAACTTCACGTCCGGGATCGGGCCGCCATTGATCTTGTCGAGGATCTGCTTGGCGTTCGGGCCCTGGACCTGGAAGCGGTAGTGGCGGCGGGTCACCGCCTTGCCGCGCGGATGCGAGGGCGAGCGGTCGTCACGGATGAACTCGACGTTGTAGCCGCCGGTCTCGGCGTGGAACTGCAGCCAGTTCACCGTGGGCGCGCGGCCGACGAACAGCAGCTCGTCCTTCGCGAGGTGGAACAGGATGCCGTCGCCGATGACGTTGCCTTCGTAGCTGGTCGGCACCATCTGCTTGGCGCGGTTGACCGGGAAATTCGCGAAGCTGTTGATGGTGGTGTGCGTGCACAGCTTCAGGGCGTCCGGGCCCTTCAGCGTGAGCTCGGCCATGTGGTGCGACTGGTCGAACAGCACCGCGGAGTCGCGCCAGGCGCGCTGCTCGTCGCGCCAGTTGGTGAATTCGCTGGGGACGACCGGGTACACGTAAGCGCCGATTTGCGAGTTGCGCAGCAGGCGAACGGTGTTGCCGGCTGCCTGGAGGACGCCTTCGAGATTCTGCGGGGCCATGATTCACCTTCGGTTGTCGTTTCAGGGATGTTCGGCAGTTGCGCCGGTGTCGTCTCGTCCGTGAGCGAAACCCCCGGGGGCCGGTATCGATTGCACTGAATCGCGTGTATTCGTGGCACGGATACCACCGCCGGCATCGGTGCCTTTCGTTCCCGGCGGGCGGGTGCGGCGGCGCCCGGCGGATGATGGAGAGCCGTCGCGGCGCAGGCCGCTGAGTAGTTAGACATCGCCGCCGTCCGACTAACAATCGAGCGGTCGCGACGACGCTCGGCTTCGGCGGGGAAGGGCGGGGCGACTAGCCGCCACGCCCTCGATCGGGCGCCCGATGCTGCGACGCACGGCAAGTGGGTTTTTTCACTGATGCGGCGCGGGAATTTGCTAGATTCCCGCAGGCAAATGGTCTCGTCCGCGGCATTGCAGCTCCGGTTCGACTCGTTCGAACTCGACGAAGCCGACGCGCGCCTCAAGCGCGACGGCCGGCCGGTCGCGCTCGCGCCGAAAGCATTCGGCGTGTTGTGCGCGCTGGCGCGGCAGCCGGGGTTGCTGGTCACCAAGAATGCGTTGCTCGACGCGGTGTGGGGGCATCAGCACGTCAGTGAGTCCGTGTTGAAGACCACGATCAGCCAGTTGCGGGCGGCGCTGGCGGATGACGCGGGGAATCCCAGATATATAGAGACGGCGTCGCGGTTGGGGTATCGGTTCATCGGGAAGGCGGCTGAGGGGGGAGGGCCGAGTCGTTCCGGCGGCGCGGCTGCGGGGACAGTCCCCTCTGATTTCGATGGCGGTGGTCAAGCGGCGGGTGTTGGCGCACGGAAAGAAGTGGGGACAGTCCCCTTCACCGGCCGTCGTGCCCAGCTGGCCCGACTGAACGAGGCATGGAAGAAGGCGACAGCCGGCCAGCGTCAGCTGGTCTGGGTCGCCGGCGATGCCGGCGTCGGCAAATCGACGCTGCTCGAGGAGTTCACGCGCGCCTCGGGCGCGGCCGCGATCGCGCAGGGACAGTGCGTCGAGCAGCACGGCAGCGGCGAGCCCTATCTACCGGTGCTGCAGGCGCTCGGCGACCTGACGCGCGTCTACCCGGAGTTCGCGGCCACGTTGCGCGCCGTCGCGCCCACGTGGCTGGTGCAGCTGCCGTGGCTGGTGTCCGAACAGGAGCGCCTCGCGATCGGCCGCGAGCTGGCGGGCGTCAGCCAGGAGCGCATGGTGCGCGAGTTCCACGAGCTGGTGACCCGCTTCACCGACGCGCGGCCGCTGCTGTTCGTCGTCGAGGACCTGCACTGGTGCGACCTCGCGACATTGCGTCTCATGGACCACTTCGCACGGCAGCGCGGCCCGGCGCGCGTGTTGTGGCTCGCGACCTTCCGCCTGACGCAGGTGATCGCGGAAGATCATCCGCTGCAGGCGTTGCGCCAGGAGCTGCGGCTGCACCGGCTCGCCGACGAGATCCTGCTCGATCCGTTCTCCGAGGCCGAGGTGCAGGAATACCTGCGCGAACGCGCCGCGCTCGTTGCGGCGCCGGAAGCCTTCGTGCGCCGCGTGCACGCGCACACCGACGGCCTGCCGCTGTTCGTCGCCAACGTCGTCGATGCGCTGCTGGGCGCCGACGCCGACACGTCGGCGAGCGCGCGCAACCGCCTGAGTCTGGCCGCCAACACGCCGCTGCCGGTGCCCGAGGACCTGGTGGGTGCGGTCGAGGCGCGCATCGGCCGGCTGCCGGCCGCGGTGATCGAACTGCTCGAAGCGGCAGCCGTGTGCGGCGTCGAATTCCGCGCCGGCGCGCTCGCGCAGGTCCTGGACCGTCCGCTGCAGGAGATCATCGACACCTGCGACGAGCTGGTGAAGAAACAGTACTGGCTGCGGCACACGGCCACTGTCGACCTCGCCGACGGCTCGCTCGATGCGATGTACGCGTTCCGCCATGCCATCTACCGGCACGTGTTCCACCAGCGCATCGGCGCCGCGCCGCGCGTGCAGCTGCATCGGCGCGTCGCGCAGGCATTGATCGCCGGTGTGGCGCAGGGCGTGCCGGTCGCGCCGGCGGAACTGGCGCTGCATCACGAGCGCGGCCGCGAGTACGCAGCCGCGCTGCGTGCCTATGGCCAGGCGGCACAGGCCGCGCTGCACAGTCTCGCGCCGCTCGAAGCGCGCGAGCTCATGGAGCACGCGCGGACGTTGCTGGCGCCGTTGCCGATGGGCCCGGAGCGCCTGGTGCTCGAGCTGAGCATCGAGGGGCCGCGCGGCGTGGCGCTGGCGCAGATCCACGGCGTCGGATCCACGCAGTCACGCGTGGCGTTCGAACGCGTGCGCGAGCTGATCGAGCTGCTGCCGCAGCATCCGGCGCGCGCGCTGGCGCTGAACGGCTACGCGGCCTCGCTGTATTCGCGCGGCGAATACGCGAAGCTGACCGAGCTGTCCGAGAAGATAGATGCGATGACGCAGGGCCCCGACAGCCCGGCGCTCGGCGTGTTGACCGGCCTGTTCCGCGCCGGCGTCGCGTCCGCGCGCGGCGACTGCAAGCTCGGTACCGAGTGGTGGCTGGAGGCGATCCGGCGCTGCGAGGCGATCACGGACCGCTCGGGATTCCAGGCATTCATCGTCGATCCGGAAACCGGCGTGCGATCGAACGCCGTGCGCACGTTCTACGAACGCGGCCTGTTCGACCAGGCGCGTGCGCAGTCGCGGCGCGCGGTCGAGATCGCCGAGAGACTCGCGCAGCCGCTGGCGTTGTCGCTGGCGCACTGGCGCGCGGGAATGCTCGAGGTGCGCCTGGGCCGGCCCGACGGCGTGTTGACTCACGCCGATCGCATCGCCGAGGTCGTGGCGAAGACCTGCGTCGTGCAGGGCGATGGCCCGAGTCGCTACCTGCGCGGCTGGGCGCTGGCGCAGCGCGGCGACGCGCAGCAGGGCATCGAACTCATCCGCGACGGCCTCGCGCGCCACCTGGCCATCGGCATGATCGCCAACAGCACGGAAGTCATGGGTTATGCGGCGGACGCCTTGCTGCTGGCCGGCGATCTCGCGGGCGCCGAGACGCAGCTCGGCGCCGCGTTCGCCCAGGCGCGCGAGCTCGACGAACATGTCTACGTGCCGATGCTGCTGATCACGCAGTCGCGTGTCGCGCAGGCGCGCGGCGACGCTGCCGCCGCCGAGCAGGGCTTGCGCGAATCGGTGCGCGTCGCGCGCGAGCAGGGCGCGCCGGGATTCGAGTTGAAAGCCGCGCTGGCGCTGGTCGAACGGCCGGACGCGTCCGCCGACGACCGCCGCGCGCTGGCCGCGCTGCTGGCGACGTTCACCGAAGGCGCCGACGTGCCCGACGTCGTGCGCGGGCGCCGATTGGCGGGCTGACCAGACCACAACGAGACCGGGACGAGACGACTCGGCAGCTGCGCGCCGGCAATCTGCACTGACGTTCACTGGGGAGTGAAGAACGATGAACCGGATCACGCGTCGCGACTTCCTCGACGGAGTCGCCCTGGCCATCGCCGCGGGCATGACGCCCGCGAAACTGTTCGCTCAATCGGTGGCCGGCGCCTATCCACCGGGACAGACCGGCTGGCGCGGCGGCACGCCGGCGGCCTACGAGATCGCGCACGGCGTGCGCGACGGCAGGAAATACGCGATCGGCGCGTTGCCCGTCGAGGAAACCTGGGATCTCGTCGTCGTCGGCGCCGGCATCAGCGGGCTCGCCGCCGCGCACTTCTTCCGGCAGAAGTGGCCCCGCGCGCGCATCCTGATCCTCGAGAACCACGACGAGTTCGGCGGGCACGCACGCCGCAACGAATTCCTGGTCGATGGCCGCACGCTGATCGGCTACGGCGGCAGCGAGGCGATCCAGTCGCCGGAGCACGAATGGAGCGACGTCGCACTCGGCCTGCTGAAGGAGCTCGGCGTCGACGTGAAACGTTTCGAGACCGCGTTCGACCGCCGGCTGTACCCCGGGCTCGGCCTGTCGCGCGGCGTGTTCTTCACGAAGGAGGCGTTCGGCGTCGACAAGCTGGTGACCGGCGACCCGATGCGCATGGTCGCCGACGACATTCCCGCCGACCGCCTGAACGCGCGCCCCTGGCCGGCGTTCCTCGCGGACTATCCACTCGACGCCGCGCAACGGGCGAAGCTGCTGGCGTTGTTCACCGAGAAACGCGACGTGCTGGCCGGCAAGTCGCCCGCGGAAAAAGAGGAACTGCTGGCGAAGACCAGCTACCGCGATTTCATCCGGAAGTTCTGGGGGCTCGACGACGTCTCGGCCAACACGTTCCAGGGTCGCAGCGACGATTTCTTCGCGATCGGCATCGACGGCGTGCCGGCGTACGACGCGATGGAGACGGGTTATCCCGGTTTCCAGGGCCTGGGTCTCGAGCGCAGCGCCGAGTCCGCGGCGGAGATGGACGATCCCTACATCCATCATTTTCCCGACGGCAATGCGTCGATCGCGCGGCTGCTGGTGCGCAAGCTGATTCCCGCGGTCGCCTCCGGGCACACGATGGACGACGTCGTCACGGCGCGGTTCGACTACGACAAGCTCGACGTGCCGGATGCGCCCGTGCGGCTGCGTCTGGGTTCCACGGTCGTTTCGCTGCGCAACCGCTCGTACGGCAAGGCCGACGTCGGCTACGTGCGCGACGGAAAATTGCACCGCGTGCAGGCGGCGCAGGCCATCTACGCGGGCTACGGCATGATGCTGCCGTACATCTGTGCCGACGTGCCGCCCGCGCAGAAGACCGCGCTGGCCGCGGGCGTGAAGGCGCCGCTGGTGTACGTGAACGTCGCGGTGCGCAACTGGCGGCCGTGGGTGAAGCTCGGCGTGCACGAGATCACGAACCCGATGGGGTTCTTCTCGCGGCTCAAGCTCGACTATCCGGTCAGCCTGGGCGACTACCAATTTTCCGCCGGGCCGGACCAGCCGATGGTGCTGCACCTGGTGCACGTGCCGACGCTGCCGGCCGGCAGCGGTGCCGACCAGCGTTCGGCGTGGCGCGCGGCGCGCGCGCTGCTGTACACGATGACGTTCGACGACTTCGAGCAGAAGGTGCGCGACGAGCTGACGCGCATGCTGGGTCCCGGCGGGTTCGTCGCGGATCGCGACATCGCGGCGATCACGGTGAATCGCTGGGGTCACGGTTACGCGTACGGCTTCAACTCGCTGTGGGACGAGGAGCACGACCCCGAGGTCAACGTCGTGGCCCAGGCGCGCATCGGCCGCATCGGCATCGCCGGGTCGGACGCGGCGTGGAGCGCGTATGCGCACGCGGCCATCGACGAGGCCCACCGCGCCGTCTCTGAAATGGGGTCAGACCCCATTTCCTAGCAAACGGGGTCAGACCCCATTTCCAGACCGTTTCCGGACCGAGCCCTTACGACTCCGGTGAAGCCGATCCGTACCTTGCCCTCCATGGACTGGAGGACAAGTGATGTCGAAACGCGAACCCAAACCGACCTTGATCGGAACCTGGCAGCGCCAGCCGGCCCCGCCGGCCGCGGACCGCTGGCAGTCGTTGCAGTCGTCGCTCTCGCGGCAGATGGCGCCCGCCTGTGGCTGGCCCCGTCGCTCGTCGATGACCTGTCGCTGGCACGCCGTGCCGGCCAGCGTTTCGGGCTGAGCGAATGATCCTCGCTGCCCATCCCAGCTACCCGACCTCGCGCGCCTACGTGCTGAAGCTGCACCGCGACGCGCGGCCCGCCGCCGGCAAGTTC
This sequence comes from Steroidobacteraceae bacterium, assembly GCA_035502995.1. Lineage (GTDB taxonomy): Bacteria > Pseudomonadota > Gammaproteobacteria > Steroidobacterales > Steroidobacteraceae > CADEED01. The sequence goes on along the minus strand of DATJTW010000051.1, from coordinate 17,100 downwards.
GTCGGCCGGGTCGAGAACGTCACCACCGGCGAGCAGTTCGCTTTCGACAGCGTCGAGGAACTGCTCGCGCTGCTGGCGCGCGACGTCGCCGGCAACCCGATCTGAACCGAGGACCCGCCCATGCTCACCCCGAATCTCACCGCCGAAGCCGATCTCGTCGTGTCGCCCGGAGACACCGCGCGTCACATCGCGCTGTCGCCCACCGACTCGTTCCCCGAAGTCTTCGCCACGTCGCGCATGATCGCGCTGATGGAGATCGCCGCGGCGCGCGCCATGCGCCCGCTGCTCGGCGACGGCCAGCTCTCCGTCGGCGTCTCGCTGAACGTGCGCCACAACGCGGCGACGCCGGTCGGCAGCACCGTGCGTGCCGTCGCGACCTATCTACGCACCGAGTCGAAGCTGCTGCACTTCCGTGTCGAGGCCTTCGACGAGGCCGGGCCGATCGGCGCCGGCGAACACACGCGCGCGGTCATCGACACCGCGCGACTCGTCGGCGGCGCCGAGAAGCGCCGCAAACCGAATTCCACTTCCCCGCAGGATCCGCAATGAAAAATCTCCTCGTTCTGTTCGGCGCCGCCGCGTTGTCGGCCTGCGCCTCGCTGCCCGGCGAGGCGCCGGCGCCGGTCATGAAGCCCGAGACCTCGCTGGCCAGCGCGCGCTCGTTCGCCGCCCCGGCGGGCGAATGGCCCGCCGCCGGCTGGTGGCAGGGTTACGGCGACGCGCAGCTCGACACCCTGATCGCCGAGGGCCTCGCCGGCGCGCCGACGATCGCCGCCGCCGATGCACGCCTGCGCCGCGCGCGCTCCTACGAATCCGCCGCACGCGGTGCCTTGGCGCCACAGGTCGGAATCGACGCGTCAGCCACGGAGCAGAAGCAGAGCTACAACTACCTGTCACCCGCCGCGATGACGCCGCAGGGCTGGAACGACTACGGCCGCGCGACGCTCGACATCTCCTGGGAGCTCGACTTCTGGGGCAAGAACCGCGCCGCGCTGGCGGCCGCGACGTCCGAGGCCGTGGCGGCGAACGCCGACGCCGACCAGGCGCGCCTCGTGCTGTCGACGTCGATCGCGTCGACGTACGCGGAGCTCGCGCGGGAATACGCCGCACTGGACACCGCGACCGCGGCGCGCGACCTGCGGGCGAAGACCGCCGAGCTGTTCGGCAAACGCTTCGAGAACGGCCTAGAGACGAAGGGCAGCCTGCGCCAGGCCGATTCGCGCCGCGCGTCGACCGACGCCGAGGTGCTGTCGATCGAAGAACAGATCGCGCTGACGAAGAACAAGCTCGCGGCCCTGGTGGGCGCGGGCCCCGACCGCGGGCTCGACATCGCGCGCCCGACGCTGGTTCTCGAGCGCACGTTCACGCTGCCGGCGACGTTGTCGGCCGACCTGATCGGCCGCCGGCCGGACCTCGTCGCCGCGCGACTGCGCGCCGAAGCCGCGGCGAAGCGCATCCATGTCGCCCGCGCCGCGTTCTATCCGAACGTGAACCTCGCCGGCTTCATCGGCGCGCAGGCGCTCGGCATCGACCAGTTGACGAAGAGCGGCTCCGACATCGGCAGCGTGGGTCCGGCGATCAGCCTGCCGATCTTCAACGGCGGCCGGCTGCGCGCGCAGTTGCGCGGCGCCGAGGCCGAATACGCCGAAGCCGTCGCCAACTACGACAAGACGCTCGTGCAGGCGCTGAACGAAGTGGCCGACGCCGCCGTCTCGCAGCGCGCGCTCGGCGCGCAGATCGAGCGCGTCGACGCGGCCGTCGAAGCCGCGCGCGAGGCCTGGCGCGTGCAGAACGACCGCTACAACGGCGGCCTCGTCACGTATCTCGAGGTGCTGTCCGCCGAGGATTATCTGCTCGGCAACCTGCGCACCCGCACCGATCTCGCCAGCCGTTCCCTGACGCTCGACGTCGCGCTCAACCGCGCGCTCGGCGGCGGCTACCAGAATCACTAATAAAGGAGATGAACATGACGACGATGAACACCGAAACCTTCGAAAAAGCCGACGCCGCGCTGGATGACGCGGCCGCGAAGGCGACGCGCAAGCGCCGCCTCATCGGCATCGCCGGCGCGGTCGCCGTGCTCGGCGCCAGCTACTGGACGTACGAGCATTTCTACGCCTCGAAATTCATCAGCACCGACAACGCGTACACGGCGGCCGAGACGGCGTCCGTGACGCCGACCGTCGGCGGCATCGTGCGCGACGTGCGCGTCACCGACACGAGCTACGTGCATCGCGGCGACGTGCTGGTGGTGCTCGACGACATCGACGCGCGACTCGCGCTGGCGCAGGCGGAAGCCGAGCTCGGCCGCGCGCAGCGCCGCGTGCGCGGCTACGTCGCGAACGACGGCAGCCTGAACGCGCAGATCGGCGCGCGGGCCGAGGACGTGAAGCGTGCGCAGTCCGACTTCGAACGCGCGTCCATCGACCTCACGCGTCGCGAGGCGCTGGCCGAGTCCGGCTCGGTGTCCGGCGACGAGCTGACGAAGGCGCGCAACGCGTTCGAGAGCGCGAAGGCGGCCGTCGCGATGGCGCGGTCGAACTACTCGGCGGCGATCGGCGCGCGCAATGCGAACGCCGTGTTGATCGAGGACGCCACCGAACAGACGAACCCCGAGGTCGCGCTGGCCCGTGCGCGCCGCGACCAGGCGCAGGTGAACCTCGACCGCACCGTGATCCGCGCGCCGGTCGACGGCGTGGTGGCCAAGCGCAGCGTGCAGGTCGGGCAGCAGATCCAGGCCGGCGCGCCGGTGCTGGCGATCGTGCCGATGGGCAGCGTGCACGTCGATGCGAACTTCAAGGAAGGCCAGCTCGAGCGCGTGCGCATCGGCCAGCCGGTCGAGGTGACGTCCGACCTCTACGGTAGTTCGGTCACGTACCGCGGCAAGGTCGTGGGACTCGCCGGCGGCACCGGCTCCACGTTCGCGGCGATCCCGGCGCAGAACGCCACCGGCAACTGGATCAAGGTGGTCCAGCGCGTGCCGGTGCGCATCCAGCTGGATGCGGCCGATCTCGCGAAGAATCCGCTGCAGGTCGGGTTGTCGATGGAAGCGACCATCGATACGCGCGCGCAGCGCGGCTGATGGATGCACGAAACGGGAGAACGTGATGACCGCTATCGAAAAAGCCCTGGCCGGTGACGCGCCGCTGAAAGGCGCCATGTTGTGGCTGCTGGCCATGGTGCTGGCCGGCGCCAACTTCATCGCCGTGCTCGACATGACCATCGCCAACGTGTCCGTGCCGAGCATCGCCGGCTCGCTCGGCATCAGCTCGAGCCAGGGCACGTGGGTGATCACGTGTTACTCGGTGGCGGAAGCCATCACGGTGCCGCTGACCGGCTGGCTGGCGGCGCGCTTCGGCGCCGTGCGCGTCTTCACCACGGCGATGGGTGCGTTCGGCCTGTTCTCCGCGTTCTGCGGATTGTCGTCGTCGTTCACGATGCTCGTGATCGGCCGCATCCTGCAGGGCGTGGCCGGCGGCCCGCTGATCCCGCTGTCGCAGACGCTGCTGCTGCGCATCTTCCCGAAGGAGAAGGCCGGCGCCGCGACGGCGTTGTGGGCGATGACCACGCTGGTCGCGCCGATCCTCGGCCCCATCCTCGGCGGCTGGTTGTGCGACAGCTATTCGTGGCCGCTGATCTTCCTGATCAACGTGCCGCTGGCGCTGATGATGGCGCCGGTCGCGGCGCGCATGCTGAAGCGTTTCGAGACGAAGCTCGAGCGTTCGCCGATCGATCTCGTCGGCCTCGCGTTGATGGTGGTCGCGGTCGCGGCACTGCAGCTGATGCTCGATCTCGGCAAGGAGCACGACTGGTTCGAGTCGAGCCTGATCGTCACGCTGGGCATCGTCGCGCTGATCGGCATCGTCGTGTTCGTGGTGTGGGAGATGGGCGAGAAGCATCCGATCGTCAACCTGCGCGTGTTCCGGCACCGCGGCTACACGACGGCGGTCATCGTCATTGCCGCCGGCTTCGGCGCGATGTTCGGCGCGAACGTGCTGACGCCGCTCTGGCTGCAGAGCTACATGGGCTACACGTCGACGTGGGCCGGACTCGCGACCGCGTGGACCGGCGTGCTCGCGGTGTTCTGCGCGCCCGCCGCAGGACTGCTCACGGCCAAGGTCGATCCGCGCAAGCTCGTGTTCTTCGGGCTGACGTGGCTGGGCGGCGTGCTCGCGCTGCGCACGTTCGCGACGACCGACATGACGTTCTGGCAGATCTCCGGGCCGTTGCTGGCGATGGGGCTCGGCCTGCCGTTCTTCTTCGTGCCCGTGACGACGCTGGCGCTGGCCAGCGTCGAGGAACACGAGACCGCGTCCGCGGCGGGATTGATGAACTTCCTGCGCACGTTGTCCGGTGCGGTGGCGACCTCGGTGGTCACCACGAGCTGGGAGAGCAGGACGCAGGTGATGCACGCGGAGTTGTCAGGCGTCGTGGATCGCAACGGCGAGGTGGCGCACACGCTGACCGCATCGGGCCTGAACGCGGAGCAGACGCGGCAGGTGCTGGACAACCTGACGACCAGCCAGTCGGTGATGCTGTCGACCAACGAGATCATGGCGTTCGTGTCGCTGGCCTTCGTGATGGCGGCGATGCTGATCTGGCTGGCGCCGCGGCCGACGCGGAAGGTGGAGATGGGCGCGGCGCACTAGCGGCCGATTCGCGGGAATCTGCCTATTCGTGTGAACGGGCACGTTATCGCGGGCGAGATGATTCGAGTCCCGCGATAACGTGCGAAGCACAAGTACCCGACTGCGTGGAGCTATACTCGTGCCTGCAACCGAAAAGAGAACTTCAATGCGCGGTATCTACGACATCGCGGTTTACTCGAAAAGCCGGCAACTTGTGCTTCTTGCCGAAGTGAAATGGGTCAAGGAGTCTTCGGAAGCCAGTGCGACTTTCTTCCGCAAGAACTTGATCGCGAATCATCTGCTGCCTTGCGAGCCTCACTTTCTGCTCGCCTACAGGAACGAGTTTTTCTTGTGGGATGCAGGTAGCAGTGCTGATGATCCGCCTCGCTTTCGCGCACCGGCGAAATCTGTCGTAAAAAAATATTTGAGCACAGTCTCGAGTGCCGAGGTCGCTCCAGGTCCTGAGAGTATGGAGTCCGCGGTCAAACTATGGCTGAGCGAGCTGGTCAGCGGAATTGAGTTGCCAGATGCCTCCTCAGAGCCCGACAAGATGCTGGTCGATTCCGGGCTCTACGAGAAGATCAAGAACGGTGAAGTGACTCGCAAACTACATTGATGCGTGTCTACGCAGAAACCAATTTTGTGCTGGAACTTGCCTTAAAACAGGGCGAGTCAGATTCCGCGGAAGAGATTGTCGCGCTCTCAGAAACGAAAAAGATCGAGCTGGTATTGCCCGCGTTCTCATTGGTCGAGCCGTACAACAAGTTGCACCGAACTCGAAAGGAACGTCAGCGCTTGAGAGACGAACTCGAAAAGCAACTGGCTCAAATGATTCGGTCCGAGGGATTTGCTGATCTTCGTAGCCAATCACATGCTTTGCTCGCGGCGCTCTCCAACAAGTCAGACCTCGAAGCGCAGGAGCACGAGAAAGTAATCGAGAGGCTGAATGAATGTGCCGTGATCCTGCCGCTGACAAAGGAAATTGTTGCGTCTGCATCGGCCAGGCAGCTCGTTGATCTGGAGGCTCAGGATGCACTGGTATTCGCGAGTATCGAGAGGCATCTCAACGCCAGCGAAAAAACCTATTCAGTGTTCGCCAATAAGGATGCGGCCGGTTTTCTTGATAAGTCAGTTAGTGACGACCTAGCCAGACTAGGATGCAAGGTAATTCCCAGTTTCGACGCAACAGTCGCCTATCTGAAGGCGGGAATGCGTAAAGGCTATTGATTCATGAGCAGACTCGACATCACCTACCGCGGCGCCGTCCATCAATGGCACTGCGATTTCATGGGCCACATGAACGTCATGTGGTACGTCGGCAAGTTCGACGAGGCCACGTGGAACTTCGCCGCGATGTGCGGGTTGACGGGCCAGTACCTGAAGGACACGAAGCGCGGCATGGCCGCGGTGGAGCAACGCATCGCGTACAAGCGCGAGGCGCTGGTCGGCGACACGCTGACGGTGCGCTCGGCGGCGCTCGAGGTGAAGTCGAAGGTCGTGCGCTTCGTGCACGAGATGCGGCGCGGCGAGGCGGGCGATCTGCTCGCGGTCATGATCGCCGTCGCCGTGCACATCGACACGGTGGCGCGCAAGTCGATCCCGTTCGAGCATCACATCGTGCAGAAGACGCACGCGATCCTGGCGCCGGATCCGTCGCTGTGGGACGCGTGGCCGCCGGAGAAAGGCTGGCTCGAGTGACTCAATCCAGCGTCTTCGCCAGCGCGCGCAGCCGGCCCGCGGCATCGGCGTCGATGATCTCGCCATGCGACATCAGGATGCGCTTGAGGCCCGGCTCGTCGGCCCAGGCCAGTAGTTGGTCCTGCAGCCCGGCCTTGTCTTTCAGCGTCAGCTTGATCGGCAGCGGCACGTGCGGTTCCGCGCCGGCGAAGTGCGTCAGGCGCAGCACGATGCCGGAGTCCTTCGGCATGTTCCCGATGATGTCGTTGACGACCAGCGTGGTGCCGCCGCGCCGGCGCACCAGCAACGCCGCTTCGTAGCCGGACATTCCGCCGACGGTGACGAACCGCACGTCGTCGTCGCCGAAGTCCACGGTCGTGTCGTCGACGGGCACGACTTCGGCCGCGGCCTCGCGCGCGGCCAGGGGCGCGATCACGCGCAGCGCCGGGTAGCGTTGCTTCCAGATCCTGGCGTCGAGCCGATGCAGTTTTCCCGGCACGATCAGGAAGGCCGGCCGTCCCGCGGCTTCGAGCTTGCCCATTTCCGTTTCGCCGAGCGCGATGGCGCTGTAGATCACGAGATCGCCGCTGGCGAGCCGGACCACGGTCATGCGCCGCTGCAGCGGCGTCAGCGGCATCTTCAGTTCGCCGGTGACGGTCCACAGACCGTCGTCGACTTCGACGAGCGGGCCGTGCGGGAACACCGTCCATTCTTCGAGGATCTTCGTCATGCGCGCCTCCGGGGATCGGGAGGGGCATGGTGCGGGGAGGGCGCGGCGGCGTCGTATCAGCGGGCGGTGAGAGTCGCTGCCGGGTGGGACTGACTCCAATCGCCGCGGCGCACCCGGAAGGGGCCGGATGCGCCGCGACTGTGTCCCGGCGAAGCGCGGACGACGCCGGTTCAGTTCTGGAGACGTGCGGTCGGATGCTAGTTCGAGGCAGGGCGACCAACCAATCCGGCATGCGGCATGGATCGATGATCGGACTCGTATCAATACTCGGACAAATGACCGGTTTGACGGATGAATTTTCGTTCATTCGTGAGCCGAACCCAGGTTGTTGAGATCGCGCGCCAGTCCGCGGACAATCCCCGCCGCCATGGGGACCCCCAAGAAAACCAAGAAGCCCGCCAGAGGACTCGCGGCCCACCGGAAGACGCTGCGCATTCACGGCGCGATCGCGCGTGAAGTCGGCTTGGCCATCGTGTCGGGCCGGCATCGCCCGGGCCACGTGCTCGAGGGCGAGGTCGAGGCGAGCGTGCGGCTGCGGATCTCGCGCACCGCCTACCGCGAGGCGGTGCGCATCCTCGCCGCGAAGGGCCTGGTGCACAGCCGGCCGCGCGTCGGCACGCGCGTGAGCCCGGTCGAGGACTGGCACCTGCTGGACCCCGACGTGTTGTCGTGGGCGTTCTCGGCGGATCCCGAGCCGGAGGTGCTGCACGGCCTGTTCGAGCTGCGCGGCATCGTCGAGCCGGCTGCCGCCGCGCTGGCGGCCGCGCGCCGCAACCAGAAACATCTCGACTCGATGCGCCAGGCGCTCGACGCGATGGCGAAGCACACCCTGCACGTCGAAGCCGGTCGCGTCGCGGACCAGGCCTTCCACGCCGCGCTGCTGCGGGCGACGAACAACCCGTTCATCGTCTCGCTGACCAACGGCGTCACCGCCGCGGTCGACGCGCTGACCGAGTTCAAGCAGCGCATCGCGCCCATCAAGCGCGATCCCGTCCCGGACCACGAGCGCGTCTACGACGCGATCGCTGCGAAGGACCCCGAGGCCGCGCGCGCCGCGATGAGCGAGCTGATCCGGCTGGCCATCATGGACACGCCGACCCGCCAGCGGCCGAAGCCCGCGACGGCGAAATCGCGTCTCAGTCCCGGCCACTGATACCAATTCCCGTCTCGATCCCGCCTTGAAGCGCGCGTCGCCGCGCGGCTACGATGTTTTGTCCGAGTATTCACGAGGGGAGCATCGATGACGATCCGATTCGAATGGCTGGCGACCGTGGCGTTCGCGCTCGGCGCCGCCGCCGCGGCGACCGCGACCGCCGCCGACGCACCTTTGGCCGTCACCGTGACGATCCGCGCCGACCAGCCGGGCCCGGTGATCAACCCGAACGTCTACGGCCAGTTCGCCGAGCATCTCGGCGCCGGCATCTACGGCGGCGTGTGGGTGGGCGAGAAGTCCGACATCCCGAACACGAACGGCTACCGCAACGACGTGATCGATGCGCTCAAGAACCTGCACGTCCCCGTCGTGCGCTGGCCCGGCGGCTGCTTCGCCGACGAATACCACTGGCGCGACGGCATCGGCGACCGCGCGAAGCGTCCGGTGAAGGTGAACACGCACTGGGGCGGCGTGCCCGAGACGAACGAATTCGGCACGCACGAGTTCATGACCTTCGCCGAGATGATCGGCACCAAGGTCTACATCAGCGGCAACGTCGGCTCGGGCAGCCCGCAGGAGATGGCCGACTGGATGGAGTACCTGACCTCCGACACGGTCTCCACGCTGGCGAACGAGCGCCGCAAGAACGGCCGCGACAAGCCGTGGGACGTGCAGTTCTTCGGCATCGGCAACGAGACCTGGGGCTGCGGCGGCAACATGACGCCGGAGTGGTACGCGAACCTGTTCCGCCAGTACGCCACGTTCGTGAAGGCGCCGCGCGGCAAGCGGCCGAAGATCGTCGCCAGCGGCGGCCACGACGAGGGCACGAAGTGGGTCGAGGTGCTGACCACCAACGTCAAGCGCGATCTCGACGCCATCTCGCATCACTACTACACGATCCCCAGCGGTGACTGGCGCAAGAAGGGCAACTCGGTCGGCTTCGCCGAAGGCGAGTGGATCTCGACGTTCAGGAACACCATGAAGGTCGATGACTACATCACCGCCAACGAGGCGATCCTCGACAAGAACGACCCGGAGGGAAAAACCGCGTTCTTCGTCGACGAGTGGGGCACGTGGTATTCGCCGGAGCCCGGCCGCGAGGAGGGCTTCCTCTACCAGCAGAACTCGCTGCGCGATGCGCTGGTGGCCGGCCTCAACTTCAACATCTTCCACCGCCACGCGAAACGCGTGCAGATGACGAACATCGCGCAGATGGTGAACGTACTGCAGGCGATGATCCTGACGGACGGCCCGAAGATGGCGCTGACGCCCACCTACCACGCGTTCCAGATGTACGTGCCGTTCCAGGGCGCCACGTTCTTCCCGACGGAGATCTCCACGCCGAACTACTCGCTCGGCGACGTGTCGGTGCCGGCGGTCAGCGTGACCGCGGCGCGCGACAGCACGGGCAAGCTCGTCTACGCGCTGGTGAACCTCGATCCGAAGCGCGAGGCGGTGGTGACGACGAAGGTCAACGGGCTCGCGGTCACCAGCGCGATCGGCCGCACGCTGACCGCGGCGCTGATGGACGCGCACAACACGCCGGATCAGCCGGAGCAGGTGACGCCGGTGAAGATCAGCGCGACGAAGTCGAAGGATGCGCTGGTGATCCGCCTGCCGGCGAAATCGCTGACCGTGGTGCGCGCGCCCTGACAACAGACCGACGTCGGCGAACGATGCTGGCGGCCGCGAGACCCGCGCCGACCAGCATCGTGCTCGCCACGAGGAAGCCGGCGACGAAGCCCCAGCCGGCTGCGCCGGGCAGGATCCAGTCGCGGTGCGCGAACGTCAGCAGCGAGAACAACCCGGCCAGCAACGCGACGCGGCCGGCGCCGCGGATCCACGCGAGCAGCGCGCCGGCCGCCAGCAGCAACGCGACGTGATCGACGCCGCCGAACGGATGGCCGAAACCCTGCGCGAACCCCGATTCCGCGCCGTGTCCGGGATGCGCGACCGCGAGGCCTGGCAGCGCGAGCGCGGCCAGGAGCGTGAGAGCGGAAGTCTTGCGTGTCATGGGCCAGAGCCTAGCCGAAAAATCGCCGATTGCCGCCGCTCGTCGCCGCGACCGACTAAGTCATTTGACGCAGGCAGCGCGGAACACGCCCCCCATCGGGGCGCACGCTTTGTATGATCGCGACCATGGATACGAAGTCGGAAGTCTTGCGGGTGGGCGTGGGTGGTCCGGTGGGCTCGGGCAAGACCGCGCTGGTCGATGCCTTGTGCAAACGCATGCGCGACGCGTTCAACATCGCCGTCGTCACGAACGACATCTACACCAAGGAAGACCAGGAATTCCTGATCCGCAGCCAGGCACTGGCGCCGGAGCGCATCCGCGGCGTCGAGACCGGCGGCTGTCCGCACACCGCGATCCGGGAAGACGCGTCGATGAACCTCGCGGCGATCGACCAGCTGATGCGAGACTTCGCGGCGCTCGACCTGATCATCGTCGAGAGCGGCGGTGACAATCTCGCCGCGACGTTCAGTCCCGAGCTCTCCGATCTCACGCTGTACGTCATCGACGTCGCGGCCGGCGACAAGATCCCGCGCAAGGGCGGGCCGGGCATCATGAAAAGCGACCTGCTGATCATCAACAAGATAGACCTCGCGCCGCACGTCGGTGCGTCGCTCGAAGTCATGGACCGCGACGCGAAGAAGATGCGCGGCGACCGCCCGTTCGTATTCACGAATCTGAAAACCGGGCAGGGCCTCGACGCGGTGATTTCGTTCATCGAGACAAAAGGAATGCTGCGGCACTGACAGGCCGCGCGTCCGCCGTCTGACACCTCCGCCCGCGGCCGCGGGACGACACTGTCCTCGCCAGATCCACTTGCAAGAATGACGGAGGTAGCCATGCCGGGTGAGCAACACTCACAACCGTTCCGCATCCTGTTTTTATCGCAGCGGAACACCGCGCGCGGCGTGATGGCGGAGGCGATCGCCAACGCCATCGGCAACGGATCGATCGAAGCGTTCAGCGCGGGCGTGCGGCCCGGTGCGCGCGTGGATCCGGTCGCCGCCGAGCTGCTGCAACACGCCGGGCTGTCCGTGCCGGGCCACGCGCCGCAACACGTGCGCGAATTCAGCGCGCCCGATTCGCCGCCGCTCGATTTCGTGTTCACTTTGAGTGACACCGCCGCCGGCGAAGCGCCGCCGATGTGGCCGGGCCACCCGATCACGGCGCATTGGCACTGCGACGATCCCGCGCAGTACGACGATCCGACGGAGAAGCGGCAGGCGTTGATCCGCACGCGCTCGGAGCTCGAACGCCGGCTGCGCGTGTTCGCGAACCTCCCGGTGCGCTCGCTCGACCGCATGAGCCTGCAGGCGCACGTCGAGAGCCTCGGCGGCAACGCGCACGACTGAGCGTCCGGACGCGCGTACCATGCGCGCGCATGACGCTCCGAACCTTTCTCTTCGCCGCGACGTGGCTGGCCACGACGGTCATCGCGCAGGATGCGCCACCCGCCGCGGTCGCCGCGCCCGCTGCCGAGGCGCCGGCGGCCGACGGGACGATCGAAGAGATCGTCGTCAACGGCGAATACCCCGGCCCCGGCCTGTGGAAGGTGACGCGGGCCGCGGAGGCGGATGGCCACGTCCTGTGGATCATCGGCGACCCGCCGCCGCTGCCGAAGCGGCTGTCGTGGAAATCGCGCGCCGTCGAGGCGATCGTGCTGCGCTCGCAGGAGATCCTGCGCGACACCGGCGTCACGATGAAGCCCGACGAAAAGATCGGCTTCTTCAAGAGCGTCGGCCTGATCCCGTCGGCGCTGAAAGCGCGCAAGAATCCCGACGAGGCCAAACTATCAGACGTGCTGCCGGCCGACGTCTACGCGCGCTGGCTGGTGCAGAAGAAACGCTTCCTCGGCCGCGACGGCGGCGTCGAGAACTGGCGCCCGCTGTTCGCGGCGGACAAGCTGCGCAAGGCCGCGATGTCGGATCTCGGCCTGCGCGACAGCGGCATGGTTTGGGATGTCGTCGGCGACCTCGCGAAACGGAACAAGCTGCGCGTGACCTCGCCGATGCTCGAGTTCACGATCAAGGCCAGCGAGATCAAGACGAAGATCAAGGAATTCTCGAAGGAGTCGATCCCCGACGTCGAGTGCCTGTCCGAGACGCTCGACTACACGCAGGCGCTGTCCAACGAGACCGTCGAGGCAGCGCGCGCCCGTGCCTGGGCCACCGCCGACATCGACACGCTGGCTTCGCTGCCGCCGCTGCCGAACCCGGGTCTCGCCTGCGTCATGGCGATCATGAGCTCGCAGGTGGCGAAGGAACTGCTGCCGTCGGACATCCCCGACCAGGTGCAGGCGCGCTGGATCGCGGAGGCGGAGCGCGCGCTGCGCGAGAACGAGACGACGTTCGCGATCGTGCCGCTGGCCAAGCTGATGCGCGACGACAGTTATGCCGCGAAGCTGCGCGAGAAAGGCTACGTGGTCGACGCGCCGCGCTGATCCCGCGGCAGCAGTTCGGCCGCGCGGCGCCCGACGGCGCGGGTATCAGTCGCGCGGTTTGTCCGCCTTCGCCACGTTGATGGCTTCGCGCAGCAGCTGGTTCCATTCGCGCAGGTGGTTGCGGATCTCGAACGCGTTCGTGATGCGGTTGACCGGCCGCATCTCGTTCATGCCGTAACGCTCGCCGCCCGCGATCATGTCGACGCGGCCGACCAGCACGTTCGACGACGCGTCGCGCAGGTCGGCGGTGACGTGGATCGAGACGCTGCGCGGCGAGAAGGTCTTCGTGTCGAGATCGTCGGATTCGGCGGCAGCCAGGTCGAGGTCGGTGATCGTAGGCGCGATCACCAGCACGTCCTTGCCCGGATCGTTCGCGTACGTGAATTTTCCGTCGCGGATCATCTCGCGCTCGAATGCGTCGCGGAACGACTTCGCCGTCTCGTCGCGGATGCGCCGGATCTCCTTCGGCGACACGTGCGGATGGTTCTTCTCCCAGTCCTCGACGAACGCGACGGTGACCGGCTCGAGGATCACGCGCCTGTACTGCGTGAACGAAGCGCCGGGCAGGCGGAACACGCCGCCCGAGTGGCGCGACGGCATGCGCTCCAGGCCGTCCGGCGTGAATTCGCGCGGGCCGGGCAGGGTCTTGCAACCCGCGACCAGTACGGCGGCGGTCATCGCGGCCAGCAATGCCGACGAAGCGCGGCGCATCGTGCTCATGGCGTTCCCCCCGGTAACGAGGGCGCCAGTCTACTCCGAACGCGTCGCCTAACGCGCCAGCGCCCGCACGGCACGCGCGGCCGCCGACGCGCGATTCTCCACGCCGAGCTTCACGAAGATCTGCTCCAGGTGCTTGTTCACCGTCCGCGGGCTGATCGCGAGGATCTCGCCGATCTCGCGGTTCGCCTTGCCACGGCTGATCCACAGCAACACCTCGGACTCCCGCGACGTCAGCGCCAGCGTCTGCGCGAGCTGCTGCTCGTCGCTGGACGTGCTGAGCTCGGTGAGCCGGAACAGCAGCTCGTCGGGACCGATGGGCGCGAGCACGGCGATCTCGAGCTTGCGCCCGGCGACCGCGACCAGCAGCCGCGCCTGGCCGTGCGCGTCGCTGCGCAGCTGCATCAGCTGCGACATGACGGCGGCCGGCAGGCTGGCGCTTTCCTGGGACGCGGCGGGATACAGATCGGCCAGCAGCTGGCGCGCCTTCGGCGTACACCACAGCAACCGCCCGGCACGGTCGGTGGCCAGCAGGAACCGGCCGGCCGCATCCAGCGCGGCGCGCGAGCCCGCGGCGACGCGTGCGTTCGCGAGATGCACGCGGATGCGCGCCAGCAGCTCGTCGACGACCAGCGGCTTGGTCACGTAGTCGACGCCGCCGGCCGCGAGGCCCTCGAGCACGTTCTCGGTGTCGCTGAGCCCGGTCATGAAGATCACCGGCAGCGGCGCCAGCGACTTGTGCCGCTTGATGCGCCGGCAGGTCTCGAAGCCGTTCAGTCCCGGCATGACGGCGTCCATCAGCACGAGGTCGGGCGTGATCTGCTCGAGCAGCCGCAGCGCGCTTTCGCCGTCGGTGGCGATCAGCACGGTGAAGCCCGCGCCATCCAGCGTGTCGGTGAGGAAGCCGAGGGTTTCGGGCGTGTCGTCGACCACGAGCACGGTGTCGCGGCGGACGTCTTCGGGATCAACCATGTTTGCGCATTCCTTCCAGCACGGTCATGTAGCGCTTCAGGTCGAAATTCGCGACCAGCGTGCGCATGCGGGTCGTGAACGGCTTGTTGACGGGATCGTTCTCCATCTCGCGCAGCTTCGCCTGGATGCCGCGCACGTGGCCTATCAACCCGAGTTGATAGAGGTCGTCGACGTGGTGCGGCGCCAGCGCGGGCGCGGCGGCGGCGTCCGTGTCGGTCGCCGCGGGTTCGACGGGTGCGGTCGTCCACGCCAGGTTCAGCTGCGTGGCCAGGCACTCGAGCACCCGCTGCACGTCGACGGGTTTGATCAGGAACGCGTCGTGCGGGGACTCGCCGCCGCCGGGCGAGAACTCGTGTGCGTTCGCCGAGACGATGACCAGTTTCAAACCGGCCAAGGGCGCCTCGGCGCGCAGCGCGGCCGCCAGCTGCCAGCCGTTCATGCCGGGCATGGAGATGTCGATCATCGCGAGGTCGGGCCGGCAGTCGCGCGCCAGCGCGAGGCCGCGCTCGCCGTCCGGCGCGGTGAACAGCTCGAAGTCGAGCGGCCGCAGCAGGCTTTGCACGATGTCGAGGTGCGCCGGGTCGTCGTCGATCAGCAGCAGGCGCCGGCGTGGGCCCGCGTAGCCGGTGACCGCGCCGCGCGCGGCGTCGGCGAGGCCGGCCGCCAGCGGCGCCGGCGTCGCCTCGGACAGCAGTAGTTTGACGACGAACGTCGTGCCGGCGCCCTCGCGGCTGGTGGCGCTGATCTCGCCGCCCATGATCTGCGTCAGCAGCTTGGTGATGGTCAGACCCAGCCCGGTGCCGGGGATCGCGCGCACGTTCGCGCCGCGGCCGCGCTCGAACGGCTCGAAGACGCGCTCGATCTCGTCGGCGGGGATACCGACGCCGGTGTCCGCGACCTCGAACTCCGCGACCTGGCTGCGGTAGCGCACCGTCAGCGACGCGCTGCCGCGTTCGGTGAACTTGATGGCGTTCGACAGCAGGTTGATCAGGATCTGCCGCAGGCGCTTCTGGTCCACGTGCACCTGCGCCGGGAGGTTCGGCGGCCGCGTGTAGACGAAGTCGATGTTCTTCGCCGCCGCCTGCAGGCGGAACATGTCGACGATCTGGTCGAGGAATTCCGCCAGTGGCACGCGGTCGCGGTTCAGCCGCAGGATGCCGTTCTCGATCTTGGAGATGTCGAGGATGCCGTCGATCAGGTCGGCGAGATGCTCGGCGCTGCGGCGGATCACACGGATCGCGTTGTCCGAGGGCGCCGCGGTGCCGCGCTCCAGCAGCTGGGCGTAGCCGTAGATGGAGTTCAGCGGCGAGCGGATCTCGTGCGAGATGCCGGCGATGTAACGCGTCTTCGCGACGTTCGCGGCCTCGGCGACTTCCTTCGCCTTCTGCAGCGCGGCGTCCGTGCGTTTGTGCGCGTCGATCTCGTCCATGAGCATCGACGTCTGGCGAGCGGACTCGGCCTCGGCCGCGCGCCGGCTTTCGTGCGCCAGCACGATCAGCCACGACATCACGCCCGAGACGAACAGCAGCGCGAAGTAGACCAGCCACAGCGTGGTCTTGATCGTTTCACGTTCGGCGGGGACGGAGCCCGCGTACTGTTGATAGATGAGGCCGAGCAGCAGGCCGATGGCGAGGTTCGACAGCAGCAGCAGACCGGCGAAATGCCCGGCGCGCGTGTTCAGCAGCGCCGCGGCTTTCGCCGGCAGCACCTTGGCGATGAACAGGTCGAGCTGTTCGTTGAAGCGGCTGTTGGTCTTGCAGGCGTCGCGGCAGCGCGCCTCGAGCGTGCAACACAGCGAGCAGATCGGGCCCGAGTACGCGGGGCACATCGCGATGTCGCCGCGCTCGAACACGTTCTCGCAGATCGAGCATTCGAGCTCGGCGGCCTTCTCCGGCAGCCCGGTGTTCGGACGCGCGAGGTAGTACTTGCCCTTCGTGCCGATCGCGATCAGCGGCGCCGCGATGAAGGCGACCAGCAGCGCGACGAACGGTGAGAGGATGCGCGCGTATTCGCCGAACGCACCCATGAACGCGGCGCTCGACAACACCACCGAGATCGCCAGCGCGCCGACGCCGACCGGGTTGATGTCGTAGAGGTGCGCGCGCTTGAACTCGATGTATTTCGGCGAGTAACCCAGCGGCTTGTTGATCACCAGGTCCGCGGTCAACGCGCCGATCCAGCCGGCGGCGAAGTTCGCGTAGATGACGAGGATGCTCTCGATGGCGCGGAAGATGCCGATCTCCATCAGCAGCAGCGCCAGCACCACGTTGAACACCAGCCAGACGACGCGGCCCGGATGCGAATGCGTCAGCCGCGAGAAGAAGTTCGACCAGGCGATCGAGCCCGCGTAGGCGTTCGTCACGTTGATCTTGAGCTGGCAGACGATGACGAAGATGCCGGTCAGCACCAGCGCGAACGTCGGCGACTGGAACGTCTCGCGGAATGCGAGGTTGTACATGATCGTCGGTTCGTCGGCCTGCGACGGATGGATGCCCTGCTTGATCGCCCACACGGCGAGGAACGATCCGACCAGTAGTTTGAAGCCGCCGAGCAGCACCCAGCCGGGGCCGGTGCCGATGACGGCCGTCCACCAGCCGATGCGGTTCCGTTTCGTGCGGTTCGGCAGAAAGCGCAGGTAGTCGACCTGTTCGCCGATCTGCGGCAGCAACGACAACAACACCGACGCGGCCAGGCCGAACAGCACGAAGTTGAAACCGCCGACTTCCGCGGACTCGCTGCCCGAGTAGTGAGTCCACGCCGCGACGTCGGCCG
>DATJTW010000050.1:0-28873 GCA_035502995.1 Steroidobacteraceae bacterium | reverse complement strand
CGCGGCTCTGGATGACGTCGGCGACGCCGGGAATGTTGGCGCAGCCGCCGCACACCAGGATCTTCTCCGGCTGCTCGCGTCCGGATCCGGAAGCCAGGTAGAACTGCAGCGAGCGACTCACCTGTTGAGTCATGTCGTCGATGAACGGATCGAGCACTTCACTCTGATAGTTGCCCGGCAGCCCGCCTTCTTTCTTCGCGCGGCCGGCTTCTTCCATCGACAGGCCGTAGGTGCGCATGATTTCTTCGGTGAGCTGCTGCCCGCCGAACGCGAAGTCACGCGTGTAGACGACCTTGAGATTGCGCAGCACGCTGAACGTGGTGCTGCTCGCACCGAAATCCACGACCGCGATCGTGCGATCGATGCCGCCATCGGGCATCTGGTGCGTCATGAGTTTGCAGGCGTTCTCGAGGGCGAACGCTTCGACGTCGACGATCTTCGCCGTGAGCCCGGCGGCGTTCACCGCGGCCTGGCGCTGCTCGACGTTCTCCGTACGCGTCGCGACGAGCAACACGTCGTTCGTCTCAGGATCCTTCTCCGACGGACCGAGCACTTCGAAGTCGTAGCTCACTTCGTCCATGGGGAACGGAATGTATTGGTCGGCCTGCATCTCGACCTGCGCTTCGAGATCGCGCTCGCGCAGGTGGCGCGGCATCTGGATAACCTTGGTGATCGCGGCGTCGCCGGAGATGGCGATCGCGACTTCCTTCGCCCCGGCGCCCGAGCGCTTCACGGCACGACGGATGGCCTCGCCGACCGCTTCCGCGTCGACGATCGCCTTTTCATTCATTGCATTCTGCGGCGTCGGCTCTGCCGCGTACGATTCGACGCGGTAGGAGCCACCACTCATCACGAGCTCGATCAACTTGACCGACGAAGTCGTTATGTCAAGCCCGAGCACCGGACGATATTTGCGCGTTAAGAACAGCACTTTCGCAGTCCTTTCAGAGAGTTATAGCGAGAATCGCGCGACCAGTCTTAATCCCGAAACACTATATATCAGCGTGAAGTTAAATTGAACGAGACGCTCCTCACGGATTCGCCCGATTTTGCGGGAGGGGGCAGACGGAGCCGCTGGGAGCGGGGAGGCATTGGAACCTGGCAGCGGTTTTCCGTATCAACTCGAGGGAAGAGACCCCGAGCCGGCAACCCCGCTGTCGTAGGCCAATGCAGACCCTTAGACCGGAAGCTTTGCGTCCCCACCTTTCGGTGAGTATGCGTATCGACGGCGGTTACTATGCATAGGGCCCTGAGGCCGCGCAACTGACGAGACCCGGATTCTGTGAAGCCAAACTACTTTCGATTGATCGTCATCGGGCTCATGGGTGTGACGGGAATCACACTCGCGGCCGCGTACGCCTTCGTCTGCGCGTACGTGTACCTCGAACCGACGCTGCCGACCGTCGCAGCGATGAAGAGCAACGAGCTGTCCGTGCCGTTGCGCGTGTATTCATCGAGCGGTGAGCTCATCGCGCAGATCGGCGAGCAGCGCCGCAACCCGGTCAAGTACGACCAGATCCCGTTGCAGGTGCGCCAAGCATTCATCGCGGCGGAAGACGACCGCTTCTTCGAGCACCACGGCTTCGACTGGCAGGGCGTTTTGCGCGCGCTGTTCGTCAACGTCACCTCCGGCGAGCGACAGGGCGCCAGCACGATCACGATGCAGGCCGCGCGCAGCGCGTTCTTCACGCAGGAACAGACGGTGCGGCGCAAGCTGCAGGAAATCTTCGTCACGCAGCGGCTCGAGCACGAGTTCACGAAGGAAGAGATCCTCGCGCTCTACCTGAACGTCATCTTCTTCGGCCAGCGCGCGTACGGCGTCGCGGCCGCCGCGGAAACCTACTTCGGCAAACAACTCGACGAGCTGTCGCTCGGTGAAGCCGCGACGCTGGCGCGAGTGCCGCAGTGGCCCTCGCGTTACAACCCGATCTCGAATCCGCAGGGTGCTGCCGAGCGCCGCAACTACGTGCTGCGTCGCATGCGCGAGCTCGGCTTCATCGAGCCGGCCGCGGCGGACGCGGCGTCGAAGGAGATCGTCAGCGCCGAAGCGCATCGCGCGCTCGCGGACGTCGAAGCGCCGTACATCGCGGAGATGGTGCGGCTCGAGATCAAGAATCGCTTCGGTGACGCGGCGCAGGATGCCGGCTACAAGGTGTACACGACGATCGACGGCCGCCTGCAGGCCGCGGCGAACCGCGCGTTGCGCAACGGGCTCGTCGACTACGACCGCCGCCACGGCTGGCGCGGCGCCGCCAACAAGGTCGAGCTCACGGGCAGCGAGAACGCGGACGCGCTCGAGAAGCTGCTCGACGAATACGGCAGTGTCGGCATCCTGCAGCCGGCGATCGTCGTCAGCGTCGCCGAGAAGACGGCGCAGGTCTACATCAAGGGCGCGGGCATGGCGGCCATCGACTGGCCGGGTCTGTCGTGGGCACGCCGCCGCGTCAACGATCTCGCACTCGGACCGGAGCCGAAGAGCGCCGGCGAGGTGATCGGGCGCGGCGACGTCGTGCTCGTCGTGCACGACAAGCCCGATGCGCCGGCGGCGCTCGCGCAATTGCCGGAAGCGGAAAGCGCGCTCGTCGCGCTGGATCCCAACAACGGCGCGATCCTGTCGCTGGTCGGCGGCTTCGATTACTTCTCCGGCAACGGCAAGTACAACCGCGCGACGATGGCACGTCGCCAGCCGGGCTCGGGTTTCAAACCGTTCCTGTATTCGGCCGCGCTGGCCAACAATTTCACGCCCGCGAGCGTGATCCTCGACGCACCGATCATCGTCGACGATCCCAGCGTCGAGGAAGTGTGGCGGCCGAAGAATTCCGGTGGCGGCCTCAACGGCCCGATGCGCCTGCGCGAAGCGCTGGTGCAGTCGCGCAATCTCGTGTCCATCCGCATCCTGCGCGAGATGGGCGTGCGGCCGGTGATCGACTACGTGCAGAACTTCGGGTTCGCCAAGCAGCAGCTGCCCAACAACCTGACGCTCGCGCTCGGCAGCATGCAGGCCACACCGCTGGAAGTCGCGACCGGGTTCGCCGTGTTCGCGAACGGCGGTTATCGCGTCACGCCCTTCTACATCGATCGCATCGAGGGCCCCGGCGGCCAGATCGTGTATTCGGCCAGTCCGCCGACGGTGTGCGTCGAGTGCAAGCAGCCGATCGTCGCCGTGTCCGACGCCGAGCGCGCGAAGTCGAAGGAAATCAGCGCGACGATCGAACCGCCGACACCGCTTTCGGCCGCGGCGCGCCAGCTCCAGCCCGCACCGCAGGCGATCACGCCGCAGGTGAACTTCCTGATCAACGACATCATGCGCGAGGTCATCACGCGCGGCACCGCCCGTCGTGCGCTCGCGCTCGGTCGCTCCGACCTGCGTGGCAAGACCGGCACGACCGACGCGGCCGTCGACACCTGGTTCAACGGCTTCAACGACAACCTGGTCGCCAGCGTGTGGGTCGGCGCCGATGACAATCGCCCGCTCGGCGACAATGAACAAGGTGCGATCACCGCGGTGCCGATCTGGGTCGACTTCATGCGTGAAGCCCTACGTGGCGTTCCCGAAAAACAGCGTACGATCCCCGAAGGCATCGTCGAGATGAAGGTGAATGCGAACACGGGTGGCACCGACAACGCGGATCTCGCGCCGATGTTCGAATACTTCCGCGCGGACATGTTGCCGACCGCGGAAGGATTCGCGGGCGCCGAGCCCGTGGGCTCGCAGAGCATCGATCCGGGCACCGATCAGCCGCAGACCAACAGCGATCCGATCTTCTGACGCATGAAGAAATTGCCGCCACGCGCCGAGAACCTGCGCCGCGCGCTCGCGCAGGAGGCGGCGCGGATCATGTCCGAGCACGGCATCCGCGACTTCCTGACGGCGAAGCGCAAGGCGGCGGAACGGTTCGGCGTGGTCGACGGCTCGGTCCTGCCGCGCAATACCGAGATCGAAGATGCATTGGCCGAGTACCAGCGCCTGTTCGGCGGCGACCGGCACACGCGCAGCCTCGCCGGTCAGCGCAATGCGGCGCTGTCAGCCATGCAGATGCTGTCGGAGTTCGAACCGCGCCTCGTCGGCTCCGTGCTCGCGGGCACCGCGACCGAACACAACGACATCCAGCTGCACCTCTTCGCCGAGCGACCGGAATCGATCACGTTCCGCCTCATGGACCTCGGCATCGATCACGAAGTGGTCGAGCGCCGAGTTCGTTATGGCGTGGACCGTGTGGTCGCGTATCCCGGCGTGCACTTCGATCTGGACGATCACACGATCGACGCGACCGTGTTCCCGGTCGACGGCATCCGGCAGTCGCCGGTCAGCCCGGTCGACGGCAAACCGATGCGGCGCATCGATGCCGACGAGCTCGAAGTGTTGCTGGACGTCGAGGAAGCACCGCGCGCGCAGTGAACGCGCGTGCCGCGCCGGATCAGCGCTTGTCGATCCCGGCGTAGTCGCGCTTCGTCGGGCCGGTGTAGAGCTGGCGCGGACGGCCGATGCGCATCGCGGGATCCGCGATCATCTCCTGCCAGTGCGCCACCCAGCCGACGGTGCGGGCGATGGCGAACATCACCGTGAACATCGAGCGCGGAATGCCCAGCGCCGAATAGATGATGCCCGAGTAGAAATCGACGTTCGGGTACAGCTTGCGTGCGACGAAGTACTCGTCCTTCAGCGCCGCCTCTTCCAGCTTCTGGGCGAGATCGAGCAGCGGATTGTCCCGCTTGCCGAGCTTCTCGAGCACCTTGTGGCACATCTCGCGGATGATCTTCGCGCGCGGATCGAAGTTCTTGTAGACGCGATGACCGAAACCCATCAGGCGGAAATGGCTGGACTTGTCCTTCGCCATCGCCAGGTACTTCGGGATCTGGTCGGCGGTGCCGATCTCTTCGAGCATCTCGAGCACCGCTTCGTTCGCGCCGCCATGCGCGGGGCCCCACAGCGCCGACACGCCGGCCGAGATGGCCGCGTACGGATTCGCTCCGGTCGAGCCGGCGAGACGCACGGTGGACGTGCTGGCGTTCTGTTCGTGGTCCGCGTGCAGGATGAACAGCAGGTCCAGCGCCTCCGCGGCGACCGGATCCACGCGGTATTCCTCGCAGGGCACCGCGAAGAACATGTGCAGCATGTTCGCGCAGTAGCCGAGATCGTTGCGCGGGTAGACGAAGGGCTGGCCGAGCGAATGCTTGTAGGCCGCGGCGGCGATCGTCGGTAGTTTGGCGACGATGCGGTGCGCGAAGATCTCGCGATGGCGCGGGTTATGGATGTCCATCGAGTCGTGATAGAACGCCGACATCGACGCCACCACCGCCGACACCATCGCCATCGGGTGCGCGTTGTGGTGGAAGCCGCGGAAGAAGTGCAGCAGCGACTCGTTGATCATCGTGTGGTTGCGGATGCTGTGCTCGAACTGGTCCAGCTCCGGCTTCGTCGGCAGGTTGCCGTTCAGAAGTAGATAGCAGACCTCGATGAACGAGCTCTTCTCCGCCAGCTGCTCGATCGGGTAGCCGCGATGCAACAGCACGCCCTGGTCGCCGTCGATGTAGGTGATCTTGCTCTCGACCGCGGCGGTGGCGCCGTAACCCGGATCGTAGGTGAAAGCGCCGAATTCCTTCGCGAGCGGCGCGATGTCGACGACGGACGGCCCCAGCGTGCCGGAACGTACGGTGAGCTGGGCCTTCTTGCCGGATTCGGAGTCAACGAGTTCGAGTTTCTTGTCGGCCATGAGAGCAGGGTCCTGGGGAGGGCGCGCAGCGACGCGTGCGCCGAACGTGCGCAAGGCTTACATGGTCCGGCATCGGAATCAAGGTAACGGACGCGCGAATCACCGTAACGGTGCGCGCACCGTCACGTCGCGTCACTCGACGATCTTGAACAGTTGTCCCGGCTGGGGCTGCTTGTTCGGATACATCGAGTTGATGAGCTCGAGCGTCTCTTTCTTGAACTTGTCTTCCGGCATGTCCGCCGCGTAGTCGGACAGCTTCGTCTTGTCGGTCGCCTTCACGACCTTGACGCGATAGGGCTCGGCGAGCGGGAATTCCGAGGGTTTCAGGCCGCGCAGCGTCGTCGCCACCGACATGATCAATCCGTCCACCTCGGGCACGCCGTTCATCGCCGAACGGCTCGCGCCGGCGAAGACGAATACGCTCTCGCCGCGGTACACCGCCGCCCAGCGCACCGGGCCGAGACCGTTGTCGATCGGCGATCCGCTGCGCGTGACGATCGCGTAACCCTCGTTGCCCTCGCTCGTCGTGATCGGCTCGCCCTTGAACGTCGACGCACCCTTGAGCTTCGTCAGCAGAAACTCGCGCGGCGCCTGCTTCTCGGGCTTCTTGTCGATCATGATCTGCATCACGCCGTCCTTGTTCGGCGTGAAGGCGATGATCCGGTCGCGCTGGTTCTCGATGGTCCAGCCGCGCGGAAACGCGACCGTGATGCCCATATCGGCGTGGTAGAACCGGTTGTCGCGCACGATGCCCTGCGCCTTGCTCGAGCCGTACGCGATGCCGTTGATCGTCGTCAGGTATTCGTCGTGGCGGACCAGCCAGCCTTCGGGCGGCGCATCCTTCACGTTCGCGGCGCCCTTCGCGGCCTGCACGGCACGTTCGTCGGGACTCGGATGGCTCGAGAAAACGCCGTGATAGAGACGCGGCTCGCGTCCCTCGGCCTGCGCGCGGGCGCGCTCGAATTTCTCGCCCGCCTGGAACATGTTGAAGACCTTGCCGATGTAGTCCGGGTTGTACCCGGCCTTGATCATGTACTTCATGCCGAGCCGGTCGGCTTCCATCTCGTTCTCGCGGCCGTAGCCCATCATCCAGGCCTGGCCGCCGATGTTGGCGAGCTGACCGATCGCGTTGGAACCGGTGAGGATCGCGGCAGCCATCGCGCCGAGGGACGCCGCGACGCCGCGCGCCTGGCGACGCGCCGGGTGACGCGCCGTCACGTGGCCGATCTCGTGGCCCAGCACGCCGGCGAGCTCCGCCTCGGAATTGAGGTTCACCAGCAAGCCGCGGTTGACGTAGACGTTGCAGCAACCCGTGGTGAACGCGTTGATGGCGTCATCGTCGATGACGTAGAACTTGAACTCTTCGTTCGGCAGGTCGCTGACGCGCGCGACGCGCTGGCCGACGATGTTCACGTATTCCTGCGTGGCCTGGTCGTCGTACAGGCCCAGCGCCTTGACGATTTCCTGGTGGTTCTTCTGGACGGTCTTCTTCTCGCCTTCCATGCCGCCGACGCCGACGCTCTTTCCGCCCGTCGACGGGTTGCTCACACATCCCGCGGCATAGACGCAGGCGGCCGCTAACAGGAGGGTGACGAGCTGGCGCTTCATTTATGAGTCTCCGCGGACGGGGCGAGCGCGTATTTAACTACGATACGACGTCGCCACGACAAGTTCCGGCGCGCTTCCCCGTGGCCGGAAAAAAGCCGCGCCCAGCAAAAAGGCGCCCGGAGGCGCCTTCTTGAGTAGCTCGAAACCGTGTCCCAGGTTTCAGCGCGATGCAGCCGCCGCGTACTTCTTGCGGAACTTGTCGACGCGGCCGGCGGTGTCGAGGATCTTCTGCTTGCCCGTGTAGAACGGGTGGCAGTTCGCACACACTTCGACCTGGAGGTCGTGGCCCAGCGTCGAACGCGTCTTGAAAGCGTTGCCGCAGGTGCACGTCACGTTGATTTCTTTGTACTCGGGATGCGTATCGGCTTTCATGGGTTTCTCTCTACCGACCGGATTTTGCCGGCCGGGGATTAGAAAAAGGGCGCGCAGTCTAGCGGGCCATTTCTGGGTTCTCAAGCGCAGAAAACCAAGCCCCGTTATCCACAGAAAGTGTGGATAACTCTGTGGGTAGCGGGCCTTGACGACATCGAAAATGCAGCGATTCGCGCAAAACCGTTACCTTGATCAAATAATGACCATGGTATTAAACGATTTAAATTCATTGAGTTACGAGCTGTTTATCCTGCAACAGGATTGAAACGTAGCGTAATACCCTTGTTTAGGGGGCCGTGATGGGGCGGCTGTGCATAAAACCGCTCGTCATCGGGGCAGCGAATCCGGGATTGGCGCGGCGATTTCGGCCTCCGGCAGCAACTCGACCAGGATGTCGTTGAGAAAACGGAACCCGCGCGGCGTCGCGCGCCAGTGTCCCGGGCCGCGGTCCAGCAGTCCGCGGGCGAGCAGCGGCCGCAGGGCGCTCTCGAGCAGTGCCGGATCCAGCCCGGTCCGGTCCGCGAACAGCGAGTCCGCGAAACCGTCGACGAGCCGGAAGCCGTTCATCGCGAACTCGAATGGCAGATCGCGCGGACCGATCCGTTTTCGGGCCAGCGCACCCGGCTCCGCCGCGAGATAGCGGCGCGGCTCGCGCGGCTGGTTCGTCCGCACCGCCGCGCCGTCGCGCGTGATCTTGCCGTGCGCGCCCGCGCCGATGCCGAGATAGTCGCCGAAGGTCCAGTAGTTGAGGTTGTGCGCGCAACGCGCGCCGGGCCGCGCGTAGCCCGACACCTCGTACTGCTCGAACCCCGCCTCGCCCAGTACGCGCAGCGAACGCGCGAGCATGTCGTCGACCACCTCGTCGCTCGGCTGCGTCGGTGGCGCGGCGGCGAACAGCGTGCCCGGCTCGATCGTCAGGTGGTACTGCGAGAGGTGCGCGGGCTGCAACGACAGCGCCGCACGCAGATCCGCCTCGGCCTCCTCGCCGCTCTGACCCGGCAGCGCGTACATCAGGTCGAGATTGAAGTTCGCCAGTCCCGCGGCGTGCAGTTCCTCGGCCGCGCGGCGCGTGTCGTCCGCTGCGTGGATGCGGCCGAGCAGCTTGAGCTGCCGCGCGTCGAAGCTCTGCGCACCGAGCGACACGCGCGTGACGCCGGCCGCGCGGTACTCGGCGAACCGGCCGCGTTCGATGGTGCCCGGGTTCGCTTCGAGCGTGATCTCGATCGACGGCGACGCGAACCCGAGCCGCGCGCGCGCGTGATCGAGGAGCCGGCCGATCGACGCCGGCGAAAACAGGCTCGGCGTGCCGCCACCGAGAAAGATGCTGATCAGCGGCCGGCCGGCGACTTCCGGCAGCTGCGCATCGAGATCGCGCAGCAACGTGTCGACGTAACGCTGCTCGGGCAGCTCGTCCTTCAACGTGTACGAGTTGAAATCGCAGTACGGGCACTTCTGCACGCACCACGGAAAGTGGGCGTACAGCGCGAGCGGCGGCGTGATCATCCGCGTTCCCGGTCGAACTGCGCGAGGAACGCGCGCAACGCGATGCCGCGATGACTCACGAGGTGCTTGTCGGCGGCGGACATCTCCGCGGCCGTCAGCGTCGCGCCGGCGGGCACGAACGACGGGTCGTATCCGAACCCGCCCTCGCCGCGCCGACCGTCGAGGATGCGGCCCTCCCACGTGCCGTCGCCGACCAGCGGCCGGGCATCTTCGGCATCGCGCACGTAGACGATGACGCAGCGATACCGCGCACCGCGACGCGCCTCGGGTACGCCGCGCAACGCCTGCAGCAGCTTCTCGAGGTTCGCCTCGTCGCTCGCACCTTCGCCGGCGTAGCGGGCAGACCAGACACCCGGCGCGCCGCCGAGCGCATCCACCTCGATGCCCGAATCGTCGGCGATGGCCGGCAGCCCCGTGCGACGCGCGGCGTTGCGTGCCTTGATCAACGCGTTCTCGAGGAAAGTGGTGCCGGTCTCGGGCGGCGGCTCGATGCCGAAGTCCGATTGCCGCGAGAATTCGAGCCCCTGGCCCGCCAGCAACTCGGAGAATTCGCGCAGTTTTCCCGGGTTTCCGCTGGCGAGCACGACGCGCCGGCCCATGCGGTGTCGCGACGGCCTCAGGCGGCCGTGCGCGCTCCGGACTGCAGTGCGAACAACGTCGTGATGCCCGTCGCCGCGAGATCCAGCAGCGCATCGAGCTCGCGGCGATGGAAGGCGTGTCCCTCGGCCGTGCCCTGCACTTCGATGAACGCGCCGCCGCTGTTCATCACCACGTTCATGTCGGTCTCCGCGCCGGAATCTTCGGCGTAGTCGAGATCGAGCACCGGAATGCCCTTGCAGATGCCGACCGACACCGCGGCCACCTGCCCGTGCAACGGCGAGGTGGCGATCAACCGCTTCGCGAGCAACACGTCGCAGGCGTCCGCCAGCGCGACGTAGCTCCCGGTGATGGCCGCGGTGCGCGTGCCGCCGTCGGCCTGCAGCACGTCGCAGTCGAGCGTGACGGTGCGCTCGCCGAGCGCGGCGAGATTCGTGATGGCGCGCAGCGAACGACCGATCAAACGCTGGATCTCCTGCGTGCGACCGCTCTGCTTGCCCTTCGCGGCTTCGCGCGGCGAACGCGTGTGCGTCGCGCGCGGCAACATGCCGTATTCGGCCGTCACCCAGCCCTGGCCCTTGCCGCGCAGGAATCCGGGCACGCCTTCTTCGACGGTGGCCGTGCACAGGACACGCGTGTTGCCGAACTCGACGAGCACCGAGCCTTCGGCGTGCTTCGTGAAGGAACGCGTGAAACGCACGGCGCGCAGCTCGTCGGCTGCGCGTCCGGAGGGACGGGTATCAGGCATTGCCGATCCAGCGCACGATGGCGGCCGAGGTGTTGTCGCTGCCCGCACCGACGACGCTCACCGAGCGTTCGGCCAGGCGCGTGAGCTCGTCCTTGAGCGGCGCGCGCGCCGGCGGGAAGGCGGCGCCGATATCGGCGTCGTCGAGACCGCCCCACAGGCCGTCCGAGCAGACTAACAAGATGTCGTTGGGCTCGAGCGGCTCGCGCAGGCCGAGCGACATCTCGGGCAGGAACGGTTCGCCGCCGAGACAGCATTCGACGAAGTTGCGCATCGGGTGCGACACGGCCTGGTCCGCCGTGATCACGCCCTCGCGCAGCAGGAACTCGACGTGGCTGTGGTCGCGCGTGCGCTTGAAGACCTTGCCCCGGCGCAGCAGATAGACGCGGCTGTCGCCGATGTGCGCCCAGTACGCGCTGCCGCCCTGCACGAGGCAGACGGCGCACGTGGCGCGCGGCCGCAGCTCGAGCGGCAGGCTGGTGCCGAGCTTCGCCACTTCTTCATGGGCACGACCCAGCGCGATGTGCAGGAACCCGAGCGGATCGAGGATGGGTTGCGGCGTGTGCCAGAACGCTTCCACGAGCGACTTGATGGCGGTCTCCGCGGCCTTCGCGCCATCGGAATGACCACCCATGCCATCAATGACGACGAGCAGGGCGGAGTGCTCGGAGACCGCGACGGAAACACGGTCCTGGTTGTCGGTGCGGTTACCGAGCAGGCTGACTTCGGCGTATTCGATGCGCAAGGCCGGGTGGGGGCTCTGATAGACTGCCGCGCACTTTACCGCACCCCGCGACCAGCAGAAGAACTTCAGAGCGCCACATGATCGCCAGCATGACGGGATTCGCCCGGCGCGAGGTCAGCGGGACCTTCGGAAACCTCACCTGCGAGCTGCGCAGCGTGAATCATCGCTATCTCGAACCCGGTTTCCGGCTGCCCGAGGAGCTCCGTCCGCTCGAAGCCGAGCTGCGCCAGCTGCTCGCGAAGCACCTCAAGCGCGGCAAGATCGACTGCACCGTGCACCTGCGGGGCGCCCAGGCCGCCGAGCGCGAGCTGCGCGTCGACGCGGCCGCGCTGGCCAAGGTCGTCGGCGCCATCAGCGAGGTCACGCGCCAGCTGCCGGCCAGCGTCGTCGATGCGGTCGAGGTCCTGCGCTGGCCCGGCGTCATCGAGACGGCCAGCCAGGATTCGGAAGTCTTGTTAGGCGCCGGCCGCGGGTTGTTCCAGCAGACGCTCGACGATCTCGGGCAGATGCGCCTGCGCGAGGGCAAACGCCTCGCCGAGTTGCTCGAGCAGCGCTGCGCCGGTCTCGCGACGCTGGTCACGCAGGTGCGCGCGCGGCTGCCGGAGATCCAGGCCCGGGTGCGCACGCGACTCCACGAGCGCGTCGCCGAGCTGGTCGCGACCGTCGACCGCGACCGCGTGGAACAGGAAATCGTGCTGCAGCTGCAGCGCATCGACGTGGCCGAGGAGCTCGACCGGCTCACCGGGCACATCGAGGAGACCCGCCGGGTCATGGGCGGCGGTGAAGCCGCGGGCCGCCGGCTGGATTTCCTGATGCAGGAGCTCAACCGCGAGGCGAACACGCTGGCCTCGAAGTCGCAGGATCTCGACACCACCCGGCTGACCGTCGACATGAAGGTGCTGATCGAGCAGATGCGCGAGCAGGTGCAGAACGTCGAATGAACGCGGGGCGGAAGCGCGGCTCGCTGTACGTCATCGCCGCACCCTCGGGTGCCGGCAAGACCAGCCTCGTGAAGGCCGTGCTCGAACGCGACCGCTCGCTGAAAGTGTCCGTGTCGCACACCACGCGCAAGCCGCGCACGCACGAAGTCACCGGCGAACACTACTGGTTCATCGACGTCGACGAGTTCAAGCGGCTGCGTGACGCCGGGGCCTTTCTCGAACACGCCCAAGTCTTCGACAATTTCTACGGCACCGGCCGCGCGCAGGTCGAGAAGCTGCGGGAGGCCGGCCACGACGTGATCCTCGAGATCGACTGGCAGGGCGCGCAGCAGGTGCGGGCCGCGCTGCCCGATTGCCACACCGTGTTCATCCTGCCGCCGTCGCGCCGCGAGCTCGAGTCGCGCCTGCGCAACCGGAAGACGGACAGCGACGAGGTCATCGAGCGCCGCCTGCGCGACTCGATCGCCGACATGACTCATTACCGGGAATTCGACAGCGTCGTGGTCAACGACGAATTCGAGGCCGCGGTGGCCCAGTTGCTGGAGATCCTGGACGGATCCGCGAGCTTCGGCCCCGACCGGGCCGATCTGCAGCCACTGCTCGCCGACCTGCTGCGCTGATCGGCGTCGGCCGGCCGTTCCGGCCGCCTCCCAATCCCGAAAATCCGGGCCTAAAGGCCCGTTTTTCCAGTAGACTTTCCCACCCGCCAAGTATCGAGTCGAGAGAGTCATGGCCCGTATCACCGTCGAAGACTGCCTGCCGAACGTCGAGAACATCTTCCAGCTCGTCCTGCTGGCCGCGCAGCGTGCGCGCCGCCTGGCGAATGGCGCGGAGCCGACGGTTCCCTGGGAAAACGACAAGCCGACCGTGGTCGCGCTGCGCGAGATCGCCGAGGGCAACATCACGCCCGAGATGCTCCGCGAGCCGGATCCGCCGCCGCCGGAAGCCACCCTGCCGGACGCCGACAACCAGTCCCTGTTCCGTGCGCCGCAATTCGGCCTGCAAGGCGATCGCGACGTGCAGGAATAACGCCGCCGCCTGACCTTCCACCAAGGAGCGCTCGCGCGCCATGGACCTAGCGTCTCCGCTCCTTCAGTTGCTGCCCAGTGCCCGGCGCCTGCCGGGCCTGCGCGACCTGATCAACAGCGTCGAGACCTATCTACCGGCCGAGCAGGTCGAACGCGTGCGTTCGGCGGCCGAATTCGGCGCGAGCGCGCACGAGGGGCAGAAGCGGCTGTCGGGTGAGCCGTACATCGCGCATCCGCTTGCGGCCGCGCAGATCCTCGCCGACCTGCACCTCGACCCCGACACGATCATCGCGGCGATCCTGCACGACGTCATCGAAGACACGCCGATCTCGAAAGAGGAGCTGTCCGAGAAATTCGGCGCACCCGTCGCCGAGATCGTCGACGGCGTCACCAAGCTCGACCAGATCCAGTTCAAGTCGCGCGCCGAAGCGCAGGCCGAGAGCTTCCGCAAGATGGTGCTGGCGATGGTCCGCGACCTGCGCGTGATCCTCGTGAAGCTCGCCGACCGCACGCACAACATGCGCACGCTCGATGCGATGGCGCCGGCGCGGCGCCGCGCCGTGGCCCGCGAGACGCTCGACATCTACGCGCCGATCGCCGGCCGGCTCGGCCTCTACAACATGAAGCTCGAGCTCGAGGATCTCGGCTTCCGCGCGGCCTATCCACACCGCTACCGCGTGCTCGACCGCGCGCTGAAGAAAGCGCGCGGCAACCAGAAGCAGTTCCTGACGAAGATCGCCGACACGATGACGGTCGCGCTGACGAAGGCGGACCTGAAGGCCGACGTCTCCACGCGCGAGAAGCATCTCTACAGCATCTACAGCAAGATGCTGCGCAAGGGCGCGCCGCTGTCCGAGATCGTCGACGTGTTCGGCCTGCGCATCGTCGTCGACAAGGCGGACACGTGTTACCGCGCGCTCGGCGTGGTCCACGCCGCATACAAGCCGATGCCCGGCCGCTTCAAGGATTACATCGCGATCCCGCGCATCAACGGCTACCAGTCGCTGCACACCACCTTGTTCGGCCCGAACGGCATCCCGATCGAGGTGCAGATCCGCACCGAGGACATGCACCGCGTCGCCGAGGCGGGCATCGCCGCGCACTGGAAGTACAAGGTCAACGAGAGCGACGCCGGGCAGGACGAGCGCGCGCGCGAATGGCTGGCGAACCTCGTCGACATGCAGGAGAGCGGCAGCTCCGAGGACTTCCTCGAGAGCGTCAAGGTCGACCTGTTCCCCGACAAGGTCTACGTGTTCACGCCGAAGGGCGAGATCCTGCGCCTGCCGCGCGGCGCGACCGTGGTCGACTTCGCGTACGCCGTGCATACCGACGTCGGCAACCGCTGCGTCGCCGCCAAGGTGGATCGCCGCCTGACGCCGCTGCGCACGCCGCTGCGCAACGGCCAGACCGTCGAGATCATCACCGCGAAGGGCGCGATGCCGAACCCGTCGTGGGTGAACTTCGTGGTCACCGCGAAGGCGCGCGCCGCCGTGCGCCATTACCTCAAGGGCCTGCGCCGCCAGGAAGCGATCGAGCTCGGCGCGCGGCTCATCAACCAGGCGCTGGGCGAGTTCCGGCTGTCGCTCGAGGAAGTGCCGGCGGAAGTGCTGAACTCCGCCGTCGTCGAGCTCGGCATGCACGACGTCGACGAGCTGTACGAGAAAGTCGGTCTCGGCGAACGCCTCGCGCCGCTGGTCGCGCGCCGCCTGCTGCCGACGAAGTCCGCCGAGGAGTCGTTCTCGGGCGCACCGGCGCCGCTGGCGATCGCCGGCACCGAGGGTTTGCTGGTTTCGTACGCACGTTGCTGCTTCCCGATTCCCGACGACGCGATCTTCGCGTTCCTCTCGGCGGGTCGCGGCGTGGTCGTGCATCGCGAGAACTGCGTGAACGTCGAGGACTACCGCAAGCATCCGGAGAACTGGCTGCCCGTGGCCTGGCAGGCAACCACGGACAAGGTGTTCAGCTCCGAGATCCGCGTCGACGTCGCCAACAAGATGGGCGTGCTCGCCGCGGTGGCGGCCGCGATCTCGGCCGGCGACACGAACATCGAACGCGTCGCCGTCGAAGAGAAGGACGCGGACAGCTCGTCGCTGGTGTTCGAGCTGCGCGTGCGCAACCGCGAACATCTCGCGCGCGTCGTGAAAGTCATCCGCCGGATGCCCGAAGTGCTCAAGGTCACGCGTACAATCGCGAGCCACGGCCGCACGTCCCGCGCGTCCGAATAGCGCAAGGAGTGATCATGCACGTCCGGCAGGCCATCCACACGGATCAGGCACCGAAGGCCATCGGCCCGTATTCACAGGCCGTGCGCGTCGGCGACACGGTGTACCTCGCGGGCCAGATCCCGCTCGACCCCGTGACGATGCAGATGGTCGAGGGCGACTTCGAAAAGGAAGCGCAGCGGGTGTTCGACAACATCAAGGCCGTGATCGCGGCGGCGGGCGGCACCTTCGCGCAGGTCGTGAAGGTCACCATCTTCATCACGGACTTCGCCAACTTCGCGAAGGTCAACGAGATGATGACGAAGTATTTCTCCGAGCCGTACCCGGCGCGCTCGACGGTGGCCGTGGCCGCGCTGCCGCGCAATGCCCGCGTCGAGATCGAGTGCACGCTGCACCTCGGCTGAGGTAGTTCGGTCGTGGCAACGCCCGCGCCACAGGTCGCGCCGCCGGAGCAACGTCCGGTCGGCACCTTGCGCGGCGTCGGACCCGCGCTCGTCGAGAAACTGGCGAAACTCGGCGTCTCGCAGGTGCAGGACCTGCTGTTCGTGCTGCCGATGCGTTACGAGGACCGCACGCAGGTCGTCGACATCGGCGCCGTGCGCCACGGCATGCGCGCCGTGGTCGAAGGCGAAGTGCAGCTCACGGAAGTCGCGTATCGCCGGCGCCGCCAGCTGCTGTGCCGGATCGCCGACGGCACCGGCTCGCTGACGCTGCGTTTCTTCTATTTCTCCGGCGCGCAACAGACCGGCCTCGCGCGCGGCACGCGGCTGCGCTGCTTCGGCGAGGTCCGCCGCGGGCCGCTCGGCCTCGAGATCGTGCACCCCGAATACCGGCGCATCGCGGCCACGGAGCCGGACGACGCGCCGCTCGAGGAAGTCCTGACGCCTATCTACCCGACCACCGAGGGTGTGCCGCAGCCGCGGCTGCGCGCGCTGATCGAGATGGCGCTGAAGGATACCTCCCGACTGCGCGACTGGATCCCGCAGCGCGTGCTGGAGCAGTTCGAGCTGCCGTCGCTGGTCGACGCCTTGACGATGATGCATCGGCCGCCGCGCGACGCGCATCTCGGCGAACTGCTGTCCGGTCATCACCCGGCGCAGCGGCGGCTGTCGTTCGAGGAACTGCTCGCGCACCAGCTCACGTTGCGGTTGCTGCGCCAGACCATCAAGTCCGACCCCGCACCGCCACTCGCGGATGCGGACGGCCTCGAGGCGCGCTTCATCGCCTCGCTGCCGTTCGCGATGACCGGCGCGCAACGGCGGGCGCTCGCCGACGTCGACGGCGATCTCGCGGACGAAGTGCCGATGGTGCGGCTGGTTCAAGGCGACGTCGGCTGCGGCAAGACCGTGGTCGCCGGCGCAGCCGCGGCGCGCGCCGTGGGCAGCGGACTGCAGGTCGCGTTGATGGCGCCGACCGAACTGCTGGCGGAGCAGCACTTCCGCAATCTCGACGGCTGGTTCCGCAAGCTGGGGGTGCCGGTCGCCCTGGTGACGGGCTCGCTGCCGGCGCGCACGCGGCGCAGCGCGCTCGAGGCGTTGCGCAGCGGCGAGATCAAGCTCGTGGTCGGCACGCATGCGCTGTTCCAGGAGTCGATGGAGTTCGCGCGGCTCGGCCTCGTGATCGTCGACGAGCAGCATCGCTTCGGCGTGCACCAGCGTCTCAGCCTGCGCGACAAGGGCGCGCGCGGCGGACTGCTGCCGCACCAGCTGATCATGACCGCCACGCCGATCCCGCGGACGCTGGCGATGACCGCCTACGCGGATCTCGACGTCTCCGTCATCGACGAGCTGCCGCCGGGACGTACGCCGGTGAAGACGGTGGTGCTGCCGGCGTCGCGCCGCGACGAGATCGTCGAACGCATCCACCGCGCGGTGCTCGAGGGCCGACAGGCGTACTGGGTGTGCCCGTTGATCGAGGAGTCCGAGGAGCTGCGCTACCAGGCCGCCGAGGAAACCGCGGCGCAACTCGCGGAAGCACTGCCCGAGGTGCGCGTCGGGCTCGTGCACGGGCGCATGCCGCCGAAGGAGAAGGAGCGCGGCATGGTCGCGTTCAAGGACGGCAAGATCGGGCTGCTGGTCGCGACCACCGTCATCGAGGTCGGCGTCGACGTCCCGAACGCGACGCTGATGGTCATCGAGAACGCCGAGCGAATGGGTCTCGCGCAGCTGCACCAGCTGCGCGGCCGCGTCGGCCGCGGCGCGCACGAGAGCCACTGCGTCCTGCTGTACGACGGCAGGCTCTCCGAGATGGCGCGCGCGCGACTCGCCGCGATCCGCGAAACCAACGACGGCTTCGTCATCGCGCGTCGCGACCTCGAGCTGCGCGGACCCGGCGAGCTGCTCGGCACCCGCCAGACCGGCCTCGCCGAGATGCGCGTCGCCGACCTGATGCGGGATTCCGACCTGCTGCCCGCCGTCCAGGCGGCCGCCGAGGACATGCTTCGACATAATCCCGAAGCGGTGGCCGCGCTGACCCGCCGGTGGGTGGGATCCGGCGAGCGATACGGCCGGATCGGGTGATCCGGCGGGATTCTCAGGGCACCTTTCGTCGATCCAGTATCGATCCGGGCATATAGATAAGAATGCCCGTTGAGCTCCAAATGCGAATCATTTACATTGCCGGCCAAGCTTGCCCATGGCCGTCGAACTCTTCAACAACCTGCCGGACGCCCGCGTCGATCGCGGCGATTCCCTCGAATCGATGCGCGCACTCGTGCCGCAGCGTGCCGTCCGCTCGTGGCTGTCGCAGATCTCCGGTCGCGCCTGGTTCGCGGCCGGCACCGCCGCCGTCCACGTGCTCGTGTTCATGGGCTTCCTCGCCGCGCAGAAGATCGAGCAGACCCTCGCGCCGCCCGAGCCGATGGAAGTCTCGCTGATCGACACGCCCGCGACGGAGAAGCCGCCCGAGTACGTGCCGCCGCCCGAACAGATCGTCTACTCGCTGCCGATGCCGCAGGACATCACGGTGGAAGTGGAGACGATCACGCCGCCGCCGCCGACTCCCGCCATCAGCGCGATCGCCGATCCGCGGCCGACCGTCATGGCGCCGCCGGTGGTCGAGTCCGTCGAATACGTGCGCGCGCCGGCGCCGGTCTATCCAGCCGAGTCGAGCCGCCGTCGCGAGCGCGGCACGGTGGTGTTGCGCGTGCTGATCGACGCCGAGGGTCGCGCCGCCGAGATCCGCGTCGAGCAGTCGAGCGGCTTCGAACGTCTCGACGTCGCCGCGCGCGACGCCGTGCGCAAGGCGCTGTTCCGGCCCTACGAGGTCAACGGCATCGCGCAGCCCGCGCAGGTCCTGATCCCCATCGAGTTCACGCGCCGCGGCTGACGAACCGGCGCGTATGATGCGCGTCGATGGCCGCCGACCCTCTCGACCTCGACCTCGCGCCGAAACCTTCCGGCGCCCGTCTCACCGCCCTGCGTTACGCGCGTCGCGCGCGCGACCTCGTCGAGCTCGCGCGCCTGCATCGCCCGATCGGTATCTGGCTGCTGCTGTGGCCGGTGTTGTGGGCGGTGTGGATCGCCGGCGGATCGCATCCGTCGCCGAAGGTGCTGGTGGTGTTCGTGCTCGGCACCGTGGCGATGCGCTCCGCGGGCTGCGTCGTCAACGATCTCGCCGATCGTGATTTCGATCCGTTCGTGAAGCGCACGCGCGACCGGCCGATCGCCTCGCGCCGCATCGCGCCGCACGAGGCGCTGATCTGGTTCTTCGTGCTGGTCGCCATCGCGCTGTGGCTGGTTCTGCAGCTCGATCCGTTCACCATCCGCATGTCGTTCATCGGCGCGGGCCTGGCGGTGAGCTACCCGTTTTTCAAACGCTTCTTCCCGCTGCCGCAGTTCTACCTCGGCGTCGCGTTCAGCTGGGGCGTGCCGATGGCCTTCATGGCGCAGACCGGCAACATCCCGCGCGTCGCGTGGATCATCTTCTTCGCCGGCATCGTCTGGGCGGCCGTCTACGACACGATGTACGCGATGGTCGACCGCGAGGACGATCTCAAGATCGGCGTGAAATCCAGCGCCATCGTCTTCGGCGACATGGACAAGCTGATCATCGGGATGCTGCAGGGGCTGATGATCTACGCGTTGTACCTGGTGGGGACGAACATGGAGTTCGGCTACTGGTACAACCTCGGGCTCGTCGTCGTCGGCGTGTTCTTCGCCTACCAGCAGTGGCTGATCCGCGCGCGGAAGCCGGAAGCCTGCTTCCGCGCGTTCGTGAACAACCAGTACGTCGGGATGACCGTGTTCATCGGCATCCTGCTGCAATACGCGTTCGAGCAGCGCTGAACCCTCACCACCAGGTGTAGTAGAGGAAGGCGAGCACCAGGATCACGACGCCGGCGGCGACGTTGAACCCCGTGCCGGTCGAGAAATCCACG
Source organism: Steroidobacteraceae bacterium (assembly GCA_035502995.1). Taxonomy (GTDB): domain Bacteria; phylum Pseudomonadota; class Gammaproteobacteria; order Steroidobacterales; family Steroidobacteraceae; genus CADEED01. The sequence goes on along the minus strand of DATJTW010000050.1, from coordinate 9,020 downwards.
TTCTTGATGTCGACCTTCATCGCGGCTTCCTTGTTCGGCGACAGCAGTGAGATGCCGACCGCGATCACGATGCCGGCGACGAAGCACCAGCCGACGCGGTTCATGAACGGGTAGTCGGGCAGGTATCGGTAGAACACCCACGACAGGATCACGGTCGCGAGCATCGACGTCATCGCCGCCGTCGCCGTGGTGCGCGCCCAGAACAAACCCAGCAGGAAGATCACGCAGATGCCCGGCGTGACGAAGCCCGTGAAGTTCTGGATGTACTGGAAGCCCTGGCCGAAGTTGCTGAGGAACGGCTTCGTGATGAACACCGCGATGATCACCGACACGATCGCGACGATGCGGCCGATCGTGACCAGCGTCTTCTGCGGCGTATCCGGCTTCGCCGCGCGATACAGGTCCATCGTGAAGATGGTCGCGATCGAATTGATCTTGGAGCCGGTCGACGCGACGATCGCCGCGACCAGCGCCGCGAACACCAGGCCCTTGATGCCCACGGGCAGCATCGCCATGAGGCTCGGATACGCCTGGTCCGTCTTCTCGAGACCCGGCACCAGCACCAGCGCCGCGATGCCGGGCAGCACGATGATCGCCGGCATCACGAGCTTGAGGAACGCGGCGAGCACGATACCCTTCTGCGCTTCGTTCACGCTCTTCGCCGCGAGGCCGCGCTGGATGATGTACTGATTGAAGCCCCAGTAGCTGACGTTCATCATCCACATGCCGCCCAACAACACGGCGAGTCCCGGCAGGTCCTTGTAGTGCGGGCTGTCGGGCGACAGGATCATGTCGAACTTGTCGGGGAACTTCGTCGTCAGCGTTTTGAAGCCGGCGATCACGCCCGCGCCGTCGCCGACCTTGTCGAGCGCGATGTACGTGATGATGATGCCGCCAAGCACCAGCAGCGACACCTGCACGATGTCGGTCAGCGCGACCGCCTTCAATCCACCGTACAGCGCGTACACCAGCGCGAACAACGCGAGGCCCGTGATCGCGACCTGGATGTCGAGACCCGCGATCGCGTTCACCGCCAGCGCGCCCAGCCACAGGATCGAGGTCAGGTTCACGAAGATGTACAGCGCCAGCCAGAAGATGGCCATGACGGTGCGCACCGCCGGGCTGTAACGCTTCTCGAGGAACTCGGGCATCGTGTAGATGCCGTTCTTGAGGAACACCGGCAGGATCCACTTGCCGACGACGATCAGCGTCAGCGCGGCCATCCACTCGTACGACGCGATGGCCATGCCCATCACGTAACCCGAACCCGACATGCCGACGATCTGCTCGGCCGAGATGTTCGCCGCGATCAGCGACGTGCCGATCGCCCACCACGGCAACGCGCGACTCGCGAGGAAATAATCCTGCGCGTTCTTCTCGTGCGTGCCCTTCTCGCGCGAGACCCACTGGGCCAGGAGGAAGATGCCAACCGCGTAGATCACCAGGATGGTGATGTCGATCGTTGCCAGATTCATGAGACCCCTCTCGTTTATTCTGATGCGGCGCGCATCGCCTTCATCAGGTCGTGCGCGCGTGTCGTCAGCTCCGCGAGTGTATACGCGGGCTTGAACAATTCACCGCCAAATCCGAAGCCATCCGCGCCTGACGCGAGCCACGGCGCGATGTCCTGCGAGCCAATACCGCCGACCGGATACACCTTCGCGTGCTTCGGCAGCACGGATTTCAGCGCGCGCAGGTGCGCGGCGCCGTACGTCGACGCGGGAAACAGCTTGAGCTCCGATGCGCCGGCATTCAGCGCGGCGAAGGCTTCCGTCGCGGTAGCGATACCAGGCATCACGCGCATGCCGAGCTCGAGCGCACGCCGGATCACCGCCGGATCGCAGTTCGGCGCGACCACGAGGTGGCCGCCGGCGCCTTGCACCCTATCTACCTCGGCGGGCGTCAGTACGGTGCCGGCGCCGACCAGGCACTCCGGCAAGGCACGCGCCAGTAGTTTGATGGTGTCGAACGGCTCGGGCGAATTCAGCGGCACCTCGATCGTGCGGAAGCCGGCGGCGGCCAGCGCGTCGCCGGTCTCGGCGGCGCGATCGACGGTCAGGCCGCGCAGGATCGCCACCATCTCGATCGGTCGGGTCATGTTCTTCCTTCAGCCGCCGGCGAGCGCGGCCTGGATGCGGGCGAGCCCGGCGAACGCCGCGTCGTCACCGGACACGCGGATGCTCGGGCGGCCGAGGCGCGTCAGCGCGGCGGCGTAGAGGTCGGCCAGCGCCGGCGCGGCGACCAGCGTGATGGACGGTTCGGCATCGTCGAACAACGGCAGCGCGCCCGCGCAGTCCGTGCCGATCAGCAGGCCGGAGGTCCACGACGGCGCGCCGTCCGCGGTCAGCTGCGCGTCGAGCCGCAGGCTGCGGCTCTGGAACAGCCGGTGCAGCAGCGGCACGCCGGGATGTTTGCCGGCCTCGGCGAGGCCGCGCTCGAACTCGCGCGGCTGGTGCGAGATCGGCGTCGCGCGGTCGCGCACCAGCACGCTGTGGTCGCACAGCAGGCGGAAGATCTCGCCCGTCGGCACCGTCAGGAATTCAATGACCGTGCCATCGTGCAGCGCCACCCACTTCGTGTGCGTGCCGGGCAGGCAGACGAGATGACGCCCGTGCGCGAGCTCGGGCCGCAGGGCCAGCGCACCGAGCAGCTGTGTCTCCTCGCCGCGCATGACGTCGGGCGCGCCGAGCGGGTTCACGCAGCGCATGCCGGGAACGATGTGCACGTCGGCGCGGGCGGAGACCAGCGCGTCGGCGGCGTTGTCGACCTCTTCCGGGCAGGGTAGATAGGGTGCCTCGACCCAGCCGAACGTCGACCCGGCCATGCCGCACAGCAGTGCCGGCAGCGGCGCGGTCGCGCGCCAGGCGGCGGTCAGCTCGTCGAACACCGCGGCGAAGCGGCCGCGCGAATCCGCGGCGCCCGGGCCTTCGCGCGAATCGAGCGCGCTGCCGTCGGCCGCGCACAGCCGCAGGCGCAGGTTGCTCGTGCCCCAGTCGCCGGCGATGAACGCGGGGGCGCTCATGACATGTACATGCCGCCGTTGACGTGGATGATCGTGCCGGTGATGTAGCCGGACAATTCGTCGGAGGCGAGGAACAGGAACGCGCCGACGCAGTCCTGCGCCTCGCCGATGCGGCCCAGCGGCGCCGCGTTGCGCATCGCCTCGAGCCGCTCGGGCGGCGTCTTCGCGTGGAACGGCGTGGCGATGGCGCCGGGCGCCACCGTGTTCACGCGGATCTTCCGCTTCGCGAGATCTCGCGCCAGGTGGCGCGTGACGTTGTGCACGGCCGCCTTCGCGCTCGAGTAGATGCTCGCGCCCGCGCCGCCGCCGTCGATGCCGGCGATCGAACCGACGTTGATGATGTTGCCCGCGCCACGCGCGTCGAAGTGCGGCAGCGCCGCCTGCGTGGCGGCGATCACCGAACGCACGTTGAGGTCGTACACGAAATCGAACAGCGCGTCGTCGACGGCGGCGATCGGCCGCCGCTCGCCGATGCCGCCGGCGTTGTTGATCAGCACGTCGAGCCCGCCGAGTTTCGCCGCGGCCTCTTCGACGACGCGGCGAGCCTCGCCGCGCTTCGACAGGTCGCCGCGCACCAGCGCGGGCTCGCGACCGGACGCGGCGGCGATCTCGCGGGCCAGCGATCGTGCGGCGTCCTCGTTCGAGTTGAAGTGCAGCGCCAGGTTCGAACCCTGTGCGGCGAATGCGCGAGCGAGCGCGGCGCCGATGCCGGTGCTGGCGCCGGTGATGAAGACGGCTTTCGCCGCGAGGTCGTCGATGCGTGTCATGCGCGCATCTTACGTCACACGATGTGCGGCGCGACGATGTGCCGCTCGCCGATCAGGAACGCGTCGGCGACCAGCTGGAACGGCCGCCAGTCCACCTCGGAGCGGCCGGCGGCGCACAGCTTCGCGAACCGCTGGTACAGCCGCGGGTATTCGCCCGCGAGGCTCGCATCCTGTCCGATCACCTCGCCGTCGATCTCGACGCTGGCGCCACCGCCGGACAGCTTGAGCCGGCCGTCGGTGGTAGTTAGCTCGATGTCCCAGCTCTGCTCGCCCTTCTGCCGGAAATCGAACTCGGCGGCGATGGCGACGCCGTCCTCGGTGCGCATGCCGAGAGTCGCCGCGATCGGCGCCTGCTGGTTCACGGGGAACTCGAGGCGCGCGTTCTCCACGCACACTTCGCGCGGCAGGACCTCGGTGAGCACCGACAATGCATTGATGCCCGGATCGAACACGCCGAAGCCGCCGGGCTCCCAGATCCATTGCTGGCCCGGGTGCCAGTGATGCACGTCTTCCTTCCACGTGATCTTCCCGCCGGTGAGCCGGCGCGGCGCGAGCCAGTCGCGCGCGACGTCGACGCTGGCGGCGAACCGGGAGTGCCAGGTCTGGAACAACGTGCGGTTCAGCCGCTTCGCCTCGTCGGCGAGCATCGCGATCTGCCGCGTCGTCGCGGTGGGCGGCTTCTCGAGCATCACGTGGCAGCCGGCGCGCAGCGCCGCCAACGCGGCATCGAAATGCGCCTGCGGCGGCGTGCAGATCGACACGCAATGCAGCCGCTGCGTGCCGGCCAGCATGGCCGCGAGGTCGGGGAAGTTGGCGACGCCGTCGACGCTGGCATTGCGGCTCGCGCAGGCCACGAGCTCGAAGTCGCGGTCGGCGCGCAGTGCCGGGATGTGCTGGTCGCGCGCGATCTTGCCGATGCCGAGCAGGCCGATTCTCAGAGCCACGGTGTCCTCGTCATTGGATCCCCATTTGTATGATAAATAATAGGCAGCCGCTTCCGGGGGCGTCAACGGCTGTCGATTCGCATATCTCGCGAGGACGGATCTGCGCGGTCAGCGCGTCTCTTTCTCGGCGCGCATCACCAGCGTCAGCGCCTCGCGGACGAGGTCGCGGCAGCCCTTCGCCGCCGCGTCCGCATTGCCGGCGCGGATCGCGCGGTAGATGCGCTCGTGCGCGCCATAATCCGCGACCGCGCCCTTCGCCTGGTTCGTCAGCCGGATCGAGAAGCGCAGCGCCGTCTCCACGATCGGCGTGAGCTGCTGGTAGAAGCGGTTGTGCGTGATCTGCAGGATCGCGGCGTGGAACGCGATGTCCGCGGCGACCGGATCGACGTGCCCGCTCAACGCGTCCTTCATGCGCTCAAGCCGCTGCTTCAGCAGGTCCTTGTCGGCGTCGGTGGCGTTGACCGCCGCGAGCGCGGCGGCGGCCGGCTCGATGCCGACGCGCACCTCGAGGAACTCGCGCACGAGGCCGTAGGAGAAGTGGCGGTCGAGGATCCACGTGAGGACCTCGGCATCGAGCAGGTCCCACTTCTCCTCGGGATGCACGAACGTGCCGACACGCGGCCGCTGCCCGATCAGACCTTTCGTCGAGAGGATCTTCACCGCCTCGCGCATCACCGTGCGGCTGGCGCCGAACTTGCGCCCGAGCTCCGCCTCGATCGGCAGCGGCTGCCCCGCCGGCAGGTCGCCGCGCACGATCGACGACCCGAGCTTCTGCACCAGCGACTGCGTGAGGTTGACGCCCGTCATGGCGTCGACGCTACCACGTCACACGCTGTCGGTGACGCCCAGCTCCTTCAGGATCGCGACGCGCAGCGCCTGCGCTTCCGGGCTCGAGACCTTGCGCGGATGCGCGAACGGGACGGCGAACGACGCCTGGATGCGCGCCGGCCGCGGCGACAGCACGAGGATGCGGTCCGCGAGGTGGATCGCTTCCTCGACGTCGTGCGTGATGAGCATGACCGTGTGCTTTTCCTTCGCGAGGATGCGCAGCAGCTCGTTCTGCATGCGCAGGCTCATCAGTGCGTCGAGCGCCGAGAACGGCTCGTCCATGTAGAGGATCTCGGGCTTCACCACCAGCGCGCGCGCGATCTCGGCGCGTTTCAGCATGCCGCCCGACAGCTCGTGTGGATAGTTGTTCTCGAAACCCTTCAGTCCGACGAGATCCGCGTATTCCGCGGCCAGCGCCTCGCGATCCGGCCGGTCGTCCGACAGGCCGAACAGCAGGTTCTGCCGCACCGTCAGCCACGGGAACACGGAGCCCTGCTGCGTGATCAGCACGCCCTTCGCGTTCGGCGCGGTGCGCGGCTGGCCGTCGACGCTGACCGAGCCCGCGTCCGGCGCGAGGAAACCCGCGATGATGTTCATCAACGTGGTCTTGCCGCAGCCGGACGGACCGACGATCGCGACGAACTCGCCCTCGGCGACGTCGAAGCTCAGGTCCGCGACGACTTCCAGGCGCCCCTTGTCCGACGCGAAGCCCTTGCGGACGTCCTGCAGCGAAATCTTCACCGGCGTCTCAGTGCGCATAGCGCCACCGCACGTGTTTCATCCGCTCCAGCCTGCGCATGATCCCGTCGAGCGCCAGCCCGATGAGCCCGATGATGATCATGCCGGCGACCACCAGGTCGTAACGATTGCCGGCGTTGCGCGAGTCGATGATCAGGTAACCCAGGCCCGAGCGCAGCGCGATCATCTCGGCGGCGACGACGACCAGCCACGCGACGCCGAGGCCGATGCGCATGCCGACGATGATCTGCGGCAGCGCCGCCGGGAAGATCACCTGCCGGAACAGCTTGCCGCGCGGCACGCCGAAGTTCTCGGCGGCGCGCAGGTAGCGCTTCTCGATCGTGTGCACGCCGGCGGTCGTCTGCACGATCATCGGGAACACCGAGGCGATGAAGATCAGGTAGATAGGCGAAGCGTTGCCGACGCCGAACCACAGGATCGCGATCGGGATCCAGGCGATCGGCGAGATGGGCCGCAGGATCTGGAACAGCGGGTTCAGCGTGACGAACGCGCCGTGGACGCGACCCATCCAGAGGCCCAGCGGGATCGCGAACGTCACCGCGATGCCGAAGCCGATGCCGACGCGCATCAGCGACGCGCCGATGTGCTCCCACAAGGTGCCGTCACTCGCGAGCTCCAGCGTGCCGAGCACGACGGCTTTCGGCGTCGGGAAGATCACGCTGTGCGTGAGGTCGACGGCCAGCCACCAGATCGCGATCAGCCCGGCCATCACGAGGATGGACGGGAGCGCGTGTTTCAATGCCCTCATCGCTCGAGGTTCTCCAGGAAATGCCGGGCGCGCCAGTGGATGCGCGCCCACGGTGTCTCGGGCCGTGGTTCGACGTCGATGGTCAGCTGGCCACTGGCGTGCGCCGAGCAGACGAATTGATAGCTGGCGGCCCGCTCGAACGGCAGCCGGAAACTCTGCCCCGGCATCATGATCGTGGGCCCGAACACCTGCGGCACGTCGTCGTGATTGCGGATCAGCAGCACGTCGTTCAGGCCCAGCGTGAGGCGGATGCGGTCCGGCAGGATCTCGACGAGGTCGCCGGCGCGGCGCCGCGCCCACGTGCCTTTCGGGATGTCGAAGGCCTGCTCATGCGTGGTCGCTTCGACGGGCGCGAAGCCCGCCCAGCCCAGTGCCGCGAGGACGATCGCGAGCGCCGCCAACAGGATCCATCCCCGCCTCGACACGATCAGCCACGCAGCAGGATCTGGAGATCGTGCACGAAATCGTCGGCGGGATGGCCGTACGGCATGACGGCGCGCAGGCCGCCCTTGCGATCGATCAGGTAGATGGAAGACGAGTGGCCGATGGTGTAGCTGCCGTCGGCGTTGGCGACCTTCGTCGACGAGATGCCGTAGCTCGCCTGCGCCGCGTCGATCTGCGCGCGCGTGCCGACGCCACCGACGAACGTCGCGTCGAAAGCGCCGAGGAACTTCTTCATCTGCGCGGCCGTGTCGCGCTCCGGATCCACGGTCACGTACACCACCTGCACGTCGCGTGCGGCGTCGGTGCCGAGCTTGCGGCGCGCGCCCGCCAGCGTCGCCAGCGTGATCGGGCAGACTTCGCCGCAGTTGCTGAAGCCGAACGCCAGCAGCACCACCTTGCCGCGGAACCGCTCGAGGCCGAGCGGCCGGCCGTCGGTGCCGTCGAGTTTCAGCTCGGGCGCGGCCAGGACCGGCGTCAACGTGCCGGCTTTCAGCGTCTGCGTGTCGGCCGGCGGCGCGGCCGAGGCCAGCGCGGCGGCGCCCAACAAAGCGAGCGCGATGCGACGCCTCACAGCGGGATGCTCGCGGCCCGCGTCGCGCGCACGAAGCTGTCGTCGATGTATTTCTCGTAGGCGACTTCGCGCTTGATCGTGCCCGCTTCCATCGACAGGTGCATCAGGTCCTCGAACTCCTCGCGGATCATGCGCAGGTCGCCATACGTCACGCGGTCGACGGGGTTGTCCATCACGTACTGCAGGATCTTCGGATCCTGGTTGAAGAAATTCTTGCCCGAGGCGATCGACACCGCTTTCGTGCGGTTCGCCGGCGCCTGGTCGAGCCACAGCCCCGCGCCCTGGATCTGGTTCACCAGGTCCTGGACCATCGGGCGGTTCTCGTGGATGAGCTCTTCGCGCACGGTCAGCACGCAGCAGATGTAGTTGCGCCACTCGTCGCGCGTCATGCGCAGCACCTTGGCGTAGCCCGCGCGTTGTGCGGCGGCGCCGAACGGTTCGCCGGTGCAGTAGGCGTCGACGGCATTCGCGTACAGCGCGGCCGGCATGTCGGGCGGCGGCATCTCGATGATCTCGAGATCCTTCGGCGTCATGTTCTCGCGCGCCAGCATCTTGCGCAGGAACAGGAAGTCGACGGCGAAGCGGCTCGGGATCGCGACGCGTTTGCCGCGCAGATCGGCGAACCGTTCGTACGGCGAATCGGTGCGCACCATGATCACGGCGCCGGAGCGATGACCCAGCGACACCACCTTCACCGGGATGCCCTTGTCCGCGAGATCCATCACCAGCGGCGCGAGCATGTAGCCGGCCTGGATGCGGCCGGCCATCAGCGATTCCTTGATCTCGGGCCAGCCGTTGTACTTGCTGTATTCGAACAGGCCCGCGCCCGGGTTCGGGTTGGTGGAGCGCGCCATCGTCGCCACCGGCAGCGTGAGGTTGCACGTGACGGGCAGTCCTCCCACGGCGACGGGAGACGGCGCGGCGATCGCATTGCGGA
>DATJTW010000049.1:0-12182 GCA_035502995.1 Steroidobacteraceae bacterium | reverse complement strand
CCCGGGGTGAGGTTCGGCACTTTTCGGCCCTTTGGGGCCAATCCCCATTCTTATCTGATGGACAACCGCAGATCGTCGATCTCCTCCCTCGCCTGCTCCAGCGTCTCCTCGACCGCCATGATGTCGAGGCGCAGGCGCGAGAACGCCGCGATCTTCTCCACCGTCATCGACAGGTCCTGCATGCGGCCGGTGTGCCCGACCACGAGGAAACTCGTCGCGAGGATGTCCGTCAGGTCCGGCTCGTCGCCGGACACCTGGCGGTTCAGGTCCTCGTACTGCGTCACCGCCGCGATCACGTCCTCGTTCACGCGCCAGCCGGCGAGGATCGACTTCGCGAACGGCCCGTGCCACTTGCGCAGGATCCGCGTGTACTTCGAGCGGTCGCGCAGCACGAACGGGTAGTGAGCCGCGCGCGTGAGGATGAACAGCTTGCCGACGCCGTGCATCAGTCCGCCGAGGAACGCGAGGTCGCGGTTCACGCGCGTGAACTTGCGCGCGATGACGAACGACACCGCCGCCGTCCACGCGCTGCGTTCCCACAGCGCCTCGAGATGCGGGCGGATGTCCTTGACCGAGTGCGCCTGCGACAACTGCCGCAGCGCATACGCCAGTGAGGCCGAGCGCAGCAGGTCGAAACCCACGCGCGTGATCGCCGTGCGCAGGTCGGTGACCTGCCGGCGCGTCGGGTTCAGCGCGGCGGAGTTCGCCATCTGCAACACGCGCCCCACGAGGATGGGTTCGTAGTTGATGACCGGCACGAGCTGCGGGATGCCGATGTCCGGATCGCCCAGCATCTGCTGGACGCGCGACACGATCTGCGGCACGCCCGGCAACGCCAGCGCGGCGTCCGCGCGGATGGAAGAAAGATCCTTCTCGAGCGCGGCCGCGTCGTGCGCCACGATGTTCTCGATCGTCGTCGTCCCTAACGCCATGGATCCCATGGGTCCTATCCTCCGAGCGCCTGCTTGAGCGCGGCGATCTCCTCCGCCGACTCATCCAGCACCGTGTGCACGTCCTTGGGCTGAAGCTGGAGTCGCTGCAGGCTGCGTAACAGGAATTCGTCCGGCGCGGCGATGTCGCCGCCGGCGCGGTTGTTCTCGAGGCGCGTCGCCAGCGACAACACGTCGGTCAGCGTGACCGGGCCGCGCATCTCGCGGTCGAGGTCCTCGTAGTTGCCGACGGCGTCGACGATCTCGTCCGGCATGCGCCAGTTCTCGAGCACCGCGCGCGCCACGTTCATGTGCCAGTCGCGCGAGATCGAGTTGAAGGTCAGCGGATCGGCGATCAGCGCCGGGAACGCGCTGGCGCGCGTCAGGATGTAGATGCGGCCGACGTTGTGCATCAGGCCGGTCAGCAGCGCGGTGTCGCCGTTCAACGAGGAGAAGCGTCGCGCGATCACGTGCGACAGCGCGGCGATCTGCACGCTGTTCTTCCACAGGTCGTCGAGCGGCTTCGTCAGGTGCTGGTATTCGCTGGCCCGGCGCAACGCCTCGACCGCGAACGACAGCGCCGCGGAGCGCACGATGTTGAAGCCGACGCGCGCGACCGCCGTGCGCAGGTCCGCGATCATGCGGCCGGACGTGTTCAGCGCGGCGGAGTTCGCCATGTTCATGAGCTTGGCGGCGAGCACCGGCTCCGCGCCCAGCACCTTGACCACCGACTCGTTGCTCGCGTTCTCGTCCGACAACGCGCGCTGCAAGCGGACCACGACTTCCGGCACCGACGGCAACTCGACCTGCCCCTTCGACAGCTCGGCGGCCAGCGCCTTCACGAAGCCGAACGTCACCGTGTTCGGCAACGCGCGGGTTTCGACCGTGGACGTGACTTCGGCGGCGTTCATGAGCCGAGCACCTGGCGCAGCGACGCGATCTCGACCTCGGACTCGGCCAGCGCGGCGCTGCAGCCGGCGGCGTCGAGCTTCATGCGGCGCGCGGCCGGCATGCCCAGGAACAGCATCTCCTCGGCCCGCGCATCGGGACCGAGCGAAGCCAGCGCGGCGCTGACCGCGATGACGTCGGCGAGATCCGTGACGCCCTCGTGTTCGCGCTCGGAATTCTCCGACGCCGCAACCGCGACGACGACTTCCTCCGCCATCTCCCAATTCCTCAGGATGGCCTGCGCAATGCGCACGTGCCATTCCGCGACGATGCGCTGGTAGGTGGCCGGATCCTGCAGCAGCCACGGGAAGCGGATCGTGCGCGTCAACAGATAGAGCTTGCCGACGCCCTGCAGCAGCCCGGCGAGCAGCGCCGTGTCGGGATTCAGCCGCGTGAAGCGGCGCGAGACGACGTGGCAGACGGCGGCGACGTGCGCCGACTGCTGCCACAGCTCCGTCATCGGCACCTCGAGACCCTTGTACGCCTCGGCGCGGCGCAGCTGCGACATCGCGAACGCGATGGTCGCGCTGCGCGCCATGTTGAAACCGATGCGCGAGACGGCGGTGCGCAGGTCGTTGAGACGTTTGCCGTTGGGATTCAGCGCCGCGGAGTTCGCCACCTGCAGCAGGCGCGCGGCCAGGGCCGGCTCCGCGCTGATGACGCGCACGACGTCGTCGATGTCCGCCTCGTCGTTCGTCAGTGCCTTGCGCACGCGCACGGCCACGTCCGGAAAACTCGGCAGGTCGATCTTCTCGCCCGCGAGCTCGACCGTCAGGGCGCTGACCAGGCGCGCGACATCGCCGGAGCGAGCCCCGGGAGCGCCGGCACTGGCCGGACCACCATCAGGTGAGACGAAATCGAAGGACATGGCTCCAGATGTATCGGTCCGGGGCCGGGACTATTTAACGGTTGATGAGCGAATGTGACGCGCGGCGGGAGTCGTGCAGAACGTTGCCGCCGATATGTCAAACCGCGCCCCGGAGGGGCCTGAAAAGGAGCGTCAGAAGAGCTCGACGTCGCCCTCTTCCGGCTTGGCATCCAGCTCCGTCAGGTACTGGCGTTCGCGCTGCGCCAGCGAGCGGTCCGAGCTGGCGTTCAGCTTCCGCACGCGGATGCGGCCGGATTCCGGGAAATAGACCACCTTGCGCGCGAACACGTCGCCGAGGTCCTCGCCGAGCACCTTGAACCCCTCGTCGCGGACGTACTCGCGCACGAACTCGATGTTGCGGGCGCCGATGTCCGTGGTCATCTCGGCGAGCACGCGCCCGCCGCCGACCAGTTTCAGCTCGAGATCCTCGCGGCGGCCGCCGAGCTTCAGGATGTCGTTGATCAGCCGCTCCATCGCGACGTTGCCGTAGCGCGTCGCGGCGCTGGCCGCAGCGCCCCAGGCGCTCTGGCCTTGCGAGTGGTCGAGCGGCAGCATGAAGTGGTTCATGCCGCCGATGCGCAGGCGCGCGTCGCGCACGCAGGCCGACACGCAGGAGCCGAGGACGGTCGTCACCATCTCGCCGTGGCGGGTGACGTAGTACTCGCCGGGCAGCAGTCGCGCGGCGAACACCTGGTGCTCGTCGTCCCAGTGCCGCGCGATGTGCCCGAACTGCGGCAGCGCCGGCATCATCTGCACGTCGTCCGGCGCGACGCGACCCAGCTTGAGTCGCGGCTGCGGTTTTCCGTTGTGGCCGGGCGGACGCATGGGGTTGTTAGAAGATCTCCACGCTGCCGGAGCTGGCGGGGTCGCGGTGTTCGTCGCGTTCGTCCCGCTGCAATTTCGGCCGCGAGCCCGTCGCGACCAACGCATCGAAGATCTGCCGCTCGTCCTCCATCGTGAACGACGCGCGGATCGCCTCGCGGACCTTGCGCCACTCCTCGCCCTCGCCGGTCGCGACCACGGCATGCAGCCGCGCCAGCGCATCGCGCACGTGGGTCACGCGCTGCGAGAGACGATCGTGGAACTGCAACGCGCGCATCGCGCGCTGCGCGTCGGCGATGATGGGCAGCGCCTTCGCCTGCGTGGTGTCGCCGCCGGTATCGCGCAGGTGCGCGCCGCGCTCGCCCAGCGATGCGACGGCGCGCGACAGCAGCTCGGCCTCGGCCGAGGCGTCGAGCATCGCGGCGTCCAGCTGGCGCACGGCCAGCAGCAACAGCGGCGCGAGGTTGTGGATGTCGTCCTGGTCCATGGTCAGAGCAGCTTCTTCAGCGTGGCGATCAGCTGCGCCGGGTTGAACGGCTTGACGATCCAGCCCGTGGCGCCGGCGCGTTTGCCTTCCAGCTTCTTCTCCTGGCTGGATTCGGTGGTCAGCATCAGCATCGGCACCAGACGGTAGTTGGGCAGCGCGCGCAGCTCGCCGATCAGCGTGATGCCGTCCATGCGCGGCATGTTGACGTCGGAGATCACCAGGTCCACGGCGTTGTCGCGCGCGTACTCCAGCGCTTCCTGGCCGTCGGCCGCCTCGACGACGCCGTAACCGGCCGACTGCAGCGTGGCTTTCACCATCTGCCGCATCGACGTCGAATCATCCACCGTGAGGATCGTGCGCATCGGGATTCTCCAGACTACTTCGCGGCCGCGGCGACCGGCGCTCCCGCGCCCTCCGCCAGCCGCATGATTGCTTCCGCCACGCGCGACAGCGGCAGGATCTCGCCCGCGGCGCCGAGCTTCACGGCCGCGCCGGGCATGCCCCAGACGACGCTGCTCGCCTCGTCCTGCGCGATCGTCGGTGCGCCGGCGTCGAGCATCTCGCGCAGTCCGCGCGCGCCGTCGTCGCCCATGCCGGTCAGGATCACGCCGACGGCGTTCGGTCCCACCTTCTGCGCCACCGAGCGGAACAACACGTCGACGCTGGGCCGGTGCCGGTTGACCGGCGGGCCCTCGTTGATGCGGCACAGGTAGCGAGCGCCGTCGCGCTCGACCAGCAGGTGTTTGCCGCCCGGCGCGATGTACACGTGACCGGGCTTGATCTGCTGCCCGTCGACCGGTTCGACCACCGACATCGCGGCCAGCGAATCCATGCGCTTCGTGAACGGCAGGCTGAACGCCTCCGGGATGTGCTGCGCGATGACGATCGCGGGGCAATCCGCCGGCAGGCCCATCAGCACTTCGCGGATCGCCTCCGTGCCGCCGGTCGACGAACCGATCGCGATGATCCGGTCCGTCGTGCGCAGCATGCGACGCGCGCCCGCCGCGGCCGTGGCGGCCGGCAGGATCGCGTCGGCGGAATGTTTGGGCGGCACCACCGCCGCCGGCGCCGACTTGCGGCTGACCACGCGCGCGCCCGCGGCGGCGCGGATCTTCATCAGGATCTCGTCGCTGAACTCGCTGAGCGTGCCCGCGACGTCGACCTTCGGCTTCGACACGAAATCGACCGCGCCGAGTTCCAGCGCCTTCAACGTCGTCTCGGCGCCGCGCTCGGTCAGCGACGAAATCATGACGACCGGCATCGGTCGCAGCCGCATGAGGTTCTGCAGGAACGTGAGGCCGTCCATGCGCGGCATCTCGACGTCCAGCGTCAGCACGTCGGGGTTCGTCTCCTTGATGCGCTCGCGCGCCATGAACGGATCGTTGGCCGTGCCGACGACCTCGATGTCCGGCGCGGCCTTCAGGATCTCGACCAGGATCTGGCGCACCAGCGCCGAGTCGTCGACCACCAGCACGCGGATCTTCTTCATGACGCGTTCCGCCGGTAGATGGTCTTGCCGATGAGGTCGTATTTCTCGCTGACGCGGTACAGGCTCTCGGAGTGGCCGAGGAACAGGTAGTCGCCGGGGCGCTGCAGCCGCGCCATGCGTTCGAACAGCTTGCGCTGCGTGTCCTTGTCGAAATAGATGATGACGTTGCGGCAGAAGATCGCGTCGAACGGGCCGCGCATCGGCCAGTCGTGCATGAGGTTCAGCTGCTTGAAGGTGATCAGGCTGCGCAGCTCGTCCTTGACCTCGAGCTTCGGCGGGTCGCCATCGAGCTCGTCGAACCAGCGCGAGCGGCGCGCGGCGGTCATCGTCTGGAAGCGCTCCTCCGTGTACACGCCGGTCATGCCATGTGCCAGCACGTTGGAGTCGAGATCGGTCGCCAGTAGTTTGGCGTCCCAGCCGGACAGCAGGCCGCCGGCCTCGCGCAGCACCATCGACAGCGAATACGGCTCCTCGCCGGTGGAGGCCGCGCAGCACCAGATGCGCAGGCGGCGCGTGCCCTTGTCGTGCGCGACGAGCTTGGGGAGCAGCTCGCGGGCCAGGAATTCGAAGTGGTGCGGCTCGCGGAAGAACGACGTGAGGTTCGTCGTCACCGCGTTGGTGAACTCCTCGAGCTCGGCGGGTTCGCCGCGCTCGAGCAGCGTGATGTATTCGCGGAAGCTCGACATCTTCAGCGCGCGCAGGCGACGCGACAGGCGGCCGTACACCAGCTGGCGCTTGGCCTCGGACAACGCGATGCCCGTGTGCTGCCGGACCAGCTCGCGGATGCGGTCGAAGTCCGCCGCCGTCAGCTGGAAATCGTTGCCCGCCTGCCGTTGCTCGACGTCGCGCGCGACCGGCATCAGGCCCCGTCCCCGTGCTCGGCCGCCTCGATGCACGACGCGACCAGGCGGTCGATGTCGAGCAGCATGACCATCTTGCCGTCGACGCTGGTCAGCCCGCGCACGCAGGCCGCGTCCGTCGTCGTCCCCAGCTCCGGCGTCGGCTTGATGCCATCCGGCGCCACGCTGTACACCTCCGACACCGCGTCGACGACGATGCCCGCCGTCTTCTCGCCGGCCCCGGTATGCACGCGCACGACGATGACCACCGTCGAGCTGTCGGGCACGCGCGTCGGCAGACCGAAGCGGCGCCGCAGGTCGATCACCGGCACGATGACGCCGCGCAGGTTCATGACGCCCAGCAGATAGGGCGGCGTGTACGGCACGCGCGTCACGCCGTCCCAGCCCTTGATCTCCTGCACGCAGAGGATGGCGACGCCGTATTCCTCGCCCGCGCAGACGAACGTCAGGTACTGCGAGAGGTCGCCCGTCTCGTCATTGGCCGCGGACAACGCAGCGGTCGTGGCGCCCATCGCTCAGAACTCGCTCCAGTCGGAGCTGTCGTTGACGGCGGCGCGACGCGGCGCCGGCGGCGCGGCCGCGGGGGGCACGGCCTTCACGGCGGGACGCCCGGAATTCCACGGACGGCCCTGCGTGCGGCGATCGCGCGACGCGATCGACACGGCGGCCTCACCGACGTTGTATCCGGCCACCAGCTCGTTCAGCGCCTGTGCCTGCTCGACGATGGCCTGGCTGGCCGCGGCGGCCTGCTCGACCAGCGCCGCGTTCTGCTGCGTGGTCTCGTCCATCTGCATGACGGCCTTGTTGACCTGCTCGATGCCGGAGGACTGCTCACGGGAAGCGGCGGCAATTTCGGCGACGATGTCCGTCACCTTCTTCACCGCGTTGACGATCTCTTCCAGCGTATGGCCCGATTCGTCGACCAGGCGGCTGCCCTCGTCGACCTTCGCCACGCTGTCCTGGATCAGCGCCTTGATCTCCTTCGCGGCGGTCGCCGAGCGGCCCGCGAGGTTGCGCACCTCGGTCGCGACGACGGCGAAGCCACGACCCTGCTCACCGGCGCGCGCGGCTTCCACCGCGGCGTTCAGCGCCAGCAGGTTGGTCTGGAACGCGATCTCGTCGATGACGCCGATGATGTCGGCGATCTTCTTGCTGGCCGAGTTGATGCCGGCCATCGCGGTCACCGCGTTGCCGACGACCGCGCCACCCTTCTCCGCCTGCTGGCGCGCGGCCATGGCGAGCTGGTTGGCCTGGCCGGCGTTGTCGGCGGTCTGCTTGACCGTCGACGTCATCTGTTCCATCGACGACGCCGTCTCTTCGAGACTCGAGGCCTGTTCCTCGGTGCGCTGCGAGAGGTTCGTGTTGCCCTTCGAGATCTCCTCGGCGCCCGTGTGGACCTCGGACGACGCGGACTTCACGCGCTTGACGAGCTCCGTCGTCGTGTCGAGCAGCGAGTTGATGCCGAGGCACAGCGATTCGAGATCGCCGGTCTTGCCTTCGATCGGGATGCGGCGCGTGAGGTCGCCCTCGATCGCCTGCTTCACCGTCTCCTGCGTCTGGCCCACCGCGAGCTGCAGCTGCTGCTGCGCGTGCATCGCGTGCGTGACGTCGGTCGCGTACTTCACGACCTTGAACGGCTTGCCGTTGCTGTCCGGGATCGGGTTGTACGACGCCTGGATCCAGACCTCGCGGCCACCCTTGGCGATGCGGCGGTAGCTGCCGATGTCGTTCTCGCCGCGGTTGAGCTTCGCCCAGAACGCGCGGTACTCGGCGCTGGCCGCGACCGTCGGGTCGGCGAACATGCTGTGGTGGCGGCCGACCACCTCGGAGGCGGCATAACCCATGACGCTCGCGAAGTTGTCGTTGATCTTGCGGATCGTGCCGTCCATGTCGAACTCGATGACGGCCTGGGCACGGCCGATCGCCGCGAGCTGCCCGGCGTAGTCCGCGTTGCGCGCGGTCTGCTCGGTCACGTCGCTGGCGTACTTCACGACCTTGAACGGCTTGCCGTTCGCATCGGGGATCGCGTTGTACGAGGCCTGCAGCCAGACTTCGCGGCCGCCCTTGGCGACGCGCTTGTAGCTGCCGATCTCGCTCTCGCCGCGATTCAGCTTCGCCCAGAACGAGCGGTACTCGTCGCTCTGCGCGACGCCCGGCGGCGCGAACATGCTGTGGTGCTTGCCGACCACCTCGGCGCTGGAATAACCCATCGCGCGCGCGAAGTTGTCGTTGATCTCGCGGATCGTGCCGTCCATGTTGAATTCGATGACCGCCTGCGCCCGGTGGATCGCGGCGATCTGGCCGCGGAAGTCCGCGTCCTTCTCCTCGCGCGCGCGCAACGCGTTCTGCATCGCCTCGAGCGAGGCCAGCAGTTGCGCGAGCTCGTCCTGTCCGTCGACGACGATCTCGTTGTCGAGCTTGTTGTTCTTCACGGCCTCGGCGATGCCGACCGCGCCGGTCAGCGGGCGCACGATGCCGCGCGCCAGCATGCCGGCGAACAACACGCCGAGGACCAGCGCGATCACGTTCGCGGCGATCAGCGTGGTGCGTGCCTTGTCGTACGCCGCCTGGCCGACCTCACCCTCGTGGGCGAAGTCCGCTTCCTGGTGATGCAGCAACGTGACGAACGGCGCCTGGTAGGCCTCGAACAGCGGCGCGGTCTCCTTCGCGAACACCTCCAGCGCCTGCGGATACGTCTTCGTGTCCTTCGCGAGCGCGCTGACGCGGGCGCGCGACTCCGTGTACTTCACGCGCGCCGCGGCCGCCTCTTCCAGCAGCTTGCGATCGGCCGGATCGGTGATCAGCTTGTCGAGCTGCGCGAGGGCTTCCTCGTTGAGGCGGGTGTTCTCCGCCATCTCCGCGCGCAATTGCTCGACGGCGGCGGAATCACCGTTGACCAGGAACACGCGCGCGGCCTTCGCGGCGTTGTCGCGCGAACGGATCTGCATCTCCATGGAGAGGCGCGCCTTTTCCCACTGATTGCCGACGAGATTGTCGGTCGCGTCGTCGATCTGGGACATGCGCCACCAGCTCAAACCACCCACCACCAGCGAGATGGCGAGCAGCGAGCCGAAACCGAAGGCCAGTCGAGCGCCCACTTTGAAGTTTGAGAATTTGATCACTTGAGGACTCCATTGCTATTGCAGGTATCGCCGAGATTCGCCAGCAGGCGCTCGACATCGAGGATGATTCGCATGCGTTCTTCGAGGGTGCCGAAGCCGACGATGTGGTCGGTGTCGGCGTCACGACCCAGCGCGGGGGCCGCGCGGATCTGGTCGGCCGTGAGCGTGATGACGTCGGACACCCCGTCGACGACAATGCCCGCCACGCGGGCCCCGACGTTGAGGATGATGACGACGGTGAATTCGTTGTAGTCCGCGCGCTCGAGCGCGAACTTCAGGCGCAGGTCGACGATGGGCACGACCACGCCGCGCAGGTTGATGACGCCGAGCATCTCGCGCGGCGAATGCGGGATCGCCGTCACCGGCGCCCAGCCACGGATCTCCTGCACGGTGAGGATGCCGACCGCGTACTCCTCGCCGCCCAGGCGGAAGGTCAGGTACTGCTTTGCATCGTCCGGCTCGTCCTTGAGCACCGTGTTCATGCCGCCACCTGGGCAGGGTCGCGGGTCGGCGCCTGCTGGCTCTGGAACCGGGCGATGACGCCGGGGATGTCGAGGATCAGCGCCACGCGGCCGTCGCCGAGCATGGTGGCGCCGGCGAGCCCGGTGACCGGGCGGAAGTTCGTCTCGAGACTCTTGATGACCACCTGCTGCTGCGACATCAGCTCGTCGACGAACAGGCCGACGCGCTGGCCGTCCGCCTCGACGATCATCAGCAGCCCATCGAGCAGGTCGGTGTGGTCGGGCTCGACGCCGAAGAGATCGTACAGCCGCACGATGGGTAGATAGTCGTCGCGCAGGCGGAACACCTGCGCGCGCGACGCGATGGAGTTCACCTGCTCGCGGCGCACCTGGATGGTCTCGACGATCGAGACGATCGGCACCACGTAGACCTCGCTGCCGACGCGCGCCAGCTGGCCGTCGAGGATCGCCAGCGTCAGCGGCAGGCGGATGCGCACCATGCTGCCCTTGCCCGGCGTCGAGTGGATCTGCACGTGGCCGCCGAGCTCGTTGATGTTGCGCTTGACGACGTCCATGCCGACACCGCGGCCGGAGACGTCGCTGACCACGTCGGCGGTCGAGAAACCCGGTGCGAAGATGAGATTGAAGATGCGGTCCTCGGACAGCTCCTCGTCGGCGCCGACCAGGCCGCGTTCGCGCGCCTTCGCGAGGATCTTGTCGCGCTTCAGTCCGCCGCCGTCGTCGCTGACCTCGACCACGACGTTGCCGCCCTTGTGGTAGGCGTTGAGCTCGATGACGCCGTGCGCGCTCTTGCCGGCGGCGATGCGCGTGTCCGGCGACTCGATGCCGTGGTCGATCGAATTGCGCACCAGGTGCACGAGCGGATCGCCGATCTTCTCGAGCACGGTCTTGTCGAGCTCGGTGGTGTCGCCGAGCATGCGCAGCTCGATCTTCTTGCCGAGCCGCTGGCCAAGATCGCGCACCAGGCGCGGGAAGCGGTTGAACACGAAGCTGATGGGCAGCATGCGCACGCGCATGACGCTTTCCTGCAGCGCGCGCATGTGGCGTTCGAGCTGGCCGAGCGCGCTGCGCAGCTCTTCCGCGCCATCCAGCGGCGCGGCCAGCTGGCTGAGCACGGACTGCGTGATGACGAGCTCGCCGACGGAGTTCAGCAGCTCGTCTATCTTCTCGATGCTGACGCGGATCGAGCCGCCCTCGCCCGAGTGCGCTTGTGCTGTGGAGGGGGCTGTGGAGGGGGCGGCGGCGGGTGCGGCGGCGGACGCCGGCGCGGCGCTCCTGGACGCGGCAGCCGATTCGTCGGCCACCGCGGCAGCGGCCGGCGCGTGCGCCGGATCCGGCGCGGGGCGCGGCGCCTCGACGGCGACCGCGACCGGCACGAACGCCGGCTCGGCAATCGGCGTCTCGCCGCGCGCCTCTCCGGACACGGGCGTGACGAGGGACGGAGCGAGCGGCGCCGGCGCGGGCGCGGCGTTGCCCATCGGCCCGAACGCCTCGAGATGCAGCTCGCACTCGCCTTCGACCCAGTCGAACACGGCGCGGACCTGCGTCTCGGGCACGGGGCCGTTCAGCTCGACGTGCCAGCCGAGCCGGCACTCCTCGGGATCGAGATCGGCGAGCGGCGGCACGAACTTCGCGTCGACGCGCACCGTGCAGGCGCCGAGCGTGCCGAGCTCGCGCAGGATGCGCAGCGGGTCGTTGCCGTTGCGCAGTAGTTTGGCGCCCGGGACGAAATGGATGCGCCAGCCGCAACGTTCCGGCTCGTCGCCGGGCACGTGGATCGGCACCGGCGGCGGCGCGGGCGCTGCGGCGGCCGCGGCCGTGCCGGCGCTCTTGAGGATGGCCTCGATCTCGCCGTGCACGGCGGCGACGCGGGCCTTGTCGATGACCTGCTTGTGCTTCGTGGCCTCGAGCATCTCGCGCATCAGATCGCCCGAGCGCAGCAGCAGGTCGACGAGCTCCGGTGTCACCTGGCGCTTGCCGGCGCGCAGCTGGTCGAGCAGCGTCTCGGCCGTGTGCGTGAACGCGGTGACGTCGCTGAAGCCGAAGGTCGCCGCGCCACCCTTGATGGAGTGCGCGACGCGGAAGATGGTGTTGATCAGCTCGGCGTCGACTTCGCCGGCGGACAGCTTCAACAACGCCGCCTCCATGGAGTCGAGCGCCTCGAAGCTCTCTTCG
>DATJTW010000048.1:0-25362 GCA_035502995.1 Steroidobacteraceae bacterium | reverse complement strand
CGTCGAAGGCGGCCGGCCCGCCGTCGACGCCGAGGGTCGCGGCGAACCCGGCGCCCAGCCCGAATGGTTCTACAAGGGCGACGGCGACGGTGTCGCCGGCTGCGGCGCGCCGCTGGTCTCGCCGTCGTTCGCGCTCGACGGCGGCGAGGAGCCGGAGCTCGTCGGCCTGTACGTCATCGCACCCGATGGCACGCCGCGCCGGCTCGGCTTCGCGATCGGCAACGAGTTCTCCGATCACGTCACCGAGCGCCGGAATTACCTGTATCTCGCGCACTCGAAGCTGCGCCCGTGCGCGATCGGCCCCGAGCTGCGCACCGGCGCGCTGCCGCCGCACCTGGAGGGCATGAGCCGCATCCGGCGCGACGGCCGGGTGCTGTGGGAGAAGCCGTTCGTCACCGGCGAACGCAACATGTGCCACACGCTGGCCAACCTCGAGTACCACCACTTCAAGTACGCCGCCCACCGCCGCCCGGGCGACGTTCACCTGCACTTTTTCGGCACCGCGACGCTAAGCTTCGCGGACGGAATCGAGGCGCAGCCCGGCGACGTCTTCGAAGTCGATCTGCCGGAGCTCGGAGCGCCGCTGACGAATCCGCTGGCGCAGTCGCCGGCCGGGTTCGATCTCGGCGGAGTCCGCGCCTTGTAACAACGATTCGGAAGTCTGGAGGGGATCCATGTCGATCAAATCATTCACGCTCGCCGTGGCGACGCTGGCGCTGGTCGCCTGCGGCGGCGGCGGGCCGACACCGGCCGGCACGGGCAGCACGAAGACGATCACGCTGGGCTTCAGCCAGATCGGCGCCGAGAGCGAGTGGCGCACCGCGAACACCACCTCCGTCCAGTCGGCCGCGAAGGAGGCCGGCATCGACCTGCGCTTCTCCGACGCGCAGCAGAAACAGGAAAACCAGATCAAGGCGCTGCGCTCGTTCATCGCGCAGCGCGTTGACGTCATCGCGTTCTCGCCCGTCGTCGAGACCGGCTGGGAGACGGTATTGCGCGAGGCGAAGGCTGCGAAGATCCCCGTGATCCTCACCGACCGCTCGGTCGACGTCAGCGACGAATCGCTGTACGTCACCATGATCGGCTCGGACTTCATCGAGGAAGGCCGCCGCGCCGGCCAGTGGCTGACGAACTACTACGCCAGCGGCGACGGCAAGGATTTCAAGGGCGACGTCAACATCGTCGAGCTGCAGGGCACCGTCGGCTCCGCGCCGGCCAACGATCGCAAGAAGGGTTTCGCCGAAGTGATCGCCGCCGACCCGCGCTTCAAGGTCATCCGCTCGCAGACCGGTGACTTCACGCGCGCGAAGGGCAAGGAAGTCATGGAAGCGTTCCTGAAGTCCGACGCGAAGAAGATCAACGTGCTGTACGCGCACAACGACGACATGGCGATCGGCGCGATCCAGGCGATCGAGGAAGCGGGACTGAAGCCGGGCAAGGACATCGTCATCATCTCCATCGACGGCGTGAAAGGCGCGTTCGAGGCGATGATCGCCGGCAAGCTGAACGTGTCCGTGGAGTGCAGCCCTCTGCTCGGGCCGCAGTTGATGACCGCCGTGAAGGACGTGCTCGCGGGCAAGACGCTGCCGCGGCGCATCGTCACCGAGGAAAGTGTCTTCCCGCAGGAAATCGCCGCGCAGGAATTCCCGAAGCGCAAGTACTGACGCGCGGGGATCCGGTGGCTGACCTCAACGCGCCCGTGCTCGTCGCACGCGGCATCGTCCATTCGTACGGCGGCAAACCCGCGCTCGATGGCGTGGACTTCACGCTGCGCGCCGGCGAAGTGCACGCGTTGATGGGACAGAACGGCGCCGGCAAGTCGACGCTGATCAAGGTGCTGACCGGCGCCGAACGACTGCAGCGCGGCTCCATCACGCTGGCGGGTGCCGGCATCGCGCCGACCTCGCCGCATCACGCACAGCAACTGGGCATCAGCACCGTGTACCAGGAGGTCAACCTCTGCCCCAACCTCTCGGTGGCGGAGAACATCTTCGCGGGCCGGCAGCCGATGAAGCCGTGGACGCGCGGCGGCGGCATCGACTGGCGCGCGTTGAACGCGCAGGCGAAGACGCTGCTCGCCGGGCTGGACGTCGACATCGACCCGCGCCGCGAGCTCGCGAGCTGCTCGGTGGCCGTGCAGCAGATGGTCGCGATCGCGCGCGCCATCGACATCTCGGCGAAGGTGCTGATCCTCGACGAACCCACGTCGAGCCTCGATGCCGACGAGGTCAAACTACTGTTCCGCACGCTCGAACGCCTGCGCGCGGGCGGCATGGCCATCCTGTTCGTCACGCATTTCCTCGACCAGGTGTACGCGGTCTCGGACCGGATCACGGTATTGCGCAACGGCAAGCTCGTGGGCGAACACCTCGCGACGGATCTCGACCAGCCCGCCCTGATCGCGGCCATGGTCGGCCGCGCGGTGCCGGCCGGCGGCGGCGCGCAGGCGCAGGCGCAAGAAGCGGCGGCGAGCTCGAAGACGGACTGCGTGCTGCGCGCGTCGGGCGTGTCGCGGCGCGGCGCGGTCGACGACGTCTCGTTCGAGCTGGCGCGCGGCGAGATCCTCGGTCTCGCCGGGTTGCTGGGCTCGGGCCGCACCGAAGTCGCGCGGCTGCTGTTCGGACTGGACCGCGCCGACGCGGGCGAACTCGTGGTGAATGGCGCCGCCGTGGTCCTGAAGGATCCGGCGCACGCGATCTCGCACCGGCTCGGCTTCTGCCCCGAAGAGCGCAAGACCGAAGGCATCGTCGAGGACCTCTCCATCCGCGACAACATCCTGCTGACGCTGCAGGCGCGCGCCGGACTCTGGAAGAAACTGCCGGCCGCCGACGGCCGCGCGCTGACCGACAAGCTCGCGCAGGCGCTCGACATCCGCGCGCCGGATCTCGACGGCCCGATCGGCACCCTGTCCGGCGGCAACCAGCAGAAGTGCGTGATCGCGCGCGCGCTGGCCACGGATCCCGCGGTGCTGATCCTCGACGAGCCGACGCGCGGCATCGACGTCGCCGGCAAGCAGGAGATCATGAACCGGCTGATCGAGCTCGCGCGCGAGGGCCTCGCGATCGTGTTCATCTCGGCCGAGATCGACGAGCT
The DNA here is from genome assembly GCA_035502995.1 of Steroidobacteraceae bacterium. Taxonomy (GTDB): domain Bacteria; phylum Pseudomonadota; class Gammaproteobacteria; order Steroidobacterales; family Steroidobacteraceae; genus CADEED01. The sequence goes on along the minus strand of DATJTW010000048.1, from coordinate 22,269 downwards.
CACGCGCGTCGCGACGAAGATCATCGTGATGCGCGACCGGCGCCAGGCCGGCGAACTGCCGGCGGGCGCGAGCCCGGACGACGTCTATTCGATGATCGCCGCGGCGCCCGACCGGGGCGCGGCCGCATGAAGCGCCTCGCCTCGCATGCGTTGTTCTGGCCGGTGATCACGCTGCTGGCGTTGATCGCGCTGAACACGGCGGTGAATCCCGGCTTCCTCGCGGTCTCGCTGCGCGACGGCCACCTGTACGGCAATCTCGTCGACATCCTGAACCGCGCCGCGCCGCTGGCGCTGGTGTCGGCCGGCATGACGCTGGTGATCGCCGCGCGCGGACTCGACATCTCCGTCGGCGCCGTGGTCGCGATCACCGCGGCGATGGCCGCGCTGCTGATCGGCGGCTCGCTGAACCTCGACGGCGAAACCACCAGCCGCTTCCCGATGTGGTTCGCGCTGGTCGCGGCGCTCGGCGTGGCGACGCTCTGCGGCCTGTGGAACGGCGCGCTGGTGGTCGGCGTCGGCATGCAGCCGATCATCGCGACGCTGATCCTGATGGTCGCGGGCCGCGGCATCGCGCAGCTGATCACGGGCGGGCAGATCCTGACCATCTACTACCCGCCCTACTCGTATCTCGGCAACGGCTATCTGCTCGGCCTGCCGTTCGCGGCGGTGCTGGCGACGCTCGTCATCGTCGCGCTGCACGCGTTGCTGTCGCTGACGCCGCTGGGACTCTTCATCCGCGCCATCGGCATCAACCCGGTGGCCGCGCGCATCGCCGGCGTGCGCTCGCGGCCGATCACGGTGGCGTTGTACGCGTTCTGCGGACTCACGGCCGGGCTCGCCGGCCTGATCATCAGCTCGAACGTGAAGAGCGCCGACGCCAACAACGCCGGTCAGCTGCTCGAGCTCGATGCGATCCTCGCCGTGACGCTGGGCGGCACGGCGCTGACCGGCGGCAGGTTCAGCCTCGCGGGCACCGCGCTCGGTGCGCTGATCATCCAGACGCTGACGTCGACCATCTACTCGCTCGGCGTGCCGCCGGAAGTGAACCTGGTGTTCAGGGCCGCGCTCATCTTCATCGTGATGCTGCTGCAGTCGGCGGAGTTCCGCGCGACGGTGCGCCGGCTCGTCACGCGACCGGAGCGCGCGTGAGCGCCGCCGCCGCGCGCCTGGCGGGTCTCGACCGCCGCCTCGTGCCGCTCGCGGCCTCCGTCGCGTTGTTCCTCGCGATGGTGGCCTACGGCGCGTTTTCGTATCCGGCCTTCCTGTCGCCGCAGGTGTTCCTGAACCTCGCGATCGACAACGCATTCCTGTTCATCGTCGCGATCGGCATGACGTTCGTGATCCTGACCGGCGGCATCGATCTGTCGGTGGGCTCATTGCTGGCGTTGACCACGATGTGCGCGGCGGCGCTGGTCGAGAAGGCCGGCTGGAGCCCGTGGCTGGTGGTGCCGCTGCTGCTGGCCGGCGGTGCGGCGTTCGGTGCCGCGCAGGGCTTCCTGATCCACCGCTACCGGCTGCAGCCGTTCATCGTGACGCTGGCCGGCATGTTCGTCGCGCGCGGCCTCTGCTACCTGATCGACACCGAAAGCATCCCGATCCGCAACGCCGTGTTCACCGAGCTCGCGAACTACCGCCTGCCGCTCGGCGGCGGCCATTCGCTGTCGAGCGGCGCGCTGATCGCGTTGCTGACGGTGGCCGCGGCGCTGTGGATCGCGCATTCGACGCGCTTCGGCCGCACCGTGTACGCCATCGGCGGCAACGCGAAGTCCGCGCAGCTGATGGGCCTGCCCGTCGGTGGCACGCTGGTACGCGTCTATGCACTGAGCGGTTTCTGCGCGGCGCTGGCCGGGCTGGTGATGACGCTGTACATGCTGTCCGGCTACAGCCTGCACGCCACGGGCCTGGAGCTCGACGCGATCGCGGCCGTCGTCATCGGCGGCACGTTGCTGTCCGGCGGCGTCGGTTACGTCGCCGGCACCTGTGTCGGCGTCTTGATCCTCGGCGTCATCCAGACGCTGGTGATCTTCAACGGCACGTTGAGCTCGTGGTGGACCCGCATCGTCGTCGGCATCCTGCTGTTCGCGTTCTGCGTGTCGCAGAAGCTGCTGGAGCGCGGGGCGGAGTCGCGATGAAGCGTCCGTTCGGCCGGCTGCCCGACGGCCGCGACGTCGAGGCGATCACGCTCGGCGATGCGGACGGCCTGCAGGTGGAGGTGCTGACCTACGGCGCGATCCTGCGGCGGATCACGGTCCCGGTCCGCGGCGCACGCCGTGACGTCATCCTCGCGCTGGACGACCTCGAGGCGTACGTGCGCGATCGCGCCTACGTCGGCTCGCTGGTCGGGCGCTTCGGCAACCGCATCGCGGACTCGGCGTTCACGCTGGATGGCGTGAGGCATTCGGTCAGCGCCAACGAAGGCGCGAACCACCTGCACGGCGGCCATCTCGGCTTCGGCAAGCGGCTGTGGCGCGTGCTCGGTCCCGTCTCCGGCGCGCGGCTGTCGCTGGGGCTCACGTCCCCCGACGGCGAGGAAGGGTATCCCGGCCAGGTCGAGGCGAACGTCGAGCTCGAGGTGCGCCCGAATACGCTGGCGATCGCGCTGACCGCGAGGACCACCGCGCCGACGCCGATCAACCTCACCTATCACCCGTACTTCAACCTGGCCGGTCCGCACGTGCCGGCCGTCGACCAGGCGCTGCGCATCCCCGCCTCGCACTATCTACCCGTGCGGCCGGGACTGATCCCGACCGGCGAGCTGGCGCCGGTGGCCGGCACGACGTTCGACTTCCGCACCGCGCGCCGGCTCGCGCCGCCGGCGCTCGACACGCATCCGCAGCTCGCGCCGGGCGGCGGCTACGACCACTGCTGGGTGCTCGATGCGGACGCCGACTGCGCCTGCGAACTGTCGTCGCGCGATCTCGCGCTGACGATTCGCGGCAGCGGCCCCGGCCTGCAGTTCTACAACGGCCAGTTCCTGTCGAAGACACACCCGGCGATCGGCAGCGGCGTGATCCTCGAGCCGCAGGGCCTGCCCGATGCGCCGAACCAGCCCGGCTTCCCGCCGGCGATCCTGCGTCCCGGCGAGACGTACCGCGCCACGATCGATTACGAACTGCGCGCACTCTAGAGAGTCCCGACCATGTCACCGACGCGACGCGATGCCCTGAAGATCCTCGGCGCAGGCGCCGCGCTGTACTCCTGCGCACCGGCGCGCGCCTTCACGCCGAAGCCAGGGCCGGTGGAACCCGCCATCCGCTATTTCGCGCTCGATCGCGTGCGGCTCGGCGACGGCCCGTTCCTCGCGGCGCAGCAGCTCGACGCCGACTATCTACTGAAGCTCGAGCCGGACCGCCTGCTCGCGAACTTCCGCCGCAACGCGGGCCTGGCACCGAGGGCGCCGGTGTACGGCGGCTGGGAGTCGGTCGAACCGTGGATCGAGATCCGCTGCCACGGCCACACGCTCGGGCACTACCTCGGCGCCGCCGCGTGCCTGTACCAGTCCACCGGCGACGAGCGCTTCGCGCAGCGCGTCGATTACATCGTCGCCGAGCTCGCGGAATGCCAGGCGAAGACCGGTGGCTGGCTGACGGCATTCCCCGAGGGCGTGGCGCCGCTGGTCGACAGCCTCGCCGGCGAAAAATTCGCCGGCGTCCCCTGGTACACCACGCACAAGGTGCTCGCCGGCCTGCGCGATGCGCACCTGCACCGCGGCTCGAAAGCCGCGCTCGACGTCTGGGTGCGGTTCTCCGACTGGATCGTCGCCGCCGCGCAGGACGTGCCCGACGACCGCTTCCAGAAGATGCTCGACCGCGAACACGGCGGCATGAACGAGGTGTTCGCCGACCTGTTTGCCGTCACGCGCGATGAACGTTTCTACGCGATGGCGGAGCGGTTCTCGCACCGCGCGCTGCTCGATCCGCTCGTCGCGCTCGACGACCGGCTCGACGGCCTGCACGCCAACACGCAGATCCCCAAGGTCATCGGCTTCAGCCGCATCGCCGACCTGGGTGCACCGACCGGTGGTTATCGTCGCGCCGCGACGTTCTTCTGGCAGACCGTCGCCCGCCACCGCTCGTTCGTCACCGGCGGGCACGGCGACAACGAACACTTCTTCCCGCGCGCCGAGTTCCCCGCGCATCTCGGCTCGGCGAAGACGATGGAGACCTGCTGCACGCACAACATGCTGCGCCTCACCCGCGCGCTGTACGCGAACGCGCCGGACGCCGAGTACTTCGACTACTTCGAACGCGCGCTCTTCAACGGCATCCTCGCCTCGCAGGATCCCGAGACGGGCATGAACACGTATTTCCAGGCGACGCGTCCCGGCTACGTGCGGCTGTACCACACGCCGTTCGATTCGTTCTGGTGCTGCACGGGCTCCGGGCTCGAGAACCATGCGCGCTACGGCGAATCCATCTACGCGCACGACGGCAACACGCTGACCGTGAATCTCTTCATCGCCTCGACGCTGCAGTGGCGCGAGCGCGGGCTGACGGTGACGCAGGACACGCGATTTCCCGACGAGGACACGGTCCGGCTGCGCTTCGGCGGCGACGGCAAACGACCCGTGCGCCTGCGCATCCGCTTCCCCTCCTGGTGCCGCGAGCTCAGCGTGCGTCGCAACGGCGGCCAGTGGATGGTCCGCCACCGGCCGAACAGCTACCTCGATTTCTCGAAGCAGATCCGCGCCGGCGACGTCGTCGAGATCCGTCTGGCCATGACGACGCGCGTCGAGCCGTTGCCGAACGCGCCCGACCACGTCGCCGTGATGTATGGCCCCCTCGCCCTCGCCGGCCGCTTCGGCACGTCCGGTCTCGCGCCCGGCGCACAGTTGATCGTCAATGAACGCGAGTCCGGCAAGATGCTGAACGAGCCGCTGACGCCGCCGACCTGGCCGTACACGCCGTCCGAGCTCGCGGGCGCGTTGCAGCGCGAACCCGGCCCGGGACTCGCATTCACTGCCCGGGGTTTCGACGGCGCCGAGGTCATTTCATTCGCGCCGTACTTCCGGCTGGCCCACGAGCGCTACAACCTCTACTGGCGCACCACGGTCCCCCGCGCCTAGCCACCCGCTGCGCCGCGGCGGGTCCGCCCGGCGCCGGATCCACCCGGTTCGCCCGATCCCTCGGCCCCCGCGCCCGGCGCCCGGGTTTCAGGGTCCGAAGGCAGGGAAATCCGCGAACTGGGACGCCATCAGGGCAACCCCCATGTGACCCGCGTCACCGTGGTTTTGTCACATAACGGCCAAGATCGTCCCGTGCTGGCGTGGGCGTTTGTGCCCCAGGGAGACACCGTGGCCATTCAAAAAGTGCTGATCGTCGACGACGCGCGTCCGGACCTCATGAATCTCGAGAAGATCGTGAGCGGCGCCGGCTACACCACGCTGACCGCGACCAACGGTCTGCAGGCCGTCGAGATGTCGAAGGCGCAGCTGCCCGACGTCATCCTGATGGACGTCAACATGGACCAGATGGACGGCTTCGCCGCGACTCGCGCCATCGGCGGCGACGCGGCGACCAAGGCGATCCCCGTCGTGCTGGTCACCAGCAAGAACCAGAAGGCCGACCGCGTGTGGGCCCAGATGCTCGGCGTGAAGGGCTACGTCACCAAGCCGTACACGCCGGACCAGATCCTCGGCGCGATCAAGGCCTGCGCCTGACCGGACGCGCATGAGCACCGCCTTCAACCTGCCGCTTGGACTGCCGCCGCTCCCGCCGGAGCTCGCGGCGCTGACCGCGCCCGCGGCGGCGGTGGAGGAAGCGCCGGACGCCATCGTGCGCCAGGCGTTCCGCATCGGGCAGATGCATCTCGTCGCAACGTTCGCGACCGCCAGCGAGCTGGTCGAGATGCCGAACGTCTATCCACTGCCGCGCATGCCGGAGCACCTGCTCGGCCTCGTGAACCTGCACGGCCGCATCGTGCCGCTGTTCGACCTCGCCGCGCTGTTCGAGACCGAACACCTGCCGCGCGAGAAGAAGATGCTGCTGGTGATCGGCCACGGCAACGACGCCGCCGGCCTCGTCATCGACGGGCTGCCGCGCCGCGCGGTCTTCTCGCCCGACGACCAGATCATCCCGCCGGCGCTGCCGGCCGCCGCGACCAACTCGGTCATCGGCTGTTACCTCCAGGGCAAGGACGCCTGGTTCGAATTCAACTACGCGTCACTCCTCGATCAATTAGTGAGCACCTGATATGGCCATTCGCAACGTGTTCGGCTCCCAATCGATCCGGCAGAAGCTGCTGCTCGGCACGCTGTTCCTCGCCATCATCCCGGTCGCCGTCACCTCGGTGATCGTCGGTCACGAGTCGCTGGTCTCCGGCCGCACCGCGCTGGAATCCCAGGCGCGCGAGACGCTGATCGCGCAGCGCGCCTCAAAGGCCGCGCAGATCACCGACTACTTCGACTCGCTGTCGAACCAGGTGCAGGTGCTCGCCGCGTCGCCCGACGTCGTGACCGCGATGCGCGAGCTGCCCGCCGCGTACGACAACTCGGTGCTGAACATCGCCGATCTCTCCGCGGAGCGCGTGCGCCTCGCCAAGTACTACACCGGCGACTTCATCGGCGAATACCAGAAGCGCAACACCGGCCGCAACGTCGACATGAGCTCGACCGTCGCGAACCTGCCGGACCTCGCGATGAACCTGCAGTACCAGTACATCGCCGCGAACCCGCATCCGCTGGGCGCGAAGAACGCGCTCGACCGCGCCAACGACGGCTCGCGCTACTCCGAGCTGCACGGCCAGATCCACCCGTACCTGCGCACGGCGCTGAAGCAGTTCGGCCTGTACGACATCTTCCTCGTCGAGCCGCGCAACGGCACGGTCGTCTACACCGTGTTCAAGGAGCTCGACTTCGCGACCTCGCTCGTGAACGGCCCGTACTCGAAGACGAAGCTCGGCGACGCGTTCCGCCAGGCCTGGGCGCTCGACCGTCCCGGCATGGTGGCGCTGTCCGAGTTCGGCGAATACCTGCCCTCATACAACGACCAGGCGGCGTTCCTTGGCACGCCGGTGTTCGACGGCGGCCGGAAGATCGGCGTGCTGCTGGTGCAGGTGCCGATCGACAAGATCAACTCGGTGATGACGCACGAAGGCAAGTGGAAGGAACGCGGCCTCGGCGACACCGGCGAAACCTATCTCGTCTCGGCGGCCGACGGCACGCCGCGATCGATCGCGCGCGGCGCGGTCGAGGACCTGAACGCCTATTCGAAGAGCGTGCTCGCAGCCGGCTTCGCGCAGGGCCTGGCGAACGCCGTGCAGGCCAAGGGCACGAGCATCGGCCTGGTGCCGATCAAGACGCAGGCGACGACGGATACGTTCGAGAAAGGCACCGCCGGCTTCGGCGTGTACCCGAACTACGCGAAGCAGTCGGTGCTGGGCGCCTATGCCCCGCTGAACGTGCTCGGCCTCAAGTGGGCCATCGTTGCCGAAATCCAGAGTGCCGAGGCGTTCAAACCCGTCATCGCGGTGCGCGAGAAGGTGGTCGTGTGGTCGACCGGCATCGCGGTCGCGCTGCTCGGCCTCGGCCTGTTGATCGCGTTCTCGCTGCTGCGCTCGGTCACGCGCCCGATCACGAAGCTGCAGGACACGGTGACCCGGATCTCCGAAGGCGACTTCGCGGCGCGCTCCGATCTCGGCGGCGACGACGAGTTCGGCCAGCTCTCGCGCGCGTTCGACCACCTGCTCGACGACCGCGTCGCGCGCCTCGCCGAAGCCGAGCGCGAGAACGAAGACCTGAACAACTCGGTCGTGCAGCTGCTGCAGGCCGTCGCGCAGCTGTCCAACAAGGACCTGACCGCGAAGGCGCCCGTCACCGCGAACGTGATCGGCACCGTCTCGGACTCCATCAACCTGCTGGCCCACGAAACGGGACGCGTGCTCTCCGAGGTGACCAGCATCGCGGCGCAGGTGAAGCTCTCCACCGAGCGCGTGAAGCGCCAGGCCGAATCGGTGAACGCCACCGCCGCGGCGGAACGTTCCGACGTCGAACGCGCCTCCGAGAACCTCGCGAACGCGAACAAGGTCATGACGCAGGTGGCCGAGCTGGCTGCCGCGTCCAACCGCGCCGCCGAGCAGGCGACGTCGTCGACGGTCACCGCGCTCGGCTCGGTGAACGAGACGGTGCGCGGCATGGAAGGCATCCGCGAATCGATCGCCGAGGCCGAAAAGCGCATCAAGCGCCTGGGCGAACGTTCGCAGGAAATCACCGGCATCGTGAACCTCATCAACACGATCGCCGAACGCACGCACGTGCTGGCGTTGAACGCGTCCATGCAGGCCGCCGCCGCCGGTGACGCGGGCCGCGGCTTCGCGGTCGTGGCCGAAGAAGTGCAGCGCCTCGCCGAGAGCTCCCGCCAGGCGACGCAGCAGATCGCGCAGTTGGTGAACAACATCCAGATCGAGACGTCGGACACGATCAACACGGTCAACAAGACGATTTCGCAGGTGGTGTCGGGATCCGAGCTGGCGGCGAAGTCCGGCGCACAGATGCGCGAGACGCAGCAGTCCACCGCGTCGCTCGTGGAGCTCGTCAAACGCATCACCTCGTCCGCGCAGGTGCAGATGAAGATCACCACCGAGCTGCGCAACCGCGTGCACCAGATCGGCGCCAGCACGGAAAAGACCGCGGCCGAGATTCTGCTGCAGTCGGAAGCGACGTCCGACCTGTCGAAGTCCGCCGATCGCCTGGTCGAATCGGTGCGCGTCTTCAAGCTGCCGACGACGAGCCGGGCGGCATAAAGACCGATGCGCGGGCAGGATCTCCTCACCGCACTCGCCGACGAGCTGAAGGGTCTCGCACCCGAGCTCGCGCGCGACTACGACGCCGGCACCACGCCGGACGCCGCGGTGCGCGCGCAGGCCGATCAATCGTATGTAACGTCCGTCTCGCGGTTGTCTGAAGCCGCGGGCTACATGGGTCTCGCCGGCGTGCAGCGCCTGTGCGCCTGCGTGCTGACGAATCTCGAGAACATCGCGTCGAACGACCAGGACGCGCGCCTGCTGGTGCGGCCGTTCTTCACGGACTGGGCGCGGCTGCTGCACACGCATCTGCGGCTCCCCGAATCGCCGGATGCGATCGACGCGCTGGTCGCGCACGTCGGCGGCTCCTGGGTTCCCGTGCCGCTCGACGAGCCTGCGTTGCGCGAGTTGCGCGCGGAGCTGGCCGCCGCGCGCGACATCGGCGCGGCGCTCGACGAGGAAGAACAGGCCGCGCCCGAAGCGCTGACCGCCGCCGATCTCGCGCTCGACATCTCCCACGACGTCGACGCCGCCCTGCTCGATGCGTTCATGAACGACTCGCCGCCGCAGGCGGCCGAGGTCATCCAGTCGCTGGCCGGCTGGATCGCCGAGCCCGCGCAGCTCGAACCGCTGCGCAATGCCAAGCGCGCCGCGCACACGCTGAAAGGCTCCGCCAACATCCTGGGCATCCGCGGCGTCGCGAAGCTCGCGCATCGTCTCGAGGACCTGCTCGAGATCTGCGAGGTCTCCGCGGAGCCGCCGTCGCGGGCCCGCGCCGACGCGCTGATGGCCGCCGCCGACTGCCTCGAACAGATGGTCGCCGCGGTCGCCGGCGAGGACTCCGCGCCGGAGAACGCGCTCGGCGTCGTCGAACGACTCGATGCGGCGCGCAGCAATGACGCCTCGGACACGGTGCGCCAGCGCGCGCTGAGCGAGCGCACGCAGGAGATGGACGTCGCGCCGGTCGCGCCGGCCGTCCCGGTCGCGCCGGCCGCGTCGGCCGCGCCGACGTCGCGCGTCGAAGAACCCGCGGCAGCCCGCACGGAGCCGAAAGCCACCACGCGCGTGCCCACCGAATTGCTCGACGACCTGGTCCGCATGGTCGGCGAGATGACGATCAAGATCGGCGAGCTGGAGCAGGAGCTGAAGTCCGCGTCGAAGAACTCGCGCGAGCTCATCGACCGCGACCGCATCATCCAGAAACGCCTGTTCGAGCTCGAGAACTCGGTGGACATCCGCGGCGTCGCGGCGCGGCACAAGCTGCACGCGGTGCAGTCCCAGAACCCGAACCACAACTCGCACTTCGACTCGCTGGAACTGGACCAGTACAACGAAGTGCAGTCGCTGACCCGCGCGCTGATCGAGGAAGCCACCGACTCGCGCGAGCTCGGCGTCGGCCTGAAGGACGAGCTGGCCGGCCTCGCCGGCATCGTGCACCAGCAGCAGCGCCTCATGCGCGAGCTGCAACACCTGACTTCGCAGACGCGCATGGCGCCGGTCGAGACGATCGTGCCGCGCCTGCAGCGCAACGTGCGCCAGACCGCCGCCGCGACCCACAAGCAGGCGTCGCTCACCGTCGTCGGCAGCGACATCCTCGTCGACGTCGACGTGCTGAACCAGCTGGTCGACCCGCTGCTGCACATCCTGCGCAATGCCGTCGACCACGGCCTCGAGACGCCCGCCGAACGCGAAGCGGCCGGCAAGCCGCGCGAAGGCCGCATCACGCTGACGGTGGCGCGTCGCGGCCAGGTCGTCACCGTGCAGGTGGCGGACGACGGCCGCGGCCTGAACCTGTCGAACATCCTCGCGAAGGCGATGGAGCGCGGCCTGATCCCGACCGACGCGCTGCCGACCGACGCCGAGATCGCGCGCCTCACGCTGCTGCCTGGCTTCTCGACGCGCGATGCCGTCACCGAGATCTCCGGCCGCGGCGTCGGCCTCGACGTCGTCGCGACGCGCCTGCGCGCGCTCGCCGGCGCCATCGACATCCGCACGCAGTCCGGCCGCGGCATGACCATCGAGCTGCGCTTCCAGGCCTCGCTGGTCGCGACGCACGCGCTGTTCGTGCGCGACGGCGGCCAGACCTTCGGCCTCGCCAGCCACACGGTGCAGCGCGCCGTGCCGGCCGTGGCGGTCGAGCTGTCGCGTGAAGACGGCGTGCTGTACGCGAACGTCGATGCGCACCGCTACCCCGCCCACGAACTCTCCGCGCTGACCGGCCTCGCGCCGGCCGCGATTCCCGATCGCCGCAACCTCGTCATCGTCGACTCCGACGCCGGCCCGATCGGCGTGCTGATCGACGCGATCCTCGATGCGAACGAACTGGTGACGCGTCCCGCGGGCCGCTTCGTCAAGCGCGTCGCCGGCGTCACCGGCATCGGCCTGACCGGCGACGGCAGCGTGATCCCGCTGCTCGACGTCGCGGAGCTGGTCCGCGCGCCGCGCGAACACGCGCTGCGCGCCGCCGCCGAGAAGCGCTCGCAGGCGCATGCCGTGCGCCGCTCGAAACTGCTCGTGGTCGACGACTCGCTGTCGGTGCGCCGCGCGCTCGGCACGCTGCTCGAGGACCAGGGTTACGAAGTCACGGTCGCGCGCGACGGCCTCGAAGCCGTGCGCGCCCTCGACGCGGCGCGCTACGACGTGCTGCTGACCGACCTCGAGATGCCGAACATGAACGGCCTCGAGCTCACCGCGCACGTGCGCGCCTCGGCGGCGCTGGCCGCGCTGCCGGTCATCATGATCACCTCGCGTTCGATGGACAAACACCGCCGCCAGGCGTTGTCCGTCGGCGTGAACGTCTATCTCACCAAACCGTACACCGACATCGAGCTACTGCAACAGGTGGCGAATGCCGTTACCGGCCGCGTCGAAAGACGCGCGGCCGCCGGCTAGCCAGGAAGGTATTGCCATGACGAACAAAACCCGCGTCCTCCACGTCCGAGTCGTCGGCTTCTCCGCCCCGGAGAAGCAGATGCTGAACTCGATCTTCCTGCTGTCGGTCGCCCCGGCGCGGCAGATCGGCTACAAGCTGTGGAACCCGGAGACCGGCGCGGCGCCGGACCTCTATCTACTCGACGGCGACAGCGAGAGCGCGGTCCTGAGCTGGCAGGCCGCCTTCAGCAATACCGCCGAACGCACGCTGGTCGTCGGCGCGAAGAACACCGACCTCGGCGTCGCCTCCGCCGCGCGGCCGCTGGGCCTCAAGGTGGTCGGCGCCATGGACCGCCTGGCGATCGCCATCAACAACAAGCTCGCCAAGGAAAATGCGGGCCTCGACGTGTCCGCGCCGCGTGTCGGCAGCGGCACGTTGCCGACGAGCGCCGGCACGCTGCCGACCAGCGCGGGCACGTTGCCCACGAATGGCGGCACGCTGCCGACGAATGGGCTGTCGTCGGGCACGTTGCCGACCAGCGCCGCGGGCATGACGCACAACGCGCCGGCGCCTGCGCCGGCCGCTTCGGCCGCGCCGGCCGCGCCGGCCGCGCCGGCCGCCGATCAGAACACCAGCCTGCCGCGCGTGCCCGCGTACACGCGGCCGCCGATCCCGGACGCCCTCGCGGCGTCGATCAATGCGCTGGGCTCGTCGCTGAACAAGCCCGTGTCGAACGGCACGTTGCCCACGTCGATGACGGCGCAGGCGCCGGCGGCGACCGTGCTGCCGAACGTCACGCTGCAGCCGAACGTCGCGCCGGACCTGGCCGCGAAGATGGATCGCACGCTGGACAAGTCGATCAACGAGCGCCCGGTGCCGGAGAAGACGGTCGACAAGATCCTGTCCGAGAAGCCGGCGGTGGAGAAATCCTTCGTCGCCGAGAAACCCGTGGTCGTCGAGAAGCCGGTGGTGCTCGAGAAGCCCTCGGCCGCGGCGGCCGCGCTGATGTCGAGCGGCGTCACGCCGCTGTCGCCGGCCGCGTTGTCGGCCGCGGTGGCGCCGGTGTCCACGTCGTCGACGCGGACGAACCTGCGCGTCGTGCCGAGCGTCTCGCCGCTCGCGGCGTCGCTGCCGGCCGCCGCGCCCGTGTCGCGCATCGCCGAGGCGCCGATGGTGGCGCCGCTGGCGCCGACCACGGCGCGCATCGCCGATGTGCCGATGACCGCACCCGTGGCGCCCGCCCCGGCCGCGCCGTCGATCACCGCGCCGTCGATCACCGCGCCGGTGACGCCGGTCGCGACGCCCGTGATGGTCGCTGCGCCGGCCGCTGCCGCACCGGCCGTGGTGCCGGTCGCCGCGACCCCGGTGGCCGCTGCGCCCACCGCGCCGGTGCCGGTCATGCCGACGTCCACACCCACACCGCGCCACGAGGAACAGGTGTTCCGCGTCCTGGCCGTCGACGACAGCCCGCTGATGCGCACCTTCCTGCAGAACAAGCTGGCGCCGTACGGCATCTCGCCGGACTTCGCCGCGTCGGGCGAAGAAGCGCTGTTCAAGATCTCGAAGCAGCACTTCGACATGATCTTCCTCGACGTGATGCTGCCCGGCATGGACGGCTACGACGTCTGCAAGATGATCAAGAAGAACAAGGACAACAACCTGATGAAGGTCGTCATGCTGACCAGCAAGGACAAGACCTTCGACAAGATCCGCGGCACGATGGCCGGCTGCGACGGGTACCTGACGAAGCCCGTCGACGAGACCAAGCTGCGTGCCATCATCGAACGTCACACGGTCACCCGGAAGTGACGGGTAGATAGATGAGCGAACGTGTCCTGATCATCCGGCACGCGTCGGGCCTCGTGAACCGGGCCCGGCGCATGGCCATCGAGAAATGGCCGCAGGCGAAGCTCGAGGTCCACGACCTCTCCGCCTACGGCAAGCCGCCCGTGGATTTCCGCTGGGACCGTTACCTGCACGTGCTCATCGACGACGAGTACCTGCGCAAGGAAGGCCTGTTGTGGATCTCCGAGCTGCGCTCGAAGCCCAACTTCCCGAAGATCGTGCGCGTGCCGGGCGAAGTGCGCCGGCACCAGCCGCCCGCCGAGATCGAGGTGAACGCGCCGCCGCTGCCGCCGAAGAAATCGGAGTCGCGGCCGGCCGTCGCGGACGTCAAGACGTCGGCGAAGGCGGAGCCGCGCGCCGAGATCAAGCCGATCCCGGCGCCGCCGCCGAAGCCGGCGGGCAAACCGCTGCCGAAGTTCGAGACGGTCGAAGAAAGTCCGAGCATGGTCAAGCGGGCCGACATCAAGCGGCTCGCCGAGGCGGACGCGGTGCTGAAGTCCGCGGGCATCACGGGCTTCACGCCGGTGAAGCCGCTGGGCAGCGGCGCGACCGCCAACGTCTGCCTCGCGGAGCGCGACGCGGACAAGCAGCAGGTGGTGCTCAAGATCCTCAAGGGCGAAGGCAGCGGCGATTCGGACTTGCTGGCCCGTTTCGTACAGGAATATTTCGCGACGTCGAGCATCGACAGCCCGTACGTCGCCAAGGTCTTCGAGCATGGCTTCACCGACAGCCATGCGTACATCGTCATGGAGTACTTCCCCGCCGGCGACCTGCGCGCCCGCATGGCGCGCGAGCGGCCGACGGTGGACGAGGCGCTGATCATCATCGCGTCGATCCTCTCGGCGCTGACGTCGGTGCACGCGGGCGGCATCATCCACCGCGATCTCAAGCCGGCGAACGTGATGTTCCGCGACGACGGCACGATCGCGCTGGTGGATTTCGGCAGCGCGCGTACGGATGCGGACCCGGTGGCGAAGACGCTGGCCGGTGTCGTCATCGGCACGCCTTACTACCTGTCGCCGGAGCAGGCGCTCGGCGGCAAGGCCGACCAGCGGTCGGATCTCTACAGCGTCGGCGTGATGATGTACGAGATGCTCACGGGACAACGCATGTACGCGGCGGCCTCGCTGGTGGGGCTGTTCGAGATGCACAAGAACGCACCGATCCCGAAGCTGCCGGAGCCCGTGTCGCGGCACCAGCGGTTCCTGGAGCGCATGGTCGCGAAGAGTCCGGAGCTGCGTTACGGGACGGCGCAGGAGGCGCTGGAGGCGCTGCTCGAGTATTCGATGTCGGAAGCGGAGCGCCCCGCCATCGCGTAATGGGGACAGTCCCCGTTTCCTGGGGTCGGTCGCATGCGACCGACGGGACTGTCCCCATTACGGCGGTTATTCCTTCAGCGCCTTCAATCGCGCGGCTTCGAACTCGTCGCCCTTGTTCCACACCGGCATCTGGTCGGCCTGCGCGATCAGCCAGCCCGTGAGGAAACCGACGGTCGCGTCTTCGGCCATGCCATCGAACACCCAGGTGTCGTCGATCTGGTCGCTGGGCTGGTGGTAGACGTGCTCCGTCCACTCGTCGGCCTGCTCGCGGCCCCAGCCCGCCGGCTTGCCGAGGTATTCGATGCCGCCGTGGAAGTACAACGCCGGCACGCCGATCTTCGCGAAGTTGAACTGGTCGGAGCGGTAGAAGTAGCCCTTGTCGGGGAACGCGTCGTCGTCGAGGCGGCGGCCCTGGCGCTCGAGCATCGCCTGCGCGATGCCGTCGATCGACGACTTGCCCTTGCCGATCTGCGTGAGGTCCTTCGTGCGGCCGCGGAAATTGCCGCCGTCGTAGTTGATGTTGGCGGCCATCTTGCCGGGCTTCACGGTCGGGTGCAGCGAGTAGTACTTGCTGCCCAACAAGCCCTGCTCCTCGCCGGCGACGAATAGGATCATCACCGAGCGCCGCGGCCGTTCCGGCAGCGCGGCGTACGCGCGCGCGATCGCCAGCACCTCGGCGCAACCGGCCGCGTTGTCCTGCGCGCCGTTGTAGATCTTGTCGCCCTTCGCGTCCGGCGCGCCGATGCCGAAATGGTCGTGGTGCGCGGTATAGATCACCACCTCGTCCTTCAACTTCGGGTCGCTGCCCGGCAGCAGGCCGGCGACGTTGCCGGTGCGCACGCGCGACACCTTGTTGGTGAACTGGATCGACGTCCGGATGCCGAGCTTCACCGGCTTGAAGTCGCGCTTCTTCGCAGCCGCGGTCAGCGTGTCGAGATCGAAGCCGCCGGCCTTCAGCAGGCGCTTCACGGATTCTTCCGTACCCCAGCCCTTGAGCTGGATGCGCGGCTCACCCTCGGCGGGTAGTTCGAACTGCTCGCCGCCCCAGGACGACTGCACGACCTGCCACGGGTAACCGGCGGACGGCGTGGTGTGCACGATGATCACGCCCGCGGCGCCGTGGCGCGCGGCACTTTCGTACTTGTAGACCCAGCGGCCGTAGTAGAGACGCTTCTTGCCGGCGAACAGCTTGTCGTCCCAGTCCGGATCGTTGTTCAGCATGACGAGGACCTTGCCCTTCACGTCCACGCCCTTGAAGTCGTCCCACTTGTATTCGGGCGCTTCGATGCCGTAGCCGACGAACACCAGCTCGGCGTCCTTGAAGCCGGCGGTGTCCGTCTGCACGCCGGAGCCGGCGATGTAGTCGTCGGAGAGCTTGAGGTCGACGTTGCCGGTCTTCGTCGTGAACGACCAGGTGGCGGGCAGGTGCGCCGTCGTGCCGACGACGTCGAACTCCTGCTGGTACTTGTCCGTGCCGGCGGGTAGATAGCCCAGCGACTCGAGCTCGGTCGCGAGGTAGAGCCGTGCGAGCGAATCGCCGCGAGTGGCCGGACCGCGGCCCTCGAGCAGGTCGTCGGCGAGGTAGCGGATCGGCGCCGCCAGCGAGCCGGCGTTGATCTGCCGCTTCGCGGTGGCGTCGACGGCGGCGGGGATGTCGTAGGTGGCGGCCACGGCGGTGGCCGCGGTGATGGCGAAGGCAAGTCCGGCGGCGAGCGCGATCGGGCGCGCGATGTTCTTCTGGCTCATCGGTTGATCCTTGTTGGGAAGGTGACGAGAGGTCCGGCACCATTTCCACGTAATGGGGTCAGACCCCATTTGCCAGGAAATGGGGTCTGACCCCATCAATGGTTGGACTTTACCGCACCCATCGAGTCGAGGAAGGCCAGCAGCTCGGCGGTCTTCGCGCGCATCAGCGCCTCGTCGCCGCGGGATTCCACGTTCAACCGCACCAGCGGTTCGGTGTTCGACGCGCGCAGGTTGAAGCGCCAGTCCTCGAAATCCACCGAAACGCCATCGGTGTGGTCGACGGCCACGGCGCCCGGCGCGTATTTCGCTTCGGCCGCGGCCAGCACCGCCTTCGCGTCCGGCAGCTTGCGGTTGATCTCGCCACTGGCGGGAAACGCCTGCATGCGGGCCGCCACCAGCTCGCGCAGCGACTTGCCGGATTCGCACACGCGCTCCAGCACCAGCAGCCACGGGATCATGCCGCTGTCGCAGTACGAGAAGTCGCGGAAATAGTGGTGCGCGCTCATCTCGCCGCCGTACGCGCCGTCGACCTCGCGCATCTTCTGCTTGATGAACGCATGACCCGACTGGCTCATCACCGGCACGCCGCCGAACTTCGTCACCGTGTCGACGGTATTCCACGTCAGCCGCGGGTCGTAGACGATGCGTGCGCCGGGTTGTTTGGCGAGGAAGCTCTCGGCCAGCAAACCGACGATGTAATAGCCCTCGATGAACGTGCCGTCGGCGTCGTAGAAGAAGCAGCGGTCGTAGTCGCCATCCCAGGCGATCGCGAGATCCGCGCCGGCGGATTTCAGCGCCTGCAGCGTCGGGCCGCGATTCTCCTCGAGCATCGGGTTCGGCACGCCCTGCGGAAACGAACCGTCCGGCTGGTGTCGCACCTTGATGAACTCGAACGGCAGGTGCGGCTCGAGCTTGTCGATCGTCAGTCCCGCGCCGCCATTGCCGGCGTCGACGACGACCTTCAGTTTCTTGAGCACCTTGCGGTTCACGTAGCCCAGCAGGTGCTCGACGTAGTCCTTCGACGTGTCGAGTTTCTCGACCCTGCCCTTGCTGGCCGCCGGCGGCGGCAACGCGCCGGCCTGGATCATCGCCTTGATGTCCTTGAGCCCGGTGTCCGCACCGATCGGCTTGCTCTTCTCGCGCACGAGCTTGAGGCCGTTGTAATCGGGCGGATTGTGGGACGCGGTGACCATGACGCCGCCGTCGAGCCCGTAGTGGAACGTGGCGAAGTACACGCCCTCGGTGCCGCACAGGCCGATGTCGACCACGTCGACGCCGGCATCCGTCAGGCCGCGGATCAGCGCCTGCGCGAACTCCTCGCTGGTCTGCCGGATGTCGCGGCCGACGGCCACCCGCTTCGGCTGCACGAACGCCGCATACGCGCGGCCGATCTGGTACACGAGCCCGGGATTCAGTTCGTCCGGGATGCGGCCGCGGACGTCGTAGGCCTTGAACGCGGAGAGATTCGGTACTTTGTCGACCACTCAGCTCTTTCCCTTCGGCGCCGCGTGCGACACGTGTTCCATGCGCCCCGCGGCCTTGATGCGCGTGACCAGCTTCTTGACGTCCTGCACCTTCGACCGCGGCGCCACCAGCACGGCGTCGGCGGTTTCGACGATGACCATGTCGTGCAACCCCAACGCCGCGACGAGCCGGCTGTCGGCGTGCACGTAGCAGCCGGCGGAATCCTCGACCAGCACGTCGCCGCGCGTGACGTTGCCCTGCGCATCGGCGGGCAACACGTCGTGCAGCGCGGCCCACGAGCCGACGTCGTTCCAGCCGGCGTCGAGCGGCGCCATCACCGCGTCCTGCGTCTTCTCCATCACGGCGTAGTCGACGGAATCACTGCGGCAGGTGGCGAAGATCGCCTCGTCGACGCGCGTGAAGTCCTTGTCGTGCGCGGCGGCGGCGCTGGCACGCGCGCAGGTGTCGGCGATGTCGGGTGCGAGCCGCGCGAGCTCGTCGAGGAAGCGGCGCGCGCCGAACAGGAACATGCCGGAGTTCCAGAAGTAGTCGCCGCTGGCGATGAACTCGCGCGCGCGGTCGAGATTGGGCTTCTCGACGAATTGCGCGATCGGCGCGACGGCGCCCTCGCCCTTCTCGCGGCGAATGTATCCGTACCCCGTCTCGGGCGTGTGCGCGACGATGCCGAACGCCACCAGCTTGCCCGCGGCCGCGGCCGGCACGGCTTGCTTGATCGCGGACTGGAACGCCGCGAGGTCCTGCAGCACGTGATCCGCCGGCAACACCAGCATCAGCGCGTCTTCACCGACGCTCGATAGCACGGCGTGCGCGGCGATCGCGATGGCCGGCGCGGTATTGCGACCGACCGGCTCCAGCAGGATCGCCTTCGGCGGCAGGTCCATCTCGCGCAGTTGTTCGGCGACCAGGAAACGATGCGCTTCGTTGCAGACGACCACCGGGCCAGTGGCGTCCGGGAATCCGGCGAGCCGCGCCGCGGTCTCCTGGATCATCGTGCGCTCGCCGGTCAGCGCGAGGAGTTGTTTGGGCAGCAGCTCGCGCGACAACGGCCAGAGCCGCGTGCCGGCGCCACCCGAGAGGATCACGGGGACGAGTTTCATGGCCGTCGGATGCTACCGCCGCGTTGCTACGCGGTCACGCCTTCGCCGCGACCGATCGCGTAATACCGGAACCCCTGCTTCTTCATCATGGCGGGGTCGTACAGGTTGCGGCCGTCGAAGATCACCGGCGACTTCAGCTGCTTCTTGAGGAAGTCGAAGTCCGGGCTGCGGAATTCCTTCCACTCCGTGACGATCGCCAGCGCGTCGGCGCCCTCGAGCGTCTCGCGCGCGCGGTTGCACAACACGAGCTCGGCGCGCTCGCCGAAGATGCGCTTCGTTTCCTTCATCGCTGCCGGGTCGAACGCGCGCACCTTCGCGCCCGCCTTCCACAGCTGCTCGAGCAATACGCGGGACGGCGCCTCGCGCATGTCGTCGGTGCCGGGCTTGAACGCCAGGCCCCAGATCGCGAACGTCTTGCCCTTCAGATCGCCGCCGAAGTGCTTCGAGATCTTCTCGAACAACACTTCCTTCTGGCGCTTGTTGACCGCCTCGACGGAGTCGAGCAGCGCCGGCGTGTAACCGACGCCGCGCGCCGAGCGTGCCAGCGCCTGCACGTCCTTCGGGAAGCAGGAGCCGCCGTACCCGAGACCGGGATAGATGAAGTGGTAGCCGATGCGCGGGTCGGAGCCGATGCCGACGCGCACGCGCTCGATGTCCGCGCCGAAACGCTCGGCGAGGTTCGCCAGCTCGTTCATGAAGCTGATCTTGGTTGCGAGCATCGCGTTGGCCGCGTACTTCGTCAGCTCGGCGGAGCGCAGGTCCATGACGATGAGCTTTTCACGGCTGCGCGTGAACGGGTCGTACAGCGCGCGCAGCAGTTCCGTGACGCGCGGGTTGTCGGTGCCGACCACCACGCGATCCGGGCGCATGAAGTCTTCGATGGCCGCGCCTTCCTTGAGGAATTCCGGGTTCGAGACGACGTCGAATTCCACCGGCGAGGTGCGCTTCTTCAGCGTCTCCTCGACGGCGCCACGCACCTTGTCGCTCGTACCCACGGGCACCGTCGACTTGGTGATGACGACCTTGTATTCGGTCATGTGTTCGCCGATCGAGCGGGCGACCGCGAGCACGTACTTGAGGTCCGCCGAGCCGTCCTCGTCGGGCGGCGTGCCGACGGCGATCAGCTGGAACAGGCCGTGGTCCACGCCTTCCTTCGCGGAGGTCGTGAACTTCAGGCGTTCGGCCTCGATGTTGGACTTGATGAGGGTGTCGAGACCGGGCTCGTGGATCGGGATGATCCCCTGCTTCAGCGCTTCGATCTTCTTCTCGTCGATGTCGACGCAAAGGACGTCATTGCCGGCATCCGCCAGGCAGGCGCCCGTGACCAAACCGACATAACCCGAACCGAATATGGTGACTCGCATGAATTCCCTGACCTCGCCCACCCGGGCGCAAGGGGCGGAATTCTAACGAAAACCGGTTACAGGAATGCCGCGAGCGGCGTAGGAATACCGGAAATGTGTGGTCTGTCAGCTGATGGGGCGGGGACGGAGCTCTCGAACCTTCTCCTCGTCCGCCATTTGTGCACCACTGACGCGCCCGCCGCCCTGTAACCAAACAAGGTCCTGCACCCGATCGGTGGGCCGGTACTCCGGGACCGCGCGCAGCAGGATGTCGCGGGCGCGTTCGCAGTCGAAACGGATCGAGCACTGGGCGAGATCGTCGAGCACGTGCCGCATCTGGTCCCAGGTCAGCGAATGCTCCATGGCGCGCAGGATGCGCGGATGTTCGGTGCCCGTGACGTTCTTGCCGATCAGCAGCTCCTCGAACATCTTCTCGGCCGGACGCAGGCCGGTGAAGCGGATCTCGATGTCGCCGTCGGGATGTTTGTCGTCGCGCACGGTGTAGCCGGCGAGCTGGATCATGCGCTTGGCGAGGTCCGCGATGCGCACGGGGCTGCCCATGTCGAGCACGAACACGTCGCCGCCCGAACCCATCGAACCCGCCTGGATGACGAGCTGCGAGGCTTCGGGGATGGTCATGAAATAACGGATGACGTCCGGGTGCGTGACGGTGACCGGCCCGCCCTCGCGGATCTGCTCGCGGAACAGCGGCACCACCGAGCCCGACGACTCGAGCACGTTGCCGAAGCGGACCATGCAGAAGCGCGTGGTGCCGGCGGCGCGCTGGTGCAGGCCCTGCAGCACCATCTCCGCGACGCGTTTCGTGCAACCCATGACGTTGGTCGGGTTGACGGCCTTGTCGGTCGACACGAGCACGAAGGTCTCGACGCGGCACTCGAGCGCCGCCTCCGCCGTGTTGTACGTGGCGAAGATGTTGTTGTGGATGCCTTCGATGATGTTGTGTTCGACGATCGGCACGTGTTTGTACGCGGCCGCGTGATAGACGGTCTGGATGCCGAACGTCGTCATGATCTCGCGCACGCGGTGCTTGTGGTGCGCGTTGCCGAGCAGCGCGACGAGATCGATGCGGTTGCCGTGACGCGCGTTGACCGACCGCAGCTCGCGTTCGATCTCGTACAGCGCCAGTTCCGACACTTCGAGCAGGATCAGCCGGCGCGGCGCGAGCTCCATGATCTGGCGGCACAACTCGGAGCCGATGGAGCCGCCGGCGCCGGTCACCATGATGGACTTGCCGCGCACGCAGGCGGCGAGCAGGCCGGTATTCGGCGGCACCGGGTCGCGGCCTAACAAGTCGTGCACGTCGATGTCGCGGATCTCCTCGAGCCGCGACTGGCCGGAGATGATCTCGGAGATCTCCGGGACCGTCTGCACGGTGAACCCCGACGTCGTCAGCCGGTCGATGACCTCGCCGCGCCGGCGACGCGACGCGCTGGGGATGGCCAGCAGCACCAGGCTCGCGCCGTCCTCGCGGCGGATGTCGAGCACGTCGGCGGGCGAACGCACCTCGACGCCGCAGACCTGCGCACCCCACATCGTCGCGTTGTCGTCGACGATGGCGATCGGCTTGTACTGGCCGCGCGTGCGCAGCGAGGCGCACAGCTGCGCGCCGGCCGCACCCGCGCCGTAGACGATGACGGGCGCGGCGTCGGAGACGCGCAGGCGCAGGAGCTCGCGCGCCGCGAAGCGCGACAGGCCCACGTAGAGCAGGCTGGCGGCGAAATAGATGAAGAAGGTTTCCACCGGTACCGGTTCGGAAACCGCGGCGGCGTTCAGGCCGGCGAGAGCGGCGGCGGAAAACGCGG
>DATJTW010000047.1:0-50347 GCA_035502995.1 Steroidobacteraceae bacterium | reverse complement strand
CCTTCGTCGTCTCGACGCGCAACTACGGCGTGTTGTGGGACAACAATGGCATCACGCGGCTCGGCAATCCGCGGCCGTACGGACTGGTGTCGCGCGACCTGAAGGTGCTCGACGCGGCCGGCAAGGAAGGCGGCTTCACGGCCACGTACGTGGCCGGCGACAAGAAGCTCGAGCGCGTAGAGAAGGACATCAACTACCAGTACATCCGCGACCGCTTCGACTGGCCGAAGGAGATGCTGACCGGGCAGGAGCCGGCGGCCGGCGCGCCGCCCAACATCCTGCCGAACCAGACGGTGACGTGGGAAGGCTCGCTGGTCAGCGCGAACGGCGGCACGCACAAGTTCCAGCTCTACGGCAGCAGCTACTTCAAGGTGTGGGTCGATGGAACGCAGGTGCTCGACCGCTGGCGCCAGAACTGGGCCGCTTGGTATCACAACTTCGACGCGCCGATGGTCGCGGGCACGCCGCTGAAGGTGAAGATCGAGTGGATCCCGGACGGCGGCTATCTCGCGCTGCTGCACAACGATCCGCTGCCGGCCAACGAGCGTCATTCGCTGACGTTCACCTCCGACGAGGGGCGCACGTCCGACTACTGGTTCGTCGCCGGCGACAACCAGGACGATGTCATCGCGGGTTATCGCAACCTCACGGGCAAGGCCGTGCTGATGCCGCGCTGGGCGTACGGCTTCTGGCAGAGCCGCCAGCGCTACACGACGCAGAAGGAACTGGTCGACGTCGTCGCGCAGTACCGCGCGAAGAAGATCCCGCTCGACAACATCGTGATGGACTGGTTTTACTGGAAAGAAGACCAGTGGGGCTCGCACGAATTCGACAAGGCGCGGTTCCCCGATCCGAAGAAGATGCTCGACGACGTGCACGCGCTGAACGCGCACTTCATGATCTCCGTGTGGCCGAAGTTCTATCCGCAGACGGCCAACTACCAGGAGCTCGACAAGGCCGGGCACATGTACCACGGCAACATCGATGCCGGCGCGAAGGACTGGGTGGGGCCGGGTTATCTCAACTCCTTCTACGATCCATACACGAAGGAAGCGCGCGACATCTACTGGCGCCAGGTCCACGAGAAGCTCGACGTGCTCGGCGTCGACGCGTGGTGGATGGACGCGACCGAGCCGGACGTGCATTCGAACCTCGATCTCGATTCCATCAAGGCGCGCATCGGCCCGACGGCGCTGGGCCCGGCGGCGGAGTACTTCAACTCCTATCCACTCGTGCATTCGGGCGGCGTCTACGACGGCTCGCGCGTCGCGAACCCGGACAAACGCGTGTTCATCCTGACGCGCTCGGGTTTCGGCGGCATGCAACGCCACGCGGCCGCGGTGTGGAGCGGCGACATCGCCTCGCGCTGGGACGATCTCTACAACCAGATCAGCGCCGGCGTGAGCATCTCGTACGCAGGTCTCCCGAACTGGACGTTCGACATCGGCGGCTTCGCCAACGAAGGCCGCTACAGCACGAAGAACCCGACGCCGGCGGACCTCGCCGAGTGGCGCGAGCTCAACCTGCGCTGGTTCCAGATGGGCGCGTTCATGCCGCTGTTCCGCTCGCACGGCGAGTATCCGTTCCGCGAGATCTTCAACCTGGCTCCGGCCGGCTCGGAGGTCTTCGACTCGTTCGTGTGGCACGACAAGCTGCGCTACCGCCTGCTGCCGTACACGTACACCGTGGTCGCGGACACGTATCACCGCGACGGCACGCTGCTGCGCGGCCTGCCGATGGACTTCCCGGACGACGCGGCCGCGCGCACGGTGCGCGACGAATACCTGTTCGGCAAGGCGTTCCTCGTCGCGCCGGTGTACAAGCACCAGGCGCGGACGCGCCCCGTCTATCTACCGGCCGGCGCCACGTGGTACGACTTCCACACGGGCGCGAAGCTCGAGGGCGGCAACCGCGTCGACGCGCCGGCACCACTGGCGCGCATGCCGCTGTACGTGCGCGCCGGTTCGATCGTGCCGGTCGGTCCCGACGTGCAGTACGCGGCGGAGAAACCGGGCGCGCCGATCACGTTGTTCGTGTTCACCGGCACGGACGGCAGCTTCGACTACTACGAGGACGACGGCGTCAGCTACGGCTACGAACGCGGCGAGTTCGCGCGCATCCCGCTGCGCTACGACGCCGCGAAGGGCACGCTGACGATCGGCGCGCGTATCGGCAACTATCCGGGCATGCCGCAGACGCGCACGTTCCACGTGCGCTGGATCAAGGAAGGCGCGGCGCCGCCGGCGAATCTCGATGCCAAGCCGGACGCGACCGTGGAGTACGCGGGCGCCGAGGTCACGGTCGGGCCGTGAGCGGGTCGGCAGGGGTGGCGACGGGCGTCCCGGGCCCGGCGCTCGCGGCGTCGATGCTGCTCGCGCTGTTCGCCGCCGGAGGGGCGCCGCGGTCGCAGGCGGCGGAGATGGTCCGCCGCTTCGAGGCCGCGCCCGGGAAAATAACGAGGGTCGGCTCGCCGACCATCTACTCGTCGCTGCAGGCGGCGGTCGATGCATTGCCGGACGGCGGCGGCGAGCTGCGTCTCGGCCCCGGCGTCTACCGCGAGAAAGTGCTGGTCGCCAGGGCGAACGTGCGCCTGGTGGGAACCGGGCGCAGGGCGCGCGACGTGGTCATCACCTGGAGCGACGGCGCGAAGGAGGTCGGCGGCACGTTCCGCACGGCCTCGCTCGAGGTGCGCGGCGACGATTTCCAGGCGCGCAATCTCACCGTCGTCAACGACCACTGGCTGCGCAGCGCGGATCCGTCGCAGGCCGTCGCGCTGTACATCACCGGCGATCGCGCGTTCGTCGAGAACGTGCGGATGCTGGGCGCGCAAGACACGCTGTACGCCGCCAGCCGCAAGTGCGAGGGCCCGGACTGCCGCATCAGCCGCCAGTACTTCCGCGACTGCTACGTCGAGGGCCACGTCGATTTCATCTTCGGCAACTCGAAGGCGTTCTTCGAGAATTGCGAGCTGCACGCGGTGCCGCACGATGAGGTGATGCTGACCGCGCACATGCGCACGGGTCCGGACGAAGACCGCGCGTATGTTTTCGACCATTGCCGCATCACCAGCGAGCCGGGTGTCGGCACGTTGTGGCTCGGCCGGCCGTGGCGCGACTACTCGCGCGTGATCTTCCTGAACACGCGCATCGACGCGCCGCTGCATCCGGACGGCTGGCGCGAGTGGACGCCGGGCGAGACGCACCGACTGACTACCGCGTTCTACGCGGAGTACGCATCGACCGGCGCCGGCGCGCCGCGGTTGGCACGCGAGCCGTATTCGCGGCAGTTGAGCGCGGTCGAAGCGGCGGCGTGGTCGGCCAAACAACTTCTGGCCGGCGACGACGGCTGGGCGCCGCAGGACGCGCCGCGCGCCAGTCGGTAGTGCAGCGTCGCGGCGCGCGCACCGCGCGAGTGCGCGGCGCGCGGTGATTTCGGCCCGACGTCGCTGCCGCGGGCGACGTGCATCGGTCAGCGCGCGACTCGCGCGAATGACGTAGTTCAAATCGTCACCCGCCCGTGCGAAGCTCGGCGCCGTGGCAAAGATCCCTGCCGGTGTCGGTCCGCGGTTTCCGCAGGTCGTCGTCCTCGTCGGCGCGACCGGCGATCTCGCGCGCCGCAAGCTGATCCCCGGTCTGCTGCATCTCGCGCGCGCCGGGTTCATCCCCACCTGCCGCATCATCGGTGTCTCGCTCGACGAGCTGGATGCCGACGGCTTCCGCGCCTTCGCGAAGCAGGCATTCGACGAATTCTCCACGCGCAAGTGTTCCGACGCGGAGTGGGCCGCGTTCGCCGGCACGCTCGATTACGTGCCGCTGTCCGCCGGCGCCGGCACGCTGGCGGCCGCCGTGCAGCGCGCGGAGCAATCGATCGGCGTGGAATCGCGGCGGCTGCACTATCTATCCGTGCCGCCGGCGGCGGCGTTGTCGGCGGTGCGCACGCTCGGCGAGGCGGGGCTCGCGACGAACTCGCGCATCATCATGGAGAAGCCGTTCGGCACGGACCTCGCGAGCGCGGTGGCGCTGAACGCGAAGCTGCACGAGGTGTTCCGCGAGGAGCAGATCTTCCGCATCGATCATTTCCTCGGCAAGGAGCCCGCGCAGAACATCCTCGCGTTCCGCTTCGCGAACGGACTGTTCGAGCCGATCTGGAACCGCAACTTCATCGACCACGTGCAGATCGACGTGCCCGAGACGCTGGGACTCGGCAAACGCACGGTTTTCTACGAATCCACCGGCGCGTACCGCGACATGGTCGTGACGCACCTGTTCCAGATCCTCGGCTTCGTCGCGATGGAAGCGCCGACGCACCTCGCGCCGCAGGCGATCAGCGAGGAGAAGGTGAAGGTGTTCCGCAGCATGCTGCCGATCCAGCCGGCCGACGTGGTGCGCGGGCAGTACACGGGCTATCGCGGCGAAGAGGGCGTCTCGCCGGATTCGGACACCGAGACGTTCATCGCGTTGAAGTGCCACATCGACAACTGGCGCTGGGCCGGCGTGCCGTTCTATCTACGCACGGGCAAGAAGCTCGCGGAAGGGCAGCGCATCATCTCGATCGCGTTCAAGGAGCCGCCGAAGAGCATGTTCCCGGCGGACTCGGGGATCGGCGCGCACGGGCCGGACCACCTGACCTTCGATCTCGCCGACGCGGCCAAGACGTCGTTATCGTTCTACGGCAAGCGGCCCGGGCCGGGCATGAAGCTCGACAAGCACTCGCTGCAATTCGCGATGAACGACACGGGCCAGATCGGCGACGTGCTCGAGGCGTACGAGCGGTTGATCCTCGACGCGATGCGCGGCGATCACACGTTGTTCACGACGGCCGAGGGCATCGAGCGGCTGTGGGAAGTGTCGGTGCCGCTGATCGAATCGCCACCGCCAGTGAAGTCGTATTCGCCGGGGTCGTGGGGACCGAATGCGATCCATCAGCTGGTCGCCCCGCATGCCTGGCGGCTGCCGTTCGAACGCGCCTGGCGCGACCCCAACAAACAAGGCTCCTGAGAGAGGGGGTGTCAGAGAGGGGAAACGGGCATAACTCCGGCCGGCGGGAGTTATCCCCGTTTCCGCTCTCTGACACCCCCTCTTATTAATAGGCTTCCGGGTCCGGATGGGAGTCATTCTTGTTTACAAACAAGAATGATTCGCAATAGGATACGACCCGATTCGCCCCGGCCCATCGCCAGCCACTCCCGCGCGGGATAGCCAGAGCACCGGGGCTCCAATGCAAAGGGAGCCAATCGTGTCGATGTCCGTGACCCGCAGCCGTATCGCTGCTGCCGTGAGCCTTGCCCTGTCCGCCGCCGCCGCCCAGGCGCAACCGGCCGATGAAACCAAGACGATGTCGAAGGTGACGGTCGAGGCGACCGACGAGGCCACGCCCAAGGCCGATCGCGTCGAGTCGCCGAAGTTCACGCAGCCGCTGCTCGACACGCCGCAGACGATCACCGTCGTCACGCGCCAGGTGTTGCAGCAGCAGGGCGCGACCACGCTCTCGGCCGCGCTGCGCAACACGCCCGGCGTCACGTTCTTGTTAGGTGAGAACGGCAACACCGCCACCGGCGACTCCATCTTCATGCGCGGCTTCGACACGCAGGGCAGCATCTTCATCGACGGCATCCGCGATCTCGGCAGCGTGTCGCGCGACGTGTTCAATACCGAGCAGGTCGAGATCGCGAAGGGACCGGCCGGCCCCGATTACGGTCGCAGCGCCGCCTCCGGCTACGTGAACCTCGCGAGCAAGGTGCCGCTGCCCGAGGACTTCGCCGCGGGCACCGCGAGCTACGGCACGGCCAGCAATGGCCGCGTGACCGGCGACGTGAACCATCGTTTCGAAGGCACCGGCGCCGCGCTGCGGCTGAACGGGATGTGGCAGGACGGCGAGGTCGACGGCCGTGACTTCATCGAGCGCAAGGGCTGGGCGTTCGCTCCGTCGCTGGCGCTCGGCCTGGAGAGCGACACGCGCGCGTATTTCTATCTACTGCACACCGAGCAGGACAACACGCCCGACGGCGGCGTGCCGACCCTGGGCGTCGACGGCTTCTACAACGCGGCCTTCGATACGGGCGGCGCGAACGCCGGCGTGGTCCCGCGCCGCGTCGATCGCGACAACTGGTACGGTCTCGCGAGCGACTTCGAGGACATCAAGGGGACGATGTTCACGGCGCGCATCGAGCACGACTTCAACGACAACGTGTCGATCCGCAACACGTCGCGCTACGGCAAGCTGCACCAGTTCTACGTGTTGAGCGGCGTCAACGCGCTGACCGTCACCAACGCGAATCCCGATCTCTGGACGGTCGCCCGCACGCGGCAGTCGAAGTTCCAGGACAACACGCTCATCACCAACCAGACGAACCTGACCGCCAACGTCGCGACGGGCTCGCTCCAGCACAACATCACGGGCGGCATCGAGTTCATCAACGAGGAACAGTACAACCCGACCTATGTCGGCCTCGGCACGCCGATTCCGGCCGCGAACCTGTATCACCCGAACCGCCACGACACGCTGCCCGCCTACGCGCCCGCGCGCAACGGCGTCTACACGCGCGGCGAGACGCAGACCGCCGGCGTCTACGTGTTCGACACCGTGACGTTCAGCGAGCACTGGGAAGCCACCGCGGGTTTCCGCGTCGACGACTTCAAGACCGACTACGACAGCGCCATCCTCTCGACACTCGCGACCAACCCGACGTTGCCCGTCGGCACGCTCGTGCCCGTGCCCCTGCAGGTGAAGGACACGTTGTTCTCGTACAAGGCCGGCGTGGTGTTCAAGCCGGTCGAGAACGGCTCCATCTACCTGTCGCACGCGATCTCGCAGCAACCGCCCGGCGGATCGAACTTCACGCTGAGCACCGCCGCGAACAATGCGAACAACCCGAACCTGGACCCGACCGAGGGCAGCAATCTCGAGCTCGGCGCCAAGTGGGAATTCCGCGGCGGCGCGCTCGCGGTCACGGGCGCCGTCTACCAGAGCGAGAGCAAGAACGAGCTGACGCCGGATCCCGTCGATCCGACGATCTTCCTGCAGCTCGGCAAGCGGACGGTCAAGGGCGTCGAGCTGGGGCTCGTCGGCAAACTGTCGGACAACTGGGAGGTGAGCGCCGGCATCGCGAAGATGGATACCGAGGTGAAACGCGGCCTGGCGAACCAGAACGGCCTGCAGATCACCTGGTCCCCGGACCTGACGTTCACCAGCTGGACTACCTACCACACGTCCTTCGGGCTCTCGATCGGCGGCGGCTTCCGCTACGTCGACAGCGTCATCCGCCCGGTGACCACTAACGGAGTTCCGCCGCCGGCGAACCTCACCAACATGCGGACCGCGCCCGACTACTGGGTCGCCGACCTGATGGCGTCGTACGCGATCAACGAGAAGATCTCGCTGCAATTGAACGCCTACAACGTCACGGACGAGTTCTACGTCGCGATGCTGAACAACAGTGGTGCCCGTTACTCGCCGGGCGCGCCGCGGTCGGGCCTGTTGACGGTCAACTTTTCGTTCTGACGGCGCCGTGCGAGCATCCGCGCCATGATGCTGCACGTGCCGAAGGTACTGACCCCCGAGCAGGTGGCGGAATGCCGCCGCCTGCTCGAGGCTGCCGAGTGGTCGGATGGCAAGGCCACCGTCGGCGAGCAGGGCGCGCTGGTGAAGCGCAATCGCCAGCTGCCGGAGCTCTCGCCCGTCGGGCGCCAGCTCGGCGAGCTCATCCTCGGTGCGCTGGCGCGCAACCCGCTGTTCTTCGCCGCCGCATTGCCGCTGAAGACGGTGCCGCCGCTGTTCAACCGCTACGAGGGCGGCGAGCACTACGGCAACCACATCGACGGCGCGGTGCGCGCCGTGCCCGGCAGCACCCACTTCATCCGCACGGATCTCTCGTCGACGCTGTTCCTCACCGACCCGGCCGACTACGACGGCGGCGAGCTGCTGGTGTTCGACACCTTCGGCGCGCACAGCGTCAAACTACCGGCCGGCGACCTCGTGCTGTACACGTCGGGCAGCCTGCACCGCGTGAACCCCGTGACCCGCGGCGCGCGCATCAGCTCGTTCTTCTGGACGCAGAGCATGGTGCCGGACGAGCGGCACCGCGAGCTGCTGTTCAAGCTGGACCAGAACATCCAGCAGATCCGCGGCAAGCTGGGCGAGAGCGAGGAGACGGTGGCGCTCGCGGGCCATTATCACAACCTGCTGCGCATCTGGTCGGAGATCTGATCACCCCGCCGCGTTCAGCAGCGGCTCGACGAAGTGGAACGGATAGTCGGACCTGCTCGAGTTGTAGTTCGATCCCGTGAACGTCAGCACCAGCCGCAATGCCGGGAACACGAAGATGAAGTTGCCGCCGTTGCCGGACGTGAAGAAGCAGTCCTGCCGCTCGGCGCCGCGCATGAACGAGCGTTTCCACCACAGGTAGCCGTAGCCGTCCGTGCCGATGCTGGTGGTCGCGAGCTGCGACTGCGCGACCCACGCCGCGGGCACGACGCGCCGCCCGTTCCACGTGCCGCCATCGAGATACAGCTGGCCGAGCTTCGCCGCATCGCGCGGGCGTAGTTTGAGGCCGCCGCCGCCGGTCGCCTTGCCGGCCGGATCGCGCCGCCACTCGACGCTGCGGATGTCGAGCGGACCGAACAGCCACATCGCCGCATAGTCATCCAGCGCCATGCCGGCGCGGTACGAAACGATGCTGCCCAACAGGATGACGCCGCCCGTGCAGTAGCTGGATCGCGAGCCCGGATCGAACGCCATGGGCAGATCGAGCACGAACTTCACCCAGTCCTGCTTCGGATACATCTTCTCCTCGTTGCCGGGCGACGCGGGATCCGAATCGTTGCAGTCGAATCCGGAGGCCATGTCGAGCAGGTTGCGCACGGTGATCGCCCGCTTGCGCGCATCCACGTTGTCGTGGCGCTCGAAGTCGGGGATGTGCTGCGAGAGGGGATCGGCCGTCGCGATCAGGCCCTGGTCGACGGCGATGCCGGTCAGCGCGGACGTGAAGCTCTTGCCGGTGGAACGCAGGTCGTGCAGCGTGTTGCGGTCGTAGCCGTTGAAGTAACCCTCGGCCACCAGCTTGCCGTTGCGCGCGACGACCAGCGAATCGATGCCCTGCAGATTGCCGTCGCGCACCTGCTCGAGCACGGCACGCACCTGCGCGTCGTCCATGCGTTCGGCGGCGGGCGTGGAGGCGGTCCAGCCGTCGCCGGTGTTCTCCGGCGCGAGCGACACGGTGGGCTGCGTGCCGGGCGGCTTGTCCGGGGCCGGCGCGTGGCCGCTGCCACCGCAGCCCGAGACGACGAACAGACCGCCAATGAACAGAATGCGGGCGAGCGACATGGATTTCCCCTCCGGAATCCGGGTGAGTGCGGCGCGGCGGCGCGAATCCTTCGCGACCGGGCCGCCGACACCGCCCGGGCGGTCGCGAAGGATTTCCCGCGGACGGGCACACTAACGACGCGATGCCCACCTCCGACGTAGAACTCGTTGCCCGACTGCTGCGTGGCCATCCGCGCGCCTTCGACGAGTTCTTCAACGAGTACTACCCGAAGCTCTACCGCTTCGTGAAACGCCGCCAGCCGCACGATGCCGCCGCCGCGGAGGACATCGCGCAGGCGACGTTGTGCCGCGCCCTGGAGAGCCTGCCGGGTTATCGCGGCGAGGCGGCGCTGTTCACCTGGCTGTGCACGTTGTGCCGGCGCGAGATGAGCGCGCGCTGGGAGGAGACGCGGCAGTGGCGCGCCGCGCCTCGCCTCGCCGAGGACGATCCGGACGTGCGCGCCGCGCTCGAATCGCTGCTGGCCAGCGAGCAGTCCGACCCGCTGCGCGCCGCCGACCGCGAACAGGTGCGCGAGTCCATCCTCACCGCGCTCGACTATCTACCATCGCCGTACGGCGACATCCTCGAGTGGAAATACCTGCGCGACATGAGCATGGGCGACATCGCGAAGCGGCTGGGCCGCTCGCCGAAAGCCGTGGAGTCGCTGCTGACCCGCGCGCGCGAGTCCTTCCGCGAGACCTTCGCGTTGCTGTCCGGCGATCGCGCCGGGGAGACGCCATGACGCCCGACCGTCCGATCGAAGACCTCATCCGACTCGCGGGCGGGCGCGAGATGCCGTCGGAGCCCGGCATGCAGCGCGCGCGCGGCGCGGCCGAAGCCGCGTGGCGGCGCATGCTGGCGAACGGATCCGCCGCGCCGGTGCGCCGGCCGCGCGCCGCCTGGGCGTGGCTCGCGGCCGCGGGTGTCGCGGCGCTGGCCGTGTTCGCATGGCGGGGATCCGTGGACGCGCCCGAGGCGGTCGCGCGCGTCGTGGCGCTGCAGGGCGAGACGCGGCTCCATCTCGGCGACGCGATCCGCGAGGGCGATACGCTCGACGCCGGCGCGGGCCGCATCGCCAGCGAATTCGCCGGCGGCCTGTCGCTTCGACTCGACGAACATGCGCGCGTGCGTTTCGACGGCGCCGGGCACGTCACGCTGCTGGCGGGCACCGTGTACGTCGATTCCGGCGGGCTCGACGTCGGCCCGCCGCTCATCATCACCACGCCGGCGGGCGAGGTGAGCCACACCGGGACGCAGTTCCTCGTCGTCGTGGGTGAGGGTGCGACGCGGGTGCGCGTGCGCGAGGGTCGCGTGGTGCTCGCGCCCGCCGGCGGCGGTACCGCGAGCACGATCGCGCCGGGCGACGAGCTCGAGATGCGCGGGGGGCAGGCGACCTGGCGCCGCGGCTTGCCGTCGTACGGCGGCGACTGGGATGGACCGACGAGCGTCGCGCCGATCCTCGACATCGAGGGACGGCCGCTGTCTGAATTCCTCGGCTGGCTGGCGCGCGAGCGCGGCTGGCGATTGAACTACGCCGACGACGACCTGCAGCGGCGTGCACACGAGATCCGCCTGCACGGCTCGCTCGACGGGCTCGATCCCGCGGCCATGCTCGAACGCACGTCGCTGGTGACCGGCTTGACGCTGCGCTCGCGGGAGGGCGAGTTGTTAGTGACGGAGACGCCGTGAGCCGCGAGGACGGCGGTTCGCCGCGGACTGGTCTGCGCGCCGCGATCGTCTCGGCGCTGGGAATCGTGCTCGGCGTCGCGCTAGCGCCCCTGCAGATCGCCGCGGCCGCCGAGAGCGCCGGCCCGTTGACCGGCTTTCCCGTGCGCGCCGGCGATCCGCTCGACACCGTGCTCGCGGCGCTGAACGCGCGCGGCTATCACATCGTGTACAGCAGCGCGCTGGTGCGCCCCGAGATGACGCTGCGCGCGCTGCCGGCCGCCGGCGATCTCGACGGCTGGCTGCGCGAGGCGCTGGCGCCGTGGAAGCTGCGCGCCGTGCGCGCGGCCAATGGCGACTGGCTGATCGCCAGCGACACCGCGGCGAGTCCCGCCGCGCCGGCCGCGCCGCGCGCGCCGGCGACCACCGACACCGGCGCCGACGATCTCGCGACCATCGACGTGACGGCGACGCGGCGGCAGCTCGCCGTCGCCGGATCGAGCCAGGCATTCCTCGACCGCAAGGCCGTCGAGCAGCTGCCGCATCTCGCCGACGACGCGCTGCGCATGCTGAAGGTGCTGCCCGGCGTCACCGGCGGCGACTTCAGCGCCGCGCTCAACGTGCGCGGCGGCCGGCGCGAAGAGGCGCGCCTCACCATCGACGGCGCCGAGATCCACAACGCGTTCCACTTCCGCGACATCGACGGCGCGTTCAGCGTGCTCGACACGCACCTCGTCGAGAGCGTCGACTTCGTCACCGGCGGCATGACCGCCGACGTCGGCGACTACATGAGTGCCAGCGTCGGACTGCAGACGCGCCGTCCGACCGCGCAGGATGAATACCGCAGCGGCGTCGGCATCAGCTTCGTCAGCGCGTACGGCCGGACCTCGGGCACGTTCGCCGACGAGCGCGGCGACTGGGTGGTCTCCGCGCGCCGCGGATTCCTCGACGTGTTGACCGAACGCGTCGTCGAGGACGACGAACAGCTGACGCCTCGCTACTCCGACGCGTTCGCCGCGGTCGGTTACGAGTTCTCCGAGCACACGTCGATCGATGCACGCTTCCTGCTCAGCGACGACGACCTCAAGTTCATCACCGAGGACGACGCCGACGACATCGATTCGGCCGGCAAGGGTCACTCGGTGCACGCCTGGCTCACGCTGGATCACGATTTCACGGACGCGCTGCGCAGCACGACGCTGCTGTCCGTGGCGACGGTGGAACAATCGCGCGACGCCGCGGGTAGTGAGGACCGCCGCACCGGCGCTGTGTTCAGCGACGACGAATTCCGCTTCTACGATCTGAAACAGGACTGGTCCTGGGCCGTCGGCGACTCGCAGCTGCCGCGCTGGGGATTCGACGTCGGCAAACAAACCGGTGACTACGACTACTCGCTGTTCTCGCGGATCACGGACCCGCTGATCTCGCCCGTGCCGATCGAGACGAGCTACGCGACGCGCGAAAGCGTCGAGCTGCGCAAGACGGGTGTATACGGCGCGTGGCGCTCGCGGGTCACGCCGCAGGTCACCGGCGAGATCGGCGCGCGCTGGGATCGCTACGACTACGGCAACGGGCTCGAGTTCGACGTCGTCAGTCCGCGCGTGAACGCCGTGTTCGCGCTCGGCGATGCGGGCGAGTTGCGCGCTGCCTGGGGCGTGATGCATCAGCCGCAAGCGGTCAACGAACTGCAGGTCGAGGACGACGTCACGACGTTCTTCCGGCCCGAGCGAGTCGCCCAGGCGGTGGTCGGCTACACGCATCGCTTCGGGCACGGTATCAGCGCGCGGTTCGATCTCTATCACAAGACTTACGGCGACCTGCGCCCGCGATTCGAGAATGCGCTCGATCCGGTGCAGCTGATCCCCGAGGGATCGACCGATCGCGTGCGCATCGACGCGCCCGAGGCCCGCGCGCGCGGCGTCGAGATCACCGTCCGGCGCGAGGCGGAGCGCGGCCTGGCGGGCTGGGTCAGCCTGTCGCTGGCCAGCGCGCAGGACCACGTCGGCGACGACTGGATCGCGCGCACCTGGGATCAACGCGAGACGCTGGCGTTCGGCGGCAGCTGGACCGGCGCGCAGTGGACGGCGAGCCTCGCGGGCCTGATCCACGACGGCACGCCGACGACGTCGCTGGGCATCGAGAGCACGCAGGCGCCGGACGGTAGTTGGGACGTGCAGGGCGTGGTCGGTCCGAGGAACGGCGAGCGGCTCGCGCCGTATGCGCGTCTCGACCTGCGGCTGAGTCGCGAGGTGCGGCTGACCAGCAGCAAGGTGTCGCTGTATCTCGAGATCACGAACCTGCTGAACCGGAAGAACGAATGCTGCGTCGAGAACTACCGCGTGGTCCAGGGCCGCGATGGCCGGCCGGTGTTCGATCAGGACCGCACGTACTGGCTGCCGCTGCTGCCGTCGCTGGGCGTGCAGGTCGAGTTCTGACTACTCGAGATTGCGCGCGTTCGCCGGCGCGATCTCGCGGATGCTGAGGCCCTTCAGCGGCTCGAGGATCTCTTCCACGCCGAGCACGCCCATGCACGGATACGCACCCGGCGGCGGCATCTGGCCCGCCACCATCTTGTTGATCAGCGCGATCGACGGCGCGCAGGGGATGTTGGGCCCGTGGTTCTCGCGCGCGTTCAGGTGCCAGTCGAGGGTCAGCGCGTCGCCGTCCGGATCCACGCCTTCCATCGTCACGAACATGCCGCCGCGGTCGCTGATCAGCGGCTGCAGCCAGCGTGCGATCGTGTACAGCGCGCGGGCGAACGGCAGCGCGCTCTTCAGCTTGCCGTCTCGGACGCGCGCCGCGATCTTCTCGACGACGCCGTGCGCCGTGTTGCTGGCGAAGCCAGCGTGGAAGCTCGCCGTGCGCAGCGTCGGGTAACGCTTCGGCAGCAGATCGAGATCGGGCACGTCGCAGCGCCCGAGCGGGCGCGGCCCGACGGGCTTGGGGAATTCATGGTCGATGCGATCCAGCCAGCCGTGCACCACGGTCCACTGTCCGTTCTCGAGCACGCGGAACGGCTGGCCGCAGTAGCCGAGCACGGCGCGCAGCGTCGCGAGGCCGGGCATGACCGCGCCGGAGCTGATGCAGATGCGCACGGCGTCGAGCCGCGAGAACTCGGGTAGATAGCGGTCGACGACGGCGGTGCTGAGCGCCGGCACCGAGCTGACGCCGCTGAGCACCGCGACGTTGGCCGCCTTCGCGGCCGCGTCCAGCCTGGTGATGCCGCCGACGAAGGCGCGGCCGTCGGCGAGATCGAGGTAGTTCGACGCGGCCTGGATCGCGGCCTGCGCGACCGCGTGGTTCTGCCCCTGGAACGGCCCGGCCGTGTGGATCAGCGTGGTGACGCCGAGCTTGCGCAGGTGCGTCGCGAACTGCGGATGCGTCGCGTCGATCGCGCGTGCGTTCTCGGCACGCAGGCCGAGCTCGTAGGCGAGCTCGGTGGCCTTCTTCACGTCGCGGCCGGCGATCAACAACTGCACGCGCGGGTTGCGCGCCAGCGCGGCGCAGATGCGCCGGCCGAAGAAACCGTATCCGCCGAGGACCATCACGCGTTGCATGCTGTCGTCCTTTCGCATGAATTCCGGAAGGTTACGCGGCAAAGCTGTCGCGAAGGAAGATCGGCTTCACAAGGGGCGGATTGATCAAATCTTGAGCAGTCGGCGAGTCGCGACTTTCGCTGCGATCGCGCCACGATTCGCGCTACATCTGCGCGCGCGCTGCCCGTACAATCGCCGCTCTTCCACTTTCGATGAAGGGCCGAACGCCATGGCACGGGGAATCAACAAAGTCATCCTGATCGGCAATCTGGGCGCAGACCCGGAGACCCGTGCCATGCCGTCGGGCATGACGGTCGCGAACATCCGCGTCGCCACCAGCGAGAACTGGAAGGACAAGCAATCCGGCGAAAACAAGGAACGCACCGAGTGGCACAACGTCGCCATGTTCGGCCGCCTCGGTGAAATCGCCGCCGAGTACCTGAAGAAGGGCAGCAAGGTGTACATCGAGGGCTCGCTGCGCACGCGCAAGTGGCAGGACAAGTCCGGCAACGATCGCTACACCACCGAGATCATCGCCAACGAGATGCAGATGCTCGACTCGCGCGGCGGTGGCGGCATGGGTGGCGGCGGCGGTGACTACGGTGGTGGCGGCGGAGGCGGAGGCGGCGGTGGCCGCGGCCGTCAGCAGAGCAACAACCCGCCGCCGGACGACTACGACCAGGGACCGCCGAGCGGCGGCAACGACAAGGGCGGCGGCGGCGAGTTCGACGACGACATCCCGTTCTGAACGCTTCGCGCTCGTGAATACCCGGGGGCCAGCCGTGTTTCGCGCCTGGCCCTTTTTGTTGTTGTTCGCCGTATTCGCCAACGCCGAACCGCTCGTCGGCGTCGATCACATTCCGGTGGCCGTGCGCGATCTCGAGGCGGCCGCCGCGAGTTATCGCGCGCTCGGCTTCGCCCTCAAGCCCGGGCGCCCGCACGACAACTCGCTGAACAACTGGCACGCGAAATATCCCGACGGCACCGAGATCGAACTGATCACGGCGACGCAGCCGAAGGACGCGCTGGCCGCGAAGTATCTGCAGCTCATCGCCGCGGGCGAAGGACCGGCCTTCCTCGCGTTGCACTGCGCGGACTTCGCCCGGCTGCGCGCGCGGCTCACGGAGCATGGCATCGGGTTCGACCCGACATCCTTCTTCTCGCTGCAGGATCCGCGGCTGG
Source organism: Steroidobacteraceae bacterium (assembly GCA_035502995.1). Classification (GTDB taxonomy): domain Bacteria; phylum Pseudomonadota; class Gammaproteobacteria; order Steroidobacterales; family Steroidobacteraceae; genus CADEED01. Next base: position 34,663 of record DATJTW010000047.1, on the reverse strand, counting down.
CCTATCTATTCTTCGTCGGCGACAACCGCTCGCCCACGGACCGGCCCGAACATTTCGCGCACGCCAACGGGACGACCGCCGTGGTCGGCGTGTGGCTGGCCGACGCCGAGAACCCGGCGCTGATCGAATTGCTGACGGCACTGGGGGCGCCTCCCGTGCGTCGCGAGGTGCGCGTACCGGAGCCGACGACGGCGCTGGTCAGCACGGTCGAGAACGGCGAGATCGTCCTGCTGCCGAAATCGCGACGGTCGATCGCCGACCGCCCGATCCTTGGAGCCGTTCTTGCCGTGCGTGCGCCGGCGGGTTCCCGGTCGCGGTTCGTACCGCCGGAGCAGGCGCGCGGGCTGTGGCTCGAATTCCGGCCGAAATGACGTCGGCCGTGTAAACGATCCCGCGTCCGGATCAAGCTTGCGCAAGCTCCAACCCATTGATTCGTAAGCTGTAAAACGTATCCGGGAGGATTTGCGATACCCTAGCGCCCGCTCTTTTCCCCGTCCCGAAATGCCCGGCCGCTACTACATCAAGACTTTCGGCTGCCAGATGAACGAGTACGACTCGACCCGCATGGGCGACGTCCTCGGCGCTGGCACCGGTCTCACCCCGACCAACGATCCGTCAGAAGCCGACGTGCTGCTGATGAACACCTGTTCCGTGCGCGAGAAGGCGGAGGACAAGGTGTACTCGCTGCTCGGCGAATGGCGCGAGATCAAGAAGCTCAAGCCGCACGTGCTGATCGGCGTCGGCGGCTGCGTCGCGAGCCAGGAAGGCGAGGGCATCACGAAGCGCGCGCCGTACGTCGACCTGGTGTTCGGGCCGCAGACGCTGCACCGCCTGCCATCGATGATCGGCGAGCTGAAACGCACGGGCCGCGCGGTCGTCGACGTGACGTTCCCCGAGATCGAGAAGTTCGACAACCTGCCGGCGCCGCGCGCCGAGGGCACCAGCGCGTTCGTTTCAGTGATGGAAGGCTGCAGCAAGTACTGCACGTTCTGCGTCGTGCCGTATACGCGTGGCGACGAAGTCTCGCGGCCGTTCGACTCGGTGATGGACGAAGTGCGTGCGCTCGCGGCCCAGGGTGTCGGCGAGATCACGCTGCTGGGGCAGAACGTCAACGCGTATGCCGGCGAGATGGCCGATGGCACGGCGGTCGACCTGGCCACGTTGATCCACTACGTCGCGGCGATCGACGGCGTCGAGCGCATCCGCTTCACCACGTCGCACCCGGTGGAGTTCGGCGATTCGCTGATCGAGGCGTATGCCAACGTGCCGAAGCTCGCGAACCACCTGCATCTCGCCGTGCAGTCGGGTTCGGACCGCATCCTCGCCGCGATGAAGCGCGGTTACACGGCGCTCGAATTCAAGGCGAAGCTGCGCAAGCTCCGCGCGGTCCGCCCCGACATCGCGGTGTCGACCGACATCATCGTGGGGTTCCCGGGCGAGACGGAGCGCGACTTCGAGGCGACACTGAAGCTCGTGCGCGATGCGAACTTCGACCAGTCGTTCTCCTTCATGTACAGCCCGCGACCGGGTACGCCGGCCGCCGCGTTGCCGGACGACGTCGGCGGCGAGGAGAAGACGGCGCGCCTGCACCGGTTGCAGGCGCAGCTGAACGAACAGGCGCGCGCCATCAGCGAGACGATGGTCGGCAGCGTGCAACGCGTGCTCGTCGAACGGCCGTCGAAGAAGGACGCCGCCGAGCTCGCCGGCAAGACCGAGAACAACCGCTGGGTGAATTTCGCCGGGCCGGCGTCGCTGATCGGCCGCTTCGTCGACGTCGCCATCGTGGCGGCGCTGCCGCAGTCCCTGCGCGGCCGCCTGGTGCAGGCCCTGCCAATGGCGGTCAATAGTTAGATGTCGACACCGGCCCCCAGGGATCCCGTCCGCGAATTCGACCTGACGCCGCCGGACAACGCGCGGCTGGCGAACCTGTGCGGCCCGCTCGACGAGAACCTGCGTCTCGTCGAGGAACGCATGGGCGTGTCCATCAACCGCCGCGGCGCGACGTTCATCGTCTCCGGCCAGCGCGCGCACGCCGCCGAGGACCTGCTGCGCGAGCTGTTCGAATCGACGGCGACGGAAGAGCTCACGCCGGAACGCGTGCACCTCGCGCTGCGCGATTCGCGCGACATGCCGGGCGCGTTGCCCGTGGACGAGCCGGGCGACGGCGCCACGGTGCGCGTCGCGCGCGGCACGTTGCGGCCGCGCGGCCGTCACCAGCGCGAATACATCAACAGCATCCGCTCGCAGGACCTGTCGTTCGGCATCGGCCCGGCCGGCACCGGCAAGACCTACCTCGCGGTGGCCTGCGCGGTCGAGGCGCTGCAGACGGAGAAGATCCGCCGCATCGTGCTGACGCGGCCGGCCGTCGAGGCCGGCGAACGGCTCGGCTTCCTGCCGGGCGACCTCACGCAGAAGGTCGACCCCTATCTACGTCCCATCTACGACGCGTTGTACGAGATGCTCGGCTTCGATCGCGTCTCGCGGTTCATCGAGCGCAACGTCATCGAGGTCGCGCCGCTGGCGTTCATGCGCGGCCGCTCGCTGAACGACTCCTTCATCATCCTCGACGAGGCGCAGAACACGACGCCGGAGCAGATGAAGATGTTCCTGACGCGCATCGGCTTCGGCTCGCGCGCCGTCGTCACCGGCGACGTCACGCAGACGGACCTGCCGGCCGGCAAGATGTCCGGCCTCAAACACGTCATCAACATCCTGCGGCAGACGTCGGGTGTGTCGTTCACCTTCTTCGACGCCGCCGACGTGGTGCGCCACCCGCTCGTGCAACGCATCGTGCAGGCGTACGAATCGCACGCGCCGGACGAGAAGACGTGAGCGCCGCGCGCGAATTGAAGCTGGAGCTGTCGCGCACGACGCGCGCCTGGACGCCGGCCCGTTCGCGCATGAATCGCTGGGCCGCCGCGGCGCTGGGCCGGCGCGGCAAGGGCCGCGAGATCGCGGTGCGCGTCGTCGCAGCGGACGAGAGCCGCGAGCTGAACAAGCGCTGGCGCGGCAAGGACAAGCCGACGAACGTGTTGTCGTTTCCCGCGCCCGCCGCGCTGGCGCACGCGACGTCGCGAGGCGCGGCCGCCCGGGATGGCGCGTTGCCGCTCGGTGATCTCGTGATCTGCGCGCAGGTCGTGCGCGAGGAATCCGGGCGCGACGGCAAGGACCTCGAGGCGCACTGGGCGCACATGATCGTGCACGGCACGCTGCACCTCGCCGGCTACGACCACGAAACGGGCGAGCGCGACCGCATGAAGATGGAACGGCGCGAGATCGCGGTGTTGCGCAGCTTCGGTTACGGGAACCCCTATTTGTGAACGCGAAGAACGACAAGAAGGAAAAGCCGGACACCGGCACGAGCGGCAAGTGGCTGCGCAAGCTGTCGCGCTCGCTGTCGGGCGAGGCGCAGGATCGCGGCGAGGTCGTCGAATACCTGCGTGATGCCGGCCAGCGCGGCATCGTCGAAGGCGACGCGCTGGCGATGCTCGAAGGCGTGCTCGGCGTCGCCGACATCCAGGTGCGCGACATCATGGTGCCGCGCGCGCAGATGACGATGCTGAACCGCGACGACGACGGCGCGACGCTGCTGAAGACGGTCATCGAGAGCGGTCACTCGCGCTTCCCCGTCGTCGACGAGGATCGCGAGAAGATAGTCGGCGTGTTGCTGGCGAAGGACCTGTTGCGGTATGCCGCGCAGGCGTCCCACGCGAAGGGCGGCATCGAGTTCGACATCAAGGAATTCATGCGGCCGCCGGTGTTCGTGCCGGAGTCGAAGCGGCTGAACGTGCTGCTGCGCGAATTCCGCCGCTCGCGCGTGCACATGGCGATCGTCGCGGACGAATACGGCGGCGTCGCCGGCCTGGTGACGATCGAGGACGTCATCGAGCAGATCGTCGGCGACATCGACGACGAGCACGACGTCGACGAGGACGTGAACATCCGCAAGGACGGCGAGCGCCAGTTCATCGTGCGCGGACAGACGCCGATCGACGAATTCAACGACTACTTCGGCACCGAGCTGTCGGACGAGGAGTTCGACACCGTCGCCGGCCTGGTGATGAAACAGCTCGGCCGGCTGCCGCGCCGCGGCGAGACGCTGCAGCTCGCGGATTGCGAAGTGAAGGTCATGCGTTTCGACCGCCGCCGCATCGACTCGATGCGCCTGACGGCGCCGCGCGACATCGTGCCGCCGGAAGACCGGCCGCTCGCGGAAGAATGAACCTCCGGGAAGCCGTCGAGCGCCGCTATGTCGGCCACGCGGTAGCGTTCGTCGCGGGCGTGTCGTTCTCGCTGTCGTTCGCGCCGATCGGCTGGTGGCCGCTGGCCATCCTCACGCCAGCGGTGTTGATGTGGCTGTGGGAAGGCGCGGCGCCGAAACGTGCCGCGTGGCTCGGCTTCTGGTTCGCCGCCGGCACGTTCGCCGCCGGGACGTACTGGCTGTACATCAGCCTCAAGCTGATCGGCGGCGCGCCGATGCCGCTCGCGCTGCTGCTGATGATCTCGCTCGTCGCGATCATGGGCCTGTATCACTGGGTGCTGGGCTGGGTCGTCGCGAAATACTTTCCGGCGCGCGGTGCGCTGCGCTGGATGGTCGCGATCCCCGGCGCGTGGCTGCTGGTCGAGTGGTTCCGCAGCTGGTTCCTGTCGGGCTTCGGCTGGCTCGCGATCGGTTATTCGCAGACCGACACGTGGCTCGGGTCTCTCGCGCCGGCCGTCGGCCAGTTCGGCATCGCGCTGCTGGCGCTGGTGTGTTCGGGCGCCTTGCTGACGCTGGGGCTCGGCACGAAACGCGAACGCATCGTCGCGGGCATCGCGATCGTCGCGATCTGGAGCGCCGGCTACCTCGCGGGGCGCGTGACGTGGACGCAGCCGTTCGGTCGGCCGATCACCGTCGCCGTCATCCAGGGCGCGATCCCGCAGGACGAGAAGTGGCTCACCGAGAATCTCAAGAGCACGATGGCGCTGTACGAGGAGCGGTCGCGCGAAGCGTACGGCTCGGATCTCGTGGTGTGGCCGGAGTCGGCGATCCCCGCGTTGTTCAACGACCTGGTGCCGTACTTCGACGACGTCTATCGCGAAGCGAGCCTGCACGGCAGCGCGCTCGTGCTCGGCGCGATCCGCGAGGATCGCGGGCTGTACTACAACTCGGTGCTGGCGCTCGAGCCGGGCGCGCAAGGTCCGGGCTGGTACGACAAGCATCACCTCGTCCCGTTCGCCGAATTCTTCCCGGTGCCGCAGTTCGTGCGCGACTGGTTGCGCCTCATGAACCTGCCGTACGCGGACTTCACGCGCGGCGCCGCGAACCAGGAGACGCTCGCCGCCGCGAGCCAGCGCATTGCCGCGAGCGTCTGCTACGAGGATGCCTATGGCTCCTCCCAACTACATGCGCTCGAGCGCGCGACGCTGCTCGTCAACGTCACCAACGACGCGTGGTTCGGCCACTCGACGGCGCGGTACCAGCACCTGCAGATCTCGCGCCTGCGCGCGATGGAAGCCGACAAGCCGCTGATCCGCGCCGCCAACAACGGCGTTTCCGCGGCGATCGACGCGGACGGCCACGTGCTCGTCACCGCGCCGGAATATGAAGCAAATGTAATGCGTGCCACGGTGCAGCCGCGCACGGGCCGCACGCCGTACGCGTATACCGGCAACTGGCCGAGCGTATGCTTGGCCCTTGTTTTCGGCCTGTTCGGCGCCTACGTCAGGCGTCGCTGAACTTTCCCGGGACGAGGCCGGTCTATTCCGGCATCGTCGTTTCTGAAACCCCTGTACCGAGGTTCGCTGATATGTCGCTATTCGTTGCGAAGCGCCTGGCCGGCGTCGCGATCGTCGCTTTTGCAGTCGGTGCCTGCTCACCCCAGTCATCGGTGGCCGCCGCCGCGCAAGGCCCGGCCGACACCCAACCCGCACCCGTCACCGTACCCGCGCAGCCGCCGTCCTCACCGCAGCCGGTCGGCACGCTGAACGGCCGCGTGTTGCCGGACTTCGCCACGCTCGTCGAGCAGGTGGGACCGGCGGTGGTCAACGTCTCCGTCGTCGAGAAGGCGCATCGTGTCGCCGGACGCGGCGACCAGGACGACCAGGTCGAGGAATTTTTCAAGCGCTTCGGTCTGCCCAGCCCGCGTGGCGGTGGACAGGGCGGCGGCAACGAGCCGCAGCGCCAGGGTGAAGGCTCGGGCTTCATCGTCAGCCCCGACGGCTACATCCTCACGAACGCGCACGTCGTCGCCGACGCGGACGAAGTCACCGTGCGCATGACGGATCGCCGCGAATATCCGGCCAAGGTCATCGGTGTGGACAAACGCACCGACGTCGCGGTCATCAAGATCGAAGGCAAGCAGCTGCCGGTCGTGCGCATCGGCGACGCGTCGAAGCTGCGCCCCGGCGAGTGGGTGCTCGCCATCGGTTCGCCGTTCACGTTCGAGAACAGCGTGACCGCGGGCATCGTCTCGGCCACGGGCCGTTCGATGCCGGGCGAAGATCTCGTGCCGTTCATCCAGACCGACGTCGCGGTGAACCCGGGCAACTCCGGCGGCCCGCTGTTCAACCTCAACGGTGAAGTGGTCGGCATCAACTCGCAGATCTACTCGCGCTCGGGCGGCTACATGGGCCTGTCGTTCGCGATCCCGATCGACGTGGCGAACAACGTGCGCCAGCAGCTCGTGTCCACCGGCAAGGTGGTGCGTGGCCGCATCGGCGTGCAGATCCAGGAAGTGAACGCGCAGATCGCCGACGCCTTCGAGCTCGACCGCCCGCGCGGCGCGCTGGTCGGCCAGGTCATCGACGGCGGCCCGGCGGAGAAGGGCGGCGTGAAGACGGGTGACGTCATCCTCGCCGTGAACGGCAAGACCGTGGAGCGCTCCGCGCAGCTGCCGGGCGTCATCTCGGCGATCAAGCCGGGCGACACCGCGAAGCTCGACGTGTGGCGCGATCACGCGACGAAGACGCTGAACGTCAAGGTCGAGGAATTCCAGGAAGAGACGCAGAAGGTCGCGAACCGCGACGTCGAGCAGCCGGCGAAGGCCGACCGCCTCGGCCTCTCGGTGCGCCCGCTGGGCGCCGACGAGCGCAAGCAGGCCGAGACCGAGGGCTATCTACTGGTCGAGGACGTGGCGGGCCCGGCGGCGCAGGCCGGCGTGCGTCCCGGCGACGTCATCCTCGGCGTCAACGGCAAGTCGGTGAAGTCGGTGGCGGAGCTCAAGAACGCCACGGCGGCCGGCAGCAAGACCGTCGCCATCCTGCTGGAGCGGGAGGGCACGCAGATCTTCGTCCCGATCCGGATCAGCTGAAGAACCGAATCTCGCACTGGTAGGTGAGATCGAGAGGGCGTCCGGGGGCAACCCCGGGCGCCTTTTCATTTGGGCGGCGACATCCAGACCGAAACCTGACCGTTCCGGGACTACTCGCCGGGCCGCCTTCCGTACGCTGTTCCTCACCAACACTGGAGGAACACGATGAAGACCCTGACGACTTTCCTGGCCACCGCGCTGTCGGCCGCCGCCCTGCTGACCGCCGCCCTGCTGACCGCCGGATGCGCCGCCGCACCGGCGCCGAAGTCCGCACCCGCGCCCGATCTCGCGCACTACCGTGCCGTGGTCATCGAGTCCGTGCGCATCGCGCCGGAGGCGGGGCTGCTGAGCACGGCGAACCGCGCGGCGCTCGAACGCCAGCTGCATGTCGCGCTGGTCGATTCCATCCCGCCGGCGCAGCGCGCCGTCACGCCGGCCGCGGACGTCGTGCGCGTGCAGGTCACGGTCACGGCGCTCGACGCGGTCGACCCCGTGAAGAACGGCGTCAGCACGACGCTGCTCGGCGTGCCGCTGGATCGCGGCGCCATCGCGTTCGAAGCGCGGTTCTACGCCGCCGATGGCAGCGAGCCCTTCGCGACGATCACCGAGCAGCGCAAGGCCGGCGCCTTCGCATTCGCCGGCAGTTTCAGCCACTACGGGCACGCGGTCGGCGCGTTGCACGGCTGGGGCGCCGAACTCGCGGAGGTCATCACGCGCACCTGAAACACGGCCCCGATTTCCCCCGAAAGGCGCTTCATCCCTGGCGCCACCCCCTGGCCGGCCGCACGAGCGGCCGGCTTTTTTTCGTTCGCCGGGGCGGCCTCGTGTATTCTTGCCCGCCTTCCAGAGCCCTGAAAAACCAGACTTTCCCGATGCAAGAACGTTACGAGCCGGCCGCCGTCGAGCGCGCCGCCCAGACCTTTTGGGACGAGCAGCGCGTCTTCGAGGCGCGCGAGGACGGCCAGCGCGCGGACAAGTTCTACTGCCTCTCGATGTTCCCGTATCCGTCGGGACGCCTGCACATGGGCCACGTGCGCAACTACACGATCGGCGACGTGCTGACGCGCTTCGCGAAGATGCAGGGCAAGAGCGTGCTGCAGCCGATGGGCTGGGACGCGTTCGGCCTGCCGGCCGAGAACGCGGCCATCAAGAACGGCGTGCCGCCCGCGAAGTGGACGCGCGACAACATCGCGTACATGAAGGGCCAGCTGAAGTCGCTCGGCTTCGCGTTCGACTGGTCGCGCGAGATCGCGACCTGCGATCCGTCTTACTACCGCTGGAACCAGTGGCTGTTCCTGCGCATGCTCGAGAGCGGCGTCGCATATCGCAAGACCGGCGTCGTGAACTGGGATCCGGTCGACCAGACCGTGCTCGCGAACGAGCAGGTCATCGACGGGCGCGGCTGGCGCACCGGCGCGCTGGTCGAGAAGCGCGAGATCCCGATGTACTACCTCGCGATCACGAAGTACGCCGAAGAATTGCTGGCGGACCTCGAGCAGCTGCCGGACTGGCCCGAGCGCGTGAAGACGATGCAGGCCAACTGGATCGGCAAGTCCGAGGGCTGCGAGATCTCGTTCCCGTATGCGCCGGACACGAAGTCGCTGATGGGCGCCGACGGCGCGCTGAAGGTGTTCACGACGCGCGCCGACACGTTGTTCGGCGTGACGTACATGGCCGTCGCAGCGGAGCACCCGATCGCGATGGCGGCGGGCGCGAAAAACGCCGCGCTGCAGGCGTTCATCGACGAATGCCGACGTGGCTCGACGATGGAAGCCGACATCGCGACGCAGGAGAAGAAGGGCATGCGCACCGGTTTCTCGGTGCTGCATCCGTTCACCGGCAAGTTCGTCGAGGTCTGGGTCGCGAACTACGTGCTGATGGGCTACGGCGAAGGTGCCGTCATGGGCGTGCCCGGCCACGACGCGCGCGACTACGAGTTCGCGCTGAAGAACAAACTACCCATCGTGCAGGTCGTGAAGTCGAAGACCGGCGCGTACGCGGACCTCACGCCGCCCTGGCAGGACGCGTTCGGCGAATACGGCATCACGATCAACTCCGGCGAGTTCGACGGGCTCGAATTCAAGCCCGCCGTCGACCGGATCGCCGCCGCGCTCGAGAAGAAGGGCCTCGGCAGGAAGCGCACGCAATGGCGCCTGCGCGACTGGGGCATCTCGCGCCAGCGGTATTGGGGCTGCCCGGTGCCGATGATCCACTGCGCGGCCTGCGGCGAAGTGCCGGTGCCCGACGACCAGCTGCCCGTGGTGCTGCCGGAAGGCCTGGTGCCGGACGGCTCCGGCAATCCGCTGAACAAGACGCCCGCGTTCTACGAGTGCCAGTGCCCCAAGTGCGGCGCGGCGGCGCGGCGCGAGACGGACACGATGGACACGTTCGTCGACTCGTCGTGGTACTTCCTGCGCTTCGCCGGCACCGATGCGAAGACGATGGTCGACCAGCGCGTGAAGTACTGGCTGCCGGTCGATCAATACATCGGCGGCATCGAGCACGCGATCCTGCACCTGTTGTACTCGCGCTTCTGGACCAAGGTCATGCGCGACCTGAAGCTGGTCGACGTCGACGAGCCGTTCAGCAACCTGCTGACGCAGGGCATGGTGCTGCACCACATCTACTACCGCGAGCCCGCGCCGGGCCGTCGTGACTACTTCAATCCGGCCGACGTCGAAGTCGAGACCGATGCCGAGGGCAAGCGCCGCGCCATCCTGCTGACCGACAACCAGCCGGTGGAGTGGGATGGCCTCGGCACGATGTCGAAGTCGAAGAACAACGGCGTGGATCCGACGGCGCTGGTCGAGCAGTTCGGCGCCGACACGGCGCGCCTGTTCATGATGTTCACGGCGCCGCCCGAGCAGACGCTGGAGTGGTCGGAAGAGGGCGTGCAGGGCTCGTTCCGCTTCATCCGCCGCTTGTGGAAGGCGGTGTTCGACCAGGTGACGGCGCCGGTGCCCAGCGACGGCGCCACGGCCGACCAGCCGGTGCACGCGAATCTCAACGCCGCGCAGAAAGAGCTGCGCCGCATCGCGCACCACACGCTGGAGAAGGTGACCGACGACATCGGTCGCCGCCGCAGTTTCAACACGGCGGTCGCCGCGGTGATGGAATTGCTGAACGCGGTGGGCAAGCTGACCGACGGGTCGCTGGCGACGCGCGTCGTGAAGCACGAGGCGCTCGAGATCGCGGTGATGTGCCTGTCGCCGATGATCCCGCACGTCACGCACGAATTGTGGCGCCAGCTCGGTCACGAGCAGGCGCTGGCCACCGAGCGCTGGTGGACGCCGGATCCCGGCGCGCTGGTGCAGGACCAGATCGAGATCTCCGTGCAGGTCGCCGGCAAGATGCGCGCGCGCGTGTCGGTGCCGGCCGATGCGACGGAAGACGTGGCCGTGAAGGCCGCGCTGGCCGATGCGAACGTGCAGAAGTTCGTCGAGGGCAAGGAGATCCGGAAGGCGATCTACGTGAAGGGAAAACTCGTCAACATCGTCGTGTAGTGGGGACTGTCCCCATTTCGAGAAGAATGATGCCGCATCCGTTTCGCAGTTGTTTCGTATCAAGGGGGACTGTCCCCATTGCGACGCTGGCGCTGACCTATCTACTTGCCGGTTGCGGCTTCCACCTGCAAGGCCGCCAGCCCTTGCCGGCCGCCTTCCAGTACACCTACGTCGACACCAGGGACGAACAGACCGATTTCGTGCAGGACCTGCGCAAGGCGCTGATCGCCTCGAACGTCAACGTGATCCGCACGCAGGGTTCCTCCGGTTCGACGATCAGCGTGCACGCCGACGAGCTCACCGAGAAGATCCTCTCCGTGTCCGCGCGCAACATCCCGACCGAATACGAGCTCACGTACAAGGTGGAGTTCTCCGTGACCTCGGCCGGCAAGACGCTGATCGATCACGAAGAGATCTCCGCCACCCGCGACATCAGCTTCGACGAAGCACAACTGCTGGCGAAGGAGCGCGAGCAGGAAATCCTGCGCGAGGCGCTGGCGCGCGACCTGGTCGCGCTGGTGATGCGTCGCCTCGCCGCGCTGCCCCAGTAGCCCGCCCATGAACGCGAAACTGAATTTCGCCGACGTCGTGCGCGTCGGGCCCCGGGCCGACGACAGCGTGCGCGCGCTGGTCGCGCGTTATGAAGCGGACCTCGTCGAGTGCGCGGACTCGGAAACGCTGCCCGGTTCTTACTGGGGCGACAGCGAAGCAGGCTTGCGCGGCAGTACCATCTTCGTGCGCGCCGACACGCCGCTCCATTCGCTGCTGCACGAGCTCGGCCACTTCATCTGCATGTCGCCCGAGCGGCGCGCCGGCCTGGACCGCGACGCGGGCGGTGACGACGCCGAGGAATGCGGCGTCTGTTACCTGCAGATCCTGCTCGCCGACGAGATCGCGGGCTTCGGCCGCGCGCGCATGCTCGCCGACATGGATTCCTGGGGTTACACCTTCCGCCTCGGCTCCGCGCGCGCCTGGTTCGAGAAAGACGCGGCGGACGCCTGCATCTGGTTGCGCCGGCATGGCGTAGTGGATGGGGATGGCCATCCCACGTTCCACACTCGCAGCTAGCGCGCTGGCGCTGACCGCCGCGCTGGTCGCCGCGTCCTGCGGCAGCCTCGCCTTCACCGCCGCCAACCTGCCGGCGCATTTCGGCGATTTCGAACGGCGCGCCGACCTCGCGTACGGCTCGCTCGAACGCCAGACGCTGGACGTCTACGTGCCCGACGGCGCGCGCGACCGGCCCATCATCATGTTCTGGTACGGCGGCGGCTGGGAGAACGGCTCGAAGGCCGACTACCGCTTCGTCGGCGCGACGCTGGCGAAGGCGGGCTACGTCGTCGTGTTGCCCGACTACCGTCTGTATCCCGAGGTGAAGTTCCCGGCGTTCGTCGACGACGGCGCCGCGGCGCTGGCCTGGGTCGCGCAGCACGCGCGGGAGATCGGCGGCGATCCGCAGCGCCTGTATCTCGCCGGACATTCGGCGGGCGCGCACCTCGCGGCGATGCTGGCGTATGACCCGGCGCGGCTCGAACGCGTCGGCCTGCGCCGCGAGGTGGTGCGCGGTTTCATCGGGCTGTCCGGGCCTTACGCACTGGATCCCAACTCCGACATCCTCAACGCGATCTTCGCCGCGCCGTACCGGCTCTCCGACTGGCAACCCGCGCAGCTCGCCGCCGCGGGCGCACCGCCGGCGCTGCTGCTGCACGGCGAGGACGACACGACGGTCGACGTCTCGCATGCGCGGCGCATGGCGGAGAAACTGCAATCGGTGGGAGTGCCTGTGACGCTGCGGACGTATCCGGGGCGGGGACATCGCGACACGGTGGCGGCATTCGCGGGCCTGGCGCCGCGCAAACTACCGGTGCTGGAGGAGATCCGCAGGTTCGTCGGGGAGTGAGTCCCCGTAAATTGGGTCGGGAGGTGGAGACGGCGTCTTCTGAAAGAGGAGGAGTCGTTTCGGTTGCCTCCGACTCCACCCACCCGACCTTGGACCGACGGTTACTGCGTTGAGCGGACGCAATTCCCGCTAGCAGCCTTAACGGCCTCGCGCTTTCGAACTTTAGGCCGACTTGACGTAACGCCGCGGAAAAACGGCTCAGGGAAAACCACGACCAAGAAAACGGGGGCGTGCCTCGCGGCACGCCCCCGACCCTGCGGACCCCCGTCCGAGGAATATCGATCGATCAGTACTTCACGTCGCCCTGGATCACGCGCGGCGCCGCCGTGACGGTCGGGCGCGTGCCCGTGTAGATGGGCGAGGCCGAGTCCGACGGATCGCGCAGATCCGCGGCGGTCGGCAGCGTCACGCCCGACGGCACCACCAGGCTGGCGCCATCGCACACCGACAGGCTCTTGCGCGCGAAACGGATCTCGCGCTCCAGCCACTTCACGTAGTACGTGGTGCCGTTCGTGGTCACGACGCCGTTGGTGGCATCGTGCGGGATCACGATCGACGGCACGTAACGCACGTCGCCGCCGTTGCACTCGACTTCCTCGTTCGTCTGCGGCGACACGCAGTAGCCCGGCAGGCCCCACAGCTCACCGAAGCCGTTGTACTGCAGCACCAGGTTCTGGCCGGCGTACTGGCCGTACGCGGCACCTTGCGGCACATGGAAGTTCACCTGCAGCGGCGCGTCGAAGTTCACGAACTGGCCGCTCGAGTCCTTGACGGCCGCGAACTGGTTGTACGAGGCCGGGCCGGTCTCCCACTGGTAGTACACGTCGAGATTGTTGACGCGCCATTCGCAGTACGTGCCCGAGCCCGTGTCGCACTCGGCGTCGGCGAGGTTCACGAACAGCTTGCCGGTGCGCAGGCCGTTGCGGAACTGCATGCTGTTCTCGAGCGCCTCGCGATCGACGTCGAGCACGACGGCCGCGGACGCACCGTCGAGCAGCAGCGCGGTCGCCGCGTTGCTCGTGTAGTCCACGACGTTGTTGGGCTGCGTCGGCTGGAAGTTGTTGGCGGTCGCGGCGACGAACGGCGACTGCGCCTGCGAACCCTGCGAGAAGAAGGCCGATATCGTCGCGGCCGTCGGGCAGTCGCGCAGGCAGTGCAACGCCGCCGGCAGTTGCGACGGATACACGAGGTCCTGGCTGCGATACACGACCTGCACCTGGTCCGAGTTCACCGGCGAGCCCACGCCCTGCAGGTTCACGAACACCTCGCCGCCGAGCTGCTGCGAATTGCCCTGGATGCCGCCGCGCGCCGCCCAGAACGAGGCGGGGACGGTCTGCACCGACTGCAGCGCCTGGACGTTGCAGCCGTTGCCGCCGCAGTTCATCTGGCCCGTGACCTTGAAGCTGCCGGCCGCGTCGTCCCAGTACAGCTCGTAAGAGGTGTTCTGTTGCGCGCCCGAGAAGAAGCCGTTCGCTTCCATGCCGACGAACGTCATGAACTTGATCTTGTCGATCTCGTGCAGCGTGCGCGTGTGGCGCGTGTACTTCGTCAGCTTGCCGCCGGCCTTGATGACCGTGTACGGCGTGCGCGTCGGCGTGCCGCCGTTGTCGCCGTAGTCGACCTTATCGACAGTGTCGCCGTTCTCGAGGAACTCCTGCGCCGCGGGCGGCAGCGACAGGCCGTAGTAGCCCAGGTAGCCCTGGTATTTCGTGCCGGCGTGCGTGTACTCGATCGGGAAGCCGGAGTGACGCTCGATGCGCGCACCGGTGGTCGAGTCGTACAGGCCGTATTTCCAGACGGACAGGCCCGTGTCCGGATCGCGTGCGTCGCGGGCGAAACACTGCTCGCCGCCGTCGTCGCTGCGACGGTAGTAGTCCGCGTTGTACGCGAACGAGAAGGTGGCGGAGTTGTTGCCACCGTCTTCCATGTGCAGGCTGCCGCTGCCCGTCGTCGCGCTGGTCGTGCTCAGGCGCAGCGCCTTCGTGCCGCCGCCGCCGCCACCCTGTTCCTGTTCGTAGTAGCTGACGCCGCCGGCGGCGCCCTCGAGGAAGCCGTTGAACGCGCAACCCGGCGTGCCGTCCATCTTGCCGCAGTAGTCGAGGCGGAAGACGCCGTACGGATTGCCGGTGCTCGCCGGCGCGGTGGCGCTCAGGTTCACCGAGATGATCGCGCCCGGCGTTTCCGGATCGTCGATCCAGATGCGCGCGCGCATCGGCTCGGTGTTGCTGGTGCGCGTGGAGTTCACGGTCGCCGTCGCGAACGCGCTGGCGCCCGTGGCGGTGTCGGACGCGCCGCGCGCGTTCGGATCGCACTTCTGCATGTCGACCAGCGCGTTGTACGCGCCGTCGTTCACCAGCGCGTCGGGGCGCATGGCGCTCATGATGCAGGTGATCATGTTGACCTGGCCGATGCCGCGCGAGGTGGCGTCTTCGACGTAGCTGTGCTGCGGGTCGGTGTTGTAGGCGGAAGTCGTCGGCGGCGCGGCGAGCGCCGGCGCGGCATTCGTGAGGGCGATGGCGAGCGTGGCCAGCGCGCCGAGAGTGGTGCGTTTCATGTCGGCTCCGGAAAGGTTATTGCGCGTTGGTCGCGGTGACGACGGCGACGGACGAGGGCGTGGCAACGCCTTCGATCGTGGGCTGGACCGGCGGCGGCGCCGGGGGCGGCGCGTTACCGGTCGGGGGCGTCGTGGACGAGGAGCCTCCGCCGCTGCCGCAACCGGCGAGCGCGAGCAGGACGAGGCACGAAGAAACCTTGAGCGAATGCCGCATGGACGAGAACCCTCCTGAGTTTTTGTTGGTCGGGTTCGCGGCAAGCGGGCGCGAATCCGGCAAGCAGGAGGATCGGCGGCGTCCCGCAGCGTCTTGAGGACGGGAAGTTAGAGCGCGGTCACGGATCGCGACCGCGCGTCGTTATGACAGGAACTGCGTCTCCCTCGTCGGGAGCGGAAGACCCGGACCGGAACGGCTCGCCTAGCTGGCTCAGCTTTTCGCGAAGCGGTCCGTGGCCTTCACGAGCTCGCGCGAGATGCCGGGCTCGAACGCCGAGTGGCCGGCATCCGGCACGATGCGCAGGTCCGCTTCCGGAAACGCCTTCTTCAGTGCCCAGGCGCTGCGCACCGGGCACACGACGTCGTAACGGCCCTGCACGATGACGGTCGGGATGTGCCGGATCTTCGGCACGTCGTCGAGCAGCTGCGTCTCCTTCTCGAGCCAGCCGCCGTTCACGAAGTAATGGCACTCGATGCGCGCGAACGCGGCCGCGAACTCGGCGTCCTTCGCGCGCGCGACGTAGCTGGTGTTCATGTGGAAGTACGACAGCGCGCTCTCCCAAACGGACCAGGCGCGCGCCGCTTCGAGCAGCGTGTTGCGATCGGGACTGGTGAGCCGCTTGTAGTACGACTGCATGCAGTCGGCGCGCTCGGCCGCGGACAGCGGCTGCAGATAGTCCTCCCAGAGGTCGGGCCACAGCTGCGCCGCGCCTTCGGGGTTCTGATAGAACCACTCGAGCTCGGACCGGCGCAGCAGGAAGATGCCGCGCAACACGAGTTCGGTGACCCGCTCGGGGTGCTTCTGGGAATACGCGAGCGCGAGTGTCGAGCCCCACGAGCCGCCGAACACCTGCCACTTGTCGATGCCGAGCTTCTCGCGGATCGCCTCGATGTCCGAGACGAGATGCCACGTGGTGTTGTCCTCGAGGCTCGCCGCCGGTCTGCTCTTGCCGCAGCCGCGCTGGTCGAACAGGACGATGCGGTATTTCTTCGGGTTGAAGAAGCGGCGCATCTTCGGATCCGTGCCGCCGCCGGGGCCGCCATGCAGGAACACGACCGGTTTGCCTTTCGGGTTGCCGCTTTCTTCGTAGTAGATCTCGTGGACGGGCGAGACCTTCAGGAAGCCGGTGTTGTACGGCTTGATCGCGGGGTAGAAGTCGCCGGCCTGGCGCGCGGGCAGCGCCGCCGCGGCTTTCGCCTTCGGTGCCGGCTTCGCCTTCGCTTTGACCTTCGCCTTCATCTTCGTCTTCGTCTTAGCCATGTTTTCCTCCGGCGAGCATCGGGCCGAGCGGCGAACCGCCGACCAGGTGCATGTGCAGGTGATAGACGACCTGTCCGCCATGTTGGTTGCAATTGACGATGAGCCGGAAGCCGTTCTCCGCGATGCCTTCCTTCTTCGCCAGGTCGCGCGCGACGACGAACATGTGACCGAGCGTGCGCTCGTCGTCGTCGCTGACGTCGTTGACGGTCGGGATCGGCTTGTTCGGAACGATCAGCACGTGCACGGGCGCCTGCGGCGCGATGTCCCGGAACGCGGTGACGCGTTCGTCCTTGTGCACGATCGTGGCCGGAATTTCGCCGGCGACGATCTTCTCGAAGAGGGTGGCCATGGGCCAGAGGATACATCCATAATCCGCGCCTTGAAGCTCAACTTCGACACCCTGCGCACGCACCTCGACGGTGATCCGGCGCGCGCCTATCTCGTGACCGGTGACGAAGGCCTGCTGGTGGGCGAAGCGGCGGACGCGATCCGCGCGCGCGTGAAGCGCGCCGGCTTCGACGAACGCGAAGTCCACTTCATCGAACGCGTCGCCGACTGGGAAGGCGTGCGCGCCTCGTCTAACAACCTGTCGCTGTTCGGCTCGCGCAAGCTGATCGAGCTGCGCCTGCCGTCGGGCAAGCCGGGCACCGGCGGCTCGAACGCGATCGTCGAACTGCTGCGCGATCCGTCACCCGACAACGTCTACCTGATGATCACCGGCAAGCTCGAGCGCGAGTCGCAGAGCGCCGCGTGGGTCAAGGCGTTCGAGGCCGCGGGCGCGTGGCTGCCAGTGTGGCCGGTCGAGGTGGCCAGGCTGCCCGCGTGGCTGCGCACGCGCGCCGCGAAGCTCGACCTCGAGCTCGACGACGACGCGGTGCGTTCCATCGTCGAGCGCACCGAGGGCAATCTGCTCGCCGCGCACCAGGAGCTCGAGAAGCTGCGGCTGCTGGTGCCGCCGTCGTCGGGCAAATCGCGCATCGACGCCGCCACCGCGCAGGCGGGCCTCGGCGACAGCGCCCGCTTCGACGTGTTCCAGCTCGGCGAAGCCGCGTTGTCCGGCGACGTGCCGCGTGCGCTGCGCATCCTCGCCGGCCTGCGCAGCGAAGGCGTCGAGCCGACGCTGGCGCTGTGGTCGCTGTCGCGCGAGATCAAGAACGCCTGGGGCACGACGCACAACGAGGGTTACAACGCGCGCAGCTGGCAACGGCCGTCCGCCGCGCTCGAGAACGCGAAGCGCCGTGCCGGCAAGCTGCCGTACGCGCGGCTCGCGGTGCGCACGTCGCGCGCCGACCGCATGATCAAGGGACAGCAGCGCGGCGATGCCTGGGACGAGATGTCGCTGATGATCATCGAGTTCGCGGGCCGCCGGTCGTTGCCGCTGGCCGGGACGCGCGCCGCTTGAACAGCCCCGCCGCGAATCCGCCGGACGCCGGCCCGATGGGCATCTTCGGCGGCACGTTCGACCCGATCCACTACGGCCACCTGCGCACGGCCTTCGAGTTGTGGCAGACGCTGAAGCTCGCGGAAGTGCGCTTCATGCCGTCGGGCAATCCGCCGCATCGCGTCCGCACGCTGGCCGAGGCCGCGCTGCGCGTGCAGATGGTGCGCGCCGCGGTCGCCGACCAGCCGGCGTTCGTCGTCGACGACCGCGAGGTCCGGCGTGGCGGCGCGTCCTACACGTTCGACACGCTGACCGAGCTGCGCGCGGAATTCCCGCAGCGCTCGTTGTGCCTGCTGCTGGGAATGGACGCGTTCCTGGGGCTGCCGGGCTGGCATCGCTGGCGGGAGCTGTTCGACCTGGCGCACGTGGTCGTCGCCCACCGGCCGGGCTGGAAGGCGCAGACGCAGGGCCCCCTGGGGGAGCTGATGGTCGATCGGGGGACCGGGGCCGTGAACGACCTGCATCGCTCGCCGGCGGGTCGGATCTACGTCCACGCGGTGACCCAGCTCGAAATATCCTCGACAGAATTGCGGCAGATCATCGACGCGGGCCGCGATCCGCGGTACCTGGTTCCCGACCCGGTCCGCGAGATCATCCGCGAGTCCGGGTGTTATGCTCGGCCCCGCTGATCGCACGACTCCCGGAGAGAAATGACCCCGAAAAAAACCGCTCGCCGGGCGCCAACCCCGGCCAAGTCTTCCGTCCCGCAGACCCTGTTGCGCCTAGTCAATGCCGCGCTCGACGACATGAAGGCCGTGAACGTCAAAGTGATGGACGTCCGGCACCTCACCGATATCACCGACATCGTCGTCATCGCCTCCGGCAATTCCGACCGCCACGTCAAATCCATCGCCGATCGCGTGGTGCAACTCGCCAAGCAGAACGACTTCCGCCCGATGGGCGTCGAAGGCGCGCGTGAAGGCGAGTGGGTGCTCGTGGATCTCACGGACGTCGTGGTGCACGTGATGCTGCCGCGCGTCCGCGAGTTCTACGGACTCGAGAAGCTGTGGGAGGACGTGACGCCCCCGGTCGCGGCGGTCGAACCCGCGAGCCCGGCCGCCCGTGGCACCGGCAAGCCCGCTGCCCCGCGTGCCGCCGGCGCTCGACCTCCGGCCGCGCGGGCCCCGCGCCGCAAGACTGCCCGGCCGCGCGCCGCGCGCTGATCCGGCCGATCCGCGCGTGCGGGTGCGCATCCTCGCCGTCGGCACGCGCATGCCCGCCTGGGTCGCGACGGCCTACGACGACTACACGCGGCGCCTGCGCTCCAGCATGCGCATCGACCTCGAGGAGCTGCCGGTCGGCAAATCGAAGGCCGAGGAGGAGAAACGCTTCCTCGACCGCGTCGGCGACGACCACGTGGTCGCGCTCGACGAACGCGGCAAGCCGAAATCCTCGCTCGAGCTCGCCAAATGGTTAGGTGAGCGCCTCCAGGACGGCACACCGCTGTCCTTCGTCATCGGCGGTCCGGACGGCCTGGGCCCCGAGATCCTGAAACGCGCCGCCTGGCGCTGGTCCCTGTCGGCGTTGACCTTCCCGCACGCCATGGTCCGCGTCCTGCTCGCCGAACAGCTGTATCGCGCGCATTCCGTCCTGCACAATCACCCCTACCATCGCGAGTGATCGGTCGACCAGGGGGGTCGGTGCCAGAACAAGAAAGAGAATCGCGGCCGGTGCTGCGGCTGGCCTCGGCGTCGCCGCGCCGCCGCCAGTTGTTAGACCTGATCGGCGTGCCGCACGTCGTCACGCCCGCCGACATCGACGAGACGCCGCATCCCGGCGAGGCCGCCGGCGACTACGTGATGCGTCTCGCGCGCGAGAAGGCCGTGGCCGTGTGGGCGCGACACCAGGACCTGCCGGTGCTGGCCGCGGACACCACCGTCGCGGTCGACGACCGGATCCTCGGCAAACCGGAATCCGCGGATGAGGCGCGCGACATGTTGCGCCTGCTCTCGGGCCGCTCGCACTTCGTGCACACCGGCATCGCGCTGCACAGCGCGCGCGGTGTCGAGGTCGACATCTCGTCGACCGACGTCGAGTTCGCCGAGATCACCGACGACATGATCCGCGCGTACTGGGACAGCGGCGAGCCGCAGGGCAAGGCCGGCTCGTACGCGATCCAGGGACTCGGCGCCGTGTTCGTCAGCGACATCGCCGGCAGTTACACCGGCGTCATGGGACTGCCGCTGTTCGAGACCGCGGCGCTGCTGCGCTATCACGGCATCGGCGTCTGGCACGGGAAGGCGTGAGCGCGCGATGACCACCGAAATCCTCATCAACGTCGCGCCGCGCGAGAACCGTGCCGCGCTCATCGAGAACGGCGTGTTGACCGAGCTGTTCGTCGAACGGCAGAGCCGGCGCGGCATCGTCAGCAATCTCTACAAGGGGCGTGTGCAGCGCGTGTTGCCCGGCATGCAGGCCGCGTTCATCGACGTCGGTCTCGAGCGCACGGCATTCCTGCACGCGGCCGACATCGCGACGACGGCGTCGAAGACGGCCAGCCCCGACAGCACGCTGATCGGCGCCGGGCCATCGGTCGACGACATCCGCAGCCTCGTCCGCGAAGGCGACGACATCCTCGTGCAGGTCGTGAAGGATCCGATGGGCACGAAGGGCGCGCGCCTGACGACGTTCGTCGCGTTGCCTTCGCGGTTGATGGTGTACATGCCGCGCGGCGAGGGCGTCGGCGTCTCGGCGCGCATCGACGACGAAGCCGAGCGCGCGCGGCTGAAATCGCTGGTCAGCGACTGCGTGCCGCACAACGCGAGCGGCGGCTACATCGTGCGCACGGCGGCGCAGGGCGCGACCGCCGACCAGATCCGCGAGGACATCCAGTATCTCGCGCGGCTGTGGCAACACGTGCGCGAGCGCGGCCTGCTCGCGCAGGCGGGGCAGCTCGTGTACGAGGACCTGCCGCTGCCGACGCGCATCCTGCGCGACGAGCTGGCGCGCGGCGTCGACCGCGTGCTCGTCGACAACGCCACGTCGCACGCGCGCATGCTGGAGTTCGCGGCCAGCTTCATGCCGGGCAGCACGACTGCCGTCGAACTCTATTCCGGTGCCCGACCGATATTCGATCTGCACGGCATCGAGGAGGAGATCGGCAAGGCGCTGGAGCGCAGCGTGTCGCTGAAGTCCGGCGGACACCTGGTGATCGACCAGACGGAGTCGATGACCACGATCGACGTGAACACCGGCGGTTTCGTCGGACACCGCAACCTCGAAGACACGATCTACCGCACGAACCTCGAGGCCGCGGTCGCGATCGCGCGCCAGCTGCGGCTGCGCAACCTCGGCGGCATCATCATCATCGACTTCATCGACATGACGGACCCGGCGCACCGCACCCAGGTGCTGGAGGCCCTGCAGCGGGCCCTGGCCGGCGATCACGCCCAGACCCACATCGCCAGCGTGTCCTCGCTGGGCCTCGTGGAGATGACGCGCAAACGCACCCGGGATTCCCTGGAACATTTGCTTTGTGCGCCGTGTCCCAGTTGTGAAGGCCGGGGCTTCGTGCGGACGCCCGAAACGGTGTGTCACGAAATCTTCCGCGAAATTGTGCGTCAAAGCAGGCAGTTCCAGAGTCGTGAGCTGCTAATTTTGGCCCACCAGAACGTGATCGACCGCCTGCTGGACGACGAGTCCGCGGTGCTCGCGGAGCTCGAGCACCAGGTCGGGCGGCCGATCAAGCTGCAGGTGGAAGCGCTGTACGGCTTCGATCAATACGACGTGGTGCTGGCCTGATGAGGTGAGATGAGCGACACAGCCCTCAATGCGATGAAACGCACGGCGCTGGTCCTCTTTTGCCTGGTGCTCCTGGCGACGTTGACGATGGTCTTCACGCGCGTCGTCGCCGCGCGCGTGCCCGAGCAGCGCGCCACCCTCGAGAAGCTGATCACCGACCGCACCGGCCTCGCCGTGCGTTTCGACAACGTGCACCTCGCCTGGGGGCTCGACGGCACCAGCGCCGTGTTCACGCGCGTCGAGCTGACGGATCCGAAGGCCGGCCGCGTGCGCGTCGTCGCGCCGGAGCTGCGCGTCGAGTTCGACACCTGGGATTTCCTGCGCCACCAGCAGTTCTCGCTGGGGCACGTCACCGTCTCGTCGCCGGACATCGAGATCGTCGAGCCGGAAGACGTGGTCGCAGCCGCGATCCCGGCGCCGAAGAAGAAAGCCGCCGGCGGCGTCGCGGCGCCGGTTCCTGCCGCGGACGAAGCCGCAATGGTCAGACGCGCCACGTCGTGGGCGCTGCTGATGCCGAACGGCCGCATCGAAGTCGAAGGCGCGCGCGTGCACCTGCGGCGGCAGGGGGAGTCGGCGAAGACGCAGACGGCCTCGTTCACGCTCAGCCAGGCGATCATCAGCCGCGGGCCCACGAGCTTCAATGCGTACGGCACGATGCTGCTGTCGCAGGATGTCGGCCAGTCGCTGTTCGTGTCGGCGAAGTTCGACAATCTCGCGCCGCGCTCGCGCGTGTCCGGCGAGCTGCGCGTCATCGCGCGCCGCGTGTTCCTCGAGAAATTGCGGATGCCCGGCCTGCGTGGCCGCGGCACGCTGGACGCGAAGATCACGCTGGCGAACGGACTGGTCGCGGGCGGCACGTGGACGGCGAACGCACGCGAGCTCGCCTTCGGCGACGACGGTGCGCGCTTCGATCACGTCACGTTCGGCGGCACGTTGAGCCGCGACCACGGCGACCTGCTGCTCGATTTCAGCGACGTGCAGCTGACGCGCGGCGCGCGCCTCGAGCGCGCACCGAAGCTGGCGGCGCGACTCTCGCTGGAGCCGGGCACGACGCGCATCGCGCGCACGACCGTCGACGCCGCGCGCCTGCCGTTCATGGCGGCCGAGCTCGCGGCCGGCGTGCTGGCGCCGCAGCTCGCGGACGCGTTGCCCGAATCCCGCGGCGGCTGGGGCGCGACGGCGGGCGAGCTGCACGACGTGCATTTCGATTCCGGCAAACGTCGCCGTCATCCCGATGCCTGGGCGTTCAGTGCGCGCATGGAGAATGCCGAGTTGACGCGCGCGACCGACCAGTCGCGGCTGACGCAGCTCGCGGCACGCGTGACGATCGACGCGCGCGCGGTCAGCCTGGAATTCGATCCGCAGGTCGCGGCGACGCTGCGCCTCGGCGCCATCGCCGAGCCGCGCCCGCTGACGCTGGCAGGAACGTTGGGCGTGTCGCGCGGCATCGCCGGCGCGGCTGCGGACGGAACGACGCTGGCGCTGCGATTCGGCGACCTGCGCATCACGAGCGGCGCCACCACGCTCGCAGCCAATGGCGCCTGGGACGACGCGGCGCGAACGGTGCCGCTGGACGTCGCCCTCGCGAATGTCGATCGCGCGCTGATGGCGGACGCCTGGCGCCTCGCGAACGACGACGCGCCGGAGCCGGCGCTGCTGACCGGCCTCGCCGCGGCGAACATCACGGAAGGCCGGGTCGCGCTGCTGCCGATGCGCGACGCCGGCGCGCTGGTCGCCGACTGGTCGCGCTCGCGCGGCACGCTGAAGCTCGACGCGCTCGCCTCCGCGGGCGACGACGATGCGCGGCTCACGGACGGCCGCGGCACGCTGGCGTTCGCGCGCGGCGCGGCGCAGCTGCGCCTCACGCAGGGCAAGATCGAGGATTTCACGTTGACGACCGCGCGCATCGACTGGCCCGCGAAGGGCGCGCCGCGGTTGACGGCGTCGCTCGGCGGTCTGCTGGAATCGCCGTTGCTGGCGAAGACGCTGGCCACGCAGGGCCTCGCGGGCTTGAAGGGGCAGGTGATGCTCGACGCGGAAGCGCGCGGGGACCGCGAGATGCGGTCGCCCGATGCGTGGCGCGTGACGGCGCGGCTCGCGGACGCGAGCGTGCCGCTGGGTCGTGGCGTGCCGCCGCTCGAGAAACTGGCGGGTACGTTGCGATATGCGGATGGACAGCTGCGCGGACTGTCGCTAGACGGCACGTGGTTGGGCGGTCCGGTCGAGATCGAGTCGCGCCGTTCGCCGCGCGCACAGTTGACGCTGGCACTGAATGGCACCGCGGACGCGGCGCCGGTGCTCGGGTTGTGGAGTGACGCGCCCGTCACAGGCAAGGTCGCCGGTCAGCTCGCGTGGAGCGGAACCGCGCTGCGTGCGGAGGCGGATGCGCCGTGGCGGCTGGCGCTGGCCAGCAATCTCGTCGGCGTGCAGAGCGATCTGCCGGCGCCGTTCGACAAGGCGCGGGCGCGGGCGCTGCCCGTCGAGGCGGAGCTGCGGCTCGAGGGGGACGGCATCCGCGAATTCTCCGTCGCGGGACGAGACGTATCGGTGCGCGGCGAGCTGCAGGCCGGCGCGCTGCGCGTGCACTTCGAACTACCCGGCGTCGAGGGCGACCTGCGTCGCGCCGCCGCCGCCGGCGCGAAATCCGATCTGTCGATCGACCACCTCGAGACGCGTCGCGCGCCCGCCGCGCTGGCGGCCGCGGCGGCGATGTTGCCCGCGAACGGCGTGTTGTCGCTGAACGTTGCGGACCTGCGCCAGGCCGACCGCAGCCTCGGCGCGCTGCGTGCCGACGTCACCCGCACGGCGAGCGGCGTCGCGTTCTCGTTCGAATCCGCGGAGCCGGCGCTGCATCGCCTGTCCGCGCAGGGCACGTGCGACGAGGGGAAGGCGCGTTGTCGCGCCGATTTCACCGCCGACACCGCGCACCTCGCGTCGCTGCTGCACGGTGTGTCGCTGCCGGCGCAGTTGCCCGCCGAGCGGCTGCGTGCCAGTGGCGAGTTGTCGTGGCCGCTGTCTGCCGAGGATCTGACCACCGTGATCGACGGACACTTCGACGTCGAGACCGAGGGTCATGACTCGACGCACCAGCTCGTCGCGAACGCTGTGCTGGCGAACGGCCAGATTCAGCTCGAGAACGTGCAGGGCACCGGCCCCGACGCCGACCAGGTGTTCCGCGGCAGCGGGCGCGTCGGATTGGTCGAACGCGACTACGACTTCACCGTCGACTACGAACGCATCACTGTCGCGGCCGCCGCCGTGCCGACGCCGGCGCGCGCGCGGCTCGCCCGCGCGTGGAATGCGCTGCGCGGCTCGGCCGCCAGGCGCGGCTGGGCTGAGGCTCCCGAGACGAAGCGCGTGCAGCTGCACGGCTACTGGGACTAATGGGGACATTCCTCGTTTCCTAGCAAAAGGGGACAGTCCTCGATCGAAGACCCTCGAGGACTGTCCCCTTTTGCCCGCTGCGCGGGGAAACGAGGAATGTCCCCATTTTCTAGGAAATCAGGAATGTCCCCATTACCATCGCTGCCATGAGGGTAGCCGCCATCCAGATGACGTCGGGGCACGAGATCGACGCGAATCTCGAGTCGGCCGGCCGGTTCCTCTTGGACGCGGCGGCGCAGGGCGCGCAGCTCGCCGCTTTGCCGGAAAACTTCGCCTTCATGGGCCAGAGCCCGGCCGACAAGCGCGCCGTCGCGGAGCCGGACGGTGCCGGCAGGATCCAGGACTTCCTTGCAGAGTCAGCCCGCCGTCTCAAGATATGGGTCGTCGGCGGCACGGTGCCCCTGCGCGAGGCTGCCGATGGTCGCGTCAGCGCGTCGTGCCTCGTCTTCGACGCCGACGGACAACGTGTCGCGCGGTACGACAAGATTCATTTGTTCGACGTGGACGTGCCCGGCAGCACCGAAT
Organism: Steroidobacteraceae bacterium; assembly: GCA_035502995.1. Classification (GTDB taxonomy): domain Bacteria; phylum Pseudomonadota; class Gammaproteobacteria; order Steroidobacterales; family Steroidobacteraceae; genus CADEED01. The sequence goes on along the minus strand of DATJTW010000047.1, from coordinate 8,852 downwards.
CGCACCGCGAGTCGGCGCACACGATCCCCGGCCGCGAGCCGCGGCTGGTCGACACGCCGATCGGCAAGCTGGGTCTCGCGGTGTGCTACGACATGCGCTTCCCGGAGCTGTTCCGCGTACTGTCGCGGCAGGGTGCGGACGCGTTCGTGGTGCCGTCGGCCTTCACGGTGCCGACGGGGCAGGCGCACTGGGAAGCGTTGCTGCGCGCACGCGCCATCGAGAACCTGGCCGCGGTGATCGCGCCGGCGCAGTGGGGCCGGCATCCGAACGGGCGCGAGACGTTCGGCGATTCGCTGATCATCGATCATTGGGGCAAGGTGCTCGCGCGTTTGCCCGCCGGTACGGGCTGCGTGGTCGCGGATCTCGACCCCGCCGCCCGCATCGATGCGCGAGCGAAGTTCCCGGCGCTGCAGCACCGGGCCATCTGACGAAGCCAGGATCGAACTGGAACGGAACGACATGAACGCCGCAATGAACACCGAATCGCTGACGATCGCCCGGGAAACCATCCTGCGTCCCGGCGGCCTCGACGACGCGCGCCTCGACCAGGCGCTGTCGCAGGTGATGTCGAGCTCCATCGATTCCGCCGATCTCTATTTCCAGCTGTCGCGCGAGGAGAGCTGGGCGCTCGAGGACGGCATCGTCAAGGAAGGCAGCGCGAGCATCGAGCAGGGCGTCGGCGTGCGCGCCGTCGCCGGCGAGAAGACCGGCTTCGCGTATTCGGACGAGATCGTGCTGCCGGCGCTCGAGGAGGCGTCGCGTGCCGCACGCGCCATCGCCGCCCGCGGCCAGGACCGGTCGATGCAGAGCATCCTGCCGGCCATCGGCCACCATCTCTATCTACCGGTGGACCCGGTCTCCAGCTTCACGTCTAGCGAGAAGGTCGCGTGGCTGGAGCGCGTCGACCGCGAGACGCGCAAGATGGATCCGCGCGTCGTGCAAGTCATGGCGAGCGTGGTCGCCGTGCACGAAGTCGTGCTGGTCGCGAACAGCGAAGGCCACCTGGCCGCCGACGTGCGGCCGCTGGTGCGCTTCAACGTCTCGGTCATCGTCGAGCAGAACGGCCGGCGCGAGCAGGGTTATTCGGGCTCTGGCGGCCGCTTCACGCTGCCCGAGCTCGTGGCCGGAGACAAGCCGCTGGCGCTGGCCCGCGAGGCCGTGCGCCAGGCGCTGGTGAACCTCGACGCGGTGCCGGCGCCCGCGGGCCCGATGACGGTCGTGCTCGGCGCCGGCTGGCCCGGCATCCTGCTGCACGAAGCCATCGGCCACGGCCTCGAGGGCGACTTCAACCGCAAGGGCACGTCCGCGTTCTCGGGCCGCGTCGGCGAACGCGTTGCGTCCGAGCTCTGCACGATCGTTGACGACGGCACGCTGTCGCGCCGGCGCGGCTCGCTGAACATCGACGATGAGGGCACGCCGACGCAGTGCACGACGCTGATCGAGAACGGCGTGCTGAAGGGTTATCTGCAGGACAAGATGAACGCGCGCCTCACCGGTACGAAGAGCACCGGCAACGGCCGCCGCGAATCGTTCGCGCACATCACGCTGCCGCGCATGACGAACACCTACATGCGCGCGGGGCGGTCGGATCCGGGCGAAATCATCGCGTCGGTGCAGAAGGGCATCTACGCCGTGAATTTCGGCGGCGGCCAGGTCGACATCACGTCCGGCAAGTTCGTGTTCTCGGCCAGCGAGGCGTACCTCATCGAGAACGGCAAGCTCGGCGCGCCGATCAAGGGCGCCACGCTGATCGGCAATGGCCCGGACGTGCTGACGCGCGTCTCGATGGTCGGCAACGACCTCAAGCTCGACGAAGGCGTCGGCACCTGCGGCAAGGAAGGGCAGAGCGTGCCGGTCGGCGTCGGCCAGCCGACGTTGCGTGTCGATGGGCTCACGGTCGGCGGCACGGGCTGACATGTCGGACAGCGCCCGCCCGCCGAGAACCTCGCCCGCGATCTACGCGGCGCTCGGCCTGATGGCGTTCGCGGTCGCCGCGCCGTTCGTCGGCAGCTTCATCCAGGACCTGTCGCCCGACGGGCAGAACGTCATGCTGGGCGCGTTCTTCGGCTGGTCGCTGGCCGGCATGGCCGCCGGCGGGCTCGGTGTGTTCTGTACGGTGGTCGGCGCGTGGCGCGCGCCGCGCTCCGGCCTGACCATCCTCTCGATCGTCATCGCCGTGCTGCTGGTGATCGCGGTGATCAGCGTAATGGCGCTGTTGCTGCACTAGCGGCGAGACGCACGCTTTACGGCGACGCCAGCGACGCCAGCAACCCGGCGCCCCGGCACCTCAGGGATCGACGCTCCACGACCGGCTGTCCAGCCGGCGCAGCTGGATGCCGCTGACCGTCAGTACCAGCGTGGCGTCGTCCTCTCCCTGCGTATGCACCGGCGCGAACTGCCGCGTGGTCGTCGTGCGGTCTTCTCGGTAATGCACGCGCACGGTCCAGGGGCGCAGCCAGTCGCGGGTCACGGTGAAGTCGTTGCGCGTGACCGCCGTGGCGAGGCCGAGCAACGCGACGTTGCGTGTCGCGGCCGTGACGTACGCGCAGAACTCCGGCTTGCCGCCGTCGAACTCGGCCGGCGGATCCGCGGTGCGATCGCGGATCGAGACCTCGAGCTCGTCGGCGAGCCGGGCGCAATACGCGTCCATGCGCGCATGCAGGGACAGCGTCTCCATGTCGTCGAGAAAGCGGCTGGCGTTCCCGGCGGACAGCGCCCACGAGCAGGCGCCGTAGAAACCGGTGATGGCGAGCACGATCAAAGCGGCGATTGTTTTCATTCGTACGAATTACCCGAGTGCCGGAAATACCTTACTCGGGCGCACTATCCCGAAGCGCGGACGACAGGGATGTCGGCAAAGTGCGTCAGAATTTTGTAGCGAAGGGATTCGCGCCGCGCCTACGCACTTATCAGACGCGAACATAATGAAGTGCGCGTTTTGCGACATTGGAAATCCTGAGACTTCCGGCACACCATGCGCTCCACGGTCTTCAGCAAACTGCATATGCGTTCGATCGAGAGCGCAGTCAATCACGGAGCAACGAGCGATGCGCAACGACACAGCGGCCAGCGGCGAATTCCGGATCAACCTCCCGCCCGACGTTCTCGCCGAGATGCGTCGCAATACGGGCAATTCCGCCAACCCGATGCAAGTGGACGGTTTCCGTCTCGGCATCTTCGGCCGGCTCCTCAAGCTGGTGACGGGCGGCCGCCGCTAACGATTCGAGGCACAGGTCTAATAAAGAGGGCGCGCGGAACGATCCGCGCGCCCTTTTTATTTTCGTGACCGTGTATCCGGATGGCTAACGCGTGCCGCTCGCGGTCTCGTCGTGGCCCGCGTCGTCGTCCGCTTCCTCACCCGCATCTTCGTTCGCCGCATCCGCGCTGACGCGCGGCAGGTCGTCGTGCGTGTCGGCGAGATGTTCGGCGGCGTGGTCGTCGACGTAGAGGATCTCGTGCTGGCCCATCGTGACGACGTCGCCGTCACGCAGCGTGTGCCGGCGGACGCGCTTGTCGCGGATGACGATGCCGTTCGTGCTGTTCAGATCCTCGAGGATCGTCACGCCGTCGCTGGTGGTCGTGAACTGGCAGTGATGGCGGCTGATGAACTTGCTGTCGATCTGCAGATCGTTGTCGGGTGTGCGGCCGATGACCTTGCGGCCGGGCACGAGGTGCAGCTCGGCGATGGCCTTGCCCTCGGTCGACAACACGAGCTTCGAGAGGATCTTCGGCGCGCGGTCGCCGTTCGCGGTCGACACCTCGGGGCGCTGCTTCGCCGCGATGGTGCTCTTGCGCCGCGAGAACTCGACCCAGCCCAGCTCGCCGACCGCGGACGTGACGTCCGCGAGCGTGACCTCGGCGCGCGATTCGTTCGACGCCGCGATCATCGCGGTGTCGCACAACGTGTTGACGAGGCGCGGCACGCCGCCGGTGAAGCGGTACAGCTCCGCGAACGTGTCGTCGGCGAAGATCTGGCGGCCCTCGGAGCCGGCGACGTCGAGGCGGTGTTCGACATACGGCCGCAGGTCTTCGTTCGACAGCGCGCCCAGGTGGAACCGCAGGCGCACGCGTTGCGCGAGCTGTACGAGCTCGGGCGAATCCAGTTTTTCGTTCAGCTCCGGCTGGCCCGCGAGGATGATGCGCAGCACCTTCTCCTTCGTGGCCTCGATGCCGGACAGCAGCCGCACTTCCTCGAGCACCTTCAGCGAGAGGTTCTGGGCCTCGTCGATGATCAGCAGCACCTTGCGGCCGGCCGCGTACTGCTCGATCAGGAAACTGTTGATGGTCGCGATGAGCTCGGCCTTCTTCATCTTGAAGGGCGAGAACCCGAACTGGACCAGCACCGACTGCAGGAACTCGACCGCGCTCACCTGCGTCTGGTTGATCTGCGCGATGACCACGTCGGAATCCAGCTGGCGCAGGAAACTTTCGATCAGCGTGGTCTTGCCGGCGCCAATCTCGCCGGTGATCACGACAAACCCATCCGTGAACCAGATGGTCGACTCCATGTACGCCTTCGCGCGCGCGTGCGCCCGCGACAGGAACAGGAACTGCGGATCCGGACTGAGCCGGAACGGCAGCTCGCGGAGTTTGAAGTTCTCGAGGTACATCGCTGGCGGCGATATTACGGTAAAGCCGGCGCCGGGCCGAGAAAACCGGGGGTTTGCCTTACCGAAGTGCGAGCCAGGTCCGGCGGTCGACGCGTCCCAACACCTTGAAAGCACGCTTGTCCCGGCGCGCGGCCGTAGGCTCGCACAGGGTCAGATGGCCGAGCTTTCGGCCCGGGCGCGGCGTCTTGCCGTAGTCGTGCCAGTGCAGTCCGGCCTCGGCGAGCAGCGGATCGCGGTCCGGCAGCTCGCCGATGAGGTTGATCATCGCCGAGTGGCCGCGCGCCGCCGTGCTGCCCAGCGGCAGGCCGGCGATGGCGCGCACGTGGTTCTCGAACTGGCTGGTGACCGCGCCTTCGATGGTCCAGTGCCCGGAGTTGTGCACGCGCGGCGCCATCTCGTTGGCGATCAGCTTGCCGCGCTTCACGAAGAACTCGATGGTCAACACGCCGACGTACTGGAAGTGTTCGAGCAGCTTCTTCGCGGCGCGTTGCGCCTGGCGGGTGAGCGCGGCGTTGCCGTAGGGCGCGCGGGTCAGACGCAGGATGCCGTCGCGGTGCACGTTGAGGTTGAGTGGATAGAAGGCGATGTCGCCGTCGGCGCCGCGCACGGCGATCACGGAGACCTCGGCGTCGAACGGCACGAGGTTCTCGTAGATCAGCGGCACGGTGCCCGATCCGGAGCCGACGAGTGCGGCCCAGGCGGCATCGAGATCGGCCGGCTTGCGCAGCACGAACTGGCCCTTGCCGTCGTAGCCGAGCCGGCGCGTCTTCAGCACGCCGGGCAGGCCGACCAGCCGAACGGCGGCGTCCAGCGATTCGCGCGAATCCACCGCCGCGTAGTGCGTGGTCGGGATGCCGAGCAGCTCGAACGTGCGCTTCTCGCTGATCCGGTCCTGCGCGGCGGCCAGCGCGCGTGTCGGCGGCGAGATTCGCGCCTTGCCGGGCAGGCCTTCGAGCGCCTCGACCGGGATGTTCTCCCAGTCGAAGGTGACGACGTCGCAGCGCTCGCTGAGCTCGCCTAACAACTTGCGGTCGGTCAGCTCGCCCGACAGGATCGGCGCGAGCTGCCCGCCGGGCGTCTTCGCGTCCTTGTCGAGGAACAGGAAGTCGAGTCCGAGTGGATAGCCGGCGAGGGCCATCATGCGGCCGAGCTGGCCGGCGCCGACGATGCCGACGGTCATGGGAAGAGGGCCATCAGGCCGATTTCGACGGATCGCCGATGGCCAGCACCTTCGCCGTCTGGTCGCTGCGGAATTTCTTCAGCGCGGCGTCGATCTCGGGACGCGTGATGGCGAGGATGGAAGCGGCCGCGAGACCGGCGTTGGTCGCCCCGGCGACGCCGATCGCGAACGTGGCGACGGGAATGCCCGCCGGCATCTGCACGATGGACAGCAAAGAGTCTATGCCGTTCAGCGCCTTCGACTGCACCGGCACACCGAGCACGGGCAGCGTGGTCTTCGACGCCACCATGCCGGGTAGATGGGCGGCACCGCCGGCGCCGGCGATGATCACCTGGATGCCGCGCGACTGCGCGGACGTCGCGTATTCGAACAGCAGGTCGGGCGTGCGGTGCGCGGAGACGACGCGCGTCTCGTGCGGAACGGCGAGTTTCTCGAGCGCCTCGGCCGCGGCGCGCATCGTCTCCCAATCGGAGGACGAGCCCATGATGATGCCGACCAGTGGTTTCATCGCGAAATACTATCAAACAAGGTCCGCAGGGAGCGGAACAACTCGCGCGACGCGGCTTCGCGACTGCCGGAATCGACGCGCGCGCCATTGGCCTTGTCGACGAGCGTCTTCAGCGCCTTGCGATCGGCTTCCGGATGCCACTTCAGCAATTCGTCCAGCGCCGGCGGACCTTCCGTCAGCAGGCGCGCACGCCAGGCCTCGACGCGTTTGTGCTGTTCGGCATCGATCTGCGCGCCGCGGGATTTCGCATCCAGCGCGGCTTCGAGCGGCACGGCATCGACGTCGCGCATGAGCTTGCCGATGTACTGCCGCTGGCGCGCCAGTCCGCCGCGCGCGGTGATGCGCTTCGCCAGCACGATCGCGTCGAACAGCCGTTCCGGCAGTCCGAGCGCCGCGAGATCGGATTCCTTGAGCGCAATCAGCCGCGTCCCCAGGTCCTGGGCGGCCGCCGCCTCGCGCTTGCGCGCGCTCTTGCTGGGGCGGCCATCGAAATCCGGCATTTCCTCGTCGTCTTGCATCGTACAATTCTGCCATGCAAGCAGTGGTTCCAACCCAGCAAGAGGTCGATGGCAGCCGGATTCCGGAGCTCGAAGGCATCGTTTCCGAGTCGCTGAAGAAGGCGAAGGCGCTCGGCGCCACGCAGGCGGAAGCCGACGTCAGCCTGCAGAAGGGTCTCACCACCACCGTCCGGCTGGGCGAGGTCGAGACCGTCGAATACCAGCGCGACCGCGGCATGGGCATCACCGTGTACTTCGGCAAGCGCAAGGGTTCGGCGAGCACCGCCGACCTGTCGGCGCGCGCCGTCGCGGAGACGGTCGAGAAGGCCTGCGACATCGCTCGGTACACCGCCGAGGACGAATGCGCCGGCCTCGCCGATCCGGAAGAGCTGGCGCGCCAGATCCCGGATCTCGATCTCGACCATCCCTGGGAGATTTCGCCGGAGGACGCCGTCGAGTCGGCGCGGGCCTGCGAGGCGGCGGGCCGCGCCGTGGATTCGCGCATCACGAATTCCGAGGGCGCCAGTGTCGGCAGCCACCGGGGCGTGCGCGTGTACGGCAACTCGCACGGGTTCCTCGCGGGATATCCTTCCAGCAGTCACAGCGTGAGCTGCGTGCTGCTGGCGCAGGCCGGTGACGACATGCAGCGCGACTACTGGTACTCGTCGGCGCGCGATGCGCGCGATCTCGAGTCGGTCGCCGACATCGGCCGCAAGGCCGGCGAGCGCGCGGTGGCGCGGCTCGGCGCGCGCAAGATCGCGACGCAGAAGGCGCGCGTCCTGTACTCGCCGGAGGTCGCGCGCGGGCTGATCGGGCATTTCCTCGGCGCGATCCGCGGCAGCAGCCAGTACCGCAAGAGTTCGTTCCTGCTCGGCGCGGCGGGGCAGCAGGTGTTTCCTTCGTTCCTCGAATTGCGCGAGCGGCCGCACCTGAAGAAGGCGCTGGGCAGCGCGCCGTTCGACGGCGAAGGCGTGCGCACGCGCGATCGCGAGCTGGTGCAGGACGGGGTGTTGCAGGGCTACGTGCTGGGTAGTTATTCGGCGCGGAAGCTGGGCCTGAAGACCACGGGCAATGCCGGCGGCACGCACAACCTTCTCGTGGAATCGAAGCAGGGCGGTCGCGACGTGAGCGCGCTGCTGCGCGAGCTCGGCACCGGGCTGCTGGTGACGGAGCTGATGGGGCAGGGCGTGAACGGCGTGACCGGCGATTATTCGCGCGGCGCGTCGGGGTACTGGGTCGAGAACGGCACGCCGACGTATCCGGTGCACGAGATCACGATCGCCGGGAATCTGAAGGACATGTACAAGAACATCGTCGGGTTGGGGAACGATGTGGACGTGCGCGGTGGCGTGCGCTGCGGGTCGATCCTGATCGGCGAGATGACTATTGCAGGGGAATAGGGGACGGACCCTATTTCCGTTGTCACAATCGAAAAAGGGTCCGTCCCTACTCTTCGACCAGATCCCGCAGCGTGGTTTCTCCACAGCTCTTCCGCCAAGCTGCATCCATCGTCGCCGCGATCTCGTCCACCGCCGGTAGTTTGAGATTCCGCGGCGCCACCTGGCCGGCCTTCTCGTTGCGAGCGATGTCCATGATCTCCTGGATCGGGATGCTGCCGAGATCCCGCGCCGGCAGCAGCATCTCGTCGTCCGTCACGGTCAGCAGGTGCGCGGCCTCGAGCGCCGACACGATGCGCGAGATCGCGATGCCCGGCATGCCGAGCTCGTGCGCCAGGCTGTCCACCGACCAGCGCTGCTTGCCGTCCTGGTAGGCCCGCGCGATCAGGTACATCACCTTCAGCGTCAACGTCTCGCGCTGCACCGCCGACAGCCGCAGCTCGACGAGGCCGAGCCGCAGGTAGTGCCGGTTCTGCACGTAGAACGACAACTGCGCGCCGATCAGCAGGATCAGCCAGCCGAAATACGTCCACAGCAGCGTCGCGACGATCAGCGCGAAACCGGCGTACACGACCGACAGGCGCGTCGAATACACGACCAGCGCCGTGAACAACTTGCCGACCACGGCCCACAACACACCCGCCGACGCGCCGCCGATCA
>DATJTW010000046.1:0-21561 GCA_035502995.1 Steroidobacteraceae bacterium | reverse complement strand
TCGCATGCGACCGACGGACTGTCCCCATCAGCACTCGACGATGTTCACGGCCAGGCCGCCGCGCGACGTCTCCTTGTACTTCGTCTTCATGTCCGCGCCGGTCTCGCGCATCGTCTTGATCACCTTGTCGAGCGATACGTAGTGCGTGCCATCGCCGCGCAGCGCCATGCGCGCGACGTTGATCGCCTTCGCCGCACCGATCGCGTTGCGCTCGATGCACGGGATCTGCACCAGCCCGCCCACCGGATCGCAGGTCAGGCCGAGGTGATGCTCCATCGCGATCTCGGCCGCGTTCTCCACCTGCCGCACGGAGCCGCCGAGCACCGCGGTCAGCGCCGCCGCCGCCATCGAACACGCGACGCCGACTTCGCCCTGGCAGCCGACCTCGGCCCCGGAGATCGACGCATTCTCTTTATAGAGGAACCCGATCGCGGCGGCGGTCAGCAGGAAATCCACGATGCCGGCGTCGTTCGCGCCGTGCACGAAGCGCCAGTAGTAATGCATCAACGCGGGCACGATGCCGGCCGCGCCATTGGTCGGCGCCGTCACGACGCGTCCGCCGGCCGCGTTCTCCTCGTTGACCGCCAGCGCCCAGAGGTTCACCCAGTCGAGCGCGATCAGCGGATCGTGCGGCGCGGCCATCTGCGGCGCGGTCAGTTGGCGGTACAGCTCGGGCGCGCGGCGCTTCACCTTGTATCCGCCCGGCAGCACGCCGCCGGTTTCGCAGCCGCGTTTCACGCAGGCCTGCATCACGCGCCAGATGTTCAGCAGTCCGGCGTCGATGTCCGCGTCGCTGCGCCAGCTGCGTTCGTTGCGGCGCATGAGGCCGGCGATGCTCGTGTCCTCGCGCTCGCACAGCGCCAGCAATTCGTCGCCGGTGCGGAACGGGAACGGCAAGGCGGTCAGATCCGGGACTATCTTCTTCTCCGTCCCGCCGCCCGGCGCCGGCTCGTCGCTGACGACGAACCCGCCGCCCACCGAATAGAACGTGCCGCGCGCGAGCTCCGCGCCCGCGGCGTCGGACGCGATGAACAGCATGCCGTTCGAATGCAGCGGCAGCGTGTGGTGGTGGTTGAAGACGAGATCTCGCTTCTCGTCGAAGTCAATGGTGTGCCCGCCGAGCAGCGGCAACTCGTGCGAGGTGCGGATCCGCTCGACGAGACCCGCGATCGCGTCGACGTCGACGGTATCCGGCTCGTGGCCGCACAGGCCTAACAACACCGCCTTGTCCGTGCCGTGTCCCTTGCCGGTAGCGCCGAGCGAGCCGTACAACGTGACCGCGATCCGGGCGACGCGCGGCAGCACACCGCGCCCGGCCAGCCGCTTCGCGAACTGCTGCGCGGCGCGCATCGGCCCCACCGTGTGCGAGCTCGACGGCCCGATGCCGATCTTGAAGAGATCGAAGACGCTCAATGCCATGCGGCATTGTCCGCCGACCTCACCAAAAGAAAAGAGCAGGAAGGCGTTTTCAGGGCGCGGCGGTCAAGGGAGGTTGGCCTCCCGCGCGCGCCTTCCTGCTCCAAGGGGGCAGCCGAACACGAATCAACCAGAAAACCGTCAGCACGAGCGGCGTCAGCGCCAGCACCACGTTGAGCTTCGATCCCGTCAGCCAGGCCGGCAGATGTTTCATCTGCCCGAGGAACAGCGATCCCGACGCGATCGCGAACGACACGCCCATGCGCCAAAGGTGACGCGTCAGCCGCTGCGCGCGCGACATCGCGCCGGTGCTCCAGAACCGCAGATCCGACGCCAGGCACAGCGCGGCGATACCGCCGAAGAAAAGCCCGAACCCCGTCATGCCGGTGCCCGGCGCCGTCCCGACCACGAAGAATCCGAACAACGCGGCCGCGGCGGCCACGCCCATCGCCACGAACTCCAGCGCCCGCGGCGCCTCGGGCTTGCGCCGCACGGTGAGCCAGGCGGTGCCGACGAGATAACCCGTGAGCATCGCCGCCAGCACGTTCAGCTTGTTGGGCTTGAGGAAGATCGCCGCGATGAACGCGCTGCCCGTCATCACCAGCATCGCCACCGTGTAGACGTTGCCGGCCCAGCGATGCCGCGGCGAGCCCTTCGCGAAGAACATCGTCACGAACCCGAACAGGATGCCGACGCTGCCGGCCACGACGTGTAGATAGAGCATGGTTCAGAGCCTCGGCAGCCACATGACGTTCGCGGCGACGAACGTACCGAACGCCATCGCCGCGGTGACGGCCACCAGCGTCGCCGCCATGCCGACGCGGCCCGCGATGCTGCGGCCCTCCTGCGCGCGGAAGTACAGCTCCAGCAGCGCCAGCGGCAGCAGTGTCTGCGCGAACGCCAGGATCGTCAGTGCCGGTCCGGTGAACGTGCGCGGATCGAACCCGGCGGGCCCATCGTTGACGGCGACCCAGAACGTGAACCCCACGCGGAAGAACCAGACGCCGCCGACGGCCAGGAACAGCCGCAGTACCCAGCGGCGATGCGCGGCGAAGTCGCGCGACAGCGCCGCGTGCCAGGCGAACGCGCCGAACATCAGGATCAGCACGGCGTTGAAACACACCGCGACGTGCTGCGAGACGTCACCGGTACTCCCGCGCGTCGTGATCATGTACAGGCCGACGGCGGCCGTGGTCATCGTCGTCACGAGATACGCGCGCCCGTTCCAGCGATGCAGCACCGGCAGGCGCGAGCGCAGGCCCGCGACGAACTGCAGCGGGCCGCCGACCAGCACGAGGAACGCCAGTGCCAGGTGTGCCGCGACCATGCCGTTGCCGAAGGTCTCGCCTTCGACGTAGCCCTGCGGCAGCACCAGGTTCCAGTGCGCGAGATCGCCGTGCAGCGCCGCGCCGCCGTAGAACACCGCGACGTACAGCGCGAAGACCCACTGCCCGGCGACGGCGGTCAGGAACCACGACTTCGCGGCGCGCTCGAGCGACCGGTGCGAGAAGGCGTCGAGGGCGAGGGAGCTGGGGAGGACGGCGGCGTGCATGCGGCCGCATCGTATGGAGCCTTGGTGTTGTAGTCAACTACAACACAATGACGCGCTTGCAGCAGCCCGCCGTAACTCCTTGATCAGGCAGGGGGAACCGGCTTCCTCGGTCGGCCCGAATGCCACAGCAACGCCGCCACGGCGGCCAGCACCAGCACCAGCGCGATCCACTTCTCGTGACGCTTCAGATCCGCCTCGAGCTGCTGGATGAGCTCGCCGAACAGGAACCCGACCAGCGCGAACGCCACGGACCAGATCGCCGCGGAGATCAGGTTCAGCCAGACGAAGCGCCGCGTGCGGATATTGCTGAGTCCCAGCGCGATCGGCAGCGCGATGCGCAGCCCCCACAGGAACCGCATGCACATCACGATCTTCACCTGGTGCTGCTCGATGCGCACCAGCGACTGGTTGACCTTGTCGCGCAGCTTCGGGAAGCGGCCTAACAACCTTTTCGCGTGGTGCCGGCCGATCCAGAAGAACAGCTGGTCGCCGCACACGGCGCCGCAGAACGCGGTGATCATCACCGGGCCGAGCTCGAGATATCCCTGGTGCGCGAAGTAGCCGCCGAGCATCAGCAATGTCTCGCCCTCGGCGAGCGTGCCGACGAAGATCACGAGGTAGCCGTAACTGTGCAGCAGGGCCGGAAGATCCATGCCCGCCCGACCCTACGGACGCGCCCGCGACATTGCAACCCGCGTTATTCTCGCGGCGTCACAGGGGAGGGGAACATGACGACGATGTTGCGTTCGATGATCGTGCTCGCCGCGCTTCTCGCATCGGCCAGCCTCGCACACGCGCAGACGAAGGAGGCCGGTCCGTGGTGGCCCAACAAATTGTGGGGCGCCACCGACGCGGCCGGCGGCTCCAACTGGATCACGCCCGAGAAGGTGACGAAGGCGTTCGCGCTCGTGAAGACCGGCCGCGTGCTCGAGCTCGGCCACGTGTACGAACACGACATGCCGATGATCGGGCAGCGCAGCTTCAACCTGTACATCCCGTCGTTCCCGACTCACGGCCCGTTCACCGACCGCAAGATCGTCTTCAACGACGAGTTCGTCACCGGCGAGATCGGCCAGGACGGCACGCAGTTCGACGGCCCCGGCCACGTCGGCCAGCAGGTGCGGATGGCCGACGGCTCGTCGACGTACGTGTTCTACAACGGCGCCACCGCCGACGACATGCGCGGCCCGTACGGCCTGCGCAGGAACGGCGTCGAGAACGTGAAGCCGATCATCACGCGCGCGTTCCACGTCGACCTGGCTAACTACAAGGGCGTGCGGACGCTGCCCGAGAACACCGCGATCACGCTGGCCGACGTGAAAGGTGCGCTGGCGAAGCAGGGCATCGCCGAAAGCGACATCGAACCCGGCGACGCGCTGCTGTTCGATCTCGGCTGGTGGCGCCTGTGGCCCGATCCGAAGGTCACCGCCGGCTCGCCCGCTTATGCCAGTCGCGAAGTCGTCGACTGGGTGATCGCGAAGCAGCCGTCGATGATCGGTTCGGACTCGAACTTCGACGGCCCGGACGCCTGGGTGCACTCCGAGATCACGATGAAGAACGGCATCTGGAACCTCGAGCTCATGGATTTCGCCGCGCTCGAGCACGAAAAAGCCGCGAAATTCCTGTTCATATTCACCCCCTTGCGCCTGAAGGGCGCCACCGGCTCGCCGGGACGGCCGATTGCCATTCTCTAGGCGCGAGTTCGGGGTGGGATTGGGCGCTGCCTCCCTACAGTACTTCTGTGGGGTCAGGGAGACGTCGATGCGGGATTTCGCGCGCCGGGAGCGGGTATCACCCGAGCTCGAGAAGGAACTTGCACTGCGCGGAGTCGCGCAAGCGGTGGTTTACCTGGAGCCTCCCGATCACGCGCCGCGCAACGCGTTCTCCGCGCGCCGCGGCAACGACATGGGCGACCTCGACTCCTGCTTCGTCAAGGACGAGCGCTCGGTGTCCGCGTCGCTGGCCTCCGCTTCGCTCGCGATGACCGCGCGCGATCCGCGCCGCCATCACAAGCTGCGCGCGCTCGCGCCGCCGCGCTACTACTCCGACATCCCGCGCCTGCGCTACTTCCCGTGGCTCGGCATCCTGTTGGGCGACATCCATCACGACGGGCTCGAACGCCTCGCCTCGCATCCGCGCGTGCGGTTCATCGCCAGCAGCGCCGCGGTCGGTCTCATCCGTCCCAGCGCGGGTCGCACGGCGGCTCTCGCCGCGGACACGACCTGGGGCATCGAGATGATGGAGATCCCGCGGCTCTGGAACGCCGGTCTCGACGGGCAGGGCGTGCGCGTCGGCCACCTGGATACGGGCGTCGATGCGAGTCATCCGGCGCTGAGCGGCGCCGTCGCCGCGTTCCTGTTCGTCGACGAGCACGGCATCGGCGATCCGTCGATCGCGGCGTTCGACACGGAGGAGCACGGCACGCACACCGCGGGCACCATCGCCGGCCGCGTCGTCAGCGGCCGCGCCATCGGCGTCGCGCCGGCCGCGTCGCTGTATTCGGCCGCGGTCTGCGACGGCGGCAATCTCGCGGCGCGCATCCTCGCCGGCATGGAATGGGCCGCGGCGTCCGGCGTGCGCGTGCTCAATCTCTCGATCGGCATGCGCCCGTACCAGGAAGATTTCCGCCCGCTGATGGCGACGCTGCGTTCGAACGGCATCCTGCCGGTGTGCGCCGTCGGCAACAACGGGCCGGGCACGAGCAACTCGCCGGGCAACTACGACATCGTGCTGTCGGTGGGCAATTGCGATGCGCATCGCGAGGTCGATCGCACGTCGTCGAGCCAGTGGTTCGCGCGTCCCGAGGATCCGCTGGTGCCGGATCTCGTCGCGCCCGGTGTCGACGTGATCTCCGCGCGCCCGGGCGGCGGCTATCAATCGCTGGATGGGTCGTCGCAGGCGGTGCCGCACATCTCGGGTCTCGCCGCGCTGTTGTGGCAGGCCTGTCCCGAGGCCACGGTGGAGCAGGTGGAAGACGCGATCTTCGAGAGCTGCACGCTCGGCTCCATGCCGCAGGACCGCGCGAATCGCGGCCTGCCGAACGCCGCGCATGCCTACGAAATCCTGATGGGATCGCAGGTGCCGACCGAGGACAAGCCGCCGGTGCACAGCACGGCCAGCGTCTACTGACTGGCTAGAAGGTGACGGGCCGCGCGAGGAACTCGTCGGTGCCGAAGAACATCTCGAGGCCGACGCCCACGCCCCAGGTCGCTTCGCGCACCTGCTCGGGCCGCTCCTTCGGGAACGTCAGCGACACGCGCGTCTCGAGCACCAGCCAGTCGCGCGAGACGCTGCGGCGGTACGCGAGCTTCACGCCGTAGTCGCCGAGCGGTACGTCCGCATCCATCTCGCCCTGCGAGAACAACTCGGCGGCGATGGCGCGGCGGTTCGGCAGGCCGCGCATCGCGATCAGCGACATGTAGCCCTTCACGCCTTCGCTGCGCTCGGAGATCGTGCCGGACGTCGTCCAGCGCAGCATCCACACGTCGCGCAGGATCTTCTCGACGTCGATGCGGCTCGTGAAGCCGAACTTCTCCGTGTTCTGCCAGAACGCGGTCTCGCGGAAGCTGACCAGCGTGCGCTTCGAGTCGCCGTTGTCGAAGCGGTAGCTGCCTTTCACGAACGGGTCGAGCGGCGAGCGGATGCGCAGCCCGGCGTCGGCGTCCCAGTGGCCGCCGTCCTTGGGGTCGCGATAACGGATGCCGAACAACGTCTCGTCGTCGTCGGCCGGCCCGCCGTACTGGCGTGCGAACGCGCCGGAGCCGGGACGCTCCTCCGTCACGTATTCGTCGCGGTTCACGCGGCCGATGAACGCGTGGAAGCGTTCGTTGATCTGCGGCAGCGGCACGTCGACCTGGAAGCGCAGCCGCGGCTGGAAACCGTCGAACTCGTCGTACAGCAGCGCTGGCGCGATGGAGCCCGTGGTCTCCATGTACGCGGCTTCGTCGTCGGCGCCGCCGAACCAGCCGTCCATGCGCATCGCCGAGCGCCACACGGCGTTGAACACGCCCTGGTGGGCGCGATCGATCCACGGGTCCTTCTTGTTGACGTAGCCGACGGGGACGGTGGCCGTGCCGGTGCCGACCAGGGCGGCGTCTTCGGCGGTCATCACCAGCGTCGCGGCCGAGGTCGAGGCCGAGGTGACGGCCGCGTCGGCGAACGGCGCCGCGTCGTCGGCGCACGCGGCCGCGGCGCCTAACAAGAACGCGAAACCCGCCAGTGCCACCCTGATGCCCATGCGGGCACGATGCGCCCTCGCGGCGATTCGCCGCGTGGGAAACATTCGGATCGCCGTGTCAGCGGAGTCTGGGAGGTGGAGCCCGTTCCCGGCGGACATGGTCGATCACCGCGCCAGGCGGGCGAACAACGCTTCCTTGAAGCGCCGGCTGAGGCGCAGCGTGTGGCCGCTGCGCAGGATGACGTCGTGGTCGCCCTTGAACAACGGCGACAGCCGGGCGATCTCGGCCAGGTTCACCGCCGCGGATTTGTGGATGCGCGCGAACCGGCGGTCGCCGAGCTGCACCAGAAGGTCGGTCAACGTGCGGCGCAGTAGATAGGTGGCGCCGGCGGTGTGCACGTGCACATAGTTGTCGTCGGCCTCGAGCCAGTGGATGGTCGCGGCGTCGATGAGCTCGAGCGATGGGCCGCGCGGGACGAGCAGGCGGTCGCTGGCGCCGAGCTGCGCGCGGGCGGAGTCGATCGCGGCGCCGGTGTCCGTGCCGCCGGCCCGCGCGCCCAGCCGCGTGCGCACGCGGTCGAGCGTGCGGTGCAGGCGGTCCCGGTCGTACGGCTTCATCAGGTAATCGACGGCGCCGAGGTCGAACGCGCGGATCGCGTGTTCGTCGAACGCGGTGACGAACACGATCAGCGGCGCGCGCGGCGCTTCGAGCTGCGCGGCGACTTCGAGGCCCGAGAGACCCGGCATCTGGATGTCGAGGAACGCGACGTCGGGCGCGTGCGCGTCGATCGCTGCGGCGGCCGCGAGTCCATCCGCGGCATCCGGGAGCAGGGTGAAGTCCGGCAGCTCGGCCAGCCAGCGACGGAGCTTGTCGCGCGCGGGCGCTTCGTCGTCGCAGATCAGGGCGCGGATCATGTGGCCACCTCGAACGGCAGGGTCAGCCGCGCGGCGACGCCGTCGCCTTCGGCGGCAAGGTCCAGCGACGCGCGGGAGCCGTACAGCACCTCGAGCCGCTCGCGGCAATTGCGCAGGCCGATGCCGGTGCCGCCGTTGCCTGGCGCCAGCGAACTGCCGGTGTTGTGCAAGGTGATGCGCAGCTGCCCGCGGTCGCGGTGTGCGTAGATGCGGATGGTCACGGGCTGGCTGGAGCGTTCGACGCCGTGCCGGAACGCGTTCTCGAGCAGCGGCTGCAGCAGCATGTGCGGCACGGCGGCGTCGGCGACGTCGTCGGCGATGCGCCAGTCGAGCGTGACGCGGCCGGCGAAGCGTTCGAGCATGATGTCGGCGTACAGGCGCAGTAGTTCGATCTCGTCGCGCAGCGGTCCGGCCTGGCGCGCGCCGGCAGTGAGGCTGGCACGCAGCAGGTCGGCGAGCTTCGTCAGCAGGCGGTCGGCGCGCGCGATGTCGGACTGCATCAGCGCGGAGATCGTGTTCAGCGCGTTGAACAGGAAATGCGGCTGCAGCTGCGCCTTCAGCTGCGCGAGCTGGGATTCGGCCAGGTGCTTCTGCAGCTGCAACAGGCGCTCGCGCTCGCGGCGCCAGGACACGAAGCTCTCGAGCCCGAACAGGATGGCCAGCCACAACGCCGAGAACAGCAGGAACTTGATGAACTCGTAGGCGAACAGCGGCAGCCACGCCGCGTGTTGATAGGTCTGCCCGGCCAGCGCGTAGACGGCGTGGCGGATCGCGTAGATGACGACGACGAACCAGATCGCGCACACCGGCAGCCACGCGAGGTGCGCCACGAACCAGCGCGAGGGCTTGTTCAGGTACGGCGCCCAGCGGCTGGCGGCGCTGCGCTCGACCAGCAGCAGCGCGGTGGCGGCCAGCGCGGAGCTGCCTTCCCACAACAGCGGTTTCCACCACTGGATGTGCGGCTTGCCCGTGTGGTCCCAGATCGAGACCGTGATCATCAACAGCCAGAACAGCGTCCAGAGCGCGAACAGCGGGCGGTTGATCGAGGGCTTCACGGCGGCATTCTAGGGACTGCCGCCGCGCGCCTCGCACGTTTTGGGGTGAACGGGGGAAATGGGGAAATGGGGTCAGACCCCGTTTCCTAGCAAATGGGGTCAGACCCCAATTCCTGGCAAATGGGGTCTGACCCCATTTTCACTTCAGCGCCGGGCCCGAGAACTCCGTCTCCAGCCGCACCTCCACCTCGTCGCCGACGCCCCACGGCATTGCCGCCGACGGAATGCCCGTGGTGATGCCGAAGTCCGACCGCTTCAGCGTGCCGTGCGCCGAGAACCCCACGCGCGCGTGCGGATCGTACGGATGCCCCGCGTACCCGCCGTTGTAGTGCGCCTCGAGCATCATCGGCTTCGTCACGCCGTGCAGCGTCAACGTGCCGCGGATGCGGAAGTTGCCGTTCGCGCCCGGCTCGACCGACGTCGATGCGAACGTCATGCGCGGATACTTCGCGGCGTCGAGGAACTTGTCGCCGGCCAGCATCGCGAGGAAACCATCCGGCGCATTGTCCGTCGCGATCGACTTCGGATCGATCTCGACGGTGACGCTCGACGTCGCCAGCGCGCGCGGATCGAACGACAGCTTCGCGATGACGCTGGTGAACCGGCCGGTGAACTCGGAGAAACCGAGATGGTTCACGCGGAACAGCAGGCTCGTGTGGGCCTTGTCGGTGGCGTAAGCGCCCTTCGGCACCGGGGCCGACGACGGGGCGGGAGGATTGTCGGCAGCCGCGGCAGCGACGGTGGTGATGGCGAGAACCGCGACGGTACTGAGCAGGCGCATGGGATGTCTCCATGAATTCCTGGGTGTTCGACAGGTAGTCGAACGGCCTCCACGGAAATCGACATCCCCGGGATTACTTCACCCGCGTGAACACCATCACCCAGTTCGTATCCCAGGTCTTCCCTTCATCGGTCGAGAACGCCTGCTCCCAGCGCGCGCTGGTCTTCGTGATCGCGGACCACATGAACCGCGTGCGCGTCATCTTGCCGTTGATCGGGCCGTCGGCGTAGAAGCGGCCGACACCGTTCTCGAACCGGCCCTTCACGGGCGGATCCATCGCGCTGTGCGGCTGGCGACTATCTATCCACCAGATGGCCCACGTGGCGGTCGCGGGATCGTAGGCGCGCACCGCGAGGCCGCGCGTGTCGCCGGTGGGGCGGTGGAAGATGTTGTCCTCGACGTTGCCGGTGCCGCCGAGCACGGGGCGCGTGTTCGACGTGCCTTCCATCTCGAACCACTCGCCGGTGGGCTTCCGGATGCGGTGGTGGACGGTCCACTCGCCGAACTCGAAGTCGAAGTCGTGCGCGCCGGAGAGATCGTCGGCGGCGCGGACGGCGGGTGAATACGACGCGCCGGCGAGCAGCGCGCAGGTCGTGAGGGCGGCGAGGATTTTCATGCGGCGGACTCTAGCCGAACTACCTTCCCCGCGGTCGAACTCGGCCCGAAATGGGGTCAGACCCCATTTTTCCCACGCTGGCTCCCACGGTCGGTGTCCACCATGCGCGCCACGTTTTTCCAGGAGACCGAAGTGGCCCGTTTCAAGAACATCCTCGAGACCATCGGCGACACGCCCGTCGTCAAGCTCAATCGCCTCGCGCCGGAAGGCGTCGACCTCTACGTCAAGGTCGAGTCCTTCAACCCGATGGGTTCGGTCAAGGACCGCCTCGCGCTCGCCATCATCGAGGACGCGGAACGCAGCGGCGCGTTGAAGCCCGGCCAGACCGTCATCGAAGCCACCAGCGGCAACACGGGCATCGGCCTCGCGATGGTCTGCGCGCAGAAGGGCTATCCACTGGTCGTCACCATGTCCGAGAGCTTCAGCGTCGAGCGCCGCAAGCTGCTGCGATTCCTCGGCGCGAAGGTCGTGCTGACGCCAGCCGCCGAGAAGGGCTCCGGCATGCTCAACAAGGCCGTCGAGCTCGCGAAGGCGCACGGCTGGTTCCTCTGCCGGCAGTTCGAGAACCCCGCGAACGCCGACGTGCACGCGCGCACCACCGCGCGCGAGATCCTCGACGACTTCGCCGACCACCGTCTCGACTACTTCGTCACCGGCGCCGGCACCGGCGGCACGCTGAACGGCGTCTCGCGCACGCTGAAGGCCGCGCGCCCGAACGTGCGCATCGTCGCCGCCGAACCCGACAACGCGCCCGTGCTCGGCAGCCACATACCGCAGCCGCGCGACGCGGACGGTAACCCCACCGGCTCGCATCCCAAGTTCCGCCCGCACCCGATGCAGGGCTGGACGCCCGATTTCATTCCGAAGCTGACGGAAGACGCGGTGGCCGCGGGGATGATCGACGAGATCGTCCCCGTGGCCGGCGAAGACGCGCTGCGTCTCGCGCGCGAGCTGGCGAAGCAGGAGGGCATCTTCGTCGGCACGTCGAGCGGCGCGACGCTGGCCGCCGCACTCACGGTCGCGCGACGTGCCGCGCCCGGATCGACGGTCGTCTGCATGCTGCCGGACACCGGCGAGCGGTATCTCTCGACGCCGCTGTTCGACGGCATCGGCGAGCCGATGAATGCCGAGGAATGGCTGGTGTCGCGCTCGACGCCGTCGTGCCGCTTCGATGCGCCGGCGCCGGCCGCCGCGCCGACGCCGCCGCCGGCCGCGAAGGCGGTCGACACCGCGCCGAAAATCCCGCTCGACTCCACCATCGCCCGCTTCGTCGCCGACGTCATCGACAAGGAGCCGGTGGTCATGTTCGCGTTGGAGTGGTGCGAGTTCTGCTGGTCGGTGCACAAGATGTTCAAGCAGCTCGGCATCCCGTACCGCTGCATCGACGTCGACTCGCCCGCGTACGAGTCCGACGATGTGGGCGGCAAGATCCGCGCCGTGATCGCCGACCGCACCGGCGCGAAGACGCTGCCGCAGATCTTCGTCGGCGGTGAACTCATCGGCGGTTGCACGGAGGTGTTCGACGCGTGGCGCGCGGGCGCGCTGCAGAAGCGGCTCGATGCCAACGGCGTCGGTTATCTCGGCGAAGACGGTCTCGATCCGTATTCGCTGCTGCCGAAATGGCTGCATCCGCGCAAGAGTGCATAGAGACCGCGGCGGGCGCGGCGTGTACCATCGCGGCCAATGAAAAATGTCTTCGTTGGCCTGATGTTGATGTCGTTGCTCGCCGCGTCGGTGGCGGGCGCCGCGGATCCGAAGACGAGCACGAAGGCCGTCGTCAAGGCGCCAGCGAAGATGCCGGCGCGAACCAAGGCCAAAGCGATCGAAAAAGCCGATGCCGGTCCCGGCCTCAAGTCGAACGTCGCGCTGATCACGGACGCCAAGTCCGGCGAAGTGCTGTACGAACGCAAGCCCGGCGCCGTCACGCCGATCGCGTCCATCACCAAGCTGATGACGGCTCTCGTCGTCCTCGACGCGCAGCAGGACCTCGACGAAGTCATCGAGATCACCAGCGCCGACCGCTGGACGGGCAAGGGCGCGTTCTCGCGCATCCCGATCGGCGCGAAGATCTCGCGCGGCGACCTGCTGAAGCTCGCGCTGATGGCATCGGAGAACCGCGCCTCGCATGCGCTGGGCCGCAACTATCCGGGCGGCCTCGGCGAGTTCGTCAAGACGATGAACCTCAAGGCGAAGGTGCTCGGCATGACGCAGACGAAGTTCAATGACCCGTCCGGGCTCTCGAACGACAACGTCTCGAGCGCGCGCGACCTCGTGAAGCTCGTGAACGCCGCGTCACGCGAGGTGGTGATCCGCGAGGACTCCACGCTCGAAAGCCACGAGGTGCGGCTCGGCAAGCGCGGCTCGCTCGTCTATCGCAACACCAATCTCCTGGTCGGCAAGACGGACTGGGAGATCCTCGTCCAGAAAACCGGCTTCACGAACGACGCCGGCGAATGCCTCGTGATGAAGACGCTGATCGGCGAACGCGAGGTGAACATGGTGTTCCTCGATTCGTTCGGCAAGCTGACGCGCACCGCGGAGGCGCGCCGCGTGCGCAAGTGGATGGAGACGAACGACCAGCCGAAGGTCACCGCCGGCGCGGTGGCAGGCGCCGAGTAGTCAGGTCACCGGCCGGATCAGCAGCCGCGACACCGCCTCGATCACCTGCCGCAGTTCCACCGGCTTCTGCAGGCGCGGCGTCGAATCGAATTCCTTCGGGATCACGTCCTCGTCATAGCCGGTGGCAAAGACGAACGGGATGCCGCGCTTCTTCAGCGAATCGGCGAACTCGAACGACGGGCCGTGGCCGAGATTGATGTCGACGATCACGGCATCGGGCCGCTGCTTCGCGATCTCCAACTCCGCGCCGGCGACGTTGCCGACGGGCCCGGCGATCTCTGCGCCGGCACCCTTGAGCGCGCGCGCCGTATCGCCGGCGATGAAGTATTCATCCTCGACGACGAGCACGCGGCGGCCGCCGAGATGCGGTTGTCCAGCCATGTCCAGCGATCCTCCGAAAACGTTTGCCTGGCGCGGCGCGCCGGTCTCGAGGACGCTCGAGCCTGCGGTGAGCGGGAACTCGAGCTGACAGTGCGCCTCCGCGGGGCCGAAGTCGACGCTTCCGCGCCCCCCAAGCTCGTAGGAGATACGCCCCTCGATGAGCTCCGTACCGAAACCCCGGCGTCGGGGTTTGTCGGGTGGTGAGGCGTGGTGCGGCGCACCGGTTTCCCGCCAGTCGAAGACCAGCCAGTCCCCACCTTCCTTCTGCACGGCGTTCCAGGTCACCGCGATCTTCCCACCGGCCACGGACAACGCGCCGTACTTCAAGGCGTTGGTAGCCAGCTCGTGTACGACCATCGTCAGGATTTCGGCCGCCTTCGGCGCCAGCGCGATCTCCGGACCCGCGACCGTGAACTGTTTGCCGTCGGGCGCCTTCGCCGCCAGCTCGTCGCACACGATGGTCGTCAGGGGCACGTGACCATTCGGGCGTTTCGTCAGCAGGGTCTGCACGCGGGCCAGTGCCATGAGCCGGCCGGCCAGAAGGTCGGCATATTCCACGACGGTTTCGGCGCGCTCGCCGGTGCGCGACGCGATCGACCGGACGATCGTGAGGATGTTGCGTACGCGGTGTTGCAGCTCGAGCAGCAACACGCCCTGGTGCTCGACGGCGAGCGTCGCCTCGGTGACGTCCTCGGCGATGCCGCCGATGCGCTGCACGCGGCCGAGCGCGTCGAACAGCGGGAAGTCCGTCGTGCGGATCCAGCGGAAGGCGAGGTCACTCGGGCGCTGGATGCGGAACTGGTGCACGACCGGCACGCCCTGACGCGCCTGCTCGATGAGCTCCAGCGCGCGTTGCCGGTCGTCGGGCACGATCGCGGAGGCCCACTTCCGCACGTCGCCCAGCAGATCCCCGGGTTTTACGCCGTAGATGCCGGCCATCGCGGCGCTGGCGTATTCCATCGCCAGCGTATTCGCATCGCGGATCCACAGCGCGCCCGAGGACGCCGCGGCGAACTGCCGGAACCGCGTCTGGATCTCGCGTTGTCCCGTGTCGACGCGCACGCGTTCGATCGCGGCCAGCGTTCGATCCGCGACCTCGCCGACGAGCTGCACGTCGGATTTCGACCACGGCCGCGGTTCGCCGTGCCGGGCGCCGAAGTAGATGGGCGGATCGCCGTTGCGTTTCAGTGCGACGACGAGCAATGCGCGTGTCTTCGCGGCGCGGTACGCGCTGCGGGCGGCATCGTCGAGGTCGGCTTCGGCTTCGATGTCGGTGATCGTCAAAGGCTGCGCCTGCGGCGCCGGCAGCCCGGGCGGTGGTTCACCGAACGATACCGAGTCGACTTGCAGCTGCGCGCACAGCAGCCGGGCGGCCGTCTCGACGACGGCCGCTTCGCTGGTCAGCGGCGCGACGGCGTCGCTGAGCTTCAGCAGGAAGACCTGCCGCGCTTCGCTGTCGCGGATCGCCGCGGCGGCGTGGTGCTGCACGATGATGATCGCCGCGGTCTGTGCGATCGCTTCGGGCAGCTTGTAGTCCTCGGGCGCGGCGTCGCGCGGCTCGGTGAAATACATCGCGAACGAGCCGACGAGATTGCCGGCGGCGGTCTCGACCGGGAACGACCAGCAGGCGCGGTAGTCGAATTCGCGCGCCAGCCAGGTCCACGGCGACCAGCGCGGATCCTCGAGGACGTCGGGCGTGATGATCGGTCTGCCGAGCGCGACGGCCAGCCCGCAGGCCAGCGACTCCGGCGAGATCGCGAATCCACGCACGCGGCTGCCGTAGGGCTCCGGCATGCCGATCACGTGGCTGAGTCCGAGATTGTCTTCGCTGGAGATGTAGAACGCGCAGCGCACGTCGGTGCCCGGGCGCGAGGTCACGAACCGTACGAGGTGCCCGAGCGACACGTCCAGCGGCGCGCCGCCCATGGCGCTGCGGAAGGCTTCCTTCTGGGCGCCCAGCCATATCTCGTTCTCGCGCAGGCGGCGCTCGCTGTCGAGCAGCGCGGCTTCCACGCGCTGGCGCTCGGTGAAATCCTCCATCACGCCGATCATTCGATACGGCGCGCCTTCCTCGTCGTAATAGAAGTGCCCGCGCGCCGAGCACCAGCGGACGGTTCCGTTGGGCAGCAGCGCGCGGAAGTCGTGCGAGTAGGTAGTCAGACTGTCGCGGGCCACCTCGATGCGCCGGACCGCCTCGGCGCGATCGTCCGGGTGCACGCGCGTGATCCAGGCCTCGAAGCTCGGCGTCACCTCGCCGACGGTGTAGCCCTGCATGAGGAAGTGGCGGTCGTTCCACGTGACGCGGCCGGTGCGCAGGTCCCAGTCCCAGCTCGCGAGGCTGCCGATGTCGAGCGCCAGCCGCAGGCGCTCCTCGTTCTCGCGCATGATCAGCTGCGAGCGCGATCGCTCGAGCGCCGCCCAGGTGCGCTCGGCGACGTCGGCCAGCAGCTCGAGATCGGCGGACAGCCAGCGCCGCGGCGCTTTCGAATGCACCGTGACGCCGCCGACGTAGCGGCCTTCCTTGAGCAGCGGCACGGCGATGAAGGCGCCGATGCCGACCTCCGCGTAGCGCTGGCGCTCGTCCGGCGTGAGGCGCGGATCGTTGCGCACGTCGTAGACCAGCACGTTCTCGCCGCCTTCGAGGCCGGTCATCAGCTCGACGCCGTAATCGGAGTTCGGGCGCGGCAGGCCGGAAACCCGCACCGTGCCCGGCGTGGTGAAGTGTTCGGTGTCGACGACGTGGTGCCAGCCGAGCTCGGAGCGCTCCGCGCGGTAGTACAGCGCGCGGTCGACGTTCATGTGCGCGCCTAACAATTGCATCGCCACGCGCTGCACCTCGCCCGGCTCGGCGATCGGCCGCAACGCGTCGCTGAGCTTCAGCGCGAACGCCTGGCGCGCCTGGAAGTCGCTGGTGGTGATGGGGATGCCGACCATGCGCTAGCGTGACACGGGGCCGCGAGACTTTGTAGGACTGCGAGGGGTCAGCGGGTTCCGCGGCGCATCAACGGTGGATAGGGACGGTCATTTCAGCCAGCGTTTCGCGGCCATGGCCAGGAAGCCGACGACCAATCCCCAGAATGCGGAACCGAGTCCGAACAGCACCAGGCCCGAACCTGTGGCGAGGAACGTGAGGATGGCGGCGTCGCGCTCGTCCTTCGTGGCCAGCGCGTTGTCGATGGCGGCGATCAGCGCGGGGATCAGCGCGATGCCGGTGATCAGCGCGATGACCGCGTGCGGCAGGGCGAGGAACAGCCGCACCAGCGCAGGGGAGAAGATGGCGAGGAGTAGATAGTAGGCGGCGTAGATGATGGCGACGGTCCAGCGTTTCGTGCGGTCGGGGTGTGCGTCGTCGCTGGTGCAGAGCGCGGCGGTGATCGCGGCGAGGTTCACGGCGTGGGCGCCGAACGGCGCGGCGAGCAACCAGGTGGCGCCGGTGCCGGAGATCAGCAGGCCGGGGGCGGGTTCGTAGCCGGCGTTGCGCAGGACCATGAGGCCGGGGAGGTTCTGCGAGACCAGCGTGACGAGGAACAGCGGGATGGCGAGACCGACGATCGTGCGCAGGTCGCCGGCGGGGATGCTGGGCAGGAGCTGGCCTAACCAGTTGCCGGGCGGGGGCTGCGAGACGTCGCCGCGGAACAGCGCGAGGCCGATGGCGGTGATCAGCACGAGCAGCAGGGCGTAGAGCGGCAGTTTTCGGCGAGCGACGATGAAGACGGCGATTGCGCTGGCGAGCAGCAGCCAGTCGTCGGTGCCGAGGCGGAAGGCGGCGAGGCAGAAGGGCAGCAGCACGCCGGCGAGCATGGCGGAGGCGATGGAGCCGGGGATGCGCGCGGCGAGGCGGCCGAGTGCGGGGATGAGGCCGAGGATGGTCATCAGCGCGGCGGCGGTGAGGAAGACGGCGATGGCGGTGGGCCAGGCGATGCCGGGCGGTGTGGCGGCTAACAAGGCGGCGCCGGGCGTGGACCAGGCGAGCACGACGGGGATGCGCGTCTTCAGCGTCAGCGCGATGCCGCCGACGGCGATGCCGAGGCAGAGTGCGGTGACGGCGGAGCCGGTCTGTTCGACGGAGGCGCCGAGTGCGCGCATGGCCTGGACGGTCAGCGCGATGGTGCCGCCGAAGCCGACGATGGTGGCGATGAGGGCGGAGGAGAAGGAGTGGAGGGGCGGGAGGCGCATATAAATAGAGTGCCAGAGATTCCGGGGTCGCCGCACCGGTAATGGGGACAGTCCCGTCGGTCGTATACGACCGACCCTAGCAAAAAGAGACAGTCACCTTTTCACCGGAATCCCGCCCTCGTTTCCACGCGCGCTCCCACGGCGGGCGTTCATGCTCCTCGAAAATGAGGAGCGCGAAGATGATGGTGAATGAGGATTGGCGGAGCCGGGCTATGGGCGTGGCGGCGGCGATCGGCTTGCTTGTTGCGGGCGTGATTGCGAACCAAGTGGATGCGAGTGGGCCAGAGGTCAAATCGAATAGCACTGCGGTGATGTCGCCGACGCTTGGCGGGCCGAAGATACCCGATTGCTCGCTCGCCGCTCGTTCCGAGCAGACTGTCCCCTTTTGCTAGCAAACGGGGACTGTCCCCATTTCGGCGAGCAACGCGCGGGCGGCGAGCGGATTGCGTTCCTTCGCGCCGCTGATGAAGTAGAAGAAGACGTCGCCCTCGGCAGCCAGCTTCTCCGCGTGGTCGCGCCACTTCGCCAGCGCGGAAGGCGCGTAACCATTCGGCGACGACGCCTTCGTGCCCATCACGCGCAGATAGCTGAACGGCGCCGTGCGCGCCTGGAGCCGCGGGTACTCGGAGTCCCCGGCTTCGACGACGGCGACCTCGTGCTTCCGCGCCAGCCCGACGAACTCCTCGCAGTCGAAACTCTCATGCCGCACCTCGAGCGCGTGGCGCAGCGCGCGGCCCTCAAGCTTGCGCGGCAGCCGTTCGAGAAACGCGCCGACCTCGGCCGCATCGAACTTCTTCGACGGATCGAACTGCCAGTTGATCGGGCCGAGCTTCGTGCCGAGATTCGCGAGGCCGCTGTCGAGAAACCGTTCGAGCGCCGGCGCCACCGCGGCGTCCGCCAGGTTCTTCCTCAACATCACGAATCGCGGCGCCTTCACGCTGAACACGAACGCGTCCGGCGTCTCGTCGTGCCACTTCTGGAACGTCGCGGGTTTCTGCAGGCCGTAGAACGTCGAGTTGATCTCGATCGACGTGAGCTGGCGGCTCGAGTAGTGCAGCTCCTTCGCCTGCGTCACGCCTTTCGGGTAGTAAGTCCCGCGCCACGGCGCGAAGTTCCAGCCGCCGACGCCGACGTAGATCGTCCCGGATTTCTTCCTGGCCATGGCCGGAGCTTAGCGCGCGGCTTCCTGCCAGTGCGGATACGTTACGTACGCCGTGAGCGCGCCTTGCTCGAGCGAGCGGATGTGGACGGTCTCGCCCTTCGGCAGGTAGACGATGTCGCCGGGGCCGGCCGTGACCGCGGTGTCGCGCGTCGTCACCGATACCTGCCCCTCGAGCACCACCATTACGTCGTGCACCGCGATCTCTTCCTGCAGGCTCTGGTTCGGCCCATAGCGGCCGTAGCCGATGGTGATCGGCCCACCGTGGCGCTGATCGACCAGGTTGGCGGCGAAGATGTCCGCGCTCTGGCCGGGCGATCGCTCGAACGTGGCGTCGGTGATCGAGAATTTGCGAACCTTCATGGGCGCTTCTCCATGCGCGGATCGTAAGCGCGTGTGCGGCGTGAGCCGCGCCAGTGAGTGCCGCGAGCCGGTGTCGGATGGGAGTGCGCCAAAGAAAAAGGGCGGGTGATTGCTCACCCGCCCTTTGATTGCGTGCCGAGGCTCGGCACCAAACTGCCGTTTGGGGCCACTCCCCAAATCAGGCCTTCGGGGCAGCGCGGCGCTTCGCCACTTCCTCGATGACCTGATCGGCCACGTTCTTCGGCACCGGATCGTAGTGCGAGAACTCCATCGTGAAGCTCGCGCGGCCGGAGCTCATCGACCGCAGCTGGCCGATGTAGCCGAACATTTCGCTCAGCGGAATCGTCGCAACGACCGCCGTGTTCGTACCACGCTCCACCTGCTCGAGAATCGTGCCGCGACGACGGTTCATGTCGCCGATCACGTCGCCCAGGTAGTCGCCCGGGGTCACGGTCTCGACCTTCATCACCGGCTCCAGCAGCTGCGGGGCCGCCTTGCGGATGCCTTCGCGGAAGCAGGCCTTCGCGGCGATTTCGAACGTCAGCGCGTTCGAGTCGACGTCGTGGTACGAGCCGTCGTGCAGCGTGGCGCGGAAGTCGACCGTCGGGAAGTGCGCGAGGACGCCGTCTTCCTTCTGGATCTTCAGGCCCTTTTCCACGGCTGGGACGAACTCACGCGGCACCGAGCCGCCGACCGTCTCGTCGACGAACTCGAAGCCCTTGCCGCGCTCGAGCGGCTCGAACTTGATCCACACCTCGGCGAACTGGCCCGAACCGCCGGTCTGCTTCTTGTGGACGTAGTGTTCGTCGATCGTCTTCGTGAACGACTCGCGGTACGCGACCTGCGGCTGGCCCATGATGCCTTCGACGCCGAACTCAGTGCGCATGCGATCGAGCGTCACTTCGAGGTGCAGCTCGCCCATGCCGCGCAGAATCGTTTCGTTCGTCTCGCGATCCGTTTCGAGATGCAGCGAGGGATCGGCACGAACCATCTTGCCGAGCGCCGCGCCGAACTTCTCGGCTTCGGCCTTCGTCTTCGCCTTCACCGACACCGAGATCACGGGGTCCGGGAAGCGCATGCGCTCCAGCACCACCTGGTTGTCGGAGTCGGCGAGCGTGTCACCCGTGTCCGTCTCGGCGAGCGAGACGAGGGCGATGATGTCGCCGGCGCGGGCTTCTTCGATCGGGTTCTGCTTGTCGGCGAACATCTCGACCATGCGGCCGATCTTCTCGCGCTTGCCGCGCGTCGTGTTCGTGACCGACATGCCCTTCGTGAGCACGCCCGAGTAGACGCGCACGAACGTCAGCGCGCCGTACGTGTCGTTGATGACCTTGAACGCCAGACCCGCGAACGGCGCGTCGTCGGAGCACACGCGCTCGCCGGTCGGGTTGCCGTCCGCGTCCACCGTCGCGATCGCGTCGACGTCCGTCGGGGCCGGCATGAAGTCGACGACCGCGTCGAGCACCTGCTGCACGCCCTTATTCTTGTACGAGGAGCCGCACAGCACCGGGTTGAAGGCGCCCTTGATGACGCCCTGGCGGATGCACTTGCGCAGCACGTCAACGGCCGGCGCTTCGCCGTCCGTGAGGTACTTTTCCATCGCCGCGTCGTCCATCTCGAGCGCCGTGTCGACGAGCTCCGCGCGGTACTTCATGACGTCGTCGAGGATCTTGCGATCCGACGGCACGGTGATGCCGAGCTTGTCAGCCAGGCCCTTGCCGTCGCCGACCGGGATGATCTCCCACTTCGCGTCCTTGTCGTCCGAGCTCCAGACGAGGGCGTTCATCTCGATCAGGTCGATCATGCCCTTGAAGACGTCTTCCGAGCCGATCGGGATCTGGATCGGCAGCGGGCGCGCGCCGAGGCGCGTTTTGATCATGTCCACGCAGCGGACGAAGTTCGCGCCCGAGCGGTCCATCTTGTTGACGTAGCAGATGCGCGGCACGTTGTAGTTGTTAGCCAGGCGCCAGTTCGTCTCCGACTGCGGCTCCACGCCCGCCACGCCGTCGAACACGACGACCGCGCCGTCAAGCACGCGCAGGGAACGGTTCACTTCGATCGTGAAGTCGACGTGCCCGGGGGTGTCGATGACGTTGATCTTCTTCTTGCGCCAGAAGGTCGAGACCGCCGCGGACTGAATCGTGATGCCGCGCTTCTGTTCCTGCTCGAGGTAGTCGGTGGTCGTCGAGGTCTTGAGATCCTTGGTGTCGTGGATGTCGACGATCGTGTGCTTCTTGCCCGTGTAATAAAGGATGCGCTCGGTCGTCGTCGTCTTGCCGGCGTCGACGTGGGCGATGATTCCGATGTTGCGGATGTCGCTGAGGGGCGTTGTACGGGCCATGAAAAATTCC
>DATJTW010000045.1:0-37636 GCA_035502995.1 Steroidobacteraceae bacterium | reverse complement strand
TTTCTAGGAAACGAGGAATGTCCCCATTTTCCGATCTCCCACCCGGCTCCAACCCCGCCGCAGCACCAGCGCCCCTAACAACCCCAGCGCCAGCCACTCCAGCCGGCCGCCGCCGCCCTTCCTCCCGCTCGAGCTGCTGCTCGATCCCCCGCCGCTGACCGGCGCCGCCGTCACGGTCAACGTCACCGCCGCCGAGTTGTTGGCCGGCGTCGTGTCGTTGCCGGCGCTCAACGAGAGGTTGCTGGTGAACGAGCCCTCACCGGACGTCATCAGCTGCAGATCGATCGTCGCACTCGCGCCCGGCGCCAGCGCGTCGAACGAACACTGCAGCGACGTCGTGCCGGCGCAGTTCCCGCTCGACGACACCGTGTCGACCGTTGCGAACGACGGCAATGGAATGGTCACCACCACGTCGTCCGCCGCCGGCCCCGTATTCGTCACCGTCACCAGCGGATACCGCAGCCGCGAGCCGCGCGCCGCGGTCGCGCTGGCCTCGGCCACACCGACGCGCAGATCCGTCACCTGCCGCGTGCGCGCGTTGAAATACACGACGTCGTTGCTGCCATTCGCATCGCTCAACGCCGACGCGTACACCGGCACGCCACCCTGCCCGACGCCGCCCTGCACCGCGCGATACCGCACCGTCACCGGCCAGCTCGAATTCGCCGGCACGGTGCCGATGCTGCACAGGTACTGCCCGAACTCCGTCTGATCCATGCCCGACCGCGCGCAGTCCGCGCCGTTCACCGTGATCGATTCGACGCGGTACCACGTCGCCAGCCCCGACGCGGACACATAAGCACCCGTGGCCGGATTGCGCCCCGTCGACAGCGTGAGGTTCACCGGCGTCACCTCGCCGACGCTCATGACGACCACGCCCAGGCCGGCCGGCGCGGCGATGCCGAGATCGATGTACGGATTGACCGCGATGGTCGTGGTCGCCGAATCGTTCGCCGCGTTGCCGTCGCTGTCCGCGGTCAGCGTGAGTCGCGCCGTGCCGCTCGTCGCGGTGTCCGAGGTGAAGTCGTACATCACCCGCGCCAGCGCGCCTTCCTGCCCGACGACGCCGAACGATCCCGAACAACGCGCGCGCTGCGGATTGACGATGACGCACTGGAACCCGTGCGGGTTGTACACCGTGCGCAGCTCGGTGAGCCGGATCGGCGCGGGCACGTCGAGCACGGCGACCACGTTCTGCGCGTAGTCGATGCCGATCGACTGCAGCTCGAATCCGCCGGTGCCATTGCGGCCCTCGAGTGTCGCCGGGCTGCCGTTGAACGTGGCCTGCGCGTCGATGCGCAGGTTCACGTAGATCCACGTGAGTTTCGACGTGTTCGCGTGCACGGTCGCCGCCGTGTACTCGGTGGCGCCGACCAGCGCCGCCGTCGCCGCGCCGGCGAAGCGCAGCCGCACGGTCACCGTGCGCACGTCGTTCGGGTTCAGCGTGCCGAAGTCGCAGGTGTAGCTCATGCCCGCCCCGGGCGTCGTGCAGGTACCGGCGCTCGGCACGACCGACTCGATGGCGGACAGCGGATTGCTGACGGTGAGCTTCGCGTCCGTCACGGCGAGCCGTCCCACCGAGCGCAACGTGTACACGACGTCGTACGGCGAGCCGATCACCGCGCGCAGGTTCTCGGTGGAGACGGTGGTCACCACCTCGCGTTCCGCGCGCACCGTGTAGCCCACGCGGCTGGAGTTGTTGGCGTAGTCGCCGTCGTTCGGCACGCCGACGGTCGCAGCCGCGAAATACGGTCCCGGGTTCAGCGCACGCCCGTGCACGACGATGCGCGTCGTCGCGCCGCTGGCGATGTCGGCGAGGTCGCAGCGCAACGCGTTCGTCTGCCCGGGCTGCACCGCGCAGCTGTGCGCGCCCGCGTCGATCGTCACGACCGCGGCGCCGCCCAGGGTCACGCTCAGCCCGCCGCCATGCGCCGCCTGCGAACGCGTCGACGTCACGTCGATCGTGAAATCGATGATGTCGGTGGTGAAGGCCTGCGCGACGTTCGCGCCGATCGTCACGCCGAGATCGACCGCGGACACCAGGCCGATCAGCGTGCTGGCGTTGTTGTTCGAGCTGACGTAGTCGTTGTCGGCCGTCGTCGCGCCCGAGATGAAATAGGTGCCGAGCGAGCTGCTGGTCAGCCGCAGCTCGACGGTGCGCGCCTCGCTGGCGGCGAAATCGCCGAGCGTGCAGGTCACGGTGCTGCCGGCGAACGCGCAGCTGCCGCCGGCGAGCACCGCGCCCTGGAACACGATCTGCGGCGGCAACTGCACGCGCAGCACGCCGTTGTGCGCCGTCTCGTTGCCGACCGAACGCACGGTGACCGGGAATCCGAACTCCTGCTGCGTGTCGATGGTCGGCGGCAGCGCCGGGAACTCGATCGCGAGGTCCGCGTAGTGCGGCGTGGTGATGCACACGCCGCGCGCGCGCGAGATCGGCCCCTGCATGCGCGACAGGCTGCACTGCGAGAACTGGCTGCTGCCGTTCAGCTCGGGCGCCATCAGGAAGTTCTGCGCGGTCGCCGCGCAGGCGCCGGAGACGCCGTCGTGCGGCGCGCCGAAGTTGTGGCCCAGCTCGTGCGCCATGACCAGCGCGGAGAAGAACTCGCCGAGCTCGCTGTCGCTCAGCGACACGCCCTGCTTCGCGTCGCACAACGTGTCGACGTAGGCGATGCCGATCGTGTTGCCGTTCAGGTCCTTGTTGGTCATCAGGTGCGCGAGGCCGGCGGCCTTCACGGCGGCGTTGCCGTTGCGGTAGTTGGACAGCTGCTCGAGCAGCGTCTCCGCATTCGTCGACGTGAACGGATCGCTGCCGGCCGGGATCAGGCGCAGCTCGGTGGGCACGATCATGATGCCGACCTGCACGCTGAAGATGCCGTCGACCGTGTTCAGCCGCGCCAGCATCGCGTCGCGCGTCACGCTGCCCATGAAGGCCTGGAACGACGAGTCGGCGATCAGCGAGACGTCGACCTGCTCGCTGGCCGTCGCCGAGGCGGGCATCGTCGCGGCGTCGGCGCGCAGGTCCGCGACCATCGATTCGTAGGCGTCGAGCCCGGTGCGCGCGTCCAGCTTGCTCGACGGCAGGCCGCCCGTGTCCAGGCCGCAGAATTGCGCCGGCAATCCGCCGACGGTGTCCGACAGCCGGTAGACGACCGTCTGCGACGGCGGGCCGTCGAGCGGCAGCGTCAGGTGGGCGGCGACGCGTTCCCGGCTGGTGACGACGTACAGGTCGCGGCCGTCCCAGATCGCGCCTTCGAGCGAGTCGCCGATGCGCGCCAGGCGCACCCACGAGCCGGGCACGTCGCGCAGCTCGCCGCGCAGCAGCCGGCCGCGCCCGACGGCGAGCTTGCCGTTGCGGTTCAGCGCGCTCGTCAGCCGGTCGTTGTCGCGCAGGTCGAGCGAGAAGCGGCGGCCGTAGGCGTCGAACTCGGTGTGGCTGGCCGCGGCTTCGATCGACACCTTCTCGGCGAACTGGATGCGCAGGTTCTGCGCGGACGCGGCCATCGCGGCCAGCGCCGCGACGGGCGCCAGCAGCCACGCACAGATCCAGGCCCCTCCCCGACTCGCGCCCACTCCCTGATCCCCCGACACGTCCGCTGTTCTAGTTTGGTCCGATCATACGGGGCGCTCTGATGCCGGGAAGCCGCTGCTGACAGGTCGCGCCCTCGTCTGAGGCAAAAGTCCGCGAATGCCCCGCGACGCGGTGCATATGTCTCATCGCGATCGCGAACGAGACGCCCGCCGGCGCGATTTGCGCGCGCCGCGCGTGGCACACAACTTGAATGTTACCGAGCGGTCCGGACAACACTCGAACAGGGGAAAAGAAAACGATGGGAGCCAAACTCTCGCGCCGCGATTTCCTGCAGCTGGCAGGCGCGGTCGGCGGCTCGAACGCCGTGTTCCGCGCCGCGATGGGCCTCGGTCTGCTGGCACCCGTCGCGCGCGCGTCGAAGCCCGAGCTCGCGAAGCCGGCGAAGCCGCGCAAGGTGCTGATCCTCGGCGCCGGCATCTCCGGCCTCACGGCCGCCTACGAATTGAACAAGGCCGGCTACGAGGTGCAGGTGCTCGAAGCCTCGTTCCGCGCCGGCGGCCGCAACATGACGGTCCGCAACGGCGACCGCATCGACGAGACCGGCTACCAGCAGGTCTGCAACTTCGACAAGGACCCGGACCTCTACTTCAACTGCGGCCCCGCGCGCATCCCGGGCCACCACCAGAACCTGCTGAACTACTGCAAGGAGCTGGACGTCGAGCTCGAGCCGTTCATCAACGACAACCGCAATGCCTGGGTCCAGGACGACGCCATGTTCGGCGGCAAGCCGATCCGCGCGCGCGAATACATGTCGGACTCGCGTGGCTTCGTCGCGGAGCTCATGTCGAAGTCGATGAAGCCCGAGCAGTTCGCCGCGCCTCTCACCGCGGAGGACTACGAACGCCTGCGCGAGTACATGAAGTACCTCGGCACGCTCGATCCGAGCTTCAAGTACGCGGGCACGAGCAACGCCGGCCTCGCCAAGCACGACTACACGAACCCGGACGTCCTGAAGACGCCGCTCGACGGGCGTGAGCTCCTGAAATCGAAGTTCATGGCGATCATGAATTTCGGCGAAACCGACGACCAGGCCGCCATGATGATGGAACCGGTCGGGGGCATGGACCGCGTGCCCGCGGGGTTCATGCGCAAGATCGGGCACCTCGTGCAGCTCGAGTCGCAGGTGCAGAAGATCCAGGTGCTGCCGAAGGGCGTCGAAGTCACCTATCGCCGCAACGGCGAATACACGAAGGTGAAGGCCGACTACGTCATCAACTGCATCCCGATGCACCTGCTGGCCGGCATCGAGCACAACTTCGCGAAGGAACACGCGGCGGGTTTCCTCGCCGTGCCGCGCGGCAAGCTGTTCAAGATCGGCCTGCAGATGAAGCAGCGCTTCTGGGAGGACGAAGGCATCTACGGCGGCATCTCCTGGACGACGCAGGACATCCAGCAGATCTGGTACCCGGCGCACGGCATCCACCGCAAGAAGGGCGTGGTGCTGGCCGCGTACACGTTCGATCCGAATGCCGGCGAGAAATTCGCGCGGCTCGCGCCCGCCGACCGCATCAAGCTCGCGATCGAACAGGGCTCGAAGATCCATCCCAAATACGGCGACTACGTGGAGACCGGCGTGACCGTGGCCTGGCACCAGATGAATCACATGCTGGGCTGCGCGGCCCAGTGGGATGAAGAACTGTGGAAGAAGTGGTTCACGAAGCTGCAGGCGCCGCAGGGCGCGCACTACCTGGTCGGCGACCAGGTGAGCTATCACCCGGGCTGGCAGGAAGGCGCGATGGCCTCGGCGCATCACGCCATCGCGGACATCGACGCGCGCGAACGCGCGGCCGGCAAGGCGGTGCACGCATGAACCGCGCGACGAAGTCCCTGCTCGGCGCGGCGGTCGCGCTCGTGCTCGCGGTCTCCGCGGGCGCCGACAACAAGTTCGATTACTGCCTGCTGTGCCATGGTGCGAATGCGAACGGCAACGCGGGCATCCGCGCGCCGAAGCTCTCGGGCATGGAGCCGTGGTACCTCACGCGCCAGCTCGAGAACTTCGCGGCGGGCGTGCGCGGCACGCCGGGCGGCGACGATTCGGGCCACGAGATGGGCCCGGTGGGCTGGCGCGTGAAGCACGAGAACGTGCTCGGCGACGCGGTGTCGTTCATCGGCGGATTGCCGTCGGCGAAGCCGGTGGCGACGGTCACCGGCGACGTGAAGCACGGCAAGCAGCTGTATGCGGCTTGCGCGGCCTGTCACGGCGCCAAGGGCCAGGGCAACGAACAGCTGAACTCGCCGGCGCTGGCCGCGCGGTCGGACTGGTATCTCGTCACGCAGCTCAAGAACTTCCGGGCCGGCCTGCGCGGCGCGGACGAGCGCGACACGTATGGCGCACAGATGCGCGCGGTGGTCGCGACGCTGGCGGATGACAAGGCCGTCGCGGACGTCGTCGCCTACATCAACACCCTCTAAATGGGGACAGTCCCCGTTTGCTAGCAAAAGGGGACTGTCACCGCGCCCGGCTCCGCGAGGGGTCGGGCGCGCTGCTTTTCGCCGCTCGTCAACCCAAGGAGATCTCATGAAACCCATCCACTCGATCGGCGCGCTGGCGCTCGCCATCGCCGCGGTCAACGCGAACGCTGCCGACATCGTTCGCCATCCGCTCATGCCGGCCAACAACTTCCCGATCGCGCGCGCCGTCGCGGTGCCGGCCGGCAAGACCATCTACTTCCACAGTGGCACGACACCCGCGCCGCTCGATCCGAAAGCTGCGGCCGGCACGCCCGAGTACTGGGGCGACACGAAGACGCAGGCGCTGTCGGTGTTCGGGCGCCTCAAGGAATCGCTGGACAACCTCGGCCTGAGC
Source organism: Steroidobacteraceae bacterium (assembly GCA_035502995.1). Classification (GTDB taxonomy): domain Bacteria; phylum Pseudomonadota; class Gammaproteobacteria; order Steroidobacterales; family Steroidobacteraceae; genus CADEED01. The sequence goes on along the minus strand of DATJTW010000045.1, from coordinate 31,238 downwards.
TTCAAGGACACGGTCGCGATGACCGTCTACCTGGTCGGCGACCCCGCGAAGGGCGGCAAGATGGACTTCGAAGGGTTCATGGCCGCGTACACGCAGTTCTTCGGCACGAAGGATCAGCCGAACCTGCCGGCGCGTTCGACCGTGCAGGTCGCGAGCCTGGTGGCGCCGGGCATGCTGGTCGAGATCGAGATCCAGCTCGCGAAGTGAAGTCGGTGCCAAGATAAAGAGAAAGGGTGGATGGACCGGCGTCCATCCACCCTTTTTCCGTTCCGACCCTTCCCGTCAGAACTTGTACGAGATCGACCCGTAGTAGTAAGCGCCGTTGATGCCGAACGGCGAGAACGACGGGTAACCACCGACCACGCTGTTGTCACCCGACCCGAACTGCGCCGCGCGGAACACGGCGTTGCGCTTGTTCGGATACTTGTCGAACACGTTCGTCGCGCCCACCGTCACCGACAGCTTCTCCATCGCGCGGAACGCCACCTCGAGGTTGGTGATCGGCGTGGCCGGGATCTCGGTGCGGAAGAACGTCAGACCCGAGGGATCGGTGCTGCAGTTCGGCGAGCCGTCGCCGTAGAAGCTCAGGCACTCGCCGCCGTCGTTCTCGTACTGCGCCGACTTGCCGTACACCAGCTCGTGCACGCTCACCGTCACGCGATCCCATTCGAAGCGCGCGCCCAGGTTCACCAGGTACTTCGGCGCCGTCTCCGTCAGGTCCGCCAGCGCCACCTTGTCGAACAGCGCCTGCGTCGTGCCGAACTCGGCCGGCGTCTCGCGCACCTTGGTCACTTCCGTGTCCGTGTACGTGGCCGCGATCGAGAAGTCGACGTTGGCGCTGCCCATCTCCATGCCGTAGTTGAAGCCGACGTCGACGCCACGCGTGCGCGTCTCGACGCCGTTCGTGAACAGGTTGATGCCCGTGTCACCTTCGGCCGTCACCGCCGGATCGAGCACGTTGCCGTTGGCGACGATCGCGTCGACGATGACCTGCGAGAACAGCTCGCCGTCGATCGTGCCGTAGAACGTGCTGGTCGCCGCGATGCGGTTGCGCACCTCGATCTGGTACAGGTCGACCGTCAACGCCATCGTGCGATCCGGCCGGAACACGAAGCCCGCCGAGAAGTTCGTCGACTTCTCCGGCTGCAGTCCCGCGCCGAGACCGAGCAGGCCCGTGGCCGCGGCGTTCGGCGGCATCTGCACGAAGGCCGTCGTCGGGCCCACGTTGGTCGCGGAGTAGAACTCCTCGGCCAGCGTCGGCGCGCGGAAACCGGTGCTCGCCGTGCCGCGCAACGCGAACGCGTCCGTGAACTCGTAGCGCGCCGACAGCTTGCCGACGGTGGTGTCACCGAAATCGCTGTAATCCTCGTAGCGGCCGGCGAGGTCGAGGCGCAGCTTCTCGAGCGGGCTGATCACGAAGTCGACGTATGCCGCCTTAACGTCGCGATCGTGCCCGCCCGAATCCGACAGGCTGATGCCGGGGAACGACTGGCCGCCTTCGAGATAGCGCGACGCCGCGTCGCCCGGATCGGCGGTCCACGTCTCGCGGCGATACTCCGCGCCGAACGCGAAGTTCATCGGCGACGACAGGCCGATCTCGATCTCCTTCGTGACGTCGAGGTTCGAGGTCCACTGCGTCTGCGTGTACGTGCCGTCGTAGAAATTCGTCGGTGTCTGGCCGGTGGCCGCGTACATCGACGCGTTCGCCGAGTCGCGCGTGAACATGTCGATCTCGTCCTTGCCGTACGCCGACGACACGTCCCAGTGCCACGTGCCGACGTCGCCCTTCACGCCGACGGTCGCCTGGTGATCGGTCTCCTCCGTCTCCTCGCGCGGGCTGAAGCCGAACGGGCGGAAGTACGTGGTCTCGCCGTCCGCGGTGTAGGCGACGCGGTTCGGCAGGCGGTAGTTCTCGAACGACGCGGCGTGTTTGTCGCCCCACGACAGCGTCGAATACACCTCGGCGTTGTCGCCGATCGGGATGCCGGCATTCAGCGAGACGAGTTTCATCTCGTACGCGGCGTCGCCGAAGATCTTGTTCAGGTACGGATACCCGTCGGCGTACGGCATGTTCGTGTTCGGGAACGTGCCGCCCTCGTCCGGGTCGATGCGGCCCGGGTCGACGACGCGCGGGTCGACGTCGCCGCGGTTCGTGTGCGCGTGCTCGCGGTACTCGGCCGCGAGGCTGATGTACGAGCCGCCGGTCGCCTCGAAGCCGATGTTGCCGGTGTACGAGCTGGTGTCGCCGTCGCCGGCGTAGTTGCCGCCGTGTTCGTAGCTCAGGCCGGCGCCTTCGGAGTTCTTCTTCAGGATGATGTTGATGACGCCGGCGATCGCGTCGGTGCCGTATTGCGCGGCCGCGCCGTCGGTCAGCACCTCGACATGGTCGATCGCTTCGACCGGGATGAAGTTGAGGTCGACACCCGCGCCGCCCTGGTACGGGCCGCCGAGGATGGCGAGGCTGGACGTGGTGTGGCGGCGCTTGCCGTTGACCAGCACCAGCGTGTGGTTGGGCGAGAGACCGCGCATCTTCGCCTGCAGCGTCTGGTTCGCCATGTCGCCGCCGAACGCCTGCGCCGTGAACGACGGCACGACGTTCGCCAGCGCGCTCATGAGATCCGGCTTGCCGGCGCTCTCGAGCTCGGTGGAATCGAGCACCTGGATCGGCGACGAGCTCGCGAACTCGTCGACGCCGGTGGCACGCGTGCCGGTGACGATGACGGTCTCGGCGACCGCGTCGGCCGCGTCGGCGTCCGCATCGGCTTCCTGCGCTTGCGACAGCGGCGCCGCGCAGGCGATCGCCATCGCGATCGAGGAGCGGAGCAGCCAAAGGTTGTTAGACATGAATTTTTCTCCCTGGTAGATGAGTTTTTTTCATCGATGGACGCTGGGACGTCTCTATGCGGGAGGTGTTGCAAGTTTCCGGCCAACGGCGCGCGCCGCGCGACGCCGCGCGGCGCGGCGATGACTAACAACCCGGGGAAAAGCCCGCGAATGCGCGGACTTGGGAGCGCACGCGCAGGTGCGTTGGCGGATGGATCAGCGGGATTTCACGGCGTTGCGGAAACGCCAATCGCGTTCAACGGCGGCTGGGACGCACCACGACGACACAGCGACGCACCAACAAGAGTTGGCGACTCCCCACCACCAGCAACAGAACCACCAGCGTCAGCCACTCGAACCGCCCGCCGCCGCCCTTGCCGGCGCTGCCCGCCGTCTGCGTCGCGTTGGTCACCTCGGCGATCTGCAACGCGGCCTCTTTCGTGTCGTTCGCCGCGTTCGAATCGTTCGTGGCGCTGAGCTGCAGCTTGCTGGTCAGCGTGCCGGCCGCGTCGGCGCGCACGCTGACGTTGACCGTCGAGATGCTGCCGGCGTCGAGGTCATCGAAGTCGCAGCGCAGCACCGTGGTGCCGCTGCAGATGGCATTCGCCGCCGACACGCTGGCCAGCGTGACGCCGGCAGGCAACGTCACCTGCAGCGTCGTGCCGACGGCCTTGTCGTTGCCGTTGACCACGGAGATCTCGGGCAGCGACACGGTCGTGTTGCGGAAGCCGCTGACCGCCGCGCCGACGCGCAGCTCGAGATCGGTCATGCCGACGGTCTGCACGCGGCGCCGCACGACGTCGTTGGCGACCGAGACGTCACCCGCCGTGCTGACGGCCACCGACAGGTCGGTCGCGGCCGCGGACTGCTCGGCGCGCCAGGTCACGTCGACGGTCACGCTGGCATTCGCCGCAAGGTCGTTGAAATCGCAGCTGCCGCCGGTGTCCGCGTCGACGCGGCAATCCCCCGCGCTCGAGACGATGTCGGTGACGCGCAGCCCCGGCAAGGCGTTCGGCGCCAGGAACCGCGCCGCCGCCAGCAGCCGGCGATCGGCGCGCACGGTGAACGTCGCGGTGCGCGACTCGCCGACCATGAGGTTCGTGAAGTCGATGGCGCCGGCGATCGACACGTCGGTGTACGGACGCACGACGATCGGGCGGATCAGCACATCGTTGTCGGGCAGCGTGTCGCCGGGCGCGCGCGCCGTGAAGGTCACGTCGTAGGTGCCGGGCTCGGCGAACGTCGCCACGTAGTCGACGTACACCGTCTGGCCTTTCGTCATCGCCGGCAGCGCGCAACGCGCGCGCTGCGGCGTCTGCAGCACGCAGGCCGCGCCGTCGTGCACCGTCGCGGACGCCAGCGTGCCGGCGGCGTTGACCTCGACGTCGAACACGGCGCCCGTCAACGATTGCTTGCCGTTCGACCGGACCGCGACCTGGCCGGCGATCGGGTTGTCTTCCAGGCCGGCGCCGCCGGTCGCGAGCGTCGGCGTCAGGTCGACGTTGTGATCCATGCGCAGCTGCACGCCGGCGGTGTCGTTGCCGGAATACCCGTCGTTGTCGGTTTCGACGACGCCGGCGACGTCGCAGACCGCGGCGCGCGAGCCGCGCACGCGCACCGTCACGACGCGCGTGGAATCGGACGCCAGCGTGCCGACGTCGCAGTCCCAGGTCATCGGATCCGTCGCGACGCACGCCGCATCCGCGGCCTCGACGCTGACGGCCGTCGACAGCAGGCGCACGGTCAGGTGCGTGTTCGTGGCTGCGCCCGAGCCGCGCGAGCGCAGCGTGTACGGGATCTCGTAGCTGGCGCCGACACCGAGGTCGACCACCGCCGGGCCGGCCGTCAGCTCGACGTCCTGCGGCGCGCGCACCCAGCCGTTGATGGTGGCGGTGTTGTTGGTGAAGTCGCCGTCGCCGCTGACGCTGATGCTCGCGCCGGCGAACATCGGGCCCGCCGACGCCGCGGTCGCGACGATGGACAGGCGGCGCGTGGCGCCGGCCGGCAGGTTCGCGACGGCGCACGTGACGGCGAAGGCGTTCGTCGTGCAGGTGGTGCCCGGCATCGTGGCCGAGCTCACCGGCTGGTTCAGGTTCACCGACAACGTGGCGCCGGTGAGCGGCATCGACCGCAGGCTGGAGACGTCGACATACGTCGACACCGTCGCGCCCTGCGTCACGTCGCCGCTGCTCAGCGACAGCGCCACGGCCGCGTCGATGCCGGAGCGGATCGACACCGGCAGCGTGCGCGAATTGTTGGATGTCACGCGGTCGTTGCCGGCGGACACGCGCGCCTGCACCGAGAAGTTCTGAGCGGTCGTGCCGCGCGCGTTGACGATGACGGTCTGCTGGGTCGCCGGCGCGAGGCGGCCCAGCGCGCAGGTGGCCGTCATCCCGGAGATGCTGCACGAGCCCGCGCCGCTGGCCGCGGACTCGATCGAATAACCCGACAACGACGGCAGCGTGAGCGTCGCGACCACGTCCTCGGCGTCGCGGTTGCCGCCCGACTTCACGACGAACGGCAGCGCGAACGGCACCCCGCCCTCGCCGTTCACCTTCGCGGTGCCGGTCTCCAGCGCGACGTCGGCGAACTCCGCCGGCGTGATGCAGCTCGCCGCGGCGATCGCGCGCTCCATGACGCCGAGGCTGCAGCTCGAGAACGTCGCGAAGCCGCTGACCGCGGGCGCCATGATGAATCCCCCGCCGACACTGGCGCAGGCCGTGCCGGCCTCACCGTCGTGGTTGGCGCCGAGGTTGTGGCCGATCTCGTGCGCCATGATCAGCGCGGACACGGTGACGCCGAACGACGCCTGGCTCAGCGAGACGCCGCGCTCGGCCGAGCACACCGTGCCGACGTAGGCGATGCCGGCGGTGCTGCCGTCGAGATCCTTGCCCGTGACGAGGTGCGCGATGCCGCGCGCGCGGACGTCGGGGGTGGCGGACTTGTAGCTGGCGAGCTGGTCGAGCAGCGTCTGGCCCTTGGTGGCCGTGAACGGATCCGCGCCCGGCGGCACGAGGCGCACGTCGGTGGCGAGGATCAGCAGCCCGAGCTGCTCGGAGAAGATGCCTTCGACGATGTTGAGGCGCGCCAGCATGGCGGCCGTCGGATCGGACTCGGCGGCCTGCAGCGCGCCGTCGGCGATCAGCGAGATGTCGAGCTGGCGCGTGACCGAGCTGGCGGCGAACTCGACCTGCAGCTCCTGCGTGATGGCGCGGTACTGGTCGAGCCCGGTGGGCGCCTTGCCGGATTGGGCCTCGGCCGGGATACCGTCGGCGCAGAAATCGCGCGGCAACGCGTCGCGCACGTCCGACAGCCGATACAGGACGGTCTGGCCGGGCGCGGCATCGAGCGGGGTAGTTAGCGCGGCGGCGATCTTGCGGTAGCTGGTGACGGCGTACAGCTCCTGCCCGTCCCAGATGGCGCCCTCGACGCCGTCGGCCGACTGCACCAGCCGCACCCAGGAACCGGCGGCGCCGTCGACCTGGCCGCGCACCAGTTTGTACGGCGCCAGCTCGGCCTTGCGGGCGGCGGGCAGCTTGTTCAGGACCCGCTCGTTGTCGGCCAGCGTCAGCGAGAAGCGGCGGCCGTAGGCATCGAAGTCGGCAGCGGCGGATTTCAGCGAGAGCGCGACGGGCTCGGCGTACTGGATCGAGGGCGTGGGCGCGAACGACTGGGCCGCGGCGATGGCCGTATAGCCCACGCTCAGCAAACACAGCACGAAACGGCTGCCGTTCCTCACCCTCTGACCCTCGCGCCTCGTTGACCCGATCTCGTCCAGCGCAAGGCGCGGACCCAATGCGGTGAAACATATCGTGTGTCAATCAGCGGAGGGCGCGAAGATAACGGGTGTAATTCCGATTCCTAGACGTGGCCCGCAGCAAAATTCCGGGCGACATAACGACGCGCGGCAGTGTCCCGCCGCGGCCGTGAAGTGGCTGCGGCCGGGTCCCGGAATCCGTGAACCCCGCCCCTTCCAGTGAAAAATCTACAAACCACGCGGCGGTGCCGCGCCCGGCGCGGCCGCGGAGAAATGCCGGGAAAAACTCAGCGCCAGGAGACGGCGACGACCAGCGTCACCCACATCGCGACCAGCACGATCCAGCTGACGAAGTACGCGACGATGCGTTTGCTCAAGCGGTTACCGCCGAGATGGATGAACGCATGCCAGACGCGCGCGATCACATAGGCCCAGGCGAGCGACACGAACAGGAGGCCCGTGACGCCACTGATCATCGCCGCGAGACAGGCGACGTAGAAAAGCACCGGCGCCTCGAACAGGTTCGAGAAGTGCCGGCTCACCTTCCGCGCGAGCTCCGGTTCCTCGCTGCCCTGGTAGAGACGGAAGTACGTCTTGTCGATCTGCCCGGTGCGGACGGCAGCCACCCGGCTGCGGAACAGGGACACCAGGACGACCACGGTGAGCAGCACCATGGCGGCCATCGGATAGACGAGATGGGTCACGATCATGGGCCGATGATAGGGCTACCGTTGGCCGAAACCCGCCCCGGGAGGGGGCAAACCGGGGTTTTTGGGGGTTTTTTTAAGAGAAAGAGTCGCTTCGGGGAAAAGTTTCCTGTACCGTCGCCGGCGGATTTGCTGATCCTTCGTTGCGCGCCACCGGTTCCGGTGACGAAACTCCAAAGAATTCGCGAACCAGCAGACAGGGCTAGCCTGTCACCGTTCTCTATTTTTCGTGAGTTGTTCCGGATGAAACTTTACGTTGGAAATCTGCCTTTCTCTGCCACCGAAGATGCGGTGCGCACCCACTTCGCCGCCCACGGCACCGTCGACAAGGTGTCGCTGGTGAACGATCGCGAAACCGGCCGCCCGCGTGGCTTCGGTTTCGTCGAAATGCCGAACGCCGATGCCACCCGCGCCATGCAGGCGCTCGATGGCAAGGACTTCGGCGGTCGTCCGCTGAAGGTGAATGAAGCGCAGGAGCGTGATCGTGGCGCCCCGCGTGGAAACTTTGGCGGTGGTGGCGGCGGTCGCCGCTTCTAAACCGGCTTAGTTAGAAAATTCAGCGGCGCCAGCAAAACTGGCGCCGCTTTTTTTTGCCCGCGGGAAGCGCTTACGGCGTCTTCGCGGCCGCGGCGAAATCGCCCGCCTTCACCGCCGTGAAGTTCGCCGGCACCAGGTATTTGGCCAGCACCTTGCGGATCGTGTCCGGGTCCAGCGCCAGCACCTTCTTCTCGAGCTCCGCGTCCCAGGCCATGGTCCGGTCGTTGAACGCCTTCGCGGCCAGCGCCCGCACCAGCTCCTTGTCCTGCGAGCGCGAGACGCTGCGGCCCTGCTGCCAGCCGTTCTTCTCCTGGGCGATGTCCTCGGCGGAGAACCCCTCGTTGATCGCCTTCGCGATCTCGTCGTCGAACGCCGCCTGCAGCTTCGCGTAGTTCTGCGGCGCGTAGATCCAGTAGCTGAGGAAGCCGCCGTCGTCGTCGTTCTCGTCGGCCTGCACCTGCGAACGGCCGCCGTAGCTCAGGCCCTCCTTGATGCGGATGCGCGCGAACAGCCGGGACTTCAGGCCGCTGCCGCCCAGCATGTAGTTGCCGAACACCAGCGCCGGGTAGTCGGGGTTGTCGTCGCGCATGGAGAACGCCGTGCCGGTGACGAAGAACGCGTTCGCCTTGTCCGGCGTCTCGATCGAGAGCTTCTGCGCCGGGATCGGCACATACGGACTGGCCACGCGCGTGTACGGCTTCGGCGCCTTCCAGTCGCCGAGCTCGCGCTGCAGCTGCTCGGCCAGCGCCTTCGGATCGAAATCGCCGACCACGGCGATCTCGGCCGCCTGCGCGCCGTAGAAGTCCTTGTGGAAGGCCACCAGCTGCTCGCGCGTCACGGCCTTGATGTCGGCGATGGTCTCCTCGACCGTCGGCACGTAACGCACGTCGGCGCGCGGATAGGGCGCGAAGATGCGCGAGAACGCCGTGAACGCCAGCGTGTTCGGCTCCTTGCTCTGCTGCTCGATGCTGGCGAGCCGCTCGGACCGCAGCAGCTCCAGCTCCTTCGCGTCGAACGCGGGCTGGCGCAGCACTTCCGTGACCAGCGTCAGCACGGCCGGCAGGTTCTCGCGCGTGGTTTCGATGTTGACGGCGCCGCCCTGGCTGCCGCCGCCGATGTCGACGCGGGCCTTCAGCCGGTCGAGCTCGTCGGAGATCTGCTGCCGCGTGTGCTTCAGCGAGCCGCGCATCAGCATGGCGCCGGTCATCGGGCCGACGTCGCCGCGGTTCATCAGCGACTTCGCGTCGCCGAAGTGCAGCGCCATCGTCGCGACCACCGCGCCGCCGCGCGTCTTCTTCGGCAGCAGCACGAGCTTCGTGCCGCCCGGCAGCTTCGAACGCTGCGTGCGCGCGTCGATGTTGGCCGGCGACGGATCGAACGCCTCGCCCTCCTCCTTCGCCGCGTCACCCTTGTAATCCTTCACGAGCGCGACGACGTCGGGCCGGCCCGGCACGGTGGCGCGGTCGGCGTCCTTCGTCGGGTAGAAGAGCCCGGTGGTGCGGTTCGACGCCTTGAAGTAGGTGGACCACACGCGCTGCACGTCGGCCGTCTTGACCGCGCGCAGCCGGTCGCGGTTCACGAACAGCAGGCGCCAGTCGCCCATGCCCATCCAGTTGCTGAGCTCGAGGCCGATGCCCTCGGCGTTGTTGAGATTGAGCTCGATCTGCTTCAGCAGCAGCGTGCGCGAACGCTCGACCTCGGCGTCCGTGATCGGCCGCGCCTTGCCGTTCTCGACGTCCGCGATCAGCCCCTTCAGCGCGGCATCGAGCGGCTTCTCCGCGCGCACCTGCGCGCCGAACAGCGCCATGCCGGGCTCGGCCAGCGGCAGCGAGGTCGACAGCACCGTCGCCGCCTTCTGCGTCTCGACCAGGTCCTTGAACAACCGGCCCGCGGGCTGGTTGCCCATGATGTCGACCAGCACCTGCAGCGGCGCGTAGTCCGCGTGCGCCGCGGGCGGCACGTGATACGCGATGGCCGCGATCTGCACGTCACCGGTCCGGCGCAACGTCACCTGGCGTTCGCCGTCCTGCACCGGCTCGACGGTGTACAGCTCGGGCAGCACGCGCGCCGGCTTCGGAATCGCACCGAAGAACGCGTTGATCTGCGCCAGCGTCGCCGCCTCGTCGAACTTGCCGGCCACCAGCAGCACGGCGTTGTCCGGCTGGTAATGCAGCCGGTAGAACGCCTGCAGCCGGTCGATCGGCACGCCCTCGATGTCCGAGCGCGCGCCCAGCGGCGTCTTGCCGTAGTTGTGCCAGTCGTAGGAGACGGCCAGCAGGCGCTTGAACAACACGCCGAGCGGCGAGTTCTCGCTGGATTCGTATTCGTTGCGCACCACCGTCATCTCGGTGTCGAGGTCTTCCTTCGCGATGCGCGAATTCACCATGCGGTCGGATTCGAGATCGAGCGCCCACTTGAGGTTCTCGTCGTTCGCGTTGAACGTCTCGAAGTAATTGGTCCGGTCCCAGGACGTGGACCCGTTCGGGCGCGTGCCGTGCGAGGTCAGCTCCGCGGCGATGTCCTTGTGGCGCGGCGTGCCCTTGAACAGCATGTGCTCGAGCAGGTGGGCCATGCCGGTCTCGCCGTAGTTCTCGTGGCGCGAGCCGACGAGGTACGTGACGTTCACCGTGATGGTCTGCTTGGTCTGGTCCGGGAACAACAGGACCTTGAGCCCGTTGCCGAGCCGGTATTCGGTGATGCCCTCGACCGACGCCACCTTTTCCGGCGCCGGTGGCGCCGCGGGAATGGCCGCGGGCGGCGCGACCGGCACGGGCTGCGGCTTCGGCTTCTTCGCCAGCGCGGGCGATGCGCCCAATACGCCAGCCACCAGGACGACCAGGAACTTCGATACGGATTTCATGTGCGCTCCCCTCGCGGACCGGAGCGCGATCGTACCCTAACTAACGATAGCCGCGGGCCTGCAGCGTGAAGAGCTTCGAATACACGCCGTCCTCTTTCATCAGCGTGTCGTGGTTGCCGCGTTCGACGATGTGTCCCTGATCGAGGACGATGATCTCGTCGGTCATGCGCACGGTGGAGAACCGGTGCGAGATGACGATCGCGATCTTCTGTCCCATCAGCGAGCGGAAGTGCTCGAACACCTCGGCCTCGGCGGCCGCGTCCATCGCCGCGGTGGGCTCGTCGAGCACTAGGATGTCGGCGTCGTGGCGCATGAACGCGCGCGACAGCGCGATCTTCTGCCACTGGCCGCCGGACAGCTCGCGGCCGTCCTTGAACCACTTGCCGAGCTGCGTGTCGTACTGCGCCGGCATGTCCTCGATGAACGGCGCGGACTTGCCCTGCGTGGCGGCGTCGGCCCAGCGCTCGCGGTCCTCGAACGCGCGCACGTCGCCGGCGCCGATGTTCTCGCCGACGATCAGCTGGTAGCGCACGAAGTCCTGGAAGATGACGCCGATGCGCCGGCGCAGCACCGTCTCGTCCCATTCGTTGAGGTCGCGGCCGTCGAGCAGGATGCGGCCGTAGGTCGGCTTGTACAGCCGCGTCAGTAGTTTGATCAGCGTGGTCTTGCCGGAGCCGTTCTCGCCGACCAGCGCCAGGCTCCTGCCGCGCTTGATCTGCAGGTTGACGCCGGTGATCGCGACGCGGTCCGAACCCGGGTAGCGGAACTCGACGTTCTCGAACACGACGCCGGCTTCCGGATCCGGGCCGCTGACCGCGGTACCCGTCGACGGCTCGACCTCGACCTCGAGGTATTCGTACAGCGTCGAGAGGTAGAGGTTGTCTTCGTACATGCCGCCGACGGCACCGAGGCTGGCGGTGACGGCCGCCTGGCCCTGGCGGAACATCATGATGTACATGGTCATGTCGCCGATCGAGATCTTGCCCTGCGCCGCCGTGATGGCGCACCAGGCGTAGGCGCTGTACAGCGCGGCGATGCTCACGCAGGTGAACACGAAGCCGTAGCCCTCGCGCTTGATCGTGAGGTTGCGGTCCTTCTCGTACAGGCCATCGTAGATCGCGACGTAGCGCTTCAGGAACAGCTTGCCGAGGTCGAACAGCTTGACCTCCTTCGCGTGGTCCTCGCGCGCCAGCGCGGTTTCGAGATAGGTCTGCATGCGCGTCTCGGGCGCGCGCCAGCGGAACAGGCGGAACGCGTCACCCGAGAACTTCGTCTCGGCGAAGAACGCCGGCATGCCGCCGAACAGCAGGATGAACACCGCCCAGGGAGAGAACTGGGACAGCAGCACCGCGAAGCTCGTGATGGCCAGGGCGTTCTGGAACAGGCCGGAGGTGCGCATCACCAGCGACAGCGGCCGGCTCGACGCCTCGCGGCGCGCGCTGGTGAGCTTGTCGTAGAGCTCGGAATCCTCGAAGTGCGTGAGATTCAGCGTCAGCGCCTTCTCGAGGATCAGCACGTTCACGCGGTGTGCGAGCTGCGCCTTGAGCAGCGCCTGGCACATCGTGATGCCCCGGTGGGCCGCCGTGATGACCACCATGATCCCGGCCTCGGCCACCACCCACCAGACGGTGTGCATGATGTCCATCGGCTGGCCGTTCGCGAGCGCGCGCGTCGCCCAATAGGCGCTGTCGACAATGCGCGCGCCGACCCAGGCCACGCCCGACGGCAGGATGCCGGCCAGGATGGTGCAGAAACCCAGCACGAACGACAGCGGGCGGCTGGTGGTCCAGAGGAGCTGCAGCGCGCGCTTGCTGTACTTGAAGACGCCGAAGAACTGGCTCGGGGAGTTGAGCGCTTCGCCGTGATGTGCCGCCTCTTTGGCGAGCTTGGACTTGGAGGCCATTTGAGGGCGCCAAGCCTACCGGTTCCCCCGGATTAGGGAAGTCGGAAATGGCCTATCACCTTGAACCTGAAGAGGATGTCATCTTCCCGGGCCCCGGCGCCGATGTTGTGGATGACGAGGGGTACGCCGCTTGCGGAACGGGCGGCGGACACGATACCCACGTGCTTCAGGCCGCCACCGAGGTCCCAGGCCACGATGTCGCCCGGTAGATAGGCCGCCGCGTCGGCGGCGGCCGGCTGCGACCAGCCCTGCCGCGCGAACCAGGCCATCTGGTTCGGGACCCGGCGGTGATCGATGTTGGCGTCGGCCCGGCCACCGCCGCGGCGCGGATAGGCGTCGCGGTGCGCCAGCATGTCCTCGTGGATGGCTCGCTGCAGATCGAGCTGCCGCGCCGCGCGCAGCGCCCGGATGACGACGTCGGTGCACACGCCGCGATCGACCGGAACGTCGCCGCCGGGATACGCGATCCGGCGGTACGCGCCGTCATAGACGAGGGTGACGCCGACCTGCCGGCGCGCGGCGTCGACGATGTCGCGGCCGTCCGCGAAGGTCGGGCCCGCGACGAGCGCGATCAGCGTCCACGACGCGAGCCAACGGCGGAACCGGGAATGCATGCCGCAGCCTAACACGCCGCCGCGGACGCGCAGCGGCGATCCGTGCCGCCGCCGAGACTAACTACACGCGGCGGCGATCACGCCACGACGACGTTCGGCACTTCGGCGACGAAGACCTTGACGTTCGCGCCGGCCAGCTCGTCCGTGAAGTGCCGCAGGTGTTCCATCAGGCTGGCCGTCACCTCGCAGCCACGCGGCGCGACGAGCACCCCGGCGGCGGTCGACACGTCATCGGCCAGCACCATGCCGAGCTGCAGCTGGTCGATCGACAATGCCGACTCCAGCGCGGTCTTCGACTTCGGCACCGTGGCCCACGCGGCCTCGATCATGCGCGGCGGGTAACCGCGCTGCGCACCGAACGACCGCAGCGCCTCCTCCACCGCGCCGCCCTCGGATTCGACGCGTTCGAGATCGAGCGCGAGCCGCAGCAATTGCACGTGCGTGCGCTCGATGTCGTCGGCGGGCTCCTCGACCGACAGCCCGAGCGCGAGCTCGACGATGCGCGCCACGGGCCCGAGTCGCGGTACCTGCGAGATGCTGGCGAGCGCGGCGCGCGTCGCGGCCTGCCAGCGTTCGCGTTCGGCGTCGGACAACGGCGCGCCGCGCGCGATCTGCGCCACCAGCGGCGCCGGCAGCGACAGGTTGCCGAGCTCGCTGAACAATGCCGCCGCCTCGATCGCCCAGCGGCGCTCGACGTTCAGGTCGCGCGCGATCCGCGCGACGCGACGCTTCAGGCGCGCGGCGCGCCCCATCGCCTTCGGATTGGTGATCGACATCAGGTCGACCATCGCCTTGACCGTGCCGATCAGCGTCCGCTGCAGCAGCGATTTCTCCGCCATGATCAGCTCGTGCTGGCGCTCGGCCTCTTCCATGACCGCGGCCAGCTGCGCCGGCGGGCACGGCTTCGTGAGGAAGCGGAAGATCTGTCCGTCGTTGATCGCCTTGATCGCCGACTGCACGTCGGCGTGGCCGGTGAGCAGCAGGCGGATCGCGTTGGGCCGCAGGTTGCGCGCGTGGCGCAGGAACGTGGCGCCATCCATCTCGGGCATGCGCATGTCGCAGATGACGACCGCGAGATCGTGCGAGCGCGTCAGGATGTCCACCGCCTGCGCGCCGGAATTCGCCGCGAGCACCTCGTAGCGGCCGCGCAGCGCGCGGTCGAGCGACGTGAGCACCCGCGGCTCGTCGTCGACGCACAGGACCTTGAGTTTTTCGTCGTTCATGAGATGCCCTCCTCGGCGGATTCCTCGAATAGATTGGTGCCGGTGCTGGCCGTCTCGTAGATCGGCAGCCGCAGCGTGAACGTGGTGCCGACGCCGACGCGGCTCGCCACGTCGATGGACCCGCCGTGGCTCTGCATGACCGAGCGCGCGATCGCCAGTCCCTGGCCGGTGCCCTTGCCCAGCGTCTTGGTCGTGAAGAACGGATCGAAGATGCGTTCGATGACGGCCTTCGGGATGCCGCAGCCGCTGTCGCTCACGCGTACGACGACCTCGTCCTCGACGCCGCGCGTCTCGACGTGGATGGTGCCGCGCGGCGATCCCGGCGGGCGCGCCTCGAGCGCGTGCGCGGCATTGACGATGAGGTTCAGCAACACCTTCTTGATGTCGCCGAGCCGGCAGACGACCGACGGCAGGTCGGCGAGATCGGTCGTGAGATCCGCGACGTGCTTGTACTCGTTTCGCGAGACGATGATGGTGGTGTTGATCGCGTGATTGAGGTCCGCCATCGCCATCTCGCCGTCGCCCGGGTGCGCGAAATCCTTCATCGCCTGCACGGTTTCGGCGACGCGCCCCAGTCCCTCGAAGCTTTCTTCGAACACCTGCCCCGCCTCGGCGAGCGCCCGGCCGAGCCCCGCGCGCGCCTGGCGCGTCTCGGCGGACTCGTCGGCGGCGGCGAGCAGCTCGAGCGCGGCGTGCCGCGACGTGAGCTCGTCGAAGGCTTCACGCAGGAAATGCAGGTTGTGGATCAGGAAGTGCACGGGCGTGTTGATCTCGTGCGCGATGCCCGACGCGAGCCGGCCGACGGCCTCGAGCTTCTGCGCGACGTGCAGCTGCTCGGCGAGCCGCTGGTTCTGCTCGACGGCGCGGTGCCACTCGGTGATGTCGGTGAACGCGGCCTCGTGCAGGCGCGCGCCGTCCGGACCGACCGTCACGCGGATCGACGCCAGCGCGCGGCAACGGACGCCGTCGCGACGCCGCATCTCGAGCTCGACGTTGCGCAACGTGCCGCTCTCCTCCAGCGGTGCGAGCACGCGGGTCGCGCGTTCGGAAGGGTTCGCGTACATGATCTCGGCGGGCAGGCTGCACAACTCGGCTTCCGAGTCGTAGCCGAGCATCGCGACCATCGCCTTGCTGGCCCGTTCGATGCGGCCTTCCGGCGTCACGCAGACCACGGCCGCGCTCTGTTCGCGCAGGTGATCCAGGTAGCTCTGGCGTTCGCCGGCCAGTTGCGTGCGCAGACTGGTCAGCCGCCGGAACGTCGCATGGCGCCGTCGTTCCAGCGCTGCCGCGTGGCGCGCGACGCGCCGCAACCGCGCGCGCGTGATGAGCCACGCGACACCGGCGATCGCGAACCCCGCGGACACCAGCGCCAGCGCCAGCCGGATCGTGTCGTCGTTCATGACGCCATCTCCCGCTCGGGTACCAGCTCCTCGCGCGAGCGCAGCAGCTGCTCCGCGCGCGCGGCCGGCACGGCCTTCGAATACAGGTTGCCCTGCGCATAGTCCGGGGTCAGCACCGACAGCAGCTCGTGCTGCTCGTTCGTCGACACCCCTTCGACCAGGCAGCTCACCTCGAGATACCGCGCGAGGTCGATGATGGTCTTCACCAGCCCGAAGTCGCGCGTGTCAGTCACCATCCGCTCGACGAAGAATCTATCTACCTTGATGGCGTCGAGCGGCAGCGAACGCAGGTAACCCAGCGACGAGTAACCCGTCCCGAAGTCGTCGAGGCTCAGCCTGATGTGGCGCTCGCGCAGCGCGTTGGCCACGCTGATCGCGGTCTCCATGTCCGTGACCAGCGCGTTTTCGACGATCTCCAGGCGCACGCGTTCGGGCGCGACGCGGTGTTCGCGCAGCAGCGCGTCCAGCTCGTCGACCAGCGCCGGCCGCGCGAAGTGCTGCGGCGAGATGTTGATGCTGATGAAGTAGTCGCGCGACAGGTCGAGATCCCACTGCTTCGCCTGCAGGATCGCCTGGCGCATAACCCAGCGATCGATCTCGAGCAGCAATTGCGCATGTTCGGCGACCGGCAGGAACGCGGCCGGCGGCATCAGGCCGCGCAACGGGTGCTGCCAGCGGATCAACGCCTCGAAGCCGACCAGCCGTTGCGAGTCGAACTCGATGATCGGCTGGTAGTGGAGCATCAGGCCTTCGCCCTCGAGCGCGTGACGCAGCTCGGTCTCCAGTCGCAGCTGATCGATCTTGCGCGCGCGCGTGCCCGGCTCGAACCGGCGCCACGCGCCGGCGTGGTGCCGCGTCGCGTCCTCCGCCGCCGCGGCCGCCTGCTCGAGCAGTTCCTCGCCGCGCAGCGCCAGGCCCGACTGGCTCGTGAGGCCGATGCCGAAGCTCACGTGCGCCGTCGACTTGCCCATCTCGAACGGCTCGCCGAGGACGATGGCGGCGCGCGCCGCGAGCGTTTCGGCCGCCATGCTGGTCGACTCGATGTCGAGCCAGAACGCGAGCTCGATGTCGCCGATGCGGCCGATGTGGCCGGCGATGCCCTCGAGCGCCGTGAGGCGGCTCGCGGCCTCGCGCATCGCGTGGTGCAGGTGCGAACGTCCGAGCGCCTTCTCGATCTCGGGCAGCGACGCGAGCTGCACGACGAACACGGTGAGCGCGGGACTGCCGCGGCTGCGCGCGTGCGACAGATGCAGGTCCAGCGCCTGGATCGTCGACTGGCGGTTCGGCAGGCCGGTACCGCCGTCGAGCTGCGCGAGTGCGAGCGCGCGCTGCTCCGTCGCGTCGTGGCGCGCCAGCACGTCGTCGAGGTGCCGGCTGAGTCCGCGCAGGCGCGCGTACAACACGTCGATCTGCGAGCGCTGGTTGTCGACGCGACGCTGCAGCAGGTAGGTGGCGATGCCGGCGAGCGCGCCGAAGAACAGCGTCAGGGTCCAGCCGGGCAACGACACGTCGCCCCAGCCGGCGCGCGGCTGTGCCTCCGCACTCCAGCGCGCGGCGCCGAACTCGATCGACGCCCGCACCGGGGCGGCCGTCGCGAACCGGCGCGACTCGAACAACACGCGTTCGGCCGCGTCGGCGATGCGCACGTCCACGGAATCGCCGGCAAAGCGGGACACGCCTGCCTCGCGCATCACCGCGGCGATCGACGTGCCCGACAGGCACGTCGCGCCGTCCGCGGCGACGTGCGCCGCGACCAGGTAGTCGGCGCCGTCGGGCGCCGGGAACGGACCGTACACGCGGCGACCCGGCTGCCGCGACAACGCGCGCCGCACCGCGCGATCCACCGCGAGCGCCGCCTCGTCCGCCGGCGGTTCGCCCCGCCAGCGGATGGGTGGCGCGGCCTCGGTGCCGGCGCAGTCGCGCGTGTCGAGCTCGAGCGTGTTGACCGCGTCGCGGACGCGGCCCAGGACGGCCATCAACGACGTGCCGACCTCGGCGCGTTGGGCCGCCACTGCGGCATTTTCGCCGGCGCGCGTCGCGACGCCGAGCGCGGTCGCGATGACGGCGGCCGCGAGGGTGGCGGGACCGGCGGCGCGCAGCTTGCGCCACAGCCGCCGCCAGCGGGATTCGGGGACGACGTCGACCGTCATGCCGCCGACTCCTCGACGAGCTCGACGATGCTGAGCTCGCCGGCCTGCCCGTCGGCGTTGCGACAGACGACGCGGCCGCGCACGCGGCGGCCGTGCACGCGGAAGTCGCGCGGCACCACCGCGCCCGGCACGGTCTGCCACCAGGACTGCGGCAAGCCGGGCGCGCTCAGGGCGCGGCCCGCCGGCACACCGGGGATGGCCTCCGGGAACAGGTCGCGCGCGGCGTCGTTGGCGCGCGCGACGACGCCGGATCCGTCGACGACGATGACGACGGACGCGAGCCCGTCGAGCGCGAGCGCGAGATGCCGCGAGTCCGCGCAGGGCTCGAGCACGAAGCGGATGAGCTTCGTGCCCTCGCGGGCGAGATGCGCGACGTGCACGCGCGCCGGCTGCAGCGATCCGCCCGGATCGCGGTACTGGCAGTCGACGGTGCCGTTGGCGCCGGCCAGCAAGGCGTCGATCGCCTCGGGGAACTGCAGCTCGACGACGGCGCGCAGGTCGGCGCCGTCGATCGCCGCGCCGTCGCGACCGAAGCGTTCGCGGAACCGGTCGCTGGCCATCACGATGCGGCGACTGTCCGCCAGCAGCAGTGCCTCGAGCGCCGGGCTCGAACGCACGAGGTCGCCGAACAACCCTTCCTCGTGATTGAGGCTGTCCAGTACGTGGCGCAGTTGCGCGCGCAGGCGCCGGCCGACGTCGGCGATCAGGCTCGCCGACGAATGCAGCGCGGTGAGCGCGACCAGCGCGAAGGCCAGCGAGGCGACTTCGAGCATCGGCTCCGGCCGCGCGGCGGCGAACGGCCCGCCGTTCGCGACGAAGTCGTCGAAGGAGTCGAGCCAGCCGAGATCGACGCCGTGGAGGTTGGCGTACCAGCGCAATGCCGGCGAGGCGACGGCGCTCGCCAACGCGACCAGGACCAGCGTGATCGCGAAGGCGACGTGGCGTCCCCACGGCCCGAACAGCGACGACGCCGCAACCACCGGCGCCGCGAAGAACATCAGGAACAACGGCGCCGCCAATCCGCCGAGCAGGCACCAGATGCCGGCGAGCACGGCGAGCGCGGCGACGTGCGCCAGCAGCAGCGCGACGTCGCGCGTGCGGCGCGCGCGCGCGAGCAGCGGCGGCAGCAGCGCGTGCAACGCGGCGACCGCCGCCATCAGCACCGCGATCTTCGCCATCGGTACGTCGATGACGCCGAGGTGCCAGGGCACGAACAACGTGACGAACAGCAGCAGCGCGGTCACGGGCCAGACGAACTCCAGCAACGCGGTCCACGGACCGTTCAGGTCGCGCCGGGCGGCCGCGTTCATCGCGGCACCTGTGTACGAGCCAGATCGCCGCTGCGATTGCCGGCGAACACGTTGCGGTCGAGCAGCGGCCGCGCCTCGAGCAGCCGGCCGGTCGCCGCCACCGCGTCGACCATGCGCAGACCCGCGCCGCGATTGCGCATCGAGCGGTTGCCGCGCACCACCGGCGAGGAGCCGACGATGCGGATGCCATCGCGCTCGTGCTCGTACAGAAGGTTGTCGATGATCAGCGGCGGCCGCAGGTCCACCTGCGCGAGCTGGACGATGCCGTCCAGGTTTGCGTAGAGACGATTGCCCGAGACGCGCGCCTCGCGTGCCGCCGCCAGCACGATGCCCGTGCCGGCGCTCGCGCCGATCTCGTTGTCGGCGATGTCGACGCGCGATTCGCCGTCGACGAGGATGCCGACGTGCCCCGCGCCGCGAATGACGTTCTCGCGCAGGCGCGCGTCGGCGTCGCGCAGCGTGATCGCGTCGTGCGCGACGTCGACCAGCCGGTTGCGTTCCAGCACCGCGGTGCGGTTGACGATCACGATGGGGTCGTTGTCGCCTTCGAACCGGTTGTCCGCGATGCGCACGCCGGCCGGCTCGCGCGCATCGCCGCTGGCGGCCGAGAGCCGGATGGCGCTGCCGGAATTCGCCTTGAAGAGATTGCCGGTCACCACGCCTTCGGCCGCGACGCTGCTCTGCAGGGCGATACGGTTGCGCGAGAACGCGCCGTTGCGCACGGCGAACCGCGCGACCTCGGGCGTGAACGCCACGCCGACGTCGGCGTCGTCGATCGCGACACCGTCGAGCACGACGTCGTGGGCGCGCAGCAGCACCGCGACCTGCGGCGCGCCTTCGATGCCGACGTTGCGCAAGGCGACGACGGGCGCGCGGATATCGAGCACGGCGTCGGCGCCGAGCGCGCGCGCGTCGATGACGCTGCGCGGTCGCGCTTCGATCTCGAACTGCAGCTCGTGCGACGCCGGCGGCAGCGGCTCGCTGAGCGTGACGCGCGGCACGCGGATGACGATGCGGGCGCGGCCGCGCGCCTGCACCGCCGAGTAGATGGCCTCACGCAGCGTGCCGGGACCGCGGTCGCCCGGCGCGGTGACCTCGATCAGCACGGTCGTCGTGTGCTTCGCGAAGGCCGGCGCGCGTTCGTCGGCGAACCAGGCGATCGCGACCGTGGCGGCGAGCAGCGTGAGCAGGATGCCGCGGCGGATCCAGTCAGCGCGCCACACGCGAACCTCCGGCATGCAGGAGTGGCGCGAGTGGCACGAACGCGCGGACCAGCACGTGGCACAGGCTCGCCGGCGCCAGCAGCAACGCGAGCGCGCGGCGTCCGGGCCGCGCGGCGAGACAGCCGCAGATCGCGTACACGGCCACGTACTGCGCCGTGACCCACGCGAACATCCGAGGATCCGCCAGCGCGCCGCCGATGGGCACACCAGCCAATGCGGCGCACGCGGCGACGCCGCCGAGCAGAAGGATCGCCGCGGCCGCGGGACGCAGCGGCGCGGCCAGCAGATCGACGAGGACCGGGCGAGCGAGGTAATGCACGAAAGCCGGGAAGTCCCGGTGTGCCGCGGCCGCCGCGTCGCGACGGCCGCGCCAGGCGGAATGCAGGCTGCGGCGCCACGCAAGCGCGTAGCCGTCGAACCAGTCCGCGAAACCGCGCACGGGCGCGAGCACCGCGAAGCGCTCATCGCAGCGGATGCGCGCCCCGAGCGCGAGCGCGCGCAACGAATCCGCGCGGGTATCGCCGTGCGCGTCGGCGAGCAGGCGTTGCAGCAGATCGCGGCGATACACGGCCGTCGCCGTCAGCGGCGCGGCGTCGCCGAGCGAGCGGGCGATGCCCGCCGCCCGAGTCGACTCGGCGGCGGCGAAGAGCGCGGCGACGTCAGCCGGCGCATCGGCCGACCGCGGACAGAGTGCATCGAGCTCGCCGCGCTGGAAGTCGGCCAGCACGCGCGCGAAGCCGGCCGGATCGTCGACGGGCGTCACGAGCGTCGCGCCGTCCTCGACGAGGATCACCGTGCCGATTTCCGCCGGCAGCTCCGCGACCAGCGCCGCGAGCGCGGCGCGCGCGGTGCCGGGCGCCGCACCCGCGCAACGCCAGCCGGCGGCACGCAGGCGGCGCGCGGTCGAATCGCGCGAGTCGAGGTCGACGATCCAGAACGCATCGCGCAGCGGCACGTGCCGCGCGATGAACTCGTCCACCGCGTCGCCGAGCTCGTGCACGGTGCAGACGAAGGCATGCGGCGCGACACCCGCCGCGGCGCGCCAGCCGGCGCCGGTGGCCGGCTGCGTCGCGCGGCCGCCGCGCCAGCGCGTCGCCACCGGCAGGAACGCATCCGCCATGTCGAGATACAGCAGGATCCACGGCAGCGCGAGCAGCGCCGTGACCGTCGCCGCGTGCCCGCGGACCGCGGCCACGCAGGCGACGACGATCAATATAAGAAGAGTCGCGGCGGAGACGCGCGCGAAACCACACGGCCGCGCCACGGCGCGCGGACTCCCGGGCGGACGAAGCTGGCGGGCGAATTGCATCGGGATGGAGTAAGGACCGTTCGCGCTTTCGTCGCGTTGCGTCTCTTCACAGAACGCATCGGTACCTAACAACCTTACGGGCACTAGGGAGGCGGAGTAATCCGCACCTAGGTGGATGTTTCCGCTAACACGACGATCGCACCTAGGGGCCGGTGCATCGCGCTTCGGAAACTAACTACTTAAGGGCGCGAATCCCGGCGCGCGCCGTGGCGAAACGTTGCAACGGGGATACACGCGGGCACCCACTTCGGTTAATCCCTAGGTATGGCGGCGACGAATACTAACTACTCTTGTCGCCGATCCGATCGGACGTCGCTTGCTCAAGGGGAACCCGATTCGGCCGCTGACCAAGCATGGCGCGACACAGCATCCGCTGCGAGCGTCGGGAGGAACTGTACAAAATGTCTTCGAGAATCCTGGCAATCGCCGCCGTCGCGGCAATCACCGCGAGCGCGGCGCGCGCCGACGAGCCGCCGTCGCGCCCGCACTACATGGCCTTCGTCGGCGGATATTCCTTTCCGGAGGAACGCGAGTTCGACACGAAGGGCAACGGCCTTAATCTCGCCGGCATCTGGGGCATCCCCATCGGCCGCCGCTTCGCCTACGAGACGCGCGTGTTCGGCGCGGTGTTCGAGACCGGCCGCGAGGACAGCATCGACTACTACCAGTACGCGATCGAAGGCGATCTCGTCTGGGCGATGCGCAAGAATCCCGGGACACGCTTCACGCCGTTCCTCATGGCCGGCATCGGCGTCGCACACGACGACCTGTTTCCCGACCGGCGCGACGGCACGGCGGTCATATACACTGCCGGCCTCGGCTTCTCGACGAAACCGTTGACGAGTTCCGGGCTGCAGCTCCGCTTCGGCGCCCGCTACGTCTACGACACGATCGAGAGCGGCATCCACGAGCCGCAGATCTCGCTCGGCTTCCAGTTCCCGCTGTGGCGCAACGAGCCGCCGCAGATCGAGGTGCGCGAGGTGCGCGTCGAGACGGTGCGCGAAGTGCCGCGCCCGTGGATCGACACCGACGGCGATGGCGTCGACGACGAGCACGATCGTTGCCCGAACACGCCCGCCGGCCTGCGCGCCGACGCCACCGGCTGCCTCATGGCGAACCAGAAGATGGAGCTCGTGGGCGTCACGTTCGAGTTCGCGCAGGCACGCCTGACGGCGAACGCCACGACGATCCTCGACCGCATGGCCGAGAACCTGTCGTCGCAGACCGGGCTCAAGCTCGAGATCGCCGGCCACACCGACAGCGTCGGCTCCGAGCGCGCCAACAAATTGTTGTCGCTGCATCGCGCCGAGGCCGTGCGCGCCTATCTCGTCTCGAAGGGCGTACCGCCCGGCAGCCTGATCGCCTCGGGTTACGGCGAGTCGCAGCCGCTCGTCGATCCCGAACTCACGCCGGACGATGCCGAAAAGAACCGACGCGTGGAACTGCGCGTTCTCAGCGTCGCACCGCAACCGGGGAGCCAGCCATGAACGCGAAGAAGTTAGCCGCAACCATCGTCGCCGCCGTCGTCATGATAGGCTGCGACGCGAGCGGCATCGAAGACGCGGTGGTGGCACCGCCGGTACCGGCGATCCCGGATGCGCCGAAAGTCACGTTGTCGATCAGCCCGGAAATCGTGCCGACCGGCGGCGCGGCCACGTTGACGTGGACCGCGTCGGACGCGACCGCGTGCGTGGCCTCGGGCGCGTGGAGCGGGTCGCAGACGACGTCCAACAACGCCGGCGTCAGCACGGGCCCGAAGGAAGACGCGGGCACGTACAACTACGGCATCACCTGCGTGGGGCCGGGCGGCGGCGGCAGTTCCGTCGCGCAGCTCACCGTCGGCAATCCGCCGGCGCCGGTCGTGAACCTGACGATGAATCCGCTGGAGATGCAGCCGGGCGACACGGCGAGGCTGACCTGGTCGACGTCGAACGCGACGAGCTGCGTCGGCAGCGAAGGCTCGGTGTCGCAGAACTGGGCCGGGCCGCAGCTCACCAACAACCTGCAGGGCTTCCGCATCGGCCCCGTGCAGGCCGCGGGTGAATACGCGTTCACGCTGTCGTGCTCGGGCGCCGGCGGCCAGACGTCGGCCTCGCGCATCCTGCGCGTCGACACGTCCGCGCCGGCCGCGCCACCGAACGTGACGTTCAACGCCACCCCGGGACAGATCGCACCCGGAGAGACGACGACGCTCACGTGGAGCAGCACGAACGCCGCCACCTGCTCCGGCAGCGGCGGCGCACCCGGCGATGGCTGGGCGGGTTCGAAGGCACTGTCCAGCACCGGCACGGTGATCGGACCGCTGTCCACCACCGGCAGCTTCGTCTACACGCTCGCCTGCACGGGCGGCGGCGGCACCACGTCGCGCAATGCGACCGTGGTCGTCAACTCCACGCCGCAGCCCGCGACCGTCGACATCACCATTTCGCCGGCGACCATCGTCGCGGGAGATGCCGCGCAAATCAGCTGGACGTCGACTAACGCGAGCAATTGCACGGCGTCCGGTTCGTGGAGCGGCGCGCAGGCGTCCTCGGGGACCAACGTCAGCACGGGCACCATCGCGACGCCCGGCGCCTACGCGTATTCGCTGACCTGCGACGGCCCCGGCGGCAGCAGCACGGACACCGCCAATCTCACGGTGAACGCGCCTGCGGCCGACATCCCGACGTTCAGCGCGTTGCCGACGACCATCACGGTCGGCCTGCCGATCACGCTGTCGTGGTCGACGACGGACGCGACGAGCTGCACCGCCAGTGGCGGCACGGGCACGGACAACTGGACCGGCACCGTCGCGACGTCGAGCCTCGCGACCGTCACGGGGGCGCTGACTCCCGCGGGCAACTACCGGTACACGCTCGTCTGCACCGGGCCCGGCGGGCCGAGCCCGCCCGCGCACGTGGACGTGACGGTGCTGCCGTTGCCGCCGCCCGGCAATGTGATCGGCCTGACGGTCACGCCTAACAACATCTCCGTGGGCCAGACGGCGAGCGTGACCTGGCTGACCGCCGGCGCGACCGCCTGCACCGCGAGCGGCGGCGCCACCGGCGATGGCTGGACCGGCGCGATGCCGGTGCTGAGCCTCGGCACGACCGTCGGACCCATCAACGTCGCGGGCACGTACCAGTACACGCTGACGTGCAGCGGCCCGGGTGGTGTCGGCGCACCGGCGTCGACGACGCTGGTCGTCGGACCCGGCACACCGCCGCCCACGGTCGGCTCGTTCACGGCCACGCCCAACATCATCAACGTGGGCCAGTCGATCTCGCTCGCCTGGACGACGACCAACGCGACGGGCTGCACCGCGAGCGGCGGCGCGCCGCTGAGCGGCTGGCTCGGCCCGGTGGCGGCGTCGAGCGCGGGCACGCCCATCGGCCCGATCCTGACGCCCGGGACCTGGACGTACACCCTCACCTGCTCCGGCGCGGGCGGCACCAGCGGACCGATGTCGACCGACGTGGTCGTGAACGTCGTGACGCCGGCGCCGACGATCGACACGTTCGTGCTGAATCCCACGACGGTCACGCAGGGACAGTCGTCGTCGCTGTCGTGGACCACCAGCAACGCGACGGCGTGCGTCGCGAGCGGCGGCACCGGCACGGACGGCTGGGGCGGACCGGTCGCGACATCGAGCACCGGCACGTCGGTGGGACCGGTGAGCTCCGTCGGCACCGTGACGTACACGCTGACCTGCACGGGACCCGGCGCCGGCGCGCCGTCGAGTTCGCGACTGCTCGTCGTCGGACCGACACCGCCGGGCGCGCCGACGGTCACGTTGACCGCCAACAACCAGGTGCAGCACACGATGCAGCCGAACGCGGCGCTGACGATGCGCTGGACGTCGACCAACGCAACGTCGTGCACGGTCTCGGGCGGCACCGGCAGTGATGGCTGGGGCGGCACCGTGGCGACCTCCAGCAGCGGACAGTCGCTGACCAGCACCTCCACGCCGGGCGTGTACACGTACACGATCAACTGCACCGGCCCCGGTGGCAGCGCGGCGGCGAACGCGGTGGTCACGGTGATCGCCTCGACCGGCCTCGACTGCGGCATCGGCGAGCCGTCGACGGCGCTGCGTGCGCCGACGTCGACCGTGGCGACGAGCACGAGCGGCGCGTGCATCCTGGGCTGCGGCATCGCCAACGCGAGTCGCGTGATCGATTCGGACAACACGAACTTCGCGACCATGAACGTGCTCGTCGGACTCGGCACGACCGTCTCGCTGTGGGTCGAGGACACGTCGACGACGTATCCCGCCGGCCGCAAGGTGGGATTCCTGGTGTCCGATCCGGGCACGCTGCTCACGGTCGGCGCGCTGCAGAACGTGCGCGTCCGGACCTATCTCGATGGCGTGCAGCAGGAGACCGCGTCGGTGAACGACGTGCTCGACATCTCGGCGCTCGGGCTGCTGCAGGATCCGGAGGCGGCGTTCGTGGGTTTCAGGGCCACGAAGCCGTTCGATCGGGCGCGCATCGACCTGTTCTCGGTGGCCTCGGTGCTGGACACGAAGCGGGTGTACGGGAGCTGCGTGACCTTGCAGTAATTCTGAAGGCGGAGACAGAAACTCTCTCCAAAGCAGCATTGAGACACGGGCGAAGGGCCTTTAGCCTTCGCCCATGTCCGTACTCACCGTCTCCGGCGTCAGCAAGACCTACGCCTCGGGCTTCCAGGCCCTCAAGAACGTCGACCTCGACATCCGCCGCGGCGAGATCTTCGCCTTGCTCGGGCCGAACGGCGCCGGCAAGACGACGCTGATCAACATCATCTGCGGCATCGTGCGGCTCAGCGGCGGCACCGTCACCGCGGACGGTCACGACATCCAGCGCGACTTCCGCGCGGCGCGGACCAAGATCGGGCTCGTGCCGCAGGAGCTGGCCACCGACATGTTCGAGACGGTGTGGAACACCGTGCAGTATTCGCGCGGCCTGTTCGGCAAGCCGAAGGATTCGGCGATCATCGAGAAGGTGCTGCGCGATCTCTCGCTGTGGGACAAGAAGGATTCGAAGATCATGACGCTGTCCGGCGGCATGAAGCGGCGCGTGATGATCGCGAAGGCGCTGTCGCACGAGCCGACCATCCTGTTCCTCGACGAACCGACGGCCGGCGTCGACGTCGAGCTGCGCCGGGACATGTGGCAGATGGTGCGCGGGCTGCGCGAGAACGGCGTCACCATCATCCTCACCACCCACTACATCGAGGAAGCCGAGGAGATGGCCGACCGCATCGGCGTCATCAGCAAGGGTGAGCTCGTGGTGGTGGAGGAGAAGAACGCGCTGATGCGCAAGCTCGGCAAGAAGCAGCTGACGCTGCACCTGCAGACGGCACTGGCGGCGATTCCGCCGGGGCTCGCGGATCTCAAATTGGAGCTGCAGAAGGACGGGCTCGAGCTCGTGTACACGTTCGATACGCAGGCCGCGGAGACCGGCATCGCCGCGCTGCTGAAACGGCTCAACGAACAGGGCATCGAGTTCAAGGACCTGCATACCGCCGAGAGCTCGCTCGAGGACATCTTCGTGAGCCTGGTGAGCAATCGTGACGGCAACGGCACGAGGGCGCGCGCATGAACGTCCATGCCATCCGCGCCATCTACGTGTTCGAGATGTCGCGCACCTTCCGCACGATCTTCCAGAGCATCGCGACGCCGGTCATCACCACGTCGCTGTACTTCGTGGTGTTCGGCTCGGCCATCGGCTCGCGCATGGTCAGCATCGACGGCGTTTCTTACGGCGCGTTCATCGTGCCGGGCCTCGTCATGCTCACCGTGCTGACCGAGAGCCTGAACAACTCGTCGTTCGGCATCTACATGCCGAAGTTCGCCGGGACGATCTACGAGATGTTGTCGGCGCCGGTGTCGTTCGTGGAGGTGCTGGCGGGTTACGTCGGCGCGGCGGCCTCGAAGTCCGTGATGCTCGGCTCGCTGATCCTGCTCACGGCGCGGTTGTTCGTGCCGTTCGAGATCCAGCACCCGATCGCGATGTTCGGCTTCCTCATCCTGACGTCGGTGACGTTCAGCCTGCTCGGCTTCGCGATCGGCATCTGGGCCGACAGCTGGGAGAAGACCAGCATCGTGCCGACGATGATCGTGACGCCGCTGACGTTCCTCGGCGGCAGCTTCTATTCGCTGTCGATGCTGCCGCCGGTATGGCAGAAGCTGACGCTGTTCAACCCGGTGGTCTACCTGATCAACGGCTTCCGCTGGAGCTTCTACGGGAAGTCGGACGTGAACGTGGTGCTGAGCGTCAGCATGACGTTCCTGTTCATGCTGATCTGCCTGGCCGTGATCGCGTGGATGTTCCGCACCGGCTACAAGCTCAAGAATTAATGGGGACAGTCCCCGTTTCCTGGCAAAAGGGGACAGTCACGGATTTCGGGGCCCCCAAATAATTCGGGGCTGACTCCGCGCCACAAGGCGGAGTCAGCCCCATCCTCTTCCCGGGTCGTCGGCTAACTAAGTTATGCCCCGGCGTCCCTTTCCGGTCGAAGTCTTCAGACGCGGCGTCCGCCGACCAGCAGCAAACCTGCGCCGATCACGATGGCGCCGATGCCGGCCCACTGCGGAATGTTCACGGTCTCCTTGTCCTTCACGCTCAGCTCGAGCGGACCCACCTTCGCTTCGTGCGTGTCCTTGGTGTACGAGAACTTGCCGTAGGCCAGTCCGAGCGCTCCGGCGACGATGAGTACGATGGCGATGATCTTGGTCGAGCTCATGGGTTTCCCTTGGGTTGTTAGGTGAGGATGTTGGCCGCGCGCCCACACGGCAACCATCGTCGCCCTCCGCATCCGAAAATAGGAACCGTCCTACAAATCGGTCGTCACTCGAGCCAGGCGTCGAGCCGTGCGCGGACGTGCGCATTCGCGAAGTAGTTGTGGTGATGCACGTCGGCGCCGCCGAGCTTCAGCGACTCGGCGGGCGTCACGCCCGGCAGGTGGCAGCCCTCGCTCGGCACGACACCATCGTTCGGCACCGCCGCGAAATCGCCGGGATCGAGACCGCTCGCCCGCGGCGCGCCCACGCCCGAGTACTGCGCGCCGACCGTGAACCACTGCGTCGCGGGTGCATGCAGCACGCCGAGCGCACGCAGGGTCAGGCTGTCCGGCGCCATCGCTTCGAGGCCCGGCAACTCCGGCGCGAGATTCATCGCCACCAGCCGCGCGACGCTCAATGCACCCTGCAGCGTCGGCGCCGCCACGTCGCGGCGCGCGCCGGTGAGCAGCGCGACGTGGCCGTCGAGATAGCGCCCGAGCTCCGCGTCGCGCACCAGCGGCGTGCCGTGGTTGGGCGCGCCGACCAGGCAGACGCGCCGCACCGGTAGGCGCCCGTCTTCGGCAATCAGCCGCGCCAGAAGACCGCCGCGACCATGCGCGACGATGTCGACGCAGTCCTGGCGCGGCGGCAGGTTGGCGAGCAGCCACGCGAGATTCTCGTCCGGGCTCAGCGACAGCGTCGGGTGTGCGAACGCGATGCAGCGCCCGTCATAACGCGCCAGTACGCGCGCGAAGCTTTCGTCGCGCAGCCAGTCGTCGAACGTCGACTGCGGCGTGCCGAATGTCCCGTGCAGCAATAGCAGCGCCGGCCCGCGCGACAGGGCGTCCCAGTCGGGCGCGCGCCAGCCGCCGTTCGACGTGAGCTGCGCGATGCGGTTCGGCCGGTGCCGGGCCTCGAAGCGGCTGACGCTCGCCAACGCGCCGGACGCGAGCACCGTTTGCTCCGGCCACAGGAACACGCGCAGCGTGCGATGCGCGGGTCGCTCGGTTGCGATCGTCAGCGCGAACACGGCCTCGTCGACCGAGCGCGATTCCGCGAACAGGAACGAGGAGACGCCGTCCTCGTCGGTCTGCAGCAGCGCATACGCGATGCCGTGCCGTCGCGGGACGATGAGGCGCGGATGGGTGGCGAGCGCGCTGCGCGAGCGCAGTCCCGCGCGACCTTCGTTCGGCGCCGGCTCGAGATGCAGGGACAATTGCGCGGCCAGCATGACTTCGGCATCCGCCGCGGCTTCGGCGAAGGGCAATGCGTGCACGCGCGGCGCGACGCCGCCGGTCGCGAGCTGTGCGACGACACCGCGAAAACCCGGCGCGCGCAGCGTGATGCTGGTGCCCGGCAGCTGTTCGCGGGCGCGCGATCCCAGGATGCGCACGCTGCTCGACATTCCCCCTCGTCCTCGTATTTCCGGTGCCCGACGAGCGTAGTCGAACGAAACCACGGTAGATAGCTGTGGTTTGTCGCGAATCGGATACTCGGGCGGGAACGACTAGGCAAACCTCGCGCTCCCGCGTGTCACGAATCGTTTCGCCGTGACACACCCTCCTTCGAGCTCGACCCGAGCGCGCCCGACAAGAAATCAGAAGGGGACCTCCATGCAGAAGATCATCCACACCGGCCCGCTCGCGCGGACATCCTTCCTCGCGCTCGCGCTCGGCGCGACCGTGGCATCCGCCGACTTGCCGCCGCTGAAGCCGATCGACAGCGCGGACTCGGCGGCCCGCGCGCTGTTCGCCACCGAGGGCGCCGGCGGCGCCGCGCTCGGCGTGCTCGACTCGGTCGCCTTCGACACCCGCGTGTTCATGTTGCGCACGCTGGGCTGGCTCGGCGCGCAGACGACGCCCGCCGCGGTCGCCGCCGCGCGGCGCGGCATCTCGGTGCCCTGCCCGGGCGGCGGCAGCGTGCTCGCGACGTTGCCGAAGTCCGGCAAGCAGGTCCTGCGTCTCACGTGGACTGCCTGCGCGTACGCCGATGGCTCCTTCAGCTCGAGCGCGCAGGGCCAGGGCGAGGCGCAGCTGCCCTCCGCCACCTTCACCCCCGACCTTGTGCTGTCGCTGCATCTCGGGACGCTCGGCGAAGACCTCGTCATTTCGTCGACCAGCACGGAGGAGCCGGGCTACCGCAGCGAGCAATTGCTCAACCTGCACATCGATGGCCGCTTGCCGATGACGCGTTTCCTCGGCGTCGGCATCTTCACCGGGAACTACGACCTCACCATCGACGGCAAGAACGATCACCACTTCTTCAACCCGGGGCAGCCCGACGATCCGTACAACCCGCCCTACGACTCGGTCTACCAGCGCCACGTCGACGACATGCGCCTGATCGGATCGGTGACGCACAGCGAGGCGAACACCGTGCTCGACGAACGCGTCAACGTGCGTTACGGCACGTTCCGGCAGATCGGCACCGGCACGAACACGCCGCTGCCCGAAGACCAGTGGCCATCGTTCTCCGGTCAGGATCTCAAGGTGCGCCGCGTGCTGCGCGTCGCGGATGCGTCGTCCACGGTGTGGCTCGACGGCGATTACCGGTATCAGCGCGGCCCGTTCAACGAGTGCGCCACGGGCTGGTACTCGTACAAGACGCTGGTGCCGCTGCGGCAGTACGACGTGTTCCATTTCGACGGCAAGGACTCGGGAAAGGTGCGCGTCAACAACGC
>DATJTW010000044.1:0-58100 GCA_035502995.1 Steroidobacteraceae bacterium | reverse complement strand
GCTCTCGAGCGGCGGACCGAACTGCACGGAACCGTCGGTGGTCGACGAGGAGCGCCAGACGCTCTCGCCGCTGCCATTGCGGATCTCGGCGTACAGGCCGGAGCCCGGCGTCGCGAAACGCGCCTCGAGCATCTCCGACGGGACGACGGCGTCGGGGCCGATCGGATCGGCGGCGGCGATCAGCGCGACCGTCTGCGCATCGAGCAACTCTCCCAGCGAACGCTGCGCGGAATCGCGGAACAGCTTGTCGAGCAGCAGCACCGTGAGCCCGAAGAACACCGCGAGGACGACAAGCACCGACACCATGAGCCGGCGCCGCAGCGAGGGGCGCGACACGAATCAGCCGCCGGGTTCAGTCACCGGCGCTTCTCGGGATGGAGAAGCGGTAGCCGCGCCCGCGCAGCGTTTCGATCGGATGCAGTTTCTCGTCGGGATCGAGCTTGCGGCGCAATCGGCCGATGAAGACTTCGATGACGTTGCTGTCGCGTTCGTAGTCCTGGTCGTAGAGCCGCTCGGTGAGCTCGGTCTTCGAGATGACGTCGCCGGCGCGCAGCATCATGTGCTCGAGGATGCGGTATTCGAACGTGGTCAGCTCGATGGGCGTCCCCCCGAGCGTGATCGACTGCGCGCGCGTGTCGAGGCGGATCGGTCCGCACTCGAGGATCGGCGACGCCCAGCCGCCCGCGCGGCGCAGCAGCGCCTGCATGCGCGCCAGCACTTCCTCGAAGTGATAGGGCTTGGCGACGTAATCGTCCGCGCCGGCCTGCAGACCCTCGACCTTGTCCTGCCAGCGATCGCGGGCCGTGAGGATGAGGATGGGGAACGTCTTGCCGGCCGCGCGCAGTTTGCGGATGACCTCGAGGCCCGGAATCTTCGGCAGGCCGAGGTCGACGACGGCGATGTCGAGCGGATATTCGGTGCCGGCGAACAAGCCTTCCTCGCCATCGGCGGCGACATCGACGGTGAACCCCTGCTTCGCCAGCTGCTCGCGCAACGCGTCGCGCAGCGCGGCTTCATCTTCGACGATCAGCGCGCGCACGAGGTCACAGCACCCGGCCGGAGGCCGCGTCGACGCGCACGAAGAACACCCGCCCATCCTTCATCAGCTTGATGACGTAGACCTTGCGGCCGTCCTCGTCCTGGACCGTGCCGTTCAACGCCTGGGCGCCGGTCTGGCGCGCGGCGCGCGACTTGGCCTCTTCCATCGAGATGCCGTCGTGGCGCATCGCGGCCGGATCGCGGTCGACGTGCGCGGCGCCGGCGGCATCCGCGGCCGGCACGGCGTGCGCCTGCGCGAACGAGACGAAGCCGAGCGAAACGATCAGGGGCAGCAACTTTCTCATGGCGGGGCGGATTCTAGACGTTTGCGCGTAAAAGGCGACGTGGGCGCCCGTCTTTGCGAGACAGATCACCCACGCCGCCAGGGCAAACAACTCGGTCATCGTCACTCGGCCGGGCTGACGTCGACCCGCACGCGGATGCGGTCGCCGGGGCGATACGGCAGCTCGGTGACGCCACGACGCCCGTTGTAGACGTAGGTGACCCGGTAGCCGTCGACGCGCTCCTGCACGTCCTCGCGGTAGTGCGTCTCGCAACGCTGCACCGTGTAGGCGCGCGGCGGCGGCGGCTGTTCGTAGCCGTTGCGACGGCCCGCTTCCGCGTTGCCGATGCTCGCGCCGATGATGGCGCCGGCGGCGGTCGCGGCATGACGGCCGTGGCCGTGACCGATCTGGTTGCCGACCGCGGCACCGATCACCGCGCCGAGCAGCGTCGCGCCACCGGAATTACGCGGTCGCGGCGGGCTGTAGTTCGGCTCGTCGTAACGCGTCTCGTCCCAGCACTCGCGCTGCGGCGAGCTGACGCGCACCTGGCGAGTGAGCGGCTGCACGTCGACGACGCGGGCGTAGTCGTAGCCGTCGTTGTCACGGTCGTCGTAGCCCGGGCGGTCGTACTCGGGACGATCGTTGTAGCGACCGTCGTCGTAACGATCCTGTGCGAACGCGCCGGTGCTGCCCAACGCGAGGGCCGCGGTGGCCAGCACTGTCGCAATCTTCGCGCCGAGAACCTTCTTGCTGGGAATCGACATAAAGCCTCCATCGGTTGGTTCGTCCAACCGTGGGGGCACTGTAGGCCGCGGCCCATGAATCGAGTCTGAACGGCCGGAACGGGCGATCTTGCCGCGCGAAAGCGCCGTGACGGCGTTCGCATTCCGGCTGCGGCCCGACGCCGGGGCTCATCGCCCCGGGCCAACCGCCTGGGTTCATCGCGGCGCGGCCTTCACCTCGTTCCACAACGCGTCCCACGCGGCCGCGTCCAGCGACTTCAACGCCTGCCCGCGCGCGCGCGCCAGGCTCTCCATCGCGCGGAAGCGCTGCTCGAATTTCGCATTGGCGAGCCGCAGCGCTTCCTCGGGATCGACGCCGAGATGCCGCGACCAGTTGGCCGTGGCGAACAGCAGGTCGCCGAGCTCCTCGGCTCGGCGCGCCGCGTCGCCGGACGCGACTTCATCGACCTCGCCCAGCTCCTCGGCGATCTTCGCGCGCACGCCGCTCGCGTCCGGCCAGTCGAAGCCGACGCGCCCGGCGCGTTTGCCCAGCTTCGCGGCGCGCGACAACGCCGGCAACGCCAGCGGCACGTCGGCGAGCTCGCTCGGCGGCGCGCCGGCATTCGTCTCGTCGCCACGCGCGGCGCGTTCGCGCGCCTTCTGCTCTTCCCAGGCGCGGTTCAGCTCGGCGCCGCTGCCGATCTTCGCGTCGCCGAACACGTGCGGATGCCGCTCGGTCAGTTTGTTCGAGATCGCGTCCGCGACGCTGGCGAAATCGAACCACTGCTTCTCCGCGCCCAGCTGCGCGTGGAACACCACCTGGAACAGCAGGTCGCCGAGCTCCGCCTCCAGCGCGGCGGGTTCGCCGCGCGCGATCGCCTCGGCGACTTCGTAGGCTTCCTCGATCGTGTACGGCGCGATGCTGGCGAAATCCTGCTGCAGGTCCCAGGGGCAGCCGCCCTCGGGTGCGCGCAGCCGGCGCATGATGCCCAGCAGCCGCGCGATCGCCTGCGCCGCCTTTTCGTCGCTCACGCGCCCTCCTCGACCATGCGCACCAGCGTCAGCAACATGCCGGCGGTCGCGCCCCAGATGTTGCGGCCCTGCCAGGGGATGTCATACAGCAGCATGTCTTCGTCGCCGACGCGGCGCATGCGGGCCTTGTGGTTGGCTCGATCGAACACGTGCGCGGCGGGGACTTCGAACACCTGCTCGACCTCCGCCGGGTTCGGCGTGATCGCGAACGGCGGCGCGACGATCGACAGCACCGGCGTCACGCGATACCCGCTGATCACCAGGTGATCGGGCAGGTAACCGAACACGCGCACGCGCGTCGGGTCGAGGCCGATCTCCTCCTGCGCCTCGCGCAACGCGGCGCTGGCGATGTCGGGATCCGATTCTTCGAGTCGTCCGCCGGGGAACGAGATCTGCGCCGCGTGTTTGGCGAGCTGCGAGGCGCGCTGGGTGAGGAGAATCGACAGACCCTCGGGCCGATCGACCAGCGCGACCAGCACCGCGGCGGCGATGGGGTTCTCGGGAAAGTGCGGCTGGAGACGCTTGAGCCGCGCCTCGTCCATGCCGAGCAGCCGCCAGTCGGCGAGCTCGTGACGCGGTTCGCTGCCCTCGAATCGACGCAGGATGCGCGCGCGCAGATCGTCGGCGCTCAACCCCCGCCTCCACCGCCGTGCAGGCCGCCGCGCGTCAGCGCCGCGGGATCGAGCAGCTTCGTCAGTTCGTCCTCGGTGAGGCCGGACATCTCCAGCGCGACGTCGAACACGGGACGACCTTCGGCGTAGGCACGCTTCGCGATGGCGGCGGCGCGTTCGTAGCCGATCGCCGGGTTCAGCGCGGTGGCGAGGATCGGGTTGCGCGCCAGCGTTTCGTCGAGCTTCGCGAGATTCGGTTCGGCGCCGGCGAGGCAGCGTTCGGCGAGCGCGCGCGCCGCGTTCGCCAGCAGCTCGATCTGCGTCAGCAGGTTGGTCGCGATCAGCGGCAGCATCACGTTCAGCTGGAAATTGCCGGATTGGCCGGCCACGGCGATGGCGGCATCGAGCCCGATGACGTGCGCCGCGATCATCGCGACCGCTTCGGGGATCACCGGGTTCACCTTGCCCGGCATGATGCTGCTGCCCGGCTGCAGCGCCGGCAGCTTGAGTTCGGCGAGACCGGCGAGCGGGCCGGAGCCCATCCAGCGCAGGTCGTTCGCGATCTTCATCAGCGTGACGGCCAGCGCGCGCAGCTGGCCGGAATACTCGACCGCCGCGTCCTGCGTGCCCATCGCCGCGAAGTAGTTCGGCGCGGTCTCGAACAGTTGCGAGGTCAGCGACCGCAGCTCGGCGACGAACCGCGCGGGAAATTCCTCGTGGGCGTTGATGCCGGTGCCGATCGCGGTGCCGCCCTGCGCCAGCGCCAGCAGGCGCGGTTCGCTGGCGCGCAGTCGTTCGATGGCGTGATCGATCTGCGCGCGCCAGCCCGAGGCTTCCTGCCCGAGCGTCATCGGCGTCGCGTCCATCAGGTGCGTGCGCCCGGTCTTCAGGATCGATGCCCACGCGCGTTCTTTCGCGGCCAGCGTGTCGCACAACACGTCGAGCGCCGGCAGCAACGTCGCATGGCTCTGCAGAACCGCGCTGACGTGGATCGCGCTCGGGATCACGTCGTTGCTGCTCTGGCACATGTTGACGTGATCGTTCGCGTGCACCGGCCGGCCGAGCGCCTCCGACGCGAGGTGCGCGACGACCTCGTTGACGTTCATGTTGGTGCTCGTGCCGCTGCCGGTCTGGAAGACGTCGAGCGGGAACTGGTCCGGGTACTCCCCGCGCGCGACGTCCAGCGCAGCGTCGGCGATGGCGCCGGCCATGTCGGCGGGCAACAGGTGCAGCTGCGCGTTGGCGCGCGCGGCAGCGGCCTTGATGGTCGCGACGGCGGCGATGAACGGCGCGGGCAGACGCGTGCCGCTCAGCTGGAAGTTGCGGCGCGCGCGCTCGGTCTGCGCGCCCCACAACGCGTCGGCGGCGACTTCGATCTCGCCGAAACTGTCGTGCTCCTTGCGCCCCGCCGGTATCATTCGCGCGGCATTTTAACGATTCGAGGCCTCTCTTTCATGGATTCCGCCGCCCTGTCCGCGCTCTCTCCCGTCGATGGCCGTTACCGCAAAGGTGCCGATTCCCTGCGCGACGTGCTGTCGGAGAGCGGGCTGATCCGCGAGCGCATCCGGATCGAGGCCGCCTGGCTGCTGATGTTGTCGGAATCCGCGCCGTCGCTGGCCGGCGCCGCGCTGCCCGCATCCGTGAAGCAGCTCGCG
Source organism: Steroidobacteraceae bacterium (assembly GCA_035502995.1). GTDB lineage: Bacteria > Pseudomonadota > Gammaproteobacteria > Steroidobacterales > Steroidobacteraceae > CADEED01. Next base: position 52,758 of record DATJTW010000044.1, on the reverse strand, counting down.
GCCGAACTGGCGCTGGAACCGGGCGACGACGCGCCGGCCGCCGTGAAGGCCATCGAATCGCGCATCAACCACGACGTGAAGGCCGTCGAATACTTCGTGCGCGAGAAGCTCGCCGCGAGCGGCGCATCGCCCGCGGCGCTCGAGCTCGTGCACTTCGGCTGCACGTCCGAGGACATCAACAATCTCGCGTACGCGCGCATGCTGCGCGCCGCGCGCCTCGTGCTGCTCGACGACCTGCAGAAGGTCATCGACAAGCTGCGCGGCTTCGCGCACGAACACGCGGCGCTGCCGATGCTGTCGCGCACGCACGGGCAGACCGCGAGCCCGACGACACTGGGCAAGGAGTTCGCCAACGTCGTCGCGCGCTTGGTGCGCGCGCGGGCGCGGCTCGAGAAGGTGGAGATCCTCGGCAAGTGGAACGGCGCGGTGGGCAACTACAACGCGCACGTCGCCGCGCTGCCGGCCGTCGACTGGCCGAAGATCTCGCGCGCGTTCGTCGAGTCGCAGGGGCTCGAATGGAACGAATACTCGACGCAGATCGAGCCGCACGACTGGATCGGCGAGTACTGCGACGCGCTGGCCGCGATCAACACCATCGTCATCGACTTCGCGCGCGACGCCTGGGGCTACATCTCGCTGGGTTACCTGCGCCAGCGCGCGGTCGCCGGCGAGGTCGGCTCGTCGACGATGCCGCACAAGGTCAACCCGATCGACTTCGAGAACGCCGAGGGCAATCTCGGCATCGCGAACGCGCTGCTGCACCACTTCGCCACCAAACTACCCATCTCGCGCTGGCAGCGCGATCTCACCGACTCCACGGTGCTGCGCAACGTCGGCGTCGCGCTGGCGCACAGCGTCGTCGCCTGGAACTCGCTGCTGCGCGGGCTCGGCAAGATCGCGGCGAACCCGCAGGTCATCGCCGCCGACATCGATGGCGCGCACGAGGTGCTCGGCGAGGCGCTGCAGACGGCGCTGCGCGCCGCCGGCGTGCCGAACGGCTACGAGCTGCTCAAGGACTTCACGCGCGGTGCGGACGTCGACGCGGCCGGGCTCGCCGCCTTCGTCGACAAACTACCGCTGCCGGCGCCGGAGCGCGCGCGGCTCAAGGCGCTGACGCCGTCGGCCTACCTGGGCCTGGCCGCGGAGATGGCGCGCCGGGTTTGATCCGCCGCCGCGCCTGCCACGGCTCGGTTTCCCCTGATGGGTCTGTCCAGTCCCGGCGCGTAAATTGCGGACTGCCACACGCTTTCAGGCCGGTTTTCGGCCATTTCCGGCAAAAGCGTGAACTGGTTGGCACTGCGGGGTGAGATGGAAACCTACCCTTCCGCGGGCACAGGTCAGGGGAGTTGTCGTCACCCATGACGACCGGGGAATTCGACTTCAATCGTTTCACGCAGCGCACCGCGGCGCCGGGCGCAGCCGTGCCCGCGATCCCGGGCGGCCGCGGCGAGAACCCGGTGCGCGTGATCAGCTCGCTCGAGGAGATGCGCGCGGCGGTCGACGCGGTCGCTGCGAGCGCGCAGCGGCTGATGTCCATCTACACGCCCGATCTCGAGCCCGATCTCTACGACCAGAACGCGTTCCTCGAGATCGTGAAACGTTTCGTGCTCGCGCGCCGCTTCGCGAAGGTGCGCGTGCTGATCTCGGATTCCAACCGCCTGCTCCGCGACAACAACCGTTTCATCGCGATGGGCCGCCGGCTCACGAGCTGCATCGACATCCGTCCGGTCGTCGGCGCCATCCGCCAGCGCGCCGCCAGCTACGTGATCGCCGATGATCGCGCCATCGCCTACCGCGTCCATGCCGATCGCTGGGACGGCGTCGCCGATCTCAACAACCCGCCGGTCGCGCGCCAGTACCTCGACGAGTTCGACGAGATCTGGCACGGCAGCGCGGGCGACGAACACGCGCGCCTCGCGTCGCGTTAGTTAGTCCCGTCCGTGCGCTGGAATCCGGAAGTCACCGTCGCCGCCATCGTCGAACGCGACGGGCGTTTCCTCATGGTCGAGGAGAAGATCGCGGGCCGCCTGGTGCTGAACCAGCCGGCCGGCCACCTCGAGGACCGGGAAACCCTGATCGAAGCCGTCGTGCGCGAGACGCGCGAGGAGACCGCGTGGCGGCTCACGCCCGAGGCGGTCGTCGGCACCTACCTGTGGCGCAACCCGGAGAACGATCGCAGCTTCCTGCGCTTCACGTTCTGCGGTCGCGTCGACGACCACCAGGCCGCGCAACCGCTCGATACCGGCATCGTGCGCGCCGTGTGGCTGTCGCACGAACAGCTGCTGGCCCAGCCCGGCCGGCTGCGATCGCCGCTGGTCCTGCGCTGCCTCGAGGACTACCTGCGCGGCCAGCGCCAGCCGCTGACGTCCGTGGCCACGCTCGGCCTCGACACCGCCCTCCAGGTCGACTCCGTCGTCAACCTCTGAAATGGGGATTGGCCCCAAACGGCCCTTTGGGGCCAATCCCCCTTTACAATCCACCCCGTGTCAAAGAGCCAGGAAAGGATCGTCGTCGGCATGTCCGGCGGCGTCGATTCAGCCGTCTCGGCCCTGCTCCTGAAGCGCGCGGGATACGACGTCCACGGCCTCTACATGAGCAACTGGGAGGACGACGACGCCTACTGCACCGGCGCGCAGGACTTCCAGGACGCGCGCGCCACCGCCGCCGAGATCGGCATCCCGCTGCACCGCGTGAGCTTCGCCGACGAATACCGCGCGCGCGTGTTCGAGTACTTCCTCACCGAGTACCGCGCCGGCCGCACGCCGAACCCCGACGTGCTCTGCAATCGCGAGATCAAGTTCGGCATCTGCCTCGACTACGCGTCGCGTCTCGGCGCGCACCGCTTCGCCACCGGCCACTACGCGCGCGTCGACCAGGCTCCCGACGGCCCGGTCCTGCGCAAGGCGCGCGACGCCGAGAAGGACCAGTCCTATTTCCTCCATGCCGTCGCGCGTGAGCATTTCGCGCGCGTCGTGTTCCCGCTCGGCGAGCTGACCAAGGCCGAGGTCCGCGCGCTGGCGCGCGAGGCCGGCCTGCCCGTTTTCGACAAACCCGACAGCACCGGCATCTGCTTCATCGGCGAACGGCCGTTCCGCGAATTCCTGGCGCGCTATATCCCGACCTCGCCGGGCGACATCGTCGATGAGCACGGCTCGATTGTCGGACGCCACCGGGGTCTCGCCTTCTACACGCTGGGACAACGCGGCGGTCTCGAGATCGGCGGACGCGCCGGCGCGCGCGACGACGCCTGGTACGTCGCGACGAAGGATCTCGCGAGCAACCGGCTCGTCGCCGTGCAGGGCCACGACCACCCGCTGCTCGTCAGCCGTGCATTGTCCACGGGGCCCTGCAACTGGCTGGTGCGTCCGGGCCAGCCCGATTTCGCCTCCGCGATCAAGGTCCGCTACCGCCAGGCGGACCAGTCTTGTCAGGCCGTGGTCGGCGCCGATGGCGCGCTCGACGTGCGTTTCACCGAACCGCAGCGCGCGGTGACGCCCGGCCAGTTCGCGGTGCTGTACGACGGCGATCGCTGCCTCGGCGGCGGCGTCATCGAACGCACGTTGAGTTAGCCACCTGCGATAGAATGCGCCGCTTGTTTTTCTCGAGGAGTTTTCAATGACCGGCAGTTCCGACACCCGCGCCACGCTCAAGGTGGGATCCCGCTCCTACGACTACTGGAGCTTCGCTTCGCTGCCCGCCGACAAGGTCGCGCGACTGCCGTACTCGCTGAAGATCCTGCTCGAGAACCTGCTGCGCTTCGAAGACGGCGTGAACGTCACGCGCGAAGACATCCAGGCCGTGCTCGACTGGGACGCGAAGGCCACGCCCTCCTACGAAATCGACTTCACGCCGGCGCGCGTGATCATGCAGGACTTCACCGGCGTGCCCTGCGTCGTCGACCTCGCGGCGATGCGCGAAGCCGTCAAGAAGTTAGGCGGCAACCCGGAACGCATCAACCCGATCAACCCGGCCGAGCTGGTCATCGACCACTCCGTCCAGGTCGACGACTACGGCAGCGCCACCTCGCTGGCCACGAACAACCGCATCGAGTTCGAGCGCAACGGCGAACGCTACGCGTTCCTGCGCTGGGGCCAGACCGCGTTCCACAACTTCAAGGTGGTGCCGCCGAACACCGGCATCGTCCACCAGGTGAACCTCGAATACCTCGGCCGCGTCGTCTTCCACAACGACACCGAGGGCAGGAACACCGTCTATCCGGACACCGTGGTCGGCACCGATTCGCACACCACGATGATCAACGGTCTCGGCGTGCTCGGCTGGGGCGTGGGCGGCATCGAGGCCGAGGCCGCGATGCTCGGTCAGCCCATCCCGATGCTCATCCCCCAGGTCATCGGCTTCAAGCTGACGGGCGCGATGAAACCCGGCTGCACCGCCACCGATCTCGTGTTGACCGTCACCGAGATGCTGCGCAAGAAAGGCGTGGTCGAGAAGTTCGTCGAGTATTTCGGCGACGGCCTCGCGAACCTGCCGCTCGCCGACCGCGCGACCATCGCGAACATGGCGCCCGAGTACGGCAGCACCTGCGGCATCTTCCCGATCGACGAGGAGACGCTGCGCTATCTCGAGCTGTCCGGCCGTCCGGCCGAGCAGATCGCGCTGGTCGAGGCCTATGCGAAGGCGCAGGGCATGTGGCGGTACAACGGCGCGAAGCCGGCCGACTACACCGACGTGCTCGAGCTGGATCTCGCCACCGTCGAGCCCAGCCTCGCCGGCCCGAAACGTCCGCAGGATCGCGTGCCGCTGTCGAAGGCGCAGGGCGTTTACACCGCCGCGCTGAAGGCGATGGCCGACGAGCGCAAGAAGAAATCCGCGGACGCCACCGGCTGTGCCGAGATCAAGCTCGACGGCAAGCAGGTCGAGATCCGCGACGGCGCGGTGATGATCGCCGCGATCACGAGCTGCACGAACACGTCGAACCCGTACGTGCTGATGGCCGCGGGCCTGCTGGCGCGCAATGCCGCGAAGCTCGGTCTGAAGTCCAAGCCGTGGGTGAAGACCAGCCTCGCGCCGGGCTCGCGCGTGGTCACCGACTACCTGGCGAAGGCCGGGCTGCTCGAGCCGCTGGCCGCGATCGGGTTCAACGTCGTCGGTTACGGCTGCACCACCTGCATCGGCAACTCGGGCCCGCTGAAGCCCGAGATCTCGGCCGGCATCAAGGCCGGCGACATCGTCGCGACGTCGGTGCTGTCGGGCAATCGCAATTTCGAAGGTCGCGTGCATCCCGAGATCAAGATGAACTTCCTCGCGTCGCCGCCGCTCGTGGTCGCGTACGCGCTGGCCGGCACGATGAACGTCGACCTGCAGCAGGAAGTGCTGGGCACGGGACCGGACGGCAAGCCGGTGCTGCTGGCGAACATCTGGCCGTCGGATCGTGAAGTCGCCGACGCGGTGCACGCCACGATCACGTCGCAGATGTTCCAGAAGAGCTACTCGAACGTGTTCGCGGGCGAAGCGAACTGGCAGGCGATCAAGATCCCGACCGGCAAGATCTACGACTGGAAGGAAGAGTCGACGTACGTGCGCAATCCGCCGTACTTCGAAGGCATGACGATGACGCCGCGCGCGGTCACGGACGTCACCGGCGCGCGCGTGCTGGCGCTGCTCGGCGACTCGGTGACGACGGACCACATCTCCCCCGCCGGCGACATCGCGAAGACCAGCCCCGCGGCGAAGTACCTGGTGTCGCAGGGCGTGCAGCCGGTCGACTTCAATTCGTACGGCGCGCGACGCGGCAACCACGAGGTGATGATGCGCGGCACGTTCGCGAACATCCGCCTGCGCAACCTGCTCGCGCCGGGCACCGAGGGCGGTGTCACCGTCCACGTGCCCACCGGCGAGCAGATGTCGATCTTCGACGCGGCCATGCGTTACAAGACCGAGGGCACGCCGCTCGTGATCCTGGCCGGCAAGGAATATGGCACGGGCTCGTCACGCGACTGGGCGGCCAAGGGCACCATGCTGCTGGGTGTGCGCGCGGTCATCGCCGAGAGCTTCGAGCGCATCCACCGGTCGAACCTGATCGGCATGGGCGTGTTGCCCCTGATGTTCCCGGCCGGCAAGGGCGCCGCGTCGCTCGGGCTCACGGGCAACGAGGTGTTCGAGATCACCGGCCTCGACAACGCGGAGGCGAAGACCGTGAAGGTCGTCGCGACGCCGCCGAAAGGTTCGCCGATCACGTTCGAAGCGCGCGTGCGCATCGATACGCCGAAGGAGCGCGACTACTACCGGCACGGCGGCATCCTGCAGTACGTGCTGAGGCAGCTGGCGTCGAAAGCGGCCTAGGGGACATTCTTCGTTTCCCCGGCGTCTTCGCCGCAAAAAAGGGATGTTCCGTTCAGGACCGTCCCTTTTTTGCTGGAAACGATGAATGTCCCCATTCACCGCGATGTTCAACGAAGCGATCCGGATTCTTCCGACCGCCTGCCCGCCCGCGTCCAATCCACCTTCCGCGTCGCGATCATCAACACCGCCAACACCCCGAACAACAACAACGCCCCCATCAGCAGCGAGTAGTCCTCGGATCGCAATATCCAGTACAGCAGCGCATACAGCGTCGCCAGCCCCGCCCCCGCGCCCAGGCTCAGCGACCAGCGCTTCAGCACGCCCGTCAGGTACGTCGTGATAAGCGCGACCAGCGCCCCCGCCGACACCGCGTACGCGACGTCGAACGCCACGTGCTCCGACAGCGCCAGCAGCAGTAGATAGAACAACGCCAGCGCCAGCCCGACCATCAGGTACTGCACGCCGTGGATCGCGATGCCCGCCAGCTGCTCCCACAACAGGAACGTCAGGAACGTGATCGCGATCAGCAGCACCGCGTAGTGCACCGCGCGGTAGTTGCGCTGGTAGATGTCCACCGGCTCGTAGAACGTCACGCCGACGCCGCTCGCGGCCAACGCGGCGATCGCCGTCTCGTTCGGCTTCACCTCCGTGTCGAACCAGGTCTGGCCGAAGTTCCGGTTGATCTCGAGCACCGACCAGCGCGCGCTGAACCCGCCGGCGCCGATCTGCGGCTGCAACGGCGCCGGTGCGCCCTCGAACTTCGGATGCGGCCACGCCGACTGCAGGTCGATCTGCGCCTTGCGCGCCAGCGGCAGGAAGGTCAGCCGGTCGCTGCCCGCCAGCGTCAGCCGGAAGCTGAACGGGATGACCCCGCCCGACTGCACGTCCGCCGGCAACCCGGCCGACACGCCCGCCATGCCCGCGTAGTTGTCGGCCGCGATCGGCGGACTCTCCGCGCCGATGCGCAGCCCGTCGACCGCGCGCAGCGACCGCGACTCGCTGTTGAGCACCAGCAGGCGCGCCTCGTTCCAGCGCGGCTCGCCCGCGCCGGGCGGCGGCGTGAAGTCACGCGCGATGAACTGGCCGCTCACCGACACGTTCGCCGTGTACACCGGCGCGGAATACAGCCCGACCGTGCGATACGACGGATCGGCGCCGGCCTTCACATCCAATGTGTCCGGCAATATGTAGAACAGCCGCCGCTCGACGCGCGTCGTGTTGCCGTAGACGACGCGGGTGGTCTCGACCGGGATCTCCAGCAACACGCCACCCGTCGTCTGTGCGCCGCCCCAGGACTCCGCGACGCGGGCCAGTGCCGTGGCGCGCGCGCCGACGCGTTCGTTGACGACGTCCTCGACCTGCGCGATCAGGATCAGCAGCAGGATCGTCACGCCGCCGATGGTCAGGGCCTTCAGCAGCAGGGGTGGAAAGAATCGTCTGAGCTCGGCCATGACTCGTCTCCGTTTCGTTTTTCGACGGCCGGAGTCTCGGCGCGAATGTGGCCAATCACGCGGCGCAATTGTGGCGAATCGTGGCGGGCCGCGTAACATCGCGCCGATGACCATCGCCTGCTTCGATCTCGACGGCACGATCACGCACCACGACACGTTGTTCCCGCTCGTGTTGCGCATCCTCGCGCGCCGGCCGCTGCGGCTGCTGCGGTTGTTAGGCGTGTTGCCCGCGGCCGTGCGCTACGCGGCCGACCGCGACCGCGGCAAGCTCAAGGAGACGTTGTTGCGCCGGACGCTGCGCGGCATGCCGCGCGACGCCATCCGCCAGTTCAGCGCGGAGTTCGTGCGCAACACGATCGCGGACGGTTGCTTCGCCGACGCGCTGGCGACGATCCGCCGCCACAAGGAGGCCGGGCATTTCCTCGTACTGATGTCGGCCAGCGTCGATTTCTACGTGCCCGAGTTCGGCCGCCAGCTCGGGTTCGACCACGTGATCTCGACCGGCGTGCGTTTCGAGCACGGCCTGCTCGACGGCACGCTGACCACGGCCAACCGTCGCGGCGAGGAGAAAGCGCGTTGCTTCCGCGAGCTCGTCGCCGAACGCGGCGACGACACGCACACCTTCGCCTACGGCAATGCCGACTCCGATCTGCCGCATCTGCGCCTCGCGCGGCACGGCGTGCTGGTGAACGGCAACGTCGCGGCACGTCGTGCGGCCGCCACGATGGGCGTCTCGACGGTCGACTGGACCTGATCCGGGCGCCGGTTCCAGCGTGAACCGGGTCACATAAACCTCGCAGTTAAACGCTGCCAGGGCCGGCCGTCGCCGCCCCACCGGACGCCAGTCACACAGCGTTTCCGACCCCGCCCCTACGATGGCGGAGATGTCCCTGAGTCGTGGAAAACCCGGATTGTCAGCCCGCATCGCGCGCGGCGTTTTCGCCCTCGCCTGCCTGGCTTTCTCCGGGACCAGCGTCGCGACGCCGCCGCTCGGCGTGCAGCGTTATGGCCTCGAAGACGGTCTCTCGCAGCAGGCCGTCAACACGATCGTGCAGGACGCCGAAGGCTTCATGTGGTTCGGCACCGAGGACGGGCTGAATCGTTTCGACGGCTACGAATTCCGCCAGCTGCGCCACGATCGCGCGGATCCCGGCACGTTGCCGAACGGCTGGATCTCCTCGGTCGTCGCGGCCGACGACGGCCTGTGGATCGCGACCGACGGCGGCGGTGTCGTGTTCCGCGCCGCCGCCACCGGCAAGCTGCAGTCGCCCGCCGAGCTGCGCGACACGCCCGACCTGCAACGCGTGCGCTCGCTCGCGCGCGACCGTCTCGGCCGCCTGTGGATCGGCTCGCGCGATGCCGGCGTCGCCATCTGGGATCCGCGCACGCAGGAACTGAAACGGCTGCGCCACTCGGCGACGCAGGCCGCGTCGCTCGCCGACAACTCGGTGTTCGCGATCCTGCACCTGCGCAGCGGCGAGACGCTGATCGGCACCGCGAACGGTCTCGATCGCCTCGCCGCCTCGAGCCTCGACGTGGTCCGCGTGACATTGCCGGCCGAGCTCGCGACACCGGGCCAGCCGCTGCGCGTGCGCGCGCTGACCGAATCCCCCGACGGACTCGTCTGGGTCGGCACCGATGCCGGCCTCGCGCGTTTCGACCCGCGCAGCGGCCGCTGGCGCGTGTTTCGCGAGAACGCCGCGAGCAACACTGCGCTGCCGGACAACCGGGTGCAGGCGTTGCTGATCGACGGCCAGGGCCGGCTCTGGGTCGGCATGATCCGCGGGCTCGCGTGGTTCGACGCCGCCACCGAGACCTTCTCCAGCTATCACCACGACGACGCGGAAGCGCGCTCGTTGCCCGACGACTACGTGATCTCGCTGTTCGAGGACCGCGGCGGCGGCCTGTGGATCGGCACGAAGTCCGGCGGTCTCGCGAAATGGAATCCGCGCACGTGGTCGTTCGGCCACGTTCGCGCCAGCGCCGACGAGGGTTACAGCGACCGCAACATCACCTCGTTCGCCGAGGACAAGCAGGGCCGGCTCTGGGTCGGCACGTTCGGCAACGGCATCAATCTCGTCGACCGCGCCAGCGGCAAGGTCAGCGTGCTGAAGCACGGCGCGGCCCGCGATTCGCTCTCCGACGATCGCGTCATGGCGCTGCTCGAAGCCGGCGACGGCGGCCTGTGGGTCGGCACGATGGGCGGCGGACTGAATCGCTTCGACACGAAGACCCTGCGCGCCGAATCCTTCCAGAACGATCCGGCGGTCCCGACCACGCTGGCCGCGCCCGGCGTCATGAGCCTGCTGGAGATGGACAAGCAGGTCTGGATCGGCACCTACGGCGGCGGCATCTCGCGCTTCGATCCGGCGACGCGCCGCTTCGACAACCTGCGCGCGGGTCCCGAGGACGGCCTGCATCTCTCGAACGGCCGCGTCACCGCGCTGGCGCGCGACCGCACCGGCCACGTGTGGATCGGTACCGACGGCGGCGGCCTGAACGTCTGGGACGTGCGCACGAAACGCCTCTACTACTACAAGCGCGCCGCGCGCCAGCTCGACACGCTGTCGGCCGACACCATCTACTCGATCCTCGTCGACGACGCCGGCAACGTGTGGATCGGCACGCGCGGCGGCGGTCTCGACCGCGTGCTGAACCCCGCCGATGCCGCCGGTCACCTGCGTTTCTCGAACATCTCCGAGACGCAGGGCCTGCCCAACAACACCGTGTACGGCCTGCGCGCCGACGGCATGGGCAACATCTGGATCAGCACGAACTTCGGCCTGGCGAAGCTGGATCCGCGAACCAACAACATCCAGCGCTTCCATCGCCTGCACGGCCTGCAGGGCGAGGAGTTCAACTTCGGCGCGCACTTCCGCGACCGCAGCGGCAAGCTGTACTTCGGCGGCGCCGCCGGGTTCAACGCGTTCTATCCCGAGACGCTGCAGTTCAACGAGCGTCCGCCGCGCGTCGTGCTGACGCAGTTCCTGAAGCTGAACTCGCCGGGTGCCGTCGGCGTGCCCGAGGAGCACATCGACAAGCTGCACCTCTCGCATCAGGAAGACGTCATCACGCTGCGCTTCGCCGCGCTCGATTTCGCCGACCCGCGCTCGAACCGCTACGAATACAAGCTCGACGGCTTCGACAGCGACTGGGTGCGCGCCGACGACCGCCGCGCCGCGACGTACACCAACCTGCCCGGCGGCCGCTACGTGTTCCACGTGCGCGCCAGCAACAGCGACGGCGTCTGGAGCACGCAGGACCTCGCGCTGCCGATCGAAGTGGCGCCCTCGCCGTGGGCCACGTCTTGGGCGTACGCCGCGTACGCGCTCGCGGCCGTGCTCATGCTGCTCGGCGTCTGGTACGGGCAGCAGCGCCGCATCGCGCGCGCCGCGGGCCTGCGGGCCGAGCTCGAGCAGCAGGTCAGCGACCGCACCTACGAGCTCGCCGAACGCAATCGCGAGCTCGAGGACGCGAACCGCCGCCTCGAGATGGCCAGCCTCACGGACACGTTGACCGGTCTCGCGAACCGCCGCTTCCTCATGGAGCAATTCCCGCGGTTGATCGCCAACCAGGCCGGTTCGGCGCAGCCGGGCCTGGCCATCATGATCATCGACCTCGATGCGCTGAAGCCGATCAACGATCAGCACGGTCACGCGGCCGGCGACGAGGTCATCGTCGAGGTCGCGAAAGCGCTGCGCCAGGCGATCCGGCCGGACGACGTGCTGGCGCGCTGGGGCGGCGACGAGTTCGTCGTCGTCGCGCACGCGAACCACGTCGAACACGCGACGATGCTCGCCGAGCGCATCCGCGAGCGCGTCGCCAAGATGAAGTTCACGCTGGCGCGCGGCGCCGTGGTCCGCACGAGCTGCTCGATCGGCCTCACCTGCCTGCCGTTCGTGCCCGGCAAGCCGAACGCGGTGAGCTGGGAGCACGCGATCAAGATCGCCGACCTCGCGCTGTACCGCGCCAAGCGCGGCCGCAATGCCTGGCGCGGCTGGTTCGGCACCGAGCAGGTCGCCGCGCTGCACTCGGTCATCGGCGCCGTCGAATCCAACGTCGACGGCCTCATCGCCAACGGCGTCATCCTCGAGCTGTCGTCGACTCGCGGCGGCGACGACACCGTCAACGCATTGCGCGTCCTGCGGGAAGCGCGTTAGGGTCCGCACACATGAACATGGACATTCATGATGCCTTGAAGACGCTGCCCGACCTCGCACTGATCGTGCGCCGGGACGGCGTCATCCTCTCCTGCGTCGGCGGCCACGCCGTGCGCGGACTGAACCCCGACGAGCAGAGCCTGCCCGGCACGTCGCTCGACGCGATCTGGCCGGAATCCATCGCCAGCCACGCGCTGCAGACCGTGCGCCGCATCCTCAAGACTCGCAAGACCGCGCAGCAGCGTTACCAGGAAGGCGACCTGTCGCTGGAGATGCGCTTCCAGGTGCAGGGCTTCGACCGCGTGCTGATCGTCTGCCGCGACCTGGGCCAGGGAACGACGTCCAACGATTCCGGTTTGTATCCCCAGCAGACCAGCGCGATGCTGCCGCACCGCGACGGCTTCGAGAAATCCCTGCGCATGGCGCTCGACATGGCCGCGCTGCGCGAGGACATGGTCGGCGTCGCGCTGATCCACATCGGCGGCTACAGCACCTATCAACGCGTGTTCGATTCGTCGCTCGCCAACCGGCTGCTCGAGTCCGCGGCGCAGGTGATCGTCGAGAACCTGCCCGAGGGCCGCACCAACCTGCCGCGCCTCGCGCGCGTCTCCGACGACGTCATCGGCGTCGTGCTCACCGATCTGCGCTCGCGTACCGACGCCGACGACGCGGTGCAGAAGATCGCCAAGGCGCTGCGCCACCCGGTCGACATCGATGGCCAGATCTTCCAGCTCGCGCCGCAATGCGGCGTGACGCTCTCGGGCACCGATGGCGACCGCGCCATCGAGCTGATCGAACGGGCGTTGACCACGCTCGACTCCGGCCGCCGCCAGGGCGAAGACCGCCTGATCACCTTTTATTCCGACACGCTGCGCCTCGCGTCGCTGACGCGGCTCGACTGGCAGCAGGAGCTGACGCAGGCGATCCAGAAAGACGAGCTCGAGCTGCACTACCAGCCGCGCTACACGCTGGCGACTCGCGAGATCGTCGCGGTCGAAGCCTTCCTGCGCTGGCCGCACAAGATCCGCGGCCTCGTGCCCACCGCCGAATTCCTGCCCATCGCGGAGCTCTCCGGGCTCTCCGTGCAGCTCGGCCGCTGGGTGCTGAACCGCGCCTGCCGCGATCTCGCCTTGCTGGCCGCGCGCGGCTTCCCGAACCTGCGCGTGTCCGTGAACGTCGGCCGCCAGTATCTGTCCGCGGAGAGCCTCGCCGAGGACGTGATGAACGCGGCGAAACACGCCGGCATCGAGCCTTCGCATCTCGACCTCGAGATCACCGAGCAGATGTTGTCGACGGGCCGCTCGGGCCTGCAGGCGCTGCACCAGCTGCGCGGTCTCGGCGTGCGCGTGCTGGTCGACGATTTCGGCACCGGCTACATCTCGCTCGGCAAGCTGCGCAACAGTCCGCTCGACGGCCTGATGATCGACCGCTCGTTCGTCGAGGAAGTCGGCCACGATCACGAGGCGCGCGCCGTGTGCCGCGCCGCCATCGCGCTGGGCCACGCGTTCGGCCTGCGCATCGTCGCCGAGGGCATCGAGAGCGAGGCCCAGGCGCAGTTCCTGGTGGCCGAGCAATGCCACGAGGGCCAGGGCCACCTCTTCTGCGCGGCCACGCCGCTCAACGATCTGCTGACCAAGATCCTGCCGGCCGGCGCCGACGCGCCAGCTTCTGTCACACGCAGCGCGACGCGCTGACGCACGCCGTTTCCGCGCTCCGGCGCGGTTGAACATAGGCGGTATTTGACCGGCCCTTATTTGCGGTCGCTCACACTTCCCCCGCGATCCACGTCACGCAGGCACGCAGGAAACTGCCGCTCCCCGCCTCTAATGGTGGCGTCCGCAAGACGCGGACTGGGGCCATGAGGCGATCTTGAAGAAGTTCAGTGTGGGAATGGCGGCGGCTTCGCTGGTGGGAGCCGCGGTGATGGCGGCGTTGTCGTCGTGTTCGGCCGCGACGGGCACGCCGGTGGCGATCGACAAGCAACTGTCCGTTTCCGCGCAGAGTTACATCGTCGAGGGTCAATCGACCGACCTGGCCGCCGCGGCGGTCACGTCCGCCGGCGGTCGCGTGACCTCGCGACTCGGCGTCATCGACGCCGTCGAAGCGGATCTCACCGACGCGCAGCATGCGAAGGTCATGCGCGCCGCGGGCATCAAGCAGATCACCACGAATTCCCTCGTCATGACGCAGGCCGCGGCCAACGTGCTCGACAGGTTCGAGACGGGCTCGTTCGCCAACAACGACGGCTCGCACCGCTGGTACGGCGACTGGGTCGAGCAGAACGACAACAACAACCCGTTCAACGGCAAGGTCGTGATCGGCTGGGCCGAGCGCGGCGGCAACCGCATGATCGTCGGCCAGGACGGCGCCGTGTATCGCCGCGCCGCGACGCCGAGCAGCTCGGCCACCGTCACGCTGAAATTCAACTACGCGCGCACCGGCTTCGAGGCCACCGACTACCTGTCCGTGCAGGCCAGCGCCAACGGCGGCACGACCTGGACCGAGCTCGGCCGCATCACCGGCGCCGGCACCGACAAGAACCTGGTCGCGAAGAGCTTCAACATCACCGCCTACCGCGGTCGCAACACGGCGATCCGCTTCGTCGGCGGCATGAACGAGAATTTCCCGAACGACTTCGTCGACCTCGACGACGTCGAGATCTCGTACACCACGAACTACGGCGAAGGCGATCCGGTGCCCGTCGACGTGAACCAGGCATACCTGCACACGCTGGGCATCCGCGGCAACGCGGTCGGCGTCGCGGTCATCGACACGGGTTTCTGGGACATCGACTCGCTCGACAACGACACCAAGGGCAACGGCCGCGTCGCCGCGCAGTACGACGCGATCCGCAACGTCGTCGACAGCACCTGGTCGTCGGTGTCGACGGATACCACCGGCCACGGCACGCACGTCACGAGCCTGATCGCCAGCAGCCGCAAGAACGCCAAGGGCGCGTACTTCGGCGTGGCGCCGGACGCGCGCATCATTTCGATCAAGGCGTTCGGCGAAGACGGCACGAGCACGTACGCGACCGTCATCCGCGCGATCGACTGGGTCATCCAGAACAAGAGCGTGAATGCGATCCGCGTGCTGAACCTGTCGCTCGGCGCCCCGGCGCGCTCGCGGTACTGGGACGATCCGCTGAACAAGGCCGTGATGCGCGCCTGGCAGGCGGGCATCGTCGTCGTCGCGTCGGCCGGCAACAGCGGCCCGCTGCCGCAGACAGTCGGCGTGCCGGGCAACGTGCCGTACGTCATCACGGTCGGCGCGATGACCGACAACTACACCAACAGCGGCAAGGACGACCGCCTCGCGTCGTTCTCGTCGACGGGCCCGACGTTCGAAGGCTTCGTGAAGCCCGATCTCGTCGCGCCCGGCGGCCACCAGTGGGGCTTCATGGGCACGTACATGAAGATCGCGGTGGACCACCCGACCTTCATCAACAACGGCGACTTCTTCACGATGTCCGGCACCTCGCAGGCGGCCGCGGTCGTCTCCGGTGTCGCGGCGCTGGTCATCCAGCAGAACCCGGGCCTCACGCCCGACCAGGTGAAGTGCCGCATCATGGCCAGCGCCAAGCCGGCGCTCGACGCCAGCGGCCAGCTCGCCTACAGCGTGCTGCAGCAGGGCACGGGCCTCGTCGATGCGCAGGCGGCGGTCAACGGCACGCAGCTCGGCTGCGCGAATCTCGGCGTCAACATCGCCAACGATCTCAACGGCACGGCCCACTACATGGGTGGCGTACGCCAGAAGGCCGACGGCACGTTCGTCGTGTCGGGTCCGGGCGGCGGCACGCTGACGGACAAGGGTTATCTGTGGAACCAGGGCTACCTGTGGAACCAGGGCTTCCTGTGGCAGCAGGGTTACCTCTGGCAGCAGGGATATCTCTGGAACCAGGGCACGACGTATTCGGCGGACATCAAGTGGGTCGGTGGATATCCGAGCCCGATCGGCGACACCGCCGGCACGGCGAGTGCGATGTCGATCAACTCCTGGGTCGCGCCGGAATAGTTTTCAGCGATCGATAGAACGGACGAGCAAGCAGCAAGCAATCAGCAAGCAAGTAGCTAGGGGCACGCCCGGACCGCTCACGCGGCCGGGCGTTTTTTTTGCGTGTCGAACGGCACGAAGCGCAGCGGCAGCGTCGGCCGGCAGTCGATGACGTCGCGGGCGCCGCCGACGTGGCGCAGGTCGATGCGGTACTGCCGCGCCGGCTCCACGCCGAGCACGCCCGCCCCCACCAGCGCATCGAGCGCCGGCGACAGCTGCATCGTCGCGGGCAGGTGCAGCACGGCGTCGACGATGTCGCCGACCAGCGCGGGCCCCGCGTCCCGTTCCTCGACCAGCGTCGGCCGCGCGAACGGCAGGTAGAACAGCAGCGGTTCGTTGTCCGGGATGTCCTTCGCGACCTCGATCGAGAACCCCGGCGGGAAGTAGCTGGGCGTGTAGGTCCACGAGTCGATCGGCCGCGCCAGCGTGCGCCGGCCCGAACGGAACACCAGGCCGATCGGACACACGCCCGCGTCGCGCCGCTGCCAGCGATCCGCGAGCCCAAGCGACCGCGGTACGGGACTCTGCGCCTCGGTGAAGTTCTCGACCCAGAGCAGCTCGAGATAGGCGTTGCGGAAGAAGAAGCGGCGGTTGGCCGTGCCCTGCCCGGGGTGCGAATTGCGCGGACCTTCGTGCAGGCCGCGATCGAGCAGCGCGGACGCCTCCGGCGCGTCCGTGCCGCAGAAGAAGATGATGTGATCGAGCTCGCTCCAGGCCGTCACCTGGCCCTCACATCGACGTGCGCACTTGCCACAACTCCGGGAAGAATTTCAGTTCCAGCGCCTTCGCCAGGTACGAAACGCCGCCGGTGCCGCCCGTGCCGGGCTTGTAGCCGATCACGCGTTCGACGGTCTTCAGGTGATGGAAGCGCCACAGCTGGAATTTCTGATCGAGGTCGACGAGCCGCTCCGCCATTTCGTACAGATCCCAGTCCTTCTCGGCGTTGTGATAGACGCCGAGCCAGGCGGCCGTCACGGCCTTCGACGGCGCGTACGGCTCCGAGAAATCGCGCTCCAGCACGTCGTCGGGAATGCCGTAGCCGCGGCGCGAGAGCACGCGCAGCACTTCGTCGTACAGCGAGGGCGACTGCAGCGCCTGCTCGAGCTTCGCGTAACCGTCGGTGTCGCGCTTGTGCACGGCGATGACGTCGCGGTTCTTGTTGCCGAGCTTGAACTCGAGCACGCGGTACTGCAGCGACTGGAATCCCGACGAGCGGCCGAGCGTGTTGCGGAACGAGGAATACTCGAACGGCGTCAGCGTCGACAACACGCTCCAGGCGCCGAGCAGTTCTTCCTGCAGGCGCGAGATGCGCGCCAGCATCTTGAAGGACGGATCGAGGTTGTCGCGACGCACGCATTCGAACACGTGGTCGAGTTCGTGCAGGAAGAGGCGCATCCACAGTTCCGAGACCTGGTGGACGATGATGAACAACATCTCGTCCTGCTCGATCGAGTTGGGCTTCTGCGCGGACAGCAGCTTGTCGAGCTGCAGGTATTCGCCGTACGACTGCGACGCACCCAGGTCCCAGTGCACGCCTTCGTTCTTGAGATCGACCTTGTTGTCGGGCATGGCGCTCAGTTGTCCGAGAAGACCCAGCGCGGCACGGTGCGCCAGCCGCGCAGCAGCTCGCGGTCGAGCACGCGCCAGTCGGCGCAATGTGTCTCGACGGCGGCCCAGAAGCGCGGCGAATGGTTCATGTGATTGACGTGCATCAGCTCGTGGATGATCAGGTAGTCGACGACTTCGGGTCGCTGGAACAGCAGGCAGAGATTGAGGCTGATGGTACCGCGCACCGAACAACTTCCCCAGCGCGACCGCTGCCGCCGGATCGCGACCCTGGCATAACGCACGTCCGTGGCCGCGGCGAGCGCGCGCACGCGGGGTTCCAACCGCTCCGCTGCGGCACGTTTCAGCCAGTTGCGCAGCGCGAGCCGCAACGGTTTGCCGGCCGCGGCGCCGTGGATCTCCAGCAGCCGACCGCCGCCGACGTCGCCTTTCTCGACGACGCGCATGCGTCCGCCGCCGGCCAGGTGCGGCCGCCAGCGCTCGCCGGTCGCCAGGAACTCGATGACCTCCGGCGGGAACGGCTGCGGTGCCGGCTTGTTGCGCAGCGCCTGCGCGCGCTTGCTGTCTATCCACTCGCGTTGCGCGGCGACGAAGTGTTCGATGTCGCGCGGCCGCGCGCGCGGCGGCACGACCACCTCGACGCGCGCGTCCGGATAGACGCGGATCGAGATCCTCTTCGCCTTGTTGCTGATCCGGAAATGGGGACTGTCTCCATCCCCATTCGAAGTGGTTCGTTCGTCATCGAGGAGACTCATCTGGAGAAGGGGACTGTCCCCATTTCCACCGCGACGCTCGCCATCGTCTTCCCGATCCCTGCTCATATCCTCGCCGCCAACTCCGTCCCCTCCCGGATCGCCCGTTCCGCATCCAGCTCCGCCGCCAGCAGCGCACCGCCGATCACGTGCGCTTTCTTCCCGAGGTTTTCCAGCTCCGCCGCCAACCCATTCACCGACTCCTGCCCCGCGCACACGATCACGTGATCGACGTCCAGCACTTCCGCGCCCTTCTCCGCCGTCCGGATGTGCAGCCCGGCATCGTCGATCCGCTCGTAGGTCACGCCATTCCTCATGATCACGCCGCGCGTCTTCAAGGCCGTGCGATGGATCCAGCCCGTCGTCTTGCCCAGCGTCGCGCCCAGCTTCGTCTCCTTGCGTTGCAGGAGGTAGACCCGTCGCGGCGCCAAGAGGTTCGCGCGCGGCGCGAGGCCACCGCGCGCCAGCAGTGTGCGGTCGATGCCCCACTCCGCGAAGTAGTCCTGCTCCGGCGAATGCGTGAGAAACGCGGCGACGTCGAAGCCGATGCCGCCCGCGCCGATGATCGCCACCGCCGCACCGGCCTTGCGCTCACCCGACAGCAGCGCCGGATACGGGATCGCCTTCGGATGCCCGATGCCCGGGATCGCCGGCTCGCGCGCCGCGACGCCGCTGGCGAGCACGACGTCGTCGTACGCCGCCAGCGGACCTGCTTCCGCCACGGTGTTCAGCCGCAACGCGACGCCGGTGAGCTGGATGCGCCGCGCGAAGTAGCGCAGCGTGTCGTGGAAATCCTCCTTGCCCGGCACCTCGCGCGCGTAACGGAACTGACCGCCGATCTCGTGCGCCTTCTCGAACAGCGTGACGCGATGGCCGCGCTCGGCGAGCGCGGTGGCGCAGGCGAGCCCCGCCGGCCCGGCGCCGACCACCGCGACGTTCTTCGGCCGCTTCACCGGCTTCAACACGAGTTCGGTCTCGTAGGCGGCGCGCGGATTCACGAGGCAGGTCGCGCGCCGGTTCTCGAACACCTTGTCGAGGCAGCCCTGGTTGCAGGCGATGCAGGTATTGATCTCGTCCTCGCGGCCTTCACGCGCCTTGCGCGGCAGCTCCGGATCGGCGAGCAACGGCCGGGCCATCGAGATCAGGTCCGCCGCGCCGCTGGCGAGCAGCGAGTCCGCGTCGCCCGGCGCGTTGAAGCGATTCGTCGCGATCACCGGCAGCCGTGTCGCTGCCTTGATGCGCGCCGACACCCAGCCGAACGCGCCGCGCGGCACCATGCCGGCGATGGTCGGCACACGCGCCTCATGCCAGCCGATGCCCGTGTTCAGCAGCGAGGCGCCCGCGCCTTCCATCTGCGACGCCACCCACTCCACCTCGCCGCCGGTGCCGCCGCCTTCGACCAGGTCGAGACCCGAGAGGCGGAAGATGATGATGAAGTCGCGGCCGGTCGCCTGTCGCGTGCGCCGCACGATCTCCAGCGCGAGCCGCGCGCGGTTCTCCAGCGGCCCGCCGAATTCGTCGCGGCGGGCATTCGTGCGCGGCGCGAGGAACTCGTTGATGAAGTAACCCTCGCTACCCATGATCTCGACGCCGTCGTAGCCCGCTTCCTGCGCGAGCGCCGCGCAATTCACGAAGTCGTCGATCTGGTCGTAGACGGCGTCGGTCGACAGCTCGCGCGGCTTGAAGCGGTTGATCGGCGCGCGCAGCGACGTCGACGCGACGGGGAACGGGTGATACGCATAACGGCCGGTGTGCAGGATCTGCATCGCGATGCGCCCGCCCGCGTCGTGCACGGCGTCGGTGACCAGCCGATGCCGCGCCACTTCGCGCGGCGCGGACAACTTGCCCGCGAACGGTTTGGCCCAGCCGGCCCGGTTCGGCGCGATGCCGCCCGACACCAGCAACCCGGCGCCACCGCGGGCGCGCTCGGCGAAATACTCGGCCAGCTTGGGGAAGTCCGCGGCCCGGTCTTCGAGGCCCGTGTGCATCGAGCCCATCACGATCCGGTTGGGGAGTCGCGTGAACCCGAGATCCAGCGGCGCGAACAGATGCGGGTACGGCACGCGCGGATTTTAGGGAAAGCCGCGGCGCGCTGCACCGCGCGAATCACCCGGGGTTTGTCAGCGCGTGATCTGGCTCATCAGCTTGCGCGGGAAGGCGTAGTCCGGTGCGATCAGCAACGACCGCTCCAGCGCCTCGCGCGCATTCACCGCGTCGCGCTGTTCCATCAGCGCGCGACCGAGGAACGCATACGCTTCCGCGGCACCCCACTCCGGCGTGCTCGACGCCGCGGCGCGCGCGGCCTCGAACATCCGCGTGACGTTGCGCAGCTTCGCCAGGGCGGCCGCCTTTTCCTTCTCGTCCTTGCCGGCGCGATCGAACTGCGCCAGCGCTTCGACGAGGCGCACGCGCGGATTCTTCGGCTCGAGTTTCACCGCTTCCTCGATGCGCGAGCCGATGCGGCCGCCGCCGAAGAACGGCATCGTGCTCATCTCACGGCCGGCGAGCGTGCACGCGGTTGCCAGGGTATACAGCTCGGCGCGCTTCTTGCGGTTGTCGTCGGTCTCGTCGAGCCCGATCGGCACCTTCGGCAAGGCGTCGACGCCGTTGTCGACCTCGTCGTGGCAGTCGTCGATGGCGCGCTTGGCGTCGGGCTTCTTCACCGGCGCCTGGACCTGCGCGATGCGGTACTGGGCCAGCGCACGGAAGTACGAGCGCATGACGAGGTTCTCGGGCGATTCCTTTTCTTCACCGTCGCCCGGCTTCGTCTCGAGCGTCTTCAGCACGCCGTTCAGCGCGCGTGCGTCGTTGGTGTAGTACGCGTACTGGACGCGGCCTTCGACGTCGGCCCAGTCCGTCGGCGCGTCCTGCGCCCGCACGAACGACGCGGCGCCGGCCAGTGCCAGCGCCGCGATGATGATTCGCCTTCCCTGGTTTCGTTGCATCACAACTCGCGGAGCCCCGATGTGATGGGCAGCCGCGCCGCGCGAATGCCCGGCAGGATGCCCGCGATGAACGTGAGGATCAGGCCGTAGATGATACCCGTGGCCATGAGGCCGGGTGTGACGGTGAACGCAAACGTCATCTGCGAGAACGATGCCCAGTTCATCGTCGAGCTGTGCATGCCGTTCAGAAAGGCCCAGGCGAGCACGCCGCCGATCAAACCACCGATCGCACCCAGGATCAGCGCTTCGACGAGTACCGAGGCGACGACCGCGGTCGCGCCGAACCCGAGGGCGCGCAGCGTCGCGATCTCGCGCACGCGGTTCGCGACCGCGTTGAACAGCGTGTTCAACGCGGCGAACAGCGCCGCGATGCCCATCATGATCGCGAGCGTCCAGCCCACGTAGTTGATGATCGTCGACATCAGCTTCTGCTGGTCGGCGTAGAAATCGCGCTCGGTCTGCACGCCGACGCGCACGCGCGGATCCTTCGTCAGCGCGTCCTTCAGCTTCTTGATGGCCGCCGGACTCTCGAGCTTCGCGCGCAGCGACTGGAAGCTGTTGCCGCGCCGCCAGGCCTGCTGCACGACGCGCGTGTCGCCCCAGACCTCGGACTCCGCGATGCCCGCCTTGTCCGTGAAGCGGCCGACCACCGTCCAGTCGGTGGCGCCCCAGCGCACCTTCTTGCCGACCTCGAGACCGTCGTACTGCTGCACGACGCCGTCGCCGACGATGACTTCGTTGGTGCCTTCCTTGAACAGGCGTCCTTCGACCAGCTTGAAGCTCTTGCGCACCTTCGGCGCCATCTGGCCGACGCCGCGCAGCGGCAGGTTCGTGCTCGCGTCCTTGCCCTTCATCTTGCCGTCGACGAGCACGTAGAGCTCGGGCGAGAGGATGGGTTTGCCGGCCTCGTCCTTCCGGATGCCGGGCGCATCGCTGACCACGGTGACCGTGTCGACGCCGAAACCACCCGACAGCTCGTTCGTCGAGCCGGCGCGCATGATCATCGCGACGTCGTCGGAACCCGAGCCCTCGAGCGCGACCTTGAAGCCCGCGGCGATCGACAGCAGCGCGACCAGCACCAGCGTGACGCCGCCGACGCCGAGCACCGCGACCAGCGACGAGGACCAGCGCTGCGGGATGTTGCGCAGGTTCATGCCGGTGACGGCGCCGATCTGGGAGAAGGTGTTCATGTCGTTACCTCAATTGCGCCGGAGAGCGTCGACGATCTTCAGCCGCATCGCCGTCAGCGCCGGCCACAGCCCGGTGATCAGGCCGAACGCCAGCATCAGCGCCGCGCCGACCACGAACGTGTCCACGCCGATCTTGAACAGCGGGAAATAGTTCTTGATGGCCTCGCCCAATCCCCCGGCGAACAGCCACGCGATGCCCAGGCCGACCAGTCCACCGGTGAACGTCAGCAGCAGCGACTCGAGCAGGACCAGCGTCAGGATGGTGTTGCCGTTGAAACCCAGCGTCTTCAGCACGCCGATCTCGTTGGTGCGCTCGCGCACCGACTGCGCCATCGTGTTCGCCGTCACCAGCAGCATCGTGAAGAACACGGCCGTGGTCACGGATACGAGGATCGCGCCGATGTTGCCGACCTGGTCGAGGAACTGCTTGACGAACACGCGTTCGGTCGCCGTCTTCGTTTCATTCGGCGAGTTGGCGAACATCGCGTCGATGCGGTTCGCGATCTTTTCGGACTCCGCCGGATTCGCGACCTTGATGATCATCCAGCCGACCATGTCCTTGCCGTACTGCAGCGACTCGTTGAAGTAGTCGTACTGGAACAGCGCGCTGCGCTTGTCCCAGCCCGTGCCGTCGACCGTGTACACGCCGACGATGTTGAACTCCCACGTGTCCGAGCCGTCGGCCTTGCGCCAGATGTCCGAACGGATCGGGATGCGTTGCCCGACCTTCCAGCCGTACTGCTGCGCCAGCAGCTCGCCGACGACGATGCCCTGCCGGTCCTGCTTCCACGCGAGGATCTCCGCGGGCTTCAGGTGCACCTCGGGATACGCCTTCAGGAACTGCTCGGGATCGGTGGCCTGGATCTGGATCTGCTGCTTGCTGTCCTTGTAGATGCCGCCGAACCAGTTGAACGGCGCGACCGCGAGCACGCCCGGCGTCGCGCGCACCTTTTCATAGTGCGAGCGCGGGCTCGAGACGGTGATGTTGACCTTGCTCTGCGAGAACAGGCGATCCGCACCGGCCATGTTCACGGCCTGCGACAGCGAGGTGCGCAGCGCGTCCAGCATGCCGAACATCAGGAACGCGAGCAGGATGGAGATGAACGTGAACGCGAAGCGCAGCTTGCGCCGCTTCAGATTCGCCCAGACCAGTGGCAGCCAGCGGAACATCACTTCGTCTCCCGTTCCAGGCGCCCCTTCTCGAGATGCAACGTGCGGTTCGCGCGCTCGGCGGCGCGCGGATCGTGCGTGACCATCACGATGGTCTTGCCGTGTTGCTTGTTCAACGCCTGCAGGAGATCCAGGATCTCGTCGCCGGACTTGCGGTCGAGATCGCCCGTGGGCTCGTCGCACAGCAGCAGCGTGGGATCCGTGACGATGGCGCGCGCGATGCCGACGCGCTGCTCCTGGCCGCCCGACAGCTCGCGCGGCTTGTGCTTCATGCGATCGGCCAGGCCGACGAGGCTCAACGCCGTGTGCACGCGCTTCAGCCGGTCCGACTTGCCCAGCTTCGTCAGCAGCAGCGGCAGCTCGACGTTGCGCTCCGCGGTGAGCACGGGCAGCAGGTTGTACATCTGGAACACGAAGCCGACGTGGTCGGCGCGCCAGCGGCCCAGCGCCGAATCCGACAGGCGGTCAATGGCCAGCCCTTCGACTTCGATGCTGCCCGTGGTCGGGCGGTCGAGGCCGCCGAGCAGGTTCAGCAAGGTCGTCTTGCCCGAGCCCGACGGACCCATCAGCGCGACGAAGTCGCCGCGCGGCAGGTCGAGATCGAGCTTCTCGAGCACCGGCACCACTTCGCCGCCGCGGCGGTACTGCTTGGCGACGCCACGCAGGCGCGCGACGATCGGATCGGTCTTGCCCAGGGTCTGTTCCACTGCCGACATGTGCGTTTCCTCTGACTAACTATTGGCGTCTTCTTTGAGCTTGATCTTGCCGCCGTCCTCGAGCCCCGGCACCGCTGGCGACACGAGCTCGTCGCCCGAGTTCACGCCGGCGAGCACTTCGACCTGGCCGTCGCTCTCGGCGCCGACCGTGACGGCGCGGCGCTCGACGCGGTTGTCGTTGACGATCCAGACGACGGACTCGCCGTCGACCGTCTGCACCGCGCTGCTCGGAATGCGGATGCGCGGGCCGCGGGTCTGCGCCGCCGCGGCCGGCTGGTCGTCGAGGAAGCGCACCTTGATGCCCATGTCGGGCAGGATGCGCGGCTCGAGCTTGTCGATGGCGATGCGCACGCGCACCGTCGCCTTCGTGCGGTCGGCGGTCGGCACGATCTTGATGACGTGCGCGGCCATCGGGTCGTCCGGATAGGCGTCGAGCGTGGCCTCGACGCGCTGGTTTTCCTTGACGCGATTGATGTACGCCTCGTTGACATCCACCTCGACCTCGCGCGAGTCCATGTCGACGATGGTCGCGATGCCCGTGCGCGTGAAACCGCCGCCGGCCGACATCGGCGAGATGATCTCGCCCGGCTGCGCGTCCTTGGAGATGACCACGCCGGCGAACGGCGCGCGCACCTGCAGGTCGTCGAAGTCGATCTTGCGCATGGCGAGCTGGCTCTCGGCCACCTTCACCTGCGCCTTCGACGCTTCGAGACGCGCCGCCAGGGCGTTCGTGTCGGCGCGCGCGGTGTCGAGCGCCGTCTGGCTGACGAGCTGCTGCTTGACCAGCGATTCGTTGCGTTCGAGGTTCTTGCGCGCGTCGGCGAGGCGCACTTCGATCTCGGTGTTGTTGCGGCGTGCGGCTTCGAGCTCGCGCTCCGCCATCGTGAGGACCGTCTGGATGTTCACCGGGTCGAGGCGCGCGAGGATTTCGTCCTTCTTCACGGCGGTGCCTTCCTCGACGTAGATCTCCTGGACCTTGCCGGTGACCTTGGCCGAGACCGTGGCCATGCGGCGCGCGACCACGTAGCCGGACGCGTTCAGCACCGCGTTACCCAGACTCGGGCCATTGCTCTCGGCCTGGGCGGTGACGGTGGTGACTTCGACGGTCTTGCCGCCGAAGAGGAAGAAGCCCGCGAGGGCCGCGCCGATCACGACGATGCCGACGAGGCACCACGCGAGGATCTTCTTGCCGGCGCCGTCGTCCTGAACGGCAGAACGGTCGATCCGCAGCGATCCGAGAGTCTCGTTGTCGAGCGCCATGAGTTCCTGCAAGCCCCTGATTCTTTTACGTATGACCCGAAGGCAGGCGCAAGAGTAAAGGAATTCAGGTAGCGAGACACCTGTGAGGTGTCATGCGTGGCACGTGATCAATCGAAGGCGAAACGGACCTGATGCAGCACTTGCTGTGAACGCGTGCAGAAGACTCGCTCGGCAAGATCGTTGTCAGCGGTGTTCACGGAGACGCGCAGGATGGGCTCGCTGGCAGCAGATGGGTCACCCAGCGCTCGCAGCCCAAACACGCCGACGCGCCCCTCCTCGAGAAGCTGGTCGACGGCGAAATCGATGAGCTCCATCCGTTCGGGGGCAATAAAGGTGTACTTGAACAAGTCTGTTTCGGCGCGCAGCGGCAGGTCCGCCTGGATGGCCGCGATCAGCGCCTCCGCATCACCCGGCTTGCGCAGCTTCTTCAGCTGGCCGAGCTTGTCGACGATATCCTGCGGCCGCAGCAACATCACGAACCCGTCGACGTGCAGGTAGTAAGACGGACCGAAGCGCTCGAACGACGGCGTTATCGTTTTCTGCGCACGATGACCACGGCCGAGTGTGTCGCCACAGACCGCTCGTGCCGCAGCGGCTGGACCGGCGATGCAGCCGCAGACCGCTAGCACACCGAAGAGCGCAAAGGATTTCATCGCTTGCTACCGGGGTTTCAGGATTTCTCTGATCGCGTCATCGAAAGCATCCCCATGGCCGGAATCGTTGCGCCATTCGTCGCGTAAATTGCCCACACCATGCAAGCCTTCGTGCATGAACGGGATCGTAGTGCCACTGCCCATGTTGGTGCTGAAGAATTTCGAATAGGTCGTGATCGTGGGCTTGCCGTCGACGATCGACTGACCGGCGACCTTCGGCTGCCCATTGCTGCCCCACGCACGGTTGAAATTTGCCCGCAACACCGATCCAGCGAGAGAAGCGCCGATCTGCGGCCCGGTCACCGGCGTCGCCTGCGGATTGGCATTCGCGGGATTGCCCGGCACCGTCGCGCTACCGCCGTCGAGTGAAGCCGCGTACGCGACGGACATCTTGTTCTCACCATCCGCGAGCTTCTTCTGGTCCTTTTCGCTGAGCGAGGCGCGTTTCTCGTCCGTCAGCGCCTCGTAATGGCCCGTGATCTCGTTACCCTCGGAGTCTTTGTGCTTCTTTTCCTTCACCCAGATCTGATCGTAGGTGCAGCGACGGGTCGACTCCACGCACTCCATGCCGGTGGGGTCCACGCGGTCCATGGGGTCGTTGCCCACGTACGCGTAGAGGTTCATGTCGTCCTTCGTGCCGATGGGATCGGTTTGCAGGAAGCGCGCTTGGGCCGCCGGGATACCCAGACACAGGATCAGGACCAGCGACGCATTCGAGATCTTCACGGGACCTCCCATCTACTTGTTGTTGGTTTCCGTCGACGACAGTTGCAGCTTGCCACCAAGTCGCAACGGGAATCCCTGCACTTTCGTACCCGCTGCGTGATGTCCGGTGTCTGCAAGATCCTTGCACAGGAACGAATCCGCGACGAGTTCGTAGGTGTACTCGCCCGCGGGCACCTTGAAGATGGACATGTCCAGGTAGAAGCGGCGCGTCTTGCCCGGCGGAATGAAGGCGAAGTCGCGGCCGTAGTCGAAGCCGTCGACCAGCATCGGCTTTCCGTCGGCGAACGAAGTCTGCGTCGCACGCTGGCCACTCGCCGACGTCAAGACGAAACCGCCGCGGCGGGTGTCGAAATCCTGCGGCGAGACACAGGCGAAGTCGGAAGACACATTGCGCAATTCGACGAAGTAGAAGTCGCCGCGTGGTTCGTGCCCGAAGGTCGCCTGCAGAGGCGGCGCAGAGCGCGCGCATGCCGCGACGGCCATCATCGTCAACAGCGCCGGCACTGTCGCGGCGCGAGTCATTTGTAGTCATCGTCGCGGTCGACGCCCAATGACAGCGTGAGCGCGTCCGCGACATTGCCCATGAACTCCGGGCCTTTCATGGGCGCGACCGCCGAGATGTTCGACATGCCCAGCGCTTCGGTCTGGTATTTGTCGCCGGGAAGCATGTAGCGATAGTCGAACGCGTTCGCTCCATGATGCGCGGATTCGTGAGCGATGGTGCTGGCCTGCTGTTGCTGGCTGCTCGCGAAATGTGAGGGAAACAGCGTCAGTTGCCCTGGATCGGCGTGCGCGTAGTCGGTTGATCCCGTACCTTTCTCCGCCTTGGTGTTGCTTTCCAGTACGCCGATCATCTTCGTGCCCTTCTCGACCAGGGCACCGAGCACCTTCGAATCCGTGCCTGCGCCCTTGGATCCCATCAGGCTGCTGATCTTGTTCGCCACCTTCTGCTCCGCCGCCGAGAGCTTCTGGCCGCCGGCGACCTTCCCCTGGATGGTCTTGATGATGGCGATGTTGGCGTTGATGGTCTTCTTGGCGAGATCCTGGGCGGCCATGAAGTTCGTGCAGGCCGCGCCTTTCAGCGAGCTGCCACAGGAATAGAGGCCGCTGGGATCCGCGCGATTCATCGGATCGTTGTTCACGTAGGCGTAAAGGTTGTTGTCGTCCTTGGAGCCGACGGGGTCGGTCTGGAGGAAGCGGGCGTGAGCCGAAGACTCGATGATGCACAACACCACAGTTAAGTAGAGTCTGTTAGCTCTCACGCATTCTCCATTTCTTGCATCTGTCCACGATCTCTTCTCACGACCTTCCGGCCCAGGCAATTGAAGCAGTCTTCTAGCCGGTGAGCTCAACACGACCATTCGAGCGACGGCATAGATATTCGATCAAGAATCGAGTTGCGAATTGCCAGGCCGAGGTGGCGGTTTGGTACTCGTTGCAATTTGAAAAATTCTCATACACAGCGAATCGGCCCGGGAGCGCCCAAGGTATCCACACGACGTTCGGATCGAGAGGCGCCGTATCAGGCCCATCCATCAGATGAAAGTGCCAGTAGATGATTCCATTTGGCCGGGCACTCCAATCAGCTTCGATTTTGGGCACCAGGAGCAGATTGAAGTCATCGTCGATATGAATGCGCAGTATCGCGCCCTCTTGGCTAGAGTGAATTTTCCAGGCGATCTTGTCACCAAGTGATTGTCCCAACGAACGCAAGATCGCTGCGCATGCAGCTTCGTCCGACTGCACTGACTCATTCCACTCGTCAGTCGAGCCATCCCCGAATGTGCGCAATTCATTCGCGCGTAGCTCGTCATGGAAGGCATGAAATGCGCGTCTTCGAGTCTTTGCCGCTTCACTCAGACCAGAGAGCATCTCGGAGAAATCCTGCTGTGCTCTCGTCAGTTCGATCAGATGTCGTCGCTTGGCGTCATTGAATAGCTCGGCGACCGGTCCGAATACCCGAAATCTCTTTTCGACCTTCTCCGATACCACTCGATCAACGAAAGGGTAATCGCCGGGGTCCGACAGGAGAATTTCCGATGGATTCTTGGAATACATGACTTCGCGCGCGTATGCCAATCTGAACGTTTCAAATTCAGACCAATCGGCAGAGCTCGCGTTGCCCTTCATCCATGTCTCCTCTGCGAGGCACGACGTCAGGCCCGTCGACAGGAGCCCGCTCCGGATCTCCCGGCACCCCTCAGCGAGGGCGTCAAGCCACTGGCCACGCCTACTGTTCTTCATCGTCGTCGTTTTCACTCCCTTCGTTCCGCGCGTTTGCATTGCAGAACTTGGACATCTTGCACGCACCAGTTTCTGGGCTGCGCATATTCTCGGCCACTTGCACTAAGTAGAGCGAGTTTGAGGCGCGGTAAATCATTCGACCCACCGCCCCGCCTGAGGCTGCCCTGAGGCCCGCGGTAAATTTCTCGATTGGTGCGAGAAAATTTCGTATCGATGGCAACGAAGAGCCTTTGATCTGCGAGACGAATGCCTGCGCCTGTTTGGTGGTCATCTCGGCCAGGTTGATCTTGTTGGTCTTCGCGAACTTTTCGAGCTCCTTCGTTACTGCTGCGTTGTATTTCGCGTGTGCCTCATTCCAGCCGTGCACGCCATTTCCACTGGGCAGCTTCTCTCCCGTGGTTGAAGCGCCAAATACCTTCCTCGCGTCCGACGAGATGTCCAATTTTTTCCCGTCACTTCCCGTGACCGTGGAACCGAACGGAACATAGTGATGGCCATCTGTATTCGTCTGATACCACTTGCGAGCCTGGCTGGCATCCTCGACCTCGACTTCGCCCGAGGGATCTGCCTTATTGAGCGGGTCATTCGAGACGTACGCGTAAAGATTTTGGTCTGACCGGGAACCTACTGGATCGGTCTGCATGAAGCGGCCAATCACGGGGTCATAGACGCGGGCCTTGTAGTAGTAGAGCTTCAGTCCCGGTGCATCGTTGAGCACGATCTGGCCGGTATAGCGGAAGCGCGCGCCAGTCCAGTCGTCGCCTTTCGGTTCGCCATACGGCCCATACGCGTACGAAGTCGCGACGCCCGATGCATTGGTCGTGGCGATGACCGAACCCTGCTGATCCGCCTGGAACCAACGGCGGTCGGTGAATCCGCTGCCTTCGTACCAGACCAGGGGCTCGTCGACGTTCGCACCGTGCACATACCGACGCAGCACGGTGGCCGTCGAGCCGGTGCCGTTGTATTCGGCCGTGAGCCGGTCGCCGTCGTACAGGAATGTCGTGTACACGGCCGACGGGTCGACGCCGACCTTGGTCTGGTTCAGTCGCCCGTTCGGATCGTACGTGATCTTCAACGTCGACGGACCGGTGAGATCCGTCAGCCGATTCTCGATGTCGTAGATGAACGTCCGGGTGCCATCACTAGTTAGATTGCCACGAGCGTCGTAGCCGTACTCGGTGTAACGGTTCAGGCCATCCGGCGTATAGTTCTTGTTGGCCGCCGCGGGCGCATCGTCGTAGATGTTGTTGGTGCGGCGAATGCGCATGGCCTGCGACGCAGGATTGTAGAGCTGCATCTCGAAGGTGACGTCATTCGCGGTGCCCGACATGTCCTGCGCGATGCTGGTGATGCGCGACGCGCCGTCGTAGCCAAACGAAGTGGCGGCGCCATTCTGTCGCGAGATCGTGCCGCGACGACCCAAGGCGTCGTAGTTGTAGGTCGCCAGGATGGAGCCGGAGCACTCGTCCGTCTCGCACACCAGCTTCATGCGATTCATCGCGTCGTAGGTGTACTCGACGAAGTTCGTCGCACCTGGCCAGGTGATCCGCTCGCGGTTGCCCGCCTCGTCGTACTGATAGTCGATCGGTCGCCCGTATCCGTTGTCGCGCGTGACACGACCGAGCCGGTCATAACAGTAGTCGATGCCCGTCGCCGTCGCCGAGCAGTCGGTGCTCACGCTGCCGGCGCTGGCGCCGAAGTGCTGGAACAGCTTGCGGTTGGCTAAATCGTAGCGGGTGTGCACGTCGTACGTGTCACTACCCGGAAGGTTCTTGCGCGTCTCGCGATTGAGCGCGTCGTATTCATACGTGATCGTGCGCGCCGACGCGGTGCCTGTACCCCGTTTGCGGAATGACGTGCGGTTGTCATTTGGGTCGTACGCGTACATCTCGTAGTCGCCGGTGTCCGGGCTCGAGCAGCTCATCAGCGTGCTTTCGTCCTGGCCGGTGTTGGGCTTGTGTGAACCCTTCGTCGTCTGCGGGAAGTAAAGGCGACACAACCGGTCGAATCCGTCATAGACGAGATCACTACGATTGCCATTGGCGTCCTCGACCCAGTCCTGTTTGCCATTCAGGGTATAGCCGGCGGCCATGTAGTCCTGTTGTACACCGCTGCGGTAGCCACGCTGCTCCAGCGTCACTTGCGACGCCATGTCGTACACCTTGTGCGTGATGCGGTCCGCGCCGAACTTCGCACTTGTCGTGCTCAGAACGCAGGCGCCATCGTCGGTGATGAACTGCGTGGACGAGTCGTCCACAGGCAACGAACCGTACACATCGGGATTCATGCGAACGGCGGAGCAGATCAATCGGTCATCCTGGTCGTAGGCGAATTGAGTGACGCCAACCGGATTAGTCACACGCGTCTTGTTGCCCACCAGGTCGTACGCGAAGGCCGTGGTCTCGACGGCCGCGAAATCCGTGCCCGTCGCGTTGGTGGTCGTACCCTTCTCGCTGGTCGTCACGAGACTGTCGCGATCGTAAGAGGTGCGCACCGCGATGCGCGGAAGCGTGCCCGCGCCGTCCGGGTCAGCGTCGATCGCGAGCCGCAGGCGTCGCAGCTGATCCCACGTGAAATTGCGCACGTCCGACACGTCGGTGCGCGGTCCGTCCGCTTGCGTGAGATTGCCGACGGCATCGAAGGTCAACGTCGTGGTCTGGTTGGGTCGCCCGCTACCCGAATCGTTGACGCCCGTCAGCAGCGTCCAATGGTTACTCGGTTGATAGGTGAAGGTGTTGACCAGGTTCAACGATGCGTTCAGGCGTTGCGTCGTTTGCCGAAGCATGAAGACGCCGTTGGTCTGCGCCGGCGTGGACACCAGATCGTACTGCGGGCATACCGTGCCGACCGTGGAATGACAGGTCAGCGAGCTGTTGAGCCCGGTCTCGACGCGCGTCAGCAGACCCGTGGCCGGATCCCAACTGTTTCGACGAACGTAACCTTTCGCATCCGTCTCGAGCACGGGCTTGTTGCAGGTGGTCGGCGTGACGCAGTTCAGGACCGTGTTCGCCTCACCGTAGGTCGTGGTGACGACCGCATCGGTGAGTCCACTGCCGGGTTTTCCTTTGCGAGTCGTCGAGGTGACGTTCGAGCGTGCGTCGTACGTCTTGACCACGCTGTCGCCTTCGGGATTCACCGTGCGCAGCAGGCGTCCGACATTGTCGTATTCGTTGGTCGTGATGCGGCCCAACCCATCGATGGTTCGCAAAGCGCCATTGAGCCGGTCGAACTCGTTGACCGCGACGGCGCCCACTCCGGAGACCACTTCCGCCCGCTTCCAGTTCTCGGTCTCGGCGACAGCGCCCGCGTAGTAGAAAGTCGGATTTCCGCGCGCATCGCGAACCCGAGACACGCGATACAGCGGGTCGTAGGTGAAGGTGCGATACGCCACATCGTTGGCCGTGTCCGAGTGCTCGGGTGTGTACCAGCGGCGCAGACGGTAGTCGCCCTTGAACGTGAATGCCGGAGCGGGTGAATCCGTGCCGGCCTGGTACGTGTAGGTCTCCGTGAGGGTCGCCGGCCCCACGTTGTTAGGCTTGGTCACCGAGAAGGTGCCGCAGGCGAAGCTCACGCCGCTGCAGCCGGGCGTGGTGTAGTCGACGTAGCGATTGTTCTCGTCCGTGACGCGCTTGATGCGGAACATGGAGGTGAACTGCACGTAGCCCGTGGGGCCATCGGGGTTCGGCACCGGCACCGTCGATGAGTCGGTGGCGAAATCGAGACGACGGCCGAAGTTGTTATAGACGGCCTTGAGCACCAGGCCATAAGGCGCGTCGATGGCGCTGGGCGGCCCGATGCACTGCGGCGTCCCGCCGATCACGGCACAGAATCGATCGCTGCCGCCGTCATAGGTGAGCACCAGGAACTGGCCCTCGTATTCGAAGGTCACGACCGTTCCATCGGGGAAGGTCCAGTTGCTGGCGACGAAGTAGGCGTCCGGCAGAGGCTGCACACCGTTGCCAGTACGAGTCGGGTACTTCTTCCACTTGCCTACGACGAAGTTGATGACGTCTCCGTCGTGCCCGGTGTACGTGAGCGCCGAAGGCAACCAGCCCAGATCGCCGGTCTTGGTCAGCCTGGCGCTACCCTTGGCCGAATACATGCTGTCGTCGGCGAGCTCCTGGAATGTCTCGGTATTTCCGCCGGCGTCGATGGTGGCGGCGTTGTAGAAGAGCTTGGTCGCGAGCCAGTGCGCCGTGAGCTCCGAAGCCACTCGACCCGTGAGCGTGGGCGACCGCGCTGCATCGACGAGCGTCCATAGTGCCGCGATGGCGTTCGTGGATTCGAGCGCGTTGTCCGCGCCAAGCGCCTTGCCACCGTTGCTCGTGTAGCTGGCGTACACGTGATAGTTGTGCGTCCATCCACCGCCGAGATGCGACGTTGCGGCAGCGTCCGGAGCTTCGTACTGATGCGCATTCGAAGCGGAGTAGCTGGTGTTGTCGAGACCCTGCTGGGTGTTGATCGTGGACATGACCGTCGCATCGCGCACGAATCCATCCGATCGGTACGTGCGCGTGAACGGCAAGGCCTGCGGGAATCCGCCCACGCCGGTCACGAGGTCGGTTTGCTTGAGCGTGAACGTGCCATCCGCCGGCGACACGTTCAGATATTTCTTGCGCTCCGCTGCCTGATCGGTCAGCTCGGTGGACTTCATCGCGTTGGAAATGGGGTCCTTGTTGTAGTCCGACGCTCCCTTGAGCGCGGCATACAAGGTGTGCGCCACGCCGCCCGCCTTGGTGAAGATCTGCACGTCCGTGCGTGAGTTCAGCACCACGCCCCAACCCAGATTGGCGGCGTCGCGATAGCGTTGTGTGTAGACGTTCGAACCACCCGCGGGGAACTCGCTGAGGATCTGCGCGGGTGTCAGTTGGTAGTAGTCGAATCCGCGATTGTTTGAAAATGCGGTCGCACTCGACAGTCCCGCGCCGGAGTTGTTCATCTGCCCCGCCACCGAGCCTTCCAGCATTGCCCATGTCGTGGCTGCCGCCTCAAAGGTCGCCGTGCGCAGTGTTGCCGTATTGGCGCTGGAGTTGGTGTTGACGCTCAGCGCCGATTGCACCGACATCAGTGTCATCGATGACGGATTGTCCGGATGCCCGTAGACCACGCCCATGTCGTGGTGACGCGTGATGTTGGATCGCGTGATTCCCTGCAGCAGTCGGTCCGCGGCCGCGCCCTGGCTCATCAGCTTGGCGGCGAGCACGGGCTGGTCCTTGGATTCGTAGTGCTTGTCGTAGCGTGTCGTGAATCCCTGGCTGTTGAGCGCATTCCACGCGTCATCCCACTCGGCGAATGAACCTTCCTGAATGGCGGAGATGTGCTTCTCCGCGGCCGGGCTGCCGTTCCCCAGGCTCAACACCAGCGTCAGCGGGAATGCGCCATGGTCCGGCAAATCCGGGAATCCGGTATCCGGATTGAACATCTCCATCTCGACGTGTTCGTCGCCGTAGTTGGACGGTGCCGCATACGGATGGTTGACGTCGAGCACCACGAGCCAGGCCAGACAGGCCGGACACTGGTTGGTGGCGCCCGGGGCGATCGTGCCGCCGGTGATGTTGAAGTAGCCCTCGGAATTGAGTTGCAGGATGCGCCCGCCGATCTCATCGGCATAGAACAGCTGGTCGTTGGTGCGCACACCGCCGACGTTGCGCTCGCTGCCCGATTTGAAACGCACACGGAACGTGGTGCGCAGCGAGTCCGGGATGTTGGTGGTCCAGGACGTCGTCTGGGCTGCCGTGTACGGAAGAGTATCGTTCGCCGTCACGACCGTGTTCACCAGGCGCTTGCCGCCGACCACATCCTCCGCGAATGCCAGGCGGTTGTTGATCTGGATCTGACCCTGGAGCGCGACAGCTCGTGCGCGGAGGTATGTCCCGATAGCCGGCTCGTCGAAGTTCTTGAACGATCCGCTACGTGTGCCGGGTTGGGCATTCGCCGCCGCGATCATTCCCGAGCCGCAGGTGGACGCGGCGAACGTGCCGCAGCCGAGCCAGCTCGGGATGTCGATGGTCGGCGCAACCAGGGTGTGTGTCTTGAACGATGGATCGTAGAGCTTCGAAAGGGTCGTGCCCGCCTTATTCTTCGGCGACGCCGCCAGCCACACATGCCCGAATGTGATGTTCGTGGCGTTGCCGGAGGCGTTGTTGCAGCTGGTCGTGGCAAGCGACGTCGGAATGCCGCCATCGGCGAGCAGTTGGCAGGCTTGCCGTGCATCGACGACGATCGCTGGAGTCAATGCCGTGAACGACCCCGTCATCTGCGCGAACTGGGCGGCCGTCAGCGTCGCCGTACCCATCCGGTATTCGACCGGGATCTGCGCCATCTTCAGCAGCTTGTACATGAGCTCGGCCTGATCGAACGGCGTGCCCGACTGCTCCACCAGTGCGCCGTAGCCGCCCTTGCCGAGGCCGAAGCGCAACTCGAGTGCGATGTTGTTGCGCACGTAGTCGAAGACGTTCTGCGCATAGACGTCTTCTCCCATCTGCCCGTCCAGCACGTGCTCGAGGCCGAGCGTGCGCGCCAGCGCGACGAACTCCGGTGGCGTCTGCGCCCAGGCCGCCACACCGGGCGTCGGCGTCGCGATCGAGTAGCTCGAAAGGGTGCTCGTTGCGACGGGCGGCGCGCTCAGCAGGTTGGCGCTGGGCAGGGCCGCGTAGGCGACACCGTGGACCAGCAATGCACCGACGGCCGCGAGGCACGAACGCTTGAAGAACTTTCCGGACAGGTCGCAGGCACGCATGTTCACAACCCCGTGTAGAGATTGAAGTAGATAGTCGCCGTATCGAGGATCACGGATGGATTGGCGATGGCTCGGATCTCGAGCAGGACGTTGCAGGTCGTCGACTGCCCGTCTGGTACGGTCGATCCCCAGGTGCCGGCGACACTCGCCAACCAGGTGTTGTAGGTGCCGCTCATGAACTGGCATTGCGGCCCTTGTTGCGTCGCGCGCACCTGGTAGTTGGCGAAGTTCGACTTGGGTGAGATCCAGTCGCCGATGTCTCCGCCCGGACATGGATCGCCCAGAGCGCTGCGGCAGTCGCCGCCAGCGACGATGTCGCCGCTGCCGGTCAACGTGTACGAGGCGGAGGTACTCGACCCGCCGCTCGACCCTTCGAAATTCACGTTGTTGATGTTGATGGTATTGGCCGCCTCGTTGTCGAGGATGGTCAACACGCCGGTCTGCAGGGTGTAACCGCCATTGCTGATCGAGAGCTGCGGAATGATCGTCTCGTTGCCCTCGACCGTGCTGTCGTCGGTGATGGTCAATGACACGGTCTTGCTGGTGTCCGCGGGGGCGA
The DNA here is from genome assembly GCA_035502995.1 of Steroidobacteraceae bacterium. Lineage (GTDB taxonomy): Bacteria > Pseudomonadota > Gammaproteobacteria > Steroidobacterales > Steroidobacteraceae > CADEED01. The sequence continues at coordinate 16,268 of DATJTW010000044.1, read as the reverse complement.
AGTCCACGAAACCAGAGAACCCCGCGTAGTCGGAGCCGGACGTTGCCGTGCCACCACCCGTGGAATACGTCACGCGATGCGTGAGCGCGGTATTGCCGCTCTTGGTGATGGTCACCGACACCGTCCCGGCGCCTTCGCCGTACTGCGCGCTCGTGACTTCGAACTGCGGCGGGTTCAGGTCCGTGATGCTGTTGGTCACCACCGGTGTCGGAACGGTGGCGCCGTTCGTGGGGCTGGACAACCGCACGCCGAAGGTTTCCGTGCCCTCGTAAATGTTGTCGGTCAGGATGGGCACGCTGAAGGTCTTGGTCGTGTCACCGGGGGCGAACGTGAAGCTGCCGCCCACGTGCGTGTAATCGCTGCCCGCCGTAGCGGTTCCGGGCTCCGTTTGATAGACGATCGAGTGATCGAGCGTCGTGGTGCCGTCCTTCGTGATGGTGAACGTCATCGACCCCGAGTTCTCGGCCTGCGTCTTGGGCTGCACCGAGAAGGTCACCGCGTTCGTGTCGTTGATGGTCACCACGCCGCCCCCCGCGACGACGGTCGCGGAGTTGGTCGGATTGGACAGCGCGACGCGATAGGTCTCGGCGGGTTCGAGCACGGGATCGACCAGTGCATTCACATTGATCGTCTTGGTGGTCTCGCCCGGCAGGAAGGACATGACCGTTGCCAGGATGTCCGTGTAGTCGGCGCCGACATCGGCCGTCCCGGGTATCGCCGTGTACGTCACGTTGTGGGTGAGCGAAGTGGTGCCGCTCTTCGTGACGGTCAGCGTCGTGCTGCTGCCCTCGTTCACCGACGCATTGCTGATCGTGAACGATGGCGGCGATTCGTTTTCATTGATGGTGACGGTAGCCGTGGCCGTCCCTGCCGGAATCGTCGCGTTGTTGGTGGCGCCGGAGAGCGTGACCGTGAAAGTCTCGGTCGGACCCTCGTACGTGCCGTCATCCAGCAGCGAGACGGTGACGGTCTTGCTCGTATCCGCTGGCGCGAAGCTCACCTGCGTGGCCGAGATCGCCGTGTAGTCGCTGCCCGAGGTCGCCGAGCCGTTGGCCGTCGCATACGTGACTGCATGCGTGAGCGATGTCGCGTTGGTCTTGGTTATCGTGAGCGTCACCGAAGCGGCGTTCTCGGCAACCGAGGTACTGGTGATGGAGAACGCCGGCGCCTGGTCGTTGTCGTTGATCGTCACCGTGGCACTGGTCAGTGCGCCCAGCGTGGCGCCTCCCGTCGGCGAGCTCAGCGCGAGAGAGAACGTTTCCGCCAGCTCGTACGCGCTATCGTTGGCGATGGTCACAGTGATGGTCTTGTCGGCCGAGTCACCCGCGCTCCAGGACACCGCGCCATTCACGATGGCCGTGTAGTCCGAGCCCGACGTGGCCGTGCCATTTGCGGTGTTGACGACGGCGCTGACGGCGCCAGTCGTGCCGTTCGTGCGCCGCGCGGTCAGGCTGACCGTCGTCGTGCCCTCGGTGACGGTGGCCGTGGAGCTGACGAGCTGGATGGTGCCCGGCATGGCCACATCGTTATCGGTGATGGTCAGCTGCGCAGCGCTCAGGCCGAGCGTTGCGCCGCCCGTGGGCGACGTCAGCGCGAGATTCACCGTCTCGGCGCTCTCGATGGCGGTGTCGTCCGTGATCGGAATGGTGAACGTCTTCGCACCCGTCACGCCCGAGGCCCAGCTCAACGTGCCGGTGCGCGTCGTGTAATCGGAGCCCGCGGTCGCTGTGCCGCCAGTGGTGGTTGCGTACGAGACGCCGACGGCGCCGCTGCTGCTGCCCGTCCGATTCACGGTGATGGTGGCCGTGCCACCGCCCTCGCCCACGCTGTAGGTAGCCGAGGAGAACTGCAACATCGGCGTATCGTTGTCGGTGATGGTCAGGACGGCAGTTGACTGCAGGCCCAGCGCAGCGCCCGCGCCGGGAGTGGTCAATGCAACGTTGATGGTCTCGTTGCTCTCCAGCGTGGAGTCATCGGTGATGGCAATCGTGAAGGTCTTTGCCGCGGAATCGTTGGCCGCCCAGTTGAGCGTGCCGCTGGTCGCGGTGTAGTCGGAACCCGCCGTCGCGGTGCCGTTCGAGGTGGCGTATCCCACGCTCACCGCGCCGGTCGTGCTGCCGGTGCGCGACACGGTGATGGTCGCGGTGCCGCCCGACTCGCCGACCGAGTAGGTAGGCGCGGAGAACTGCAGCAGCGCGACAAACGACGTGTTCACATTGGTGCGGTTGCCGGCCAGGTCCAGCGAGTAGTCGGTGACCTTGCCGTCGTCGCGGATGACCTTGCGCAGTCGACCGAGTTCGTCGTACTGGTAGTCGACCGTGCCGGCGAAGCAGATCGCCACCCCAGCCAGGGCCATCAGAACCGCTGTCCAGGCACGAACTGATTTGCGAGTCATGTTGAATCCTGACCTGTTTGAAATTGCCTTCCGCCACAGAAGCGCTGTTGCGTCTCTTCGAGGCCTGGCAAGTAGATGGACATCAAATTCAGTTTTCGAGCGGATTTCGATCGAAGATCAGATACAAGAGAAAATTGGCGCCCAGCAGCGCGAAGGCGACGTAGATCAGGCCAGCCCGCGACGTCCGCCGAAACGAAAACGTCGTCAGCAGCACCGATATCGCCGACAAGGCGCAGGTCAGTACCAGCATGGCGCTCGACCACTGCCAATCTCGACGCTGAAGTCCGGCAGCACTTGCCAACAGTGTGGTCGCGGCCACGACGCAGGCCGCCAGCGCCGCGACATCACCCAATGCCTTTCCAACTCTCAACGCACGCCCTTCTTCACCAATTCCGAGACCAGCTCTCTTCTCCTCTGCGCCGCACCGGCGTCGGCTCCGGCGTAGGTGAAGTGACCGGTTCCCATGATCATCTGGTAAGCAAGGGTCGGTGAAGCCGCGGCCAGCTGCCCGTCTGTCATGCCTGCGTGCACCGGATCACCCGCGATGTTTTGCACGATCACGTTGGCAATGTTTGGCGAGCTCATCACCGCATCCATCAGATCCTGGTTGATCGGCGGACCGATGAGCACGAGGTTGTCCACCTGCACGCCCTTGTCCGATTCGCTGAGCGCCTGCTGTGCTGCGAGTACGGATCCATAGGAATAGCCAACGAGGTTGTATTGCTGCCCGACTCCGCCCGGCTGAACTCCCGGCGTGACGATGTTCGCCGCGGTCACGTTGTTCACGTTGGGAAGCAGCACGAGATCGGCGGTGATACCGCCAGGCGAAGTCGCAGCCTCGGGAACAGCGTTGGCGTCCTGCACACCCGCCTCGTCCATCGCCTCGACGAAATCCGCCTTGTATTCGGCATCATCGTCATTGCCTGCGCCACCCCAAAACCAGGTCGTAGTTCCTTCTGGATCCGTGCTGTTCGTCGGGTCATTGCCGACATATGCATACAAGTTTTGATCGTCCTTCGTGCCTACCGGGTCGGTCTGGATGAACCGGCCGATCGTCGGGTCGTACACGCGCGCCTTGTAGTAGTAGAGCTTCACGTTCGTCGCATCATTGAGCGCGATCTGGCCCGTGTAACGGAAGCGCGATCCCGGCCAGGCATTCGGCACTCCGTACGCGTCATACGTGTACTGGGTCGCGCTGGTCACGGCGCCCGTCGAGTCGCTCAACGCGACGACGGAGCCCTGGTGGTCCGTGTGAAACCAGCGCTTGTCGGTGATGCCGCTGCCTTCGTACCAGACCACTGGCTCGTCGACGCTCGAGCCATGCACGTAGCGGCGCAGTGGTGCCGTGGCGCTGCCGTTGTATTCGGCCGTCAGGCGATCGCCGTCGTACAGCATCTGCGTGGTGTTGGCGCCAGCGACGATCTGCTTGAGGCGGCCCACCGGGTCATACGACAGCGTGAGCGCATTGGCACCCGACACGCTCGCGCTGGTCATTCGGTTCTCGATGTCGTAGCCGAACTCACGCAGGTTGCTGCTGGCGCCGTCGCTGGTGAAGTTGCCGCGCGCGTCGTAGCCGAACGTCGCCGCCGTGCTTGTGCCCGGCGCGGTGTAACTCGCGTAACGGTTGAGGCCATTCGGCACGTAGCTGGCGGTCGCCACCGGCTGGTTGAACACGTAGCTGGTGGTGTTGATGGTCCGCTGCAACGCCTGGCTGGCCGGGTTGTACGACGGCAGTCCGAACGTGACATCGAACGAATTCGTCACCACGTCCTGCTGCACGCTCGAGAGACGCGAGGCGCCGTCGTACCCGAACGTGGTAGTGGTGTTGTTGGCCCGCACGATGGTGCCGCGGCGTCCGAGGCTGTCGTAGTTGTAAGTGACGAGCGGCGTGGTCGAGCAGTCCGCGTCGCCCGCCGTGCTCACCGCGCCGTTTTCGCAGATCACCTTCATGCGGTTCATCGCATCGTAGGTGTACGCGACCGTGTCGGTGACGCCCGGCCAGCTGACTTTCGTCCGATTGCCGGCGATGTCGTAAACATAGTTCAGCGTGCGCGCGTCACGCCGCTCCGCCGTCAGACGGCCGGCGCGGTCGTAGCAGTAGTCCATGCCATTCGGCGCGGTGCCGCCCGTGCAGGTGCTGCTCACCGATCCAATGGAAGCGAAGTGGGCATAGAGCTTGCGGTTGAGCAGGTCATAGCCCGTGTACACATCCGCGCTGGTGCCGCCCGGGATGTCCTTCAGGATTTCGCGATCGATCTCGTCATAACCGAACGTGATCGTGTTGTTGGCCACCGTGCCCGAGCCACGACGCTTGACGATGCTGGTGCGATTGCCGTTGACGTCGTACCCGTACTGTTCGTAATCCGCCGATGTCGGTGAGAACGAGCAGTTGAGCGTCGACGGCGCCCCGGTGCCCACATTGGCGACGTGGGCGCCGAGTGTCGCCGACGGGAAGAACATGCGGCACAGGCGATCGAAGTCGTCGTACACGAACTCCGTGCGATTGCCGTTCGCGTCCTCGACCCAGTCCTGCTTGCCGTTCGGCGTGTAGGTAGCCGTGTAGTAGTTCTGCTGCCACACCGTGCCCAGCGAACGCTGCTCACTCAGGATCTGGCCGGCCGCGTCGTAGTTGAACTTCGTTATGCGGTCTGGACCCATCGTGCCTTCCGTACCCAGCGTACAGGCACTCGCCGGCAGCGAATTGTAGACAGCCGGGTTCATGCGCACCGCTGTGCACAGCGGTCGGTCGTCATCGTCATAGCTCATCTGCTGCACGCCCGATGGCGTGGTCTGACGAGTCTTGTTGCCCGCGGCGTCATAGAGGTACGCGGTGGTTTCCGCGGCCACGAAGTCGCTGCCGGTGGAGTTGGTGGTGGTGCCGCGATAGCTGAAGGTCACCAGGCCATCGGCATCGTAGACGGTGCGCACCGCCGGACGCGCCAAGGACCCCGCGCCGTCCGGATCGGCCTCGATGGCCGTCGTCAGACGCCGCTGCTGGTCCCAGGTGAAGTTGCGGATGTCGCTCACCGTGGAGCGAGAACCATCCACCTGCGTCACGTTGCCGGCGGCATCGAAGGTCAGCGTGGTGGCGGAATTGAGGAAACCCGCGCCCGCGCCATAGTCGACCGTCCCGGTCTGTGGCACCCAGTGATTGGACGAGTTGTAGGTGATCTTCGAGACCAGGTTGCTGGTCGAAGAGATCTTCTTCGTGACGGTGTCGATGGCCCGGATCGTCGAGCCCGACAGCGTGAGATACGCAACGTCGGTCTGCGGGCAGACGCCGCCGCTGAGCGCACAGGTCAGAGCGCTGTTCAGGCCCGGCTCGATGCGCTCGAGCAGACCGGTCGTGTTGTTCCAGGTGTTGCGCGTCACGTACCGACGCGCATTGGTCTCGAGATACGGTTTGTTGCAGGAGGCCGGGTTGACGCACGTAGTGACCGTCGGTCCTTCCACGAACTGCACGTCGGAAACCAGGTCACCCGATGCAACGGCGCAGGCCTGCGTGCCGCGTGTCTTGGACAGCTGGCAGGTCTGCGTGACGTTGCTGCGCACGTCGTAGGCGCGTGTCTCGGCGTTGCCTTCCGGGTAGATAGTCCGCGTCATGCGGCCGGCGTTGTCATAGGTGCTGCGCGATTCGCGGCCCAACGCGTCACGACTGAGAATCGAGCTGTTCTTCTCGTCGAACACGCCACGGGATACGAAGCCCAGCGTGGACACGGTTTCCGCGCGCTTCCAGCGCTCGGTGCCCGTCACGCCACCCGGATAGTAGAAGGCCGAGTGATTCAGCGGGTCGGTGACCGACAGCGCGCGGAAGATCTCGTCGTACTTCACGACGCGGAACGGCGTCGCCGGCGGTGGCGAGATCGACGCGTACCAGCGGCGCAGCCGGTATTCGGTGCGCTGCTTGACCGCCGGGTTCGGCGAGTCCGTGGCGGCGTTGTACGTGTACACGGTCTCCGAATTGTCCGGCGCGCGCACCGTGAGCTTGTCGCACATCGCGCGCGCCGGCTGGAACGGCAACACGTCCGACGAATTGCCGATGACCGGGCAGTCGGCGAGCGTGTAGTTGACCGCGCGGCCGTCGTCGGCCGTGACCCTGGTGATGCGGTACTGGTTGGTGCCGAACGAATCGAACACGTCCCGGGTCTTGCCGCTCATGCGGACATTCACCGTTTCGGTGGTGAACGTCAGCGACCTGCCCTTGTTGTTGGTCACGCTCTGCAGGACGAACCCGTACGGCAGCGTCATGTCGATGGGATCACCGGTGCAGGGAGCCAGCGGATCGGGACAGCTCGTCGCCTTGGGAGTGCCCTGCCAGGAGCCGACGAGGAATTGACCGGTGTAGTTGAAGGTCACCGACTGACCGTCGGGGAAATTCCAGTTGGTCGCCTTGAACACCGGGTCGACGATCGCCGCCGGGCTGTCCGAGTAGCGCGGATAGTGACGCGCCTTCATCCAGTCGAACGCGATGGTGTCACCGCCCGCGCCGGTGTACGTGAACGTTACCGACACATAGTTGCTGCCGCTGGGCGCGCCCGACTGGACCAGGCGCGATTCGCCGCGCATGTTGAAGAAGCTGTCGTCAGCCAGCTTGATCAGCGTCTCCGACGCCCCGCCCTTGTCGACGTTCGCAGAGTTGAATGCCAGCTTGCTGCCCAGCCAGTAGCTGGTGAAGACGCTCGTCAGGCGACTGGAGAACGCCGTGCTGCGCTGCTGGTCGAACATCGTCCAAAGTGCCGCGATGGCGCTCGCGCCTTCCACCGCGCTGTCCTCGCCGAGGCCGCGGGGACCGTTGCCGCTGAGCGTGAGGATGACGTTGAAATTGTGCGTCCAGCCGCCGCCGATGCGCGACGTCGCCGTGCTGTCCGGACCGGAGTAGCGATAGCTGCGCGGATTCATCTGCGAATCGGCGTCGGTGTCGGCGTTGCTCCAGCCTTCGATGATCTCCTCGGATACGGACACGTCGGACTTGTAGACGCGGGTCAACGACAGCGATGACGGGAACCCGCCCTCACCCGTGACCAGGTCTGACTGCGTCAACGTAACGCCGCCGTCGGCCGGCGAGACCGCGAGGTATTTCTTGCGGGCCGCGGCGGCGTCGACCACCTTCGCGGAGTCGACGGCCTTGCCGATCGGATCCGTCGAGACGCCGGCGCCGCCCTTGATGATGGCCGCGATGGTCGAACCCGTGGAGCCGGTCTTGTTGAAGAGCTCACCGCTGTTGACCCGGTCGGTGATGATGCCGCCGTAGCCGGCGGCACCCGCCTGGTTGAGCGCCGCCTTGTAGATGGTGTTGAAGCTCGTGATGCCGGAGAACGTCGAGTTCTGCATCTGCGTCTGGGTGAGATCCAGGAACGCATAACGGTTGGCCACCGGAACGACCGAGTTGCCGAAGTGGAATAGATAGGCCATGGACAGGCCGACGTCGGAACGGTCGATCTCCTGGTTCACCGAACCTTCGAGCATCGCCCAGGCTGCCGCCGAGGTGCGGAAGGCCATGTTGCGACGATCCAGCCCGTCGGCGGTGCTCACATCCGGTGTGACGCTGAGCCCCGAGACGAGCGACATCGTGAACGCCGAGCCGGGGTTGTTCACGTCGCTCGACACCAGGCCGATGTCGTGATGCCGGTTGATCTGGGCGTGGGCCAGGCCGGAGATGATGCGGTCCGCCGCGGCGCCCTGATGGCGGAGCTTGGCCGCGGGGATGACGTGATCGGCGCTGCGATATATCTGGTAGTGGTTGATGCCGTCGAAGCCCATCCACTTCGCGTACTCGTTCGCGACCTGCGCTTCCTGCAGCGCCGAGAAGTGTTTCTCGGTGCTGGCGCTACCCGCGCCGAAGCCGTAGAGCACCGTGATGGGGAACGGATTGCGAAAGCCATTCGACTGCGAATAGGTGGCGCCCAGCGTCAGTTCGCGATGCTCGTCGGCGTACGTGTTGGAGTTCGCCGCGTACGGGTGATCGATGTCGAGCAACAGGTAGCCATCGACGCAGGTGGTGCAGTTGTTTGGCGAGACCAGCTGCTGGTAGGCCGTACCGTCGGTGCCGTCGATGTAGAAACCCAGCGCATCGGGCGCCGGCATCTGGTCGGAGAGCTGCAGCCGGCGACCGGCCAGTTCGTCGACGAAGAAGGTGCGATCGGGTCCGAAGCGCACGCGCAACTTGGTCCGGAAGCTGTCCGGGATCTCGCCGCTCCAGGTCAACACCGGTGCCGACGCATAGGACAGGCTCGTCGGCGCCGCCACCGACACGGGGTCCAGCAGACGCTTGCCGCTCACGACCTGCGGGATGCTCGCGAGGCGATTGTCCGTCTTCAGCGAATTCGCCAGCGCAGTGCTGCGCGCGGTCAGATACGTGGAGAGCTGGGTCTCGTTGAGACTCTTGATGGCCGGGAAGCCGTACTTGTTCGCAGTGTCGGCGCCGGTGAGCGCGGCGGTCACGGAGCCCGAGCCGCACGCCGTCGTCGCGCAGCCCAGGCGCGTCGTCAGATCCGTGAGTCCCTGGTGGATCGTGTACAGCTTGAACGAAGGATCGAACGCCTTCCCCGCCGCGGTCACCCACACGTGCACCAGCGTCACGGTACCCACGTCGCCCGTGAGCGTCGTGCAGTCGGTGGCCAGACTGGTGGGGATGCCGCCATCGGCCAGGAACTGACAAGCCGAGCGCGCGTCCACATCCACGGTCTGCGTGGATTCGACCACGTTCCGTACCAGCCCGGTCCAGCGTCCGAAGTCGTTCTCCGTGAGCGTGATGTTGCCGACCTGGTAACTCGCGGCGATGCCCGCCGAGCGGATCAGCTTCACCATGAGCTCGGCCTGGTCGAACGGTGTGCCCGACTGGTCGATCAACGCACCGCGCCCGCCCTTCGACAGGCCGAAGCGGAATTCGGTGTCGATGTTGTTGTGCACGTAGTCGTAGACGTTCTGCGCGTACTCGGCGGCGGTGATGCGCCCCGCCGCGTAGTGGTCGGCGCCGAGCGTGCGCGCCAGCGCCTTCATCTCCGGCGGCAACTGGGTCCACGCGATGTCACCGTTGGGTGAACGCGCGGTCGGATAGCTGGACGTGTTGCTGATGATGTTCAGCGGCACCGGCGCCGCCGACAACAAATTGATCGTGGGCGGCACCGCGGCGGCCGCGCACAGGGGAAGGAGACCAGCCAGCCAGAGGATTTTCTTGTTCATGACTTAGAAGCCCGTCCAGGGATTCAGGGTGACGTGGGCAGTGCCGAGGATCACCGAAGGATTGGCGATGGCGCTGATCTGCACGGTGAACGCACAGAACAGGTTCTGGTTTTCGCCGCTGGCGGACATCGACCATCCGCGCAACTGCGTCAACGGCTGCCAGGTATTGAAGTTGGAAGGCGCCGGACAGCTGGCGTCCTGGTTGATGGCGCGGACCTGGTAATTGCTCATGCCGGTGGCCGGCGTGATCCACGTGCCCAGAGCGCCATTGCCGGTCGCAACGATCGAACCGTCCGGATAGAGGTAGTAGTACGCGAAAGCGCTCGTCTCGCCCCAGGCCGGCGCGTAGACATCCGAGATGGTGATCGGATTGAACACGTCGTTGTCGTTGATGGTCACGGTCGCCGAACTGTTCGGACCCGGGAAGGCACCGTTCGTCCCGCCACTCAGGCTGGCGACGATGGTCTCCTGCCCCTCCACCGCCGTGTCGTCGGTGAGCGAGAAGCTGAACGTCTTGCTGGTATCGGCCGGCGCGAACGACAGGTCGCCCGAGAAGGCGCTGTAGTCCGACCCCGGTGTGGCCGTACCACCGTTGTTGGCGTAGTGGATGCCGTGCGTGAGCAGCGTGGCGCCGGTCTTGGTCACCGTCAGCGTCACCGTACCCGCGTTTTCGTTGACGGTGGCGCCCGTGATCTCGAAGAACACCACGTTCGAGTCGGTGATCGTGTTGGTCACGCTCGACGTGCCGATGGTGGCGCCGTTCGTCGCGCCACTCAGCGTGACGGTGAAGGTCTCGGGACCCTCGAAGACGCTGTCCGTGAGCAACGGCACCGAGAAGCTGGACGTCGTCTCTCCCGGCGTGAACGTGTGACTGCTGCTCACCGCGGTGTAGTCGGAGCCGGCACTCGCGCTGCCATTCGCCGTGGCATAGGACACCGTGTGCGAAAGGTTGGTGTTGCCGCTCTTGGTGATCGTGAAGGTCATCGAAGTGGTGTTCTCCGGCTGGCTGAGGCCAGCCGAGATCGAGAACGACACGCTGCTGGCGTCGTTGATGGTCACCGATCCGGAAGCGACCGCGATGGTGGCGCCGCCGGTGGGACTGCTCAGCGTGATGTTGTAGTTCTCCGATCCCTCGAAGACCCCGTCGCTGGTGGCGTTGACCGTGATGGTCTTCGAAGTCTCACCTGGAAGGAACGTCAGCTGTCCGCCGCCGACGGTCACATAGTCGGTGCCGGCAATGGCCGTACCGCCACCGCTGATGTAGCTCACCGAATGCGACTGCGTGGTGGCATTGCCGCCCTTCGTCACGGTGATCGACGCGGTGCCGCCTTCGGTCACCGACGTATTGCCGATGCTGAAGGTGGGCGCGGCGTCGTTCTCGAGGATGGTGACGTTGGCCAGCGCCGTGCCGATGGTCGCGCCATTGGTGGCTGCGCTCAACGCCACGCCGAACCCTTCGCTGGAGCCTTCGTAGATCGCGTCGTCTAGCAGGTTCACCGTGACGGTCTGCGTGGTGGTGGCTGAGGCGAACGTCAGGACCTGCGCGCTCACGGCGGTGTAGTCGCTGCCCGCCGTGGCGTTGCCGTCCTGCGTATCCACGCGCACGGCATGCGACAGCGCCGTGCTGCCGGTCTTCGTGACTGTGAGCGTCACGGTGCCGGCGTTCTCGTTCACCGAGACGTTGCCGATGGTGAACACCGGCGCGGCGCCGCTGTTGTTGATGGTGACGGTGTAGGTTCCGGAGCCGGCGGTGCCGCCGCCCGTGGCCGCGCTCAACGATGCCGTGAAGGTCTCCGCATTTTCGTACGTCGAATCGTTGGTGATGGGCACGGTGCACGACTTGTCGGCCACATCGCCGTTCGCCCACGACAACACCGTGCTGACGGCGGTGTAGTCGCTGCCCGCCGTCGCCGTGCCATTGGCGGTCGCGCAGGTCACGCCCACCGCCCCGAAGGAGCCACCCACGCGACTCACCGGAATCGTGACGGTCCCCGCGGACTCGTTGACCGAGGCCGAGCTGCCGTTGAACTGCAGCGTGCCTGCCGGCGGATTGTCGTTGTCGGTGATGGTCAGCACCGCGGTGGTCTGACTACCGAGCGTGGCGCCGCCCGTGGGCGATGACAGCTGCAGGTTCACCGTCTCGCTGCCCTCGACCGCCGAGTCTTCGAGGATGGAGACCGTGAAGGTCTTGCTGGCCGCGTCGCCGCTGGCCCACGACAACGTGCCCGTCTTGGTCGTGTAATCGCTGCCGGCAGCAGCCGTGCCGCCGGTAACGGTCGCGTAGCTGACCCCGACCGCGCCACTGCTGCCATTGGCGCGCGTGACCGTGATGGTCGCCGTCGGGCCCGCCTCGCCGACGCTGTAAGTCGCGGCCGAGAACTGCAGCGTGCCGATGGGCGCGACGTCGTTGTCCGTGATGGTGAGCACGGCGGTGTTCGGCGTCCCCAGTGTTGCACCGCCCGTGGGGGATGTCAGCTGCAGGTTCACCGTCTCGCTGCCTTCCACCGCGCTGTCTTCGAGGATCGACACGGTGAAGGTCTTGCTGGCCGAGTCGCCGTTCGCCCACGAGAGCGTGCCGGTCTTCGTCGTGTAATCGCTGCCGGCCGTCGCGGTGCCGCCGGTGACGGTGGCATAACTCACGCCGATCGCGCCGTTCGTGCCGTTGGCTCGCGAGACCGTGATCGTGACGGACGGTCCGGCTTCGCCGACGCTGTAGGTAGCCGCGGAGAACTGCAGCGTGCCCACCGGCGGCACATCGTTGTCGGTGATGGTCAGCGTGGCCGTGGACTGCGGCCCGAGCATGGCGCCGCCCGTGGGCGCGCTGAGCTGCAGGCTGATGGTTTCATTGCTCTCCACCGCCGTGTCGTTGGTGATAGGGATGGAGCAGGTCTGGTTGCCACCCGTGCCGTTCGCCCAGGAGAGCACGGTCGACGTCGTGGTGTAGTCGCTGCCCGCCGTCGCCGAGCCGCCGGCCACCGTTGCGCAGGTCACGCCAACGGCACCCGTGGTGCTGCCCGTGCGGCTGACGGTGATCGAGGCAGTTGGGCCGGCCTCGCCGACGGTGAACGTGGCGGCGGTGAACTGCAGCGCGCCGGCCGTCTGCACGGTGGTCACGCCGGTGCGATTGCCGGCCGCGTCGAGTCCGTAGTCGGTCACCTTGCCGTCGTCGGTCGTGACCTTCACGAGGCGGCCCAGGCCGTCGTAGGTATACGTCGATGTCGCGGCCAGTGCTGCCACGGAAACGGCGCACAAAGTGAGAGCGAGGAAGCGCGCGATCATCCGCGCACCGGCATTCGTGTTGTTCATGATTGTTCCGGGTGCTGCGAAGGTCCGAGCTGGCTACGCATGACATCGCCACCGCTCGGGGGTGTTCCGGCGGGGCATCGAAGCAGGAAGGGCGAAGTCGTCGCCGAAAAGCAGGCCGGCAACGCTGCCGCGAGCGCGCAGACGCACAGAATCCGGACCGAGTGACCAGACGATCGACCGTGCACGCGCCCTCCCAGGTTCGCACGCCGACAGGACCTGTCGTTGTTTCGATGTTTGGCAGTCGACGCGCTCCATGACGAGACCGCGCCTTCCGCTAGCGACTAACTACTTATCGTTTTTGACATCCCTCGAACTGCGGCCGGACTTCACTACGCGGCGCAGCACGGTGTCAATACGCCGGGCGACGAGCCGGCGCATCCGTCTTGTTCGAATCTTGAGCAGCCGCTCGTCGCGAGCGAGATCGAGACGCGCCGATTTTTCTTTGCACTGACGGAAGTTAGGGAGACACGCGCTGACATCCGCGAACTCTCAAGTCACCACCGCGATTTTCCTGACACGTCGAAAAAAATATTTTTCTTCATCGCCACGCGAGCACGAGCATCGGCTGCCGCGCATTGCCCGTGATCCGCACGACGGTGGTGCGACAGACGTCACGCTCCGGTTCGAGGCACGCGCGCAGTCTCACCACTGCACCTGCATAGGACACCGGCTCGCTCGACGCCGCGCGCGTATCGTCGAGCACCGCGGCCGGAGGCTCGCTTCCCGCGGTTTTCGCGATGATCGCGAGCGCCGCGCGTACCCGCGGCGGCGCCTCGCCGGCCGCCGGTTCGGACTGCGACGAGTAGATGGTGAACGCATCGAGCGTCGCGTCATCGAGCGTGTTCAGCCCCAAGACCTGCCGCAGCTCGTCGACACTCTCGAACGGACCATTGCGCGGCGCGTAATGGAAATTGGCGGCGCGATACTGCTCGCGCTCGGCGCCGTGCGGGCTCACCTCGTCGTCGGCATCGATCCAGTCGCGAATGCGAGCGCTGGCATCGCGCGCGTCCTCGGCTTTCGCGCCGCCTGCTTCGAGCACGGCGGCGATGTAGATCTCGCGCGCCGTATTGAGATCGACGCGACCGGATTCGCGTTCCACGCTGACCTCGACGCGTCGCTCGCCGAACGGCAACGTGCGTGGCTGGCGCGGATGCCAGAACGGCCCATCTACCTTGCTGAAGCAGATCTCCGTCAGCGCGACGCGCAGCGCGCCATCGAGCAGCTCCCGCTCGGCATACGCCCGCTGCGCGAGCTGCGCCGCCTGGCGCTGGCTCGCGCTGAGGACGACCACGGCGGTCGCGATGGCGACCAACCCCGCGACCAGCAGCAGCACGGCGACCAGCGCCACGCCGCGTGCGCGGGCGCGCGCGGCACGCCGGTCGTGCCTAGGGAGTCGGCGTCGCGCCATTCGCCGCGGCCGGTGCCGCGGGAGCGACCGCGGCCGGCGCCGGCACGGTCGCCCGCGGTGCCCCGGCCTCGCCCCGCCACTGCGGCAGCACCTGGCGCAGCGACTTGAAGTCCTGCCGCATCTTCTCCAGCAGCTCGGCGGAATCGTCCGCCGACTTGATGACCTTCGGCGTCATCAGCACGATCAGCTCGGTGCGGCGGCCATTCCGCTGCGTCGAGCCGAACAACTCGCCGAGCAGCGGGATGCGCCGCAGGAACGGCAGGCCGCTGCCGCCGCGTGAGCGCGACTCGCGGATCAATCCACCCAGCGCGATGGTCTCGCCGTCCTGCACGGCCACGGTGCTGTTGAACTTGCGCTGCTGGATCGTCGGGGAGTCGATGCCAGAGGTCGTGGTCGGCACGACGTCGCTGACTTCCTGGGCGACGTCGAGGATGACGAGCCCGCTCTTGTTCACGCGCGGGGTCACACGCAGGATGACGCCGGTATCGCGGAACTGCACGGAGTTCACGATGGGCGAGTTGTCGCCGACGGTGCCGATGGCCGACTGCACGGTCACGGGCACCTGGTCGCCGATCTGCAGCTGCGCCTCGCGGTTGTTCAGCACGAGCAGCTTGGGGTTCGAGATCACGCGCACGTTGGTCAGCGACTCGATGGCGTTCAACACCGCGCGGATGTCGGTGCGCCCGGTGAACAGGTACGAGAACCCGGGAAACGCCGGCGCGATGCCGCCGCTGCTGGATTCCGAGAGGACGACGGGTCCGTCGCCGCCCTGGTACGACCACTGCAATCCATAACGCATGTCGTCGGTGAGGGTCACTTCGGCCAGCGACGCCTCGATCAACACCTGGATGGGACGCGTATCGAGCCGCTTGAGCGCCTGTTCGATCACCGAATATTCGGTCGGCGTGGCATTGATCAGCAGCGCGTTGTTCTCCGGGCTCGGCACGATGCGCACGCTGTTCGCGTCGCCGCCCCCACCGCCGGTCGAAGCCGCGGCCGAGTAGTTCGGCGCGCGCGCCGCCGGACTCTGCACGGAGCCGCCTCCGCCAAAACCGTTGCCGGGTCCTCCACCGGCATTCCCACCCAGTCCGGACGAGTTCGAGAACCCGGCACCGCCCGATCCACCGGAGCCCCCGGCGCTCGACGTCCCTTCGTATGAGATGTTGAGGATCTTGCTCAGCGACGCGCCGAGCTCGTCGGCCTTGCCGTTCTGCACTTCGTACACGTAGATGCGCCGGCCGGGCGTCGCGCTGCCGACATCGAGCCGGCGGATCCAGCTCTCGACGTCGGCCAGGTACTTCGGCTGCGGCGTGACGACCATCAGCGAGTTGAGGCGGCTCAGCGGCGTGAAGCGGACGATGTTGCCGAGCGGTCCCTTGGTATCGCCGAAGATGCTCTCGAGCTCGGTCGCGATGGTGCGCGCGTCGACGGACTCGAGCGGGAACAGCCCGAACGACATGCCGGCGAGCCAGTCGACGTCGAAGGTCTTGATGACCTCCATCATGGTCGCGATCTCCTGCCCGGTGCCGGCGAGCATCATGAGATTTCGCGATTCGTCGACGCGCAGGATGCCGCCCTCGGGCGCGAACGGCTGCAGCAACTTCTCGATTTCGGTCGCCGACACGTAGCGCGGCGAGACGATCTGGATGCTGTAACCATTGCCCCGCGCCGTCGAGATACCGGTGATGCGCCGCGCCGCATCCTTCACCGGCACCACGTTGTACACGTCGTTGACAACGACGATGGCCGCACCCTGCACGCGCAGCGCGGCCTCCAGCGTCGGCAGCAATTCCTCGCGTGTCAGGGGTCGCGACGCCTGCAGCGTCACGTTGCCCTTCACCTGGGGATCGATGACGTACGGCACGCCGAGACCGTCGCCGAGGATGGCGCCGACGACGATGGCGACGTCCGCGTCGCTGAAGGCCAGCTGGTAACCCACACCCGACGGCGTCAACGACGGCGCGGGCTCCGCGGCAG
>DATJTW010000043.1:0-34146 GCA_035502995.1 Steroidobacteraceae bacterium | reverse complement strand
CCAAACGGCCGTTTGGGGCCACTCCCCAATCAAAGGCCGGCGAGGCGTTCCGCGACGGGCGCGAGGCGCGGCAACACGCCCCCCGGCTGATCGAGATAGAGGTACACGCAGCTCGACCAGTCATCCGCCCGCTCGAACAGGTTCACGTTCGGCAGCTTCTTCAGGTCCAGCTCGCGCCGCCCCGGCCCGGCGGCGATCAGCGGCGCCGTCACCGGCTTCTCCGGCGTCCCGTCGTTGCTCCACAAGAACCCGATCTGCTGGATCGTCACGCGGACGTCGCGGTGGAAATACACCGGGTCGTTCACGTGATACCGATAGAACGTGTAGCGCTGCTTCTCGTGATCCGCGATCGGCGCGCCCTGGTAGCGATGCGAATACGCGCCCTGCCCGTACCCCGTGCCGATGTAGTCCTCGGTGCCCGTGCCGTTCAGCGTCGGCCG
Organism: Steroidobacteraceae bacterium; assembly: GCA_035502995.1. Lineage (GTDB taxonomy): Bacteria > Pseudomonadota > Gammaproteobacteria > Steroidobacterales > Steroidobacteraceae > CADEED01. Next base: position 33,706 of record DATJTW010000043.1, on the reverse strand, counting down.
CTCGCGGTCGCCGTCGAGATAGATCTTCACCTCGCCCTCGCCCCACCACGTCGCGCCATACCGGTGCCCGTCGACGATGACGCCGAGGTTCGCGCCCAGGTACCGCCCCCGCCCCGTCACGCGCGGCAGGATCTCGTAGTCCCGCTGCAGCGTCGTCGGATTCTCGCGCCGGAAATACGCGTGCAGGTAACCCGCGTCCGCGGGTAGTTTGTCGCCGAGCGTGTAGTCGACGTCGTAGTAGACCTGCGGCTGCGGCGCATCCGTGTCGTTGGTCAGCACGATGCGCATGCCCTTGCGGAACGGCATCGGCACGCTGGCATTGAAGCTGCGACCCTCCGGGCTCGAGAACAACGCCGACTCGAACGGCACGACGCGCCCCAGCCCGACGCCGAAGAAGTCGCCGACCGGCGCGCTGACCGCCGGCGCCGCTGCGCCGTCCCAGAACATCTCGAGCCGCAACCCGCGCAGCATCTTCGGACTGCGGTCGTTGAGCGTCATCCAGAGGCGCCGGACGACGCCGCTGCCGCCCTCGACCTGCGCCAGCGTGCGCGACTCACCCGCCTTCAGCACGAAGAACGCCGCGCCCTTGCGCCCGCCATTCTCGCGCCCGCCCTGGCCGCGCTCGCCGCCCGGGTTCTCCGGGCTGGCCCAACGCGTCTCGACGCCATCGGGCACCACGTACAGCTCGTCTGCCAGCACCGGACCCGCAATGAGCGCCAACAACCCCAGGAAAGCCCGCATGACGCCCCCGACTCGTTAGAGGTGCTGCTCCGCGCCGCGCAACACCTTCTCCAGCGTGGTGATGAATTGCTCGCTGACCTTCACCGCGTCCAGCGGCCGCGGATCCTTCGCGGTCTGCGCAACCGCGGTGAAGCTCAGGAACTCCTCGGCCGTGCCGTAGGCCACCGGCAGGATCGCGTAATACTTCTCGACGACACCCGGCATCAGCTCCACTTCCCAGCCCACGCCGCCGAGCTCGTCGCCCATGAACAATTCGCGCGCGTGCGCCGGCCGCTTGCCGAGCTTGGGCACGTCCGCGGGGTAGTTGAAGCCGACGACACGCGCCGTCGTCTCGACGCCGGCCGCCTCGCGCTTGCGGACCTCCGCGAGCAGCTGCTCGAACAGCTTCATCAGCAGCGAGTTCTTGAACTCCTTGCGGATCGGCTTGTACCACTTGTCGAAATCGCCGCCGTCGGACGGCAGCGACTCCAGCACCTTGCGCACCTGCGCGCCGAACACGACGACGTTGCGGAAGCCGGCCGTGCGCCGCGTGGCGTGATCCTTCAGCACGAAGTAGCCCTGGAAGGCGATGTCGAGCGTCTCGCGGGTGCGGCTCAGATATTCTCGGGCGAGTTCGGTCATGCGCCGAATTATGCCTTGGCGGCGTCCCGGCGCGCGCAGTACGCTCCGCGCATGAACAATCCCGTCGTCCCCGCGACCGCGCTGACCGCGTCCCAGTGCCGCGCGGGTCGCGCGCTGATCGAGTGGTCACAGCAGCAGCTGTCGCAGGCGGCGTCGATCGACGTCTCGACCATCGCGGACTTCGAGAAGCGGCTGCGCAAGGCCGACGAGACCACGCGCCGACGCCTGCGCGCCGCGCTCGAAACCGGCGGTGTCGTGTTCATCGCCGAGAACGGTGGCGGCGCCGGGGTGCGGCTGAAGTTCAGCCGTGAAGAGGTGTGGGAAGTGAACCGCTGGGAGGACGAAGGCGGTGTCACCGGGGAAGACGACATCCTCTGACCCTCGGCGCGCTTTCCGACAGCGCCGCCGCGGTGACGCGCGCAGGCTGCGCGCATGGACCTCATCCCGATCCCCACCCCGCACGTCGACCTCGATCGCTACATGGGCGACTGGTACGTCATCGAGAGCATCCCGTCGCGCCTCGAGAAGAACGCCTGGAACCAGGTCGAGTCCTATTCGCGCGAACCGGACGGCAGCATCCGCACCACCTTCACCTACAACAAGGGCGCCTTCGAGGGGCCCGAAAAGGCCATCCACGCGCGCGGCTTCGTGAAGGACGAAGCGACGAACGCCGTCTGGGGCATGCAGTTCGTCTGGCCGATCCGCGCCGACTACCGCATCGCCTGGATCGCCGACGACTACGGCAGCGTGCTCGTCGCGCGCGAGAAGCGGGACTACCTGTGGATCATGGCGCGGCACCCGAACCTGCCGCAGGACGAGCTCGAACGGCTGGAGCGCAAGGCCGCGGAGCTGGGGTACGACGTCGCCAAGATCCGGCGCGTTCCCCAGGAAGGAAGAACGCAGGACGGCGCGCCCGCGCCCAACTAGCAGCCCGGTCCGGCGCCCGCCGGCTCAGAGCACCCAGGCCCCGAACGCCCAGCAGATCAGCGCGTTCGCGGTGGCCATCGTGAAGTCGTCCGTCCCGCGCGGCGACCACAGCTCCAGCAGCGAATTCGACACCGCGATGACCACGGCCAGCCCGAACCAGGCGCCGCCCGGCGAGTTCGCGCCCACCAGCGACACGCACAACACCAGCCCGCCGACGAACCCGGTCACGGTGCCCGCGATCGACTTGCGGTTCACGTCGCCGAGCCCGACCACGCGGATCCTCTGCGTGCCGTACAGCGAGCCGCCGACCTCCGCCAACGTGTCGGTGACCATGTACGAGGCCCAGATCAGCATGAACACCAGCGCGAAGTGCGCCGGGCTGTAGAGCGTGAACAGCTGCGCGCCGATCGGCACCATCACGAACTTGAACAGCGCCCACAGCGTCATCAGCGACAGGCAGTTGGCGCGCCCGAGCACGCCATCCATGACGCGCGATTGCGGCCCGAAGACGGCCGCGGCAAACCAGTTGCTGCTCCAGAACACCGCGAGGAAGATCCACAACGTGACGACGCCGTCGACCATGTTGGCGGCGAGGAACGCGTACGAGAAATTGGCCGGCCGCGTCTCGTCGACCATCGTGAACAGATAGATCACCCCGGCCGCGCCCAGCGTGATGAAGCGCCCGCGCCGCCCGATCATGTCGACGATGCGGATGCGGCGCTCCGAGTGGCGCGCGACGAGGTCGGCGACGTCATAGGGCGCGCGCATGCGCGAGCCGAACGCCGCGCGGCGCTCCTCGCGCGAGAACTTCGCCACCCTGGCCAGCAGCAGCGACTTGATGCCCAGCCAGATGAAGCCCCAGAGCACCGTGATGATGAGGATGTTCCAGCCGATGCGCAGCGCGGCCTGGCCGTCCAGCGTCACGGGCCCGGTGAACGACGCCCCGAAACCGGTGAAGTACGACGCGGCGCACAGCAGCGTCAGCACGGAGTTCACGCCGAGCGCGGCGAGGAAGACGCGGCGCGCGGTCGCGAGCCGGGTGTCGGCGGCCAGCGGCGCCGTGGCGGTCAGTGTCGTCATGCCCCTATACGAACCGAACGGGGGCGTTTCGACAAGTGGTTAGGCGCGGACGCCCGCCCGTCGCAGGATTTCGGCGACTTCGGCTTCCCAGCCGATCGCCATGACGTGGACGCCCTGGCAGATCCCGCGCAACTCGCGGACGACCCGTGCCGCGAGCTCGATGCCGGTCTCGCGCGCGTGGCCGTTCTTCGCGGCCTCGTCCATCGCCGCCAGCATGTCGGGCGGCACGACGACGCCGGGCAGGTTGGCGTTCAGCCACGGACCGCTCTTCTCCGTCTTCAGCGGGATGATGCCCGCCAGGATGGCGACGCCGTCCGGCTTCACCGCATCGATGAACCGCCGGATCTGGTCGCCGTGGTAGATGGCCTGCGTCTGCAGCAGGCGCGCGCCGGCGTCGATCTTCCGGCGCGTGTTCTCGACCTCGGCCTCGAACTTCGGCGCGCCGGGGTTCGCCGTGGCGCCGAGGAACAGGTCGGGCGTGCCCGTGAGCGCGTTGCCCGCGTAATCCCTGCCGTTGCGCAGCGCCTCGGCCGCGGCTAACAACCCCGAGGCCGTCAGGTCGAACACGGCCTTGGCGTCCGGGTGGTCGCCGCCGGCCGGCGAGTCGCCGCCCATGAACACGAAGTTCTTCAAGCCCAGCGCCGCGGCGCCGAGGATGTCGGACTGCACGGCGATGCGGTTGCGGTCGCGGCTCGTGACCTGGACGATCGATTCGATGCCACGGTCGAGCAGCAGCTTCGCGACGGCGCGCGGATCCATCGCCATGCGCGCGCGCGGGGATTCGGTGATGTTGATGGCGTCGACCGAGGACTTCAGCAGGTCCGCGGTGGCCAGCAGCTTCGACAGGTCGGTGCCCTTCGGGGGCGTCAGCTCGCCGGTGACGACGAACTGCTGGGCGGCGACTTTCGCCGCGAGGCTGGAATTCATGGGGCGCGAGTGTGACATGGGGTCGCCGGGGCCGGGAGTGAACCCGTGACCAGTTTGTGAGCGCGGTGTGAAGCCGGCCGATAAATGGCGGCTATGACGCCGGCGGCGCCAGCTTCCGCACGGCCTCGAGCGCCGTCGGCACGAGACCGGCACCGCCCTGGCCGAGGTGCGCGAGGATCTCGCGGCGCATGCGCGGCTCCCAGTAGCGGCTGATGTGGAAGCGCACGCCCTCCACCGCCACGGCCTTGTCGGGTTCGGAGTCGAAGAACGCGGCGATGTCGTTGGCCATCGCGACCAGTCGGGCGATCTCCATGCGCGAGCGTCAGCCCCCGACCGGCGCCGCCACGCGCGCGCGACGCCGCAGCTGCCACGACTTCGGCTGCGCCACCTTCACCACCTGCACGGCCGTGACCTTGTATTCGGGACAGTTCGTCGCCCAGTCGGAGTTCTCGGTGGTGATCAGGTTCGCGCCCGACTCGGGGAAATGGAACGTGGTGTACACCACGCCGGGCGCCACCTTGTCGGTGATCTCGACGCGCAACACCGTGTCGCCGGCGCGGCTCGTCACGCCCACCCAGTCGCCCGGCTCGATGCCGCGCGCCTCGGCGTCGTGCGGATGGATCTCGAGCCGGTCCTCGTTGTGCCAGGCCAGGTTCGCCGTGCGCCGCGTCTGCGCGCCGACGTTGTACTGCGTCAGCACGCGGCCGGTGGTCAGCAGCAGTGGATACCGCGCGGTCGTGCGTTCGTTGGTCGGGACGTAGGCCGTGACGTAGAAGCGGCCCTTGCCGCGCACGAACTTGCCGACGTGCATGGTCGGCGTGCCGGCCGGAGCCTGGTCGTTGCAGGGCCACTGGATCGAGCCGAGGCGGTCGATCTTGTCGAAGCTCACGCCCGTGAACGTCGGCGTCAACGCGGCGATCTCGTCCATGATCTGCGACGGGTGCGAATACGTCATCGGATAACCGAGCGCATTCGACAACATCATCGTGACCTCCCAGTCGGCGTAGCCGCCGAGCGGTTCGATGACCTTGCGCACGCGGGAGATGCGGCGCTCGGCGTTCGTGAACGTGCCGTCCTTCTCGAGGAACGACGAGCCCGGGAGGAACACGTGCGCGAAACGCGCCGTCTCGTTGTGGAAGATGTCCTGGATCACGAGACACTCGAGCGACGACAGCGCCGCCGTCACGTGCGCGGTGTTCGGATCGGACTGCGCCAGGTCCTCGCCCTGGATGTACATGCCCTTGAAGGAGCCATCGAGCGCGGCCTCGAACATGTTCGGGATGCGCAGGCCCTGCTCGCCGCTCAGCGGCACCTTCCACATCGATTCGAACAGCGCGCGGGTCGCGTCGTCGGACACGTGGCGATAGCCGGAGAACTCGTGCGGGAACGAGCCCATGTCGCACGAGCCCTGCACGTTGTTCTGGCCGCGCAGCGGGCTGACGCCGACGCCTTCGCGGCCGAGATTGCCCGTGGCCATCGCGAGGTTCGCGATGCCCATGACCATCGTGCTGCCCTGGCTGTGCTCGGTGACGCCGAGGCCGTAGTAGATGGCGCTGTTCGGGCCGCGCGCGTACAGGCGCGCCGCGCCGCGGATCTCGGCCGCCGGCACGCCGGTGATCGTCTCCATCGCCTCCGGCGAGTTGACCGGCTCGGCGACGAACTTCTTCCACTTCTCGTACGACTCGCGCTCGCAACGCTCGGCGATGTAGTCGTCCTTCGTGAGCCCCTCGGTGACGATCACGTGCGCCAGCGCGTTGATGACCGCGACGTTCGTGCCCGGCAGCAGGCGCAGGTGGTGATCCGCCTGCACGTGCGGCGACTTCACCAGCGGGATCGCGCGCGGATCGACGACGATGAGCTTCGCGCCGGCGCGCAGCCGCCGCTTCATCTGCGAGGCGAACACCGGGTGCGCCTCGGTCGGGCTCGCGCCGATCACCACGATCACGTCGGCCTGCTGCACGGAGACGAACTCCTGCGTGCCCGCGGATTCGCCCAGCGTGTGTTTCAGGCCGTAGCCGGTCGGCGAATGGCAGACGCGCGCGCAGGTGTCGACGTTGTTGGTACCGAACGCGGCGCGCACCAGCTTCTGCACGAGGAACGTCTCCTCGTTCGTGCAGCGCGAGGACGTGATGCCGCCGATGGAATCGCGGCCGTACTTCGCCTGGATGCGCTTGAACTCGGACGCGGCGTGGCCGATCGCCTCCTCCCAGCTCACCTCGGTCCAGTCGTCCTCGATGCTCTTGCGGATCATCGGCTTCGTGACGCGGTCCTCGTGCGTCGCGTAGCCGTACGCGAAGCGGCCCTTCACGCAGGCATGGCCCTGGTTCGCGCGGCCGGCGCGGTTCGGCACCATGCGCGACACCGCGCCGTCCGTGACCTCGGCGACCAGTGAGCAACCGACGCCGCAGTAGGCGCAGGTGGTGGTGACGGCAGATTGCGGCAGACCAGCGGTGATGACGCTCTTCTCCAGCAACGCGCCGGTCGGGCACGCCTCGACGCAGGCGCCGCAGGACACGCACTCCGAATCGAGGAAGGGTTCCGATTGCGACGCCGATACCCGCGATTCCAGTCCGCGTCCCTCGATGCTCAGCGCGAACGTGCCCTGCGTCTCCTCGCAGGCGCGCACGCAGCGCGAACAGACGATGCACAGGTCGTTGTCGAAGCGGAAATACGGATTGCTGTGGTCGAGCGGCTTCGGCGTGGCCTGCGGACGCGCGGCCTGGCCGCTGGCGAAGCGCGAGCCGGCGAGCCCGTGTTCCCCGGCCAGCGTCTCGAGATCGCAGCGGCACTCGGCCGGGCAGCTGCCCATCGGGTGCTCGGACACGTACAGCTCGAGCACGCCGCGGCGCATCTTCGTCAACGCGTCGCTGCGCGTGCGCACCTTCATGCCCGGCGCGACCTCGGTGGTGCACGAGGCGGGAAAGCCCTTGCGGCCCTCGATCTCGACCAGGCAGACGCGGCACGAGCCGAATGCCTTCAACGTGTCCGTGGCGCAGAGCTTGGGGATGTCGCGATCGGCCAGCGCGGCGGCGCGCATGATCGACGTGCCGGCGGGGACGGTGATGGCGGCGCCATCGATGTCGAGGGTCACGGAATCGCCGCCGGTGGCCGGCGTGCCGAGGTCATGGTGATCTTTGGCGTACATGATTCGTGTCTCCGGCGCGTCAGTGCCGCAGGAAGTCGTCGCGAAAGTGTTTGAGCGCGCTGCGCACCGGGAACGGCGTCATGCCGCCGAGGCCGCACAGCGAGCCGTTGAACATCGTGTCGCAGAGCTCGTCGAGCAGCGCGAGATCGGCGGCGCGCGTGCCATTCGTCGATTTGAGGATGCGATCGACGAGCTCCACGCCGCGCGAGGACCCGATGCGGCACGGCGTGCACTTGCCGCAGGATTCGACCGCGCAGAACTCGAGCGCGTAGCGCGCCATCCGCGCCATGTCGACGGTGTCGTCGAACACGACCACGCCGCCGTGGCCGAGCAACGCGTTCTTCGCGGCCAGCGCCTCGTAGTCGAGCGGCGTGTCGAACTCGGATTCGGGTAGATAGGCGCCGAGCGGTCCGCCGATCTGCACGGCGCGCACCGGCCGGCCGGAAGCGCTGCCGCCGCCGTAGTCGTACACGAGCTCGCGCACCGTGATCCCGAACGCGCGCTCGACCAGGCCGCCGCGCCGGACGTTGCCGGCCAGCTGCAGCGGGATCGTGCCGCGCGACTTGCCGGTGCCGAAGTCGCGGTAGAACGCGGCGCCGCGCGCCAGCACCACCGGCACCGACGCCAGCGTGATGACGTTGTTGACGACGGTCGGCTGGCCGAACAACCCCTTGATGGCCGGCAACGGCGGACGCACGCGCACTTCGCCGCGGCGGCCCTCGAGGCTCTCGAGCATCGACGTCTCTTCGCCGCAGATGTACGCGCCGGCACCGAGCCGCACGGCGATGTCGAAATCGCGGCCGCTGTCGCGCAGATTGCGGCCGAGGTAACCGCGCTCGCGCGCGGCCGCGAGCGCCGCCGCCAGCGCGCGCGCCGCGTGCGGATACTCGACGCGCAGATAGATGTAGCCCTGCGTCGCGCCGACCGCGAGCGCGGCGATGGTCATGCCCTCGATCAACGCGAACGGATCGCCTTCGAGGATCATGCGGTCGGAGAACGTGCCGGAGTCGCCCTCGTCCGCGTTGCAGGCGATGTATTTGCGCGCGGTCTTCTGATCGTGGACGGTCTGCCACTTGATGCCGGTGGGAAACGCCGCGCCACCGCGGCCGCGCAGGCCGGACTCCGTCACGGCGCGCACGATGTCGGCCGGCGCCATCGCCAGCGCCGCGGCGAGGCCGGCGTAGCCGCCATGCGCGAGGTAATCGTCGAGATCGGCCGGATCCACGATGCCGAGCCGCGCGCCGGTCAGGCGCTGCTGGCTCGCGAGCCAGGGATGCGCGGCGATGTCTCCCAGCCGCAGCGCGTGCGCGCCGCCCTCGAGCAGGCCCGCGTCGAGTAGTTGGGGCACGTCGGCCGGCGTGACGGGGCCGTAGGCGATGCGCTCGGCCACGGTCTCCACCTCGACCAGCGGTTCGAGCCAGTACAGGCCGCGCGAGCCGGTGCGCACGACGCGCACGTCGCGACCGCGCTCCTTCGCGCCTCGATCGATGGCGCGCGCCACGGCCTCCGCACCCAGCGACAACGCACCGGCGTCCTTCGGCACGCGCACCGTGATCACGACGCGCTCCAGTCGCGCGCCAGCGCGTCGAATGTCGCCGGCGTCACGCGTCCGTGCAGCTCTCCATCGACCATCATCGACGGCGCGCAGGCGCAGTTGCCGAGGCAGTACACGGCTTCGAGCGTGACGCGGCCATCGGGCGTCGTCTCGCCGAGGCCCACGCCGAGCCGGCGCGTCGCGTGTTCTTCGAGCGCGCGCGCGTTCATGGCCTGGCAGGCCTCGGCGCGGCAGAGCTGCACGACCGTGGTCCCCGGCCGCTCGCCGCGGAAGTGGTGATAGAAGCTGACCACGCCGTGCACCTCGGCGCGCGAGAGATTCAGCGCCGCCGCGATCGGCGGCACGGCGGCCGCGGGCACGCATCCCAGCTCGTCCTGCACGGCATGCAGGATCTCGAGCAGCGGCCCCGGCTGCGCGCCGACGCGCGCCAGTGCCCGCTGCACCGCCTCGTTGATCGTCGCTTCGTTCACGAATCGCTCCGCATCGCGCGCACCCGCTGCGGATGGCAATACACGTTGCATCCGCCGGGCCGCAGGAAAGCCACCAGTGTGATGCCAGCGGACTCGGCCAGCTCGACTGCGAGCGAGGATGGCGCGCCTATCGCGGCAACCAGCGGCGCGCCGGCCATCGTCGCCTTCTGCAGCAGCTCGAAACTCGCGCGGCCGGACAGCAACACGACGCGGTCGTTCCACGGCAGCGCGCCGTCGCGCAGCGCCGCGCCGACGAGCTTGTCCATCGCGTTGTGCCGGCCGACGTCTTCGCGGCTCGCGAGGAGCTCGCCGCCCGCGTCGAACACGCCGACCGCATGCATGCCGCCGGTCTCCGCGAACTCGCGCTGCGCGGCGCGCAGGATGTCGGGCAGCGTGCGCAGGATGGATTCACGGACGACGACGTCGCCGGACACGCGACGCTCGCTCACCGACGACATGACGGCATCGAGCGACGCCTTGCCGCACACCCCGCAGCTCGACGTCGTGTAGACATTGCGGCGCAGGCGCGCGAGATCGAGAGGCAGGTCGGCGCGAACGGTGACGCGGATGACGTTGCCGGTGTCGCCGCAATGGCCGACGTCGACGACGTCGGCCGGCGCGTGGATGACGCCTTCGCCGTAGAGGAAACCGAGCGCGAGCTCGGCGTCGTGACCGGGGGTGCGCATGGTGACGGACAGCGAGTGGCCGGTGCCGTCGTTGTCGTCGGCCTCGGGCAGGCCGTCGCGCATCACGCGGATCTCGAGCGGCTCCTCGATCGCGACGGCGTCCGTGCGCCGCGCGTCGCCGGCGTCGCGCAGTGCGTCGATCTGAACGTCCCGATGAGCCGGGCTTTTCATGCGCCCGAGTCTACACCCGGGACGCGTGGCGCTTATCGACCGGGCCCGGCCTTCTTGCGTGCAAGCGCGGCGTCGACCGTATTGGACAGAAGCATGGCGATCGTCATCGGGCCCACGCCGCCGGGAACGGGCGTGATCCACGAGGCGCGTTGCGCCGCGGCCGCGTATTCGACGTCGCCGCAGAGCCTGCCGTCGGCGCCGCGGTTGATGCCCACGTCCATGACGATGGCGCCATCACGAATCCAGATACCTGGGATGTAGGCGGCCTTCCCCACCGCCGCGACGACCAGGTCGGCGCGTTCCACTTCGGCGCGCAGGTCCTTCGTGCCCGTGTGGCAGACGGTGACCGTCGAGCGCGCCAGCAACAACTCCAGCGCCATCGGGCGGCCGACGATGTTCGACGCGCCGACGACGCAGGCGCGCAGGCCGACGAGGTCGAGTTTGTATTCTTCGGCGAGCTTGATGACGCCCCAGGGCGTGCACGGCCGCAGGCCCGGACGCTTCTGCGCCAGCAGACCCGTGTTCGTCGGATGGAAGCCGTCGACGTCCTTCGCGGGGTCGATGGTGTCCATGATCTCGGTGCTGTCGAGGCCCTTCGGCAGCGGCAGCTGCAGCAGGATGCCGTCGACGGCGTCGTCCTTGTTCAGCCGGTCGATCAGCGCCAGCAGCTCCGCGCGCGACGTGGTCGCGGGCAGATCGTGCGCGAACGAGGCGATGCCGCATTCCTCGCAGGCCTTGCGCTTGTTGCGCACGTAGACCGCGGAGGCCGGATCGTCGCCGACCTTCACGACCGCGAGGCCGGGCTTCCGGTTGAACTTCGAAAAGAAGTCGGCGGCTCGCGCCGCCGACTTCTGTCTCTCTTTTGCCGAGACGGCTTTGCCGTCGAGGATGTTAGCCGTCAAGACAAACCTGCTTCTTAGTAACGGTAGTGATCGGCCTTGTACGGGCCGCTCTTCGACACGCCGATGTACTTGGCCTGCTGGTCCGTCAGCGTCGTCAGCTGCGCGTTCAGCGTCTTCAGCTGCAGGCGCGCCACCTTCTCGTCCAGGTGCTTCGGCAGCACGTACACGCCGAGCGGGTACTTCGCGGTCTGCGTGAACAGCTCGATCTGCGCGATGGTCTGGTTCGCGAAGCTCGAGCTCATCACGTAGCTCGGGTGGCCGGTGCCGCAACCGAGGTTCACCAGGCGGCCCTTGGCCAGCATGATGATCCGCTTGTTGTCGGGGAAGATCACGTGGTCGACCTGCGGCTTGATCTCTTCCCACTGGTACTTCGAGAGCGACGCGACGTCGATCTCGTTGTCGAAGTGGCCGATGTTGCACACGATGGCGTTGTGCTTCATCGCCTTCATGTGGTCGTGCGTGATCACGTGGAAGTTGCCGGTGGCCGTGACGAAGATGTCGGCCTTGTCGGCCGCGTATTCCATCGTCACGACGCGGAAGCCTTCCATCGCGGCCTGCAGCGCATTGATCGGGTCGATCTCCGTCACCCAGACCTGCGCCGACAGCGCGCGCAGCGCCTGGGCCGAGCCCTTGCCCACGTCGCCGTAACCGGCAACGACGGCGATCTTGCCGGCGACCATCACGTCGGTCGCACGCTTGATCGCGTCGACCAGCGACTCGCGGCAGCCGTACAGGTTGTCGAACTTCGACTTCGTCACCGAGTCGTTGACGTTGATCGCGGGAAACGCGAGCTCGCCCTTCTTGTGCATGTCATAGAGACGGTGCACGCCGGTGGTGGTTTCTTCCGTCACGCCCTTGATCTGCTTGAGGCGCGTGGAATACCACTTCGGGTCACGCTTCAGCGTGGCCTTGATCGAGTTGAAGAGCTCGACTTCTTCTTCGCTGCCCGGCTTGTCGAGCAGGCTGGCGTTGGTCTCGGCCTTCGTGCCCAGATGCAGCAGCAGCGTGGCGTCGCCGCCGTCGTCGAGGATCATGTTGGCCTGTTCGCCGGGCCACTCGAAGATCTTGTGGGTGTATTCCCAGTAGTCCTTCAGCGTTTCGCCCTTAACGGCGAACACCGGCGTGCCTTTCACGGCGATTGCGGCGGCGGCATGGTCCTGCGTCGAATAGATGTTGCACGACGCCCAGCGCACTTGCGCACCCAACGCCTGCAGCGTCTCGATGAGCATCGCGGTCTGGATCGTCATGTGCAGCGAGCCGGCGATACGCGCGCCCTTGAGCGGCTGCGTCTTCGCGTATTCCTCGCGGATCGCCATCAGGCCGGGCATCTCGGTCTCGGCGATGTTGAGCTCCTTGCGGCCCCACTCGGCGAGCTTGATGTCGGCGATGACGTAGTCTTTGCCCGCTTCGGGCTTCACAACAGCATTCATGTAAACCTCTCTAGTTAGTACCGTTTAGAGAGCGCCGTTGGATCGATCGACCGGTTGCCGAGCCTCGCGTCGGAAGACGCTGCAGCGCTCCTCGGCAACCGATCTTTAGAAGACCGTCCCCGTCTCGATCGAGACGGGGACGATTCACATCAACATTCACGAACCAGGACTGTCCCCTTTTGCTGGGAAACGGGGACTGTCCCCATTACGCGGTCTTGCGGACGCCGGCGTCGGCGGCCAGGGCGGCGGCCTTGTCCGTCTTCTCCCAGGTGAACTCCGGCTCGCTGCGGCCGAAGTGGCCGTACGCGGCGGTCTTGAAGTAGATGGGACGCAGCAGGTCGAGCATCTGTACGATGCCCTTCGGACGCAGGTCGAAGTGCTGGCGGACCAGCGCCTCGAGCTTCTCGTCCGAGACCTTGCCGGTGCCGAACGTGGTGACCATCACCGACGTCGGCTGCGCGACACCGATCGCGTACGAGATCTGCACCTGCGCCTTCGACGCGAGGCCGGCGGCGACGATGTTCTTCGCGACGTAGCGCGCCGCATACGCGGCCGAGCGGTCGACCTTCGTCGGGTCCTTGCCCGAGAATGCGCCACCACCGTGGGGAGCCGCGCCGCCGTACGTGTCGACGATGATCTTGCGGCCGGTCAGGCCGCAGTCACCCTGCGGTCCGCCGATCACGAAGCGACCGGTGGGGTTGATCAGGTACTTGATGCCCTTCGCCGCCGGAATCGATTCCTTCGCGAGCACCGGCTTCACGATCTCTTCGATCACGGCCTGTTCGATGTGCTTGTGCTCGACTTCGGGATGATGTTGGGTGGAGAGCACCACCGTTTCAATTTCCGTCGGCTTGCCGTCGACGTACTTCACCGTCACCTGCGACTTCGCGTCCGGGCGCAGCCACTTGAGCTTGCCGTTCTTGCGCAGCTCGGCCTGCTTCTCGACCAGGCGGTGCGACAGGTAGATGGGCAGCGGCATCAGCGAGTCGGTCTCGGTGCACGCGTAGCCGAACATCATTCCCTGGTCGCCGGCGCCCTGCTCGAGGTTCAGGCCCTTGCCTTCGTCGACGCCCTGCGCGATGTCCGGGGACTGCTTGTCGTAGGCGACGAGCACGGCGCAACCCTTGTAGTCGATGCCGTAGTCGGAGTTGTCGTAGCCGATGCCCTTGATCACGTCGCGCGTGATCTGGTGGAAGTCGACGACCGCCTTGGTCGTGATCTCACCGGCGAGGACGACGAGACCCGTGTTGCACAGCGTCTCGGCACCGACGCGCGAGAACTTGTCCTGCGCCAGCAGTGCATCGAGCACCGCGTCGGAAATCTGGTCGGAAACCTTGTCCGGGTGGCCTTCGGAGACGGACTCGGACGTGAACAGGAAACTGGATGACATATCTTCCTCTATCTAATTGCGCTGGTTTTTTTAACTTGCGGCCCGCTCTTCCGCGGAAGAGTACCGCTCGCCAAACGATTCCGCGTACAGCTGCGCGAATTCGGGCAGGGTGAAACTGTGATTCTGGGTGCCCTTCACGGCGATCTTGATCGCGCCCATGAGTGACGCGATGCGCCCCGTGGTCTCCCAATCGAGACCGCGCAGGATTCCGTGGATGAGCCCGGCGCGATACGCATCGCCGCAACCCGTCGGATCCACCACCTCGCGCGCTTTCGCACACGGAATGTGGTGGACGCGGCCGTTGGCGTGGATCTCGGAGCCGTCGCCGCCCTTCGTGATGATCAGCGCCTTCACGTGCTTCAGGCAGTCGGCGGCGGACCAGCCGGTGCGCTCCTGCAGCAGGTGCCATTCGTAGTCGTTCAACGCGAGCCAGTCGGCGATCGAGATGAACCGCTTGAAGTCATCGCCCGCGAACAGCGGCATCGCCTGGCCCGGATCGAAGATGAACGGGATGCCGGCGGCCTTGAACTGCTCGGCATGCTCGAGCATGCCCTGGCGACTGTCCGGCGCGACCACGCCGATCGAGATGCCGTCGTTCGGCGGCACCTTGATGCGCGCGGAGTGGTTCATCGCGCCCGGGTGGAAGGCGGTGATCTGGTTGGCGTCGAGGTCGGTCGTGATGAACGCCTGCGCACAGTGTTCTTCGGGGATCGTGACGAGATACTTCCCGGACACGCCCACCTTGTTCATCCACTCGCGGTACGGCGCGAAGTCCGAACCGATGCCACCCATCGGGTAGCCGGTATCGCCGAGCAGCTTCAGGTTGTAGGCGATGTTGCCCGCGCAGCCGCCGAACTCGCGCCGCATCTGCGGAACGAGGAAGGCCACGTTCAGCATGTGCAGCTTGTCGGGGAGGATGTGGGTCTTGAACCGGTCCGGGAACACCATGATGGTGTCGTAGGCGACCGAACCGCAGATCAACGCGCTCTTTTGATTTCCCGACATCCTGTTGGGGCCCTCACGGGGCCGGAGACTCAGTGGTTGATGGTGAACCCCCTCTCCGCTGCATCCAGCTCGAAGGAGCCCTCGACTACCCTTCGCAGCCAGCGCGCTGTCTCGCAAACGCCGCCGAACGCGAAGAAATGGGGCGCAAAGATACGCGAAACGGGGTTGCCTTGCTTGGCCCGCAAGACCCCGGTCACCATTTCGTCGGCCTTCGTCACAAGATGCGGTAACCGGTTGAACGACAAGGGGTTTCCGCTGACAGCTTTCAGCGAGGCCCCGACCCCGCAGTGCAGGGCGTACTTGAGCAGCTTGTGGAACGGCGTCGGGCCGGCCACGCCGGCATGGATGGGCAGCGAGAGCCCCCGCGCGGCCAGGCCCTGCTCCCAGGCGCTCAGCGACCGCGAGTCGAAGCCGAACTGCGTGGCGACGTGCATCTGCGTTCCGGTCGTTTCGCCGAACGCCTGCTTGCGCGCCAACGCCTGCCAGAGCACGTCGTCGGCCACGGCGGGATGTCCCTCGGGATGCCCGGCCACGCCGATGCGCGCGATGCCGGCATCGACCGTCACCCGCGTCTCGAGCAATTGCAGCGTGTCGCTGAAAGGTCCGTCGGCCTGCGGACGGTCGCCGGCGATCAGCAGAATCTGGCGCACGTCGTGCGCGACCAGCGCGTCGAGCGCGCGACGCAACGTCTCGAGGTCCGGCACGCGGCGCGCGACGATGTGCGGCGACGGCGCGAGCCCGAGCGCTTTCAGTTTCAGCGCGACCCGCACGACGTCGTCGAGCGACGCCTTCGGCGTGTGCGCGACGTACACGCGATAACCCGCCGGGATCTCGCGCGCGAACTCGGCGAGCTTCGCCTCGTCGTGCGGCGTCACCTCGGTGGAGCCCGCGGCCACGAACTCGCGCAACTCTTTCTTCAGCACGCTACTCGGTGCCACGACGTCCATCACTGCGTTCACGCTCACCTCCGGCGCGCAAAGTACTGGCCGGCGAGTGCGCGCAAAAATCGAACGTGCGGATGGGAGCTATCGGCGAACGGAAACTCGATGAGGAGCGCAACCCTGTCGCGACGCGTTCTCGCTACGATGATCGCGGGGGTGAACGCACATGGCCGACGTCCGCGCGATACCGGTTTTTCCAGAACGCAGCGACGCGCCCGGTGCGTGGCCGAGCCCCGCCCGCGCCTGGTACGCGGTCGCCATCTTCGGCGCCACGGTTTTCACGCTGTTCGGCAACCAGTTCCTGGTCGCGCTGATCATCGAGCCGATCCGGCTCGACACGCACCTCACCGACAACCAGGTCGCACTGATCTTCGGCGGCGCCAGCGGCTTCGTGCTCGCGTTCGCGAGTCTCGTCGTCAGCCCGCTCGCCGACCTCTACAGCCGCCGGCTCATCATCGGCCTCGGCTTGATCATCGTCGGGCTGTGCAATTTCGGCAGCGCGATGGTCGCGACCGCCAGCGCGATGCTCGCGGTGCGCCTGCTCGGCGGATTCGGCGGCGCCGGCAACGGGCCCGCGACATTCTCGCTGCTGGCCGACACGTTCCCGCCGGCCAAACTACCGAAGGCGATGGCGACGATGAACATCGGCTTCATGATCGCCGTCGGGCTCACCTATCTCGTCGGCGGCACGTTGATCCGTTCGCTGTCGACGCCGGAGTACACGCTGCCGGTCGTCGGCACGTTGCGCTCGTGGCAGGTCGTGTTCCTGATCATGGCGGTACCGGACGTCCTGCTCGGCCTGCTGGTGCTGACCACCATCCACGAACCGGCCCGGCGCGGCGCCGCGGCTGCCGCGCGCGTGAACGGCATCGGCGCCACGCTGCTGCAGATGGTGCGCGATTACGGCACCGTCTTCCGCTACCTGTGGGCGAACCGCGGCGCGTTCGGCCCGATGTACATCGGACTGCTGATCAACTGCATCTCGCTGGTCGGCAATTCGTTCTGGATGGCGCCGTTCTATCAACGCACGCACGGCTGGGGCCCCGGAGACTTCGGCGTCTACCAGGGCTGGGCGTTGCTGGTGCTCGCGCCCGCGGGATTGCTGTTCGGCGGCTGGCTGGCGGAGCGGCTGGCGAAGCGCGGCCTCGCGGATGCCAACCAGCGCGTGGTCATGTGGTCGTCGTTCGCGCACGTGCCGTTCGGCGTGGCGTTCGCGCTCGTGCCGAGTCCGTGGGTCGCGCTGGCGCTGGCGACGCTGAACACCTGCGTGATCGGCATCGGCACCGGGCCGCAGAACGCGGCGTTCCAGGCCATCGTGCCCAACACCATGCGAGCCAAGATCACGGCGACGTTCCTCTTCATGTTCACGTTCGGCAGCGCGCTCGGTCCGAGCGTCGTGAGCTGGACCACGACCTGGCTGTTCGGCGATCCGGACAAACTGCGCTACTCGCTGGCGCTGATGCACGCGGTGCTCGGCCCGCTGGCCGCGCTGATCTTCTGGAAGGGGCTGCGTGCCTATGGCGAGGCGTACGTTCGCGCCCGCGCGGCGTCGCCGGCATGAGCGCGCCGCGCTTCGACCAGCCGATGTTCCGCGGGCCGTATTCGCCCGTGCGCGCCGAGCTCGATCTCGTCGACTGCGAGGTCGAGGGCAAACTACCCGCGGGCCTGGCCGGCACGTTCTACCGCGTCGGCCCGGATTTCCAGTATCCGCCGAAGCTGCCCAACATCCCGTTCGACGGCGAGGGCCACGTCGGCCTGTTCCGCTTCGCGAACGGGCACGTCGACTACCGCAGCCGCTACGTGCGCACGCAGCGCTTCGCGGCGCAGGCGGCTGCACGCGAGTCGCTGTTCGGCACCTATCGCAATCCGCACACTGACGATCCGCGCGTGCGCGGGCTGAGTCGCGGCACCGCGAACACCGCGGTGATGTTCCATCACGGCAAACTGTTCGCGCTCAAGGAAGACAGCCCGCCGGTCGCGCTGGACCCGGACACGCTGGCGACGGTCGACCACACGTACACGTTCGGCGGCACGCTGCGCAGCCCGACATTCACCGCGCATCCGAAGCTCGATCCGGAAACCGGCGAGATGATCGCGTTCGGTTACGAGACGCGCGGCGAAGGCAGCAACGACGTCGCCATCATCTTCGTCGACCGGCACGGCAAGGTGACGCGCGAGCACGACATCCGCGTGCCCTACGCCGGCATGATCCACGACTTCGCGGTCACGCAGAAACACATCGCGCTGCTCGTGATCCCGATGATCGTCGACGTGCCCGGCATGCTCGCCGGCCGCGTGCACTTCGCCTGGGACTCGACGCTGCCGTCGTGGCTCGGCGTGATGCGCCGCGACGGCGACGGCTCCGACCTGCGGTGGTTCGCGGGGCCCGAGCGCTGCGCGACGCACACGATGGGCTGCTTCTCCGACGGCGACCGCGTCTACGTCGACATGGACATGGGCGCGAAGAACCAGTTTCCGTTCTTCCCCAACAAGGACGGTTCGCCGTTCGATCCCATCGCCGCGCAGGGACGCATCACGCGGTTGTCGGTGGATCTCGCGCGCGCTTCACGCCCCGGCTTCGAGATGGAGGTTCTCTATCCGGACACCGGCGTGTTGTCGCGGCAGGACGATCGATATCACACGATCCCATACTCGGTGGGCTTCATGCCCTGCCTCGACGTCACGCAGCCGCTCGATCCGCGGCTGGCCAATGCGCCGATGCGCCCGTTGAACACCTGGACGCGCTTCGATCACGCCACGCGCCGCACGCAGTCGTGGTGCGTCGGCGCGGAGTCGGGATTGCAGGAATGCTGTTTCGTGCCGCGGTCGGCGACCGCACCCGAGGGTGACGGCTGGCTGATCGGCACTGCGCAGCGGCTGCTCGAATCGCGCACCGATCTGCTGATCCTCGATGCGCAGCGGCTGGCCAACGGACCGGTGGCGACGGTGCGGATGCCGTTCCGGCTCTTCAACCAGATCCACGGCTGGTGGGTGCCGGAATCGGCGCGCCGGCAGTCCGGCGCGCCTTCAACATAATCCGTTCTTATATATACGCCGGTCAGGCGTACATCGGCTTGCCTTCGGACAGGCGCAGCCAGCCGACCACGATGCGGTAGATGAACCAGATGCCGGCCCCGATCAGCACGAAGATGCCGACGACGACCATGGTCAGGATGATGCCGATCACCGACCACAGCAGCCCGAACCAGAAGGTGCGGATCTGCCAGCGGAAGTGGCTCTCGTACAGCGTGCCGACGACGTCATCCTTCTTCACGTAGTTGAGGATGATCGCGACGATGCTCGTGATGCCGACGACGAGCGAGGCGGCATAGAGCCCGTAGATGACCTGCGTGATGCTCTTGCTCTGTTCTTCGGTTGCCATTGAGGACCCTCCCAGGTTTGGCCCGGGCGATCATAACGAAAAGGGGCGGCTCGTGGCCGCCCCCTTCCGTTTCCACCTTCTTGTTTGTTCGGTCGACCGCGGATCAGTCGAACGTGCGCTTCACCGTCAGCGCCCACGTGCGCGGCAGTCCCGGCGAATAACTCGACGTGCCGGCCGAGGCCGAGTAGTCGTTCGTCGCGAGGTAGTAGAGCCGGTCGGTGACGTTCAGCAATTCCACCGACGTCTCCCACTCCTCCGCCGCGCCCTTCCAGCCGACGCGCAGATTGCCGAGTCCGTACGCGGGAATGCGGTTGTACGGATTGTTGAACGCGTCGCCGTACACCATCGACTGGTACGACCAGTCGCCGCGCATGTGGAAGGTGCTGCCGCCCGCGAGCTTGCGCTCCCACTGCAATCCGACCGAGGCCTTCTTCTCGGGCGTGAACGGCGTGACGTACGACGTCGGGATGCCGGTCTGCGCGAGGCTCGTGTCGGTGTACTTGAAGTCGAGATAACTCGCGGCGAGATCGACGGAGAATCCGCCGCCGAGCAGCACGTTGGATTCGACCTCGACGCCCTTCACATCCGCCGAGCCGACGTTGGCCGGCAGCTGGCAAGGCAGCTGCTGTCCCGGCGGCGAGCTCAGGCAGTTGTTGAGACGCAGGATGATGTCTTCGTACTTGTTGAAGAACGCGGCAACGTTGAGTCGCACGCGGTTGTCCGCGAAGTCGGACTTGAAGCCCACCTCGTAGGTCGTGAGCGTCTCGGGATCGAACGACATTTCCTGGCTGACGTAGAACGGCCGCGGATTGATGCCGCCGCCCTTGTAGCCGGTCGACGCCTGCACGTACGTCATGAACTTGTCGGTCCACTGGTAATCGAGCGCCACACGCCAGTCGAACTGGTTGGACGAGAAGCTCGCCCCGGTGCCGTCGAGCCCCGCCAGCACCGCGTTCGGCGGCTGCGTCGGCGCGAACGGGAAGCCCGTCGGCGGTGTCGGCAGCGTGCCATCCGGGTTGTGGCGGTGATAGACGTAGTCCTTGTTGTCCTTGGTGTAGCGCGCACCCGCGGACAGGTCGAGCTTGTCCGAGAGATGGAACGTGCTGTGCACGAACGCCGCCTGCGAATCCGACGGCGTCGGATCCGGACCGTGCACGAAGTCGATGCCGGCGTAGTTCAGGTCGACGCGCGCCTTCAGCGTGCCGTCCTGCTTGAAGTAGAAACCGCCGACCGTGAAGTCGAAGTTGTCACCGAACGAACCGTTCAGGCGCAACTCCTGGCTCCACTGCCAGTGCGTCAGCGTCTGCAGGAGCTGCTGGCTGGCCGCGGGCGAATTGTCCACGTCCTGCGCCCAGCTCGAATCGTACTTGCGCCAGGCCGAGATCGACTTCAACGCGAAGGAGTCGGAGAGCTTGATGTCGAGATTGGCCGACAGTCCGTACTGATCCAGCTGCTGCACTACCGGCACGATGTTCGGCTTGAAGGGCCGCTGGTTGGTGGGCGCGGTCGAATCGACGAACGTCGCATAGCTCAGGTACGGATCGTTCGGCCGGTTGGGATCGCAGCTGTACTGGCCGTACGGCACGAAGCGGCAATCGAGCGGCACGGTCGGCGTCGTCGCCGGGTTGCCGTCATCGGCCCAGACGTAACGCGGGTCCGTGCTCGGCAGCGTCTGCACGGCGCGGCGCAGGACGTCGGCGCCCGCTTCCGAGCTGTCGTTGGTGGCGTCCGCGATCACGTTGAGCTCGACGTTGTCCGAGGCCAGCCAACGCAGGTTGAGGCGGCCGGCCGTGTACGAAATGCCGCCCAGCGTGCCGAGGCGGCAACCGTCGGAGAGCTTGAGCGTCGGCACGCCCGAGCCCGGGTGCGTGCAGCCGTAGTCCATGCGATCGACGTAGCCGTCGCGGTTCTTCGTCACGCCCGCGACGCGCACGAACAGCTTGTCGGGCACGACGGTGAAGTCACCCGAGGCGCGCGCATCGATGCGGTTGTAGGAACCGTAGGTCAGCGACACGTTGCCGCCGTGGCCCTCGGCCTTGCGCGAGAAGAGCTTGATGGCGCCGCCGATCGAGTTGCGTCCCGCGAGCGTGCCCTGCGGACCGCGCAGCACTTCGACGCGCTCGAGATCGAGCAGGTCGAGCAGCGAGCCCGTCAGCGTCGAGTAGTACACGTCGTCGACGTACAGGCCCACGCCGGGTTCCAGCGCGAAATTGAAGTCCGTCTGGCCGACGCCGCGGATGTACGCGATGAGGCCCGAGCCGTTCGCCTGCGCTTGCGGCGCGAGGAACACGTTCGGCGCCTGGGCCGCGACCTCGTAGATGCTCGTCTGGCTGCGCGCCTCGAGCATGTCGCCCGTGATCGCGGTGATGGCCAGCGGCGTCTCCTGCAGGTTCTCGTTGCGGAACTGCGCGGTGACGATCACCTCTTCGAGACCTTCGGCCTGGTCGGCCTGCTGGGCCTGGGCGGCGGCGGCACCGAGTGCAGCGACCACGGCCAACGAAATTTTCGATTTCTTGTACATTCGTTCCCCCCGGAACAATCGACCCGTTAACGCACGACGGTGAACCTCTGCACGGCGTCGCCGGACGCCACGTGAAATCCCACCAGGTTGAGACTCTCCTTGACCCCATGCGCGTGCTCGCGCATGAGCGCATCGACGCGTCCGACCTGCCCCGCTTCCAGCGCATCGACGATCGCGTGGTGCTGGCAATGCGCGTAGTGCAGCCGGTCGAACATCTGCTCGAGCTGCCGGCGATCGAACGCCAGCGCCTGCGGCCCGGCGAAGGGCACGCGGCTGTTGCGCTCGTAGGCGGCATTGAAGATGGCGCTGTCGGCCCCGGCCAGGATCAGGCCGTGGAAGCGCTCGTTCATCTCGGCGTACGCCGCCTCGTCGCCCTCTTCGATGGAACGCTTGCGCAGCAGCGCATCGCCTTCCTCGAGACAGTCGTGCAGGTCGCGCGCCAGCGCCTTCGACAGGCCGTTCTCCGCGATGCGTTGCGCGGCCAGCGCTTCGAGCGCGCCGCGCACGTCGATGGCGTCGGTGATCTCGTCGGCCGTGAAGGCGCGGACCATGTAGCCGCGGGTTTCGTTCTCCACCAGCAGGCCTTCCTGCGCGAGCAGCGGCAGCGCCTGCCGCACCGGCGTGCGCGACACGCCGAGGAGATCCGCGAGCGGCGCCTCGGCCACGCGCTGGGCCGGCGCGAGCTTGCCGTTCAGGATCATTTCGCGCAGCCGAACCACCGCTTCGGCCATCTGGGTACTCATGGGGCGCAATGGTGTTGGGACTGGATCCCGTCCGTCTCGACGGGATCCCATTTTGTTATCGACTATCCGCGAAATGGAATGGCGGAAATGAATCAGTTAGGCGTCCGTGATCAGAACGCCTGTCGGTCGCTCCAGCGCATGAGACCGCGGATCACGCGGTACAGGTGCCAGCAGAGGTTGATCAACAGGATCAGCAGGCCGATGAAGATCAGCCACGCGCCGCCGCCGGTGCGCCAGTCGCCGGACGCCCGCACCAGGCCCCAAATCGCCAGCGCACAACCGACGATCGAATACGCCAGGCACCACCAGAACGTGCGGATCTGCCAGTCGAAGTGGCTCTGGTAGAGGGTGCCGGCGACGCGGTCGCGCCGCGAGTAGTTCACGAAGATCGCGACGAAGAACGTCACGGCCGTGGTCGACGCCAGGGCGTGCATGACATAGACGAACAGCGTGACCTGGCGCGCCTGCGCGAGGTGCGGATCGCTGGCTTCGGGCGGCGGTGTCTTCGGTTTCATCGGGGCTCCCGGCGGCGGTCGCGCTCGCGCGCGTAGAGATCGGTGAGCTGGCGGCGCGCCAGCGCGGCACGCGCGCTCGGCGCGGTGCCGTCGGGGACGGACGCCAGCAGCGCCTCGCCGCGCTCGCGGATGGCCGCCGCGAATTCGGGATGCGTGAGGATGTAGAGGTCGTTGCGGCGCACGCCATCGAGCAGGCGCTGGCCGGCCTCGAACGGATCCATCGCGACCGCCATGAACTTGCGCAGCATGGCTTCCTCGGCCGCGGTCGGCGGCGTCGTGCTCGGTTTCGCGAGGTCGTCGACCAGCGCTGCCGGACGCAGGCGCTCCGTCTCGAGCAGGTTCGAGCGCACGAACCCGGGACAGAACACCGAGACGCCGATGCTCTCGGGCTCGAGCTCCTCGCGCAGGGATTCCATCATCCCGACGACGGCGAACTTGGCCGTCGTGTAGACGCCGGTGCGGCCGCCGGCGACGAGGCCGGAGGTGGACGCGGTGGCGACGAGGTGTGCGCGCTGGCCGTTTGCGGACGGCGCGTTGGCACGCAGCCGCGGCAGGAACGTGGTGACGGCATTGACGACGCCGCCGAGATTCACGCCCAGGCCCCAGTCCCAGTCGTTGACGGTCGCTTCCGCCGCGCCGGCGCGGATGCCGATGCCGGCGTTGCAGACCAGCAGGTGGACGGGACCGAAGGCTCGTTCGACTTCGTCGGCCACGCGCGTGAAACCGTGGCGGTCGGTGACGTCTAGTTCGAGTGCGAGCACCCGCGCAGGGTCCGCGCCGAGCTCCGCCAGCGCCTCGTCGCGATGCGCCGCACGGCGCCAGGTGAAGGCGACCTTCATCCCCGCGCCGAGGCAGGCGCGCGCGATGCCGAGACCGATGCCGCTCGAGCCGCCGGTGATGAACGCGGTGCGGCCGTCGAGGTCCATCTACTCGCGCGGCTTCGTCGATTCGAGGGAGCCCGGCGGGCGCGGCGCGTCTTCCTCTTTCTTCGCTTCGTCGGGCCTGGCGACCGGCGCCGCGGGCGGCGGCGGCGCCACGCCGTTCGGACGCGTGACGAGCCGCGCGCGGTAACGGATGTAGTGACGCAGCGCGTCGAGCTCGCGGTCGGACAGCTCGGCGAAGGCCGGCATGCCGCGGGTCTCGAGACCGCCGCGCACGACGGTCGCGAACGACGCCGCGCCCAGCGGGATCTGCGAGGCGCGCAGGTCCGGCGCCGTGCCGCCGGCGACGGCGCCCGGTCCGTGGCAGAGCTGGCAACGCGACCATTGCTGGATGCCCTCCTGCACCAGCGCCGGGTCGACGTTCATCTCCGTGCCGTCGAGCGGTGTCGCAAAATGCGGCGGCGGCGTCGCGGGTAGTTTGGCCTGGCCGTCGAGCACGAACGTCAGCAGGCGGCGCGGATGGATCTTCGGATCCCAGCCGAAGCGCGCCGCCGACGAGCCGAAACCGCCGGGTGCGCCGTGCATCGGGCCCGCGAGGATGGACAGGTATTGCTTGCCGCCGGCGACATAGGTGATCGGCGTGCCGAGCGCGGCCGTCGCCGCGTAGAACTGCCACAGGCGCCGGCCGCTGTTCGCGTCGTAGCCCATGATGTAGCCGTCGGCCTGACCCTGGAACACGAGGTCGCCGCCGGTCGCCAGCGTGCCGCCGTTGTGCGGACCGGGCGTCGGCTGCTGCCAGTTCGCGCGCTGCTTCACCGGGTCCCAGGCGACGAGGAAACTCTTGCCGGCGTCGGCCGGCACGTCGCCATCGGCGAACGGGAAGCCCGTGTACTGGATCGACGATGGCAGCGGGTGCCAGTTCTTCGGGTCGACGTCGCCGCCGAACTGCGCGGACATCTCGATGGTCGGCACGTAGACGAGGCCCGTGCGAGGGCTGAACGACTGAGGGTAGAGGTTGTGCACGCCCTGGAAGCTGGGCCACAACGTGACCGGACCGTTCTCGTAGCGCGCGTTCTTCGCCACGACGGGACGGCCGGTGGCCAGGTCCACCTTCTCGGCCCAGGTGACGGTGCCTAACTTCTCGGCGGAGAGCAGTTTGCCGGTGGTTCGGTCGATGACGTAGAAGAAGCCGTTCTTCGGCGCGTGCAGGATGACCTTGCGCGGGGAGCCGCCGATGGTCAGCGTCGCCAGCGTCATGTCCATCGCGGAGTTGTAGTCCCACGAGTCGCCGGGCGTGGTCTGGTAGTGCCAGACGTATTCGCCGGTGTCGGCGTTCAGCGCGACGACGGAACACAGGTAGAGATTGTCGCCGCCGCCGGGCGAGCGGATCTTCCAGTTCCAGGGACCGCCGTTGCCCGTCCCGATGTAGACGCGGTTGAGCTCGGGGTCGTAGGTCATGGCGTTCCAGACCGTGCCGCCACCGCCGTATTTCCACCACTCGCCCGTCCACGTCTTCGCGGCGGCTTCCATCGCGGGATTTTCGAAACCCTTCGCCGGATCGCCGGGCACCGTGTACCAGCGCCACAGTTGTTTGCCGGTGCTGGTGTCGTAGGCGGTGACGTAGCCGCGGACGGCGCCGAAGTCGCCGCCGCCGAAGCCGATCAACACCTTGTCGTTGAACACGCGCGGCGGGCCGGAGATGAACGAGCCGTCGTCGGTGGGGACGGTCTGCACGCTCCACACCGGCGTGCCTTTCTTTGCGTCCAGCGCGATCAGTCGACCATCGTGCGTGCCGACGAACAGGCGGCCCTTCCAGTACGCGAGGCCGCGCACGCCCCAGCCGGTGCGCAGTTTCTTGCCGACGACCTTGGCGACCTCGGGGTCGTATCGCCACAGCAGCTTGCCGGACTTCGCGTCGACGGCGTGCACGAAGCTGTAGCCGGCGGCGACGTAGAGCACGCCGTCGACGGCCAGCGGCGTGGAGATGGGATTCGTGATGTCGAGATCGAGCGTCCAGGCGAGGTTCAGCCGCGGGACGGTGTCGCGGTTGATGTCGGTCAGCGGGCTGTAGTGCGACTCGTCGAAAGTGCGGCCGTAGGCGGCCCAGTTGCGGCCGTCGACGGTGTCGTTGAGGGCGGCGTTGTCGACGACGGTGGCAGCGTTCGCCGTGGCGGCGGCGACGAGGGCGAAGAGCGCGAGGCGCGGGAGGGTTCGCATGGCGGGCATGCTACTAGAGGCGGTGTCAGAGAGGGGAAACAGGGATAACTGTCGGCGCGCGGCACGCGGCGATATCGTCAGAATTTATCCCTGTTTCCCCTCTCTGACACCACCTCTCCTCCAACCACCCTCACCGGAAGATCGGATTCGACAGCAGGAAGCTGATCGCCTCCGCGCGCGGCTGATTGATCGGCTCCTCCGGGAACGACGCGAGGATCTTGTCGCAACGTTCCTTCGCGCCGTCCCGGAACTCCGGGTGCGTGAAGATGTACAGATCGTTGCGCTGGATCCCGCGCACCACGCGCCGGCCGCACTCCAGCGGGTCCATCCACACATCGCTGGTCGGCCGCGTGGCCAGCTGTTTCTCGAACTCCTCGAGCCCGCTGTCCTTCTTGAACTTGTCCGGCCGCAGCTTGCCGAGCTCGCGGATGTTGCTCTGGACCGGCCCCGGGCAGAACGCCGACACACCGATCTTCGCCGGCGCCAGCTCTCCCGCCAGGCACTCGCTGAGCCCGACCATCGCCGCCTTCGCCGTGATGTAGATGGCGCAGTTCGGGATCGGGATCAGCGCCGCCATCGACGACGTGTTCACGATGTGCCCGCCCTCGCCGTGCGCGCGCATGCGTGGCAACACCGTGAGGATGCCGTTCACGACGCCGCCTATCATCACGCCCAGTCCCCAGTCCCAGTCGTCGAACTTCGTCTTGTCGATCGAGCCCAGCAATCCGAGGCCGGCATTGTTGACCAGTACGTGGATCTTCCCGAACGACGATTCCGCCTTGTCCGCCGCGCGCGCGTACGCGCGCCGGTTCGTCACGTCGAGCTTCACGCAGCGCACGCGCCGGCTCTTCTTCTGCGCGCTGAACCAGGCCTTCGCGTCCTTCAGGTGATCTTCGCGCACGTCGGCGATCACAACCTTCATGCCCGCCTCCACCATCGCCTTCGCGATGCCGAGGCCGATGCCGCTGGCGCCGCCCGTGACGAAGCCCACCTTGTCCTTCAGGTCCTGCATCGCGTTCTCCTCGAGAGAGGGCCGGCAAACAAAGAGGCGCGCCCGTTGCCGGACGCGCCTCCCGTTTCCGACCCGGATCTTCTACGTCAATTGAAGTTGCGCGTGAACTGCACGTACCACTCGCGCGGCGCGCCCGGCTGGCCTTCCACCGTCGGCTGGCCGAAGGCGGAGAGGTCGAACTTGTTGAGGTAGTACTCCTCGTCGGTGAGGTTGGTCGCGCCGACGGCGAACTTCCAGGTGTCCTCGGGGCTCGACCACTCGAGACGCGCGTTCAGCAGCTCGTAGGCGCGCGAGCAGGCCTGGTCTTCGGTCGTGTCGATCTGCGTGACCGAGATGTTGGTGCGGATGCCCGTGCAGATCTGGCTCTGCCCGTAGTAGTCGAGGCGCGGCGTGAGGCTGCTGCCTTCACCGATCTTGAACTTGTACGCGAACGACATGCTGTAGTTGTCGCGCGGCACGTAGATCGGATTGTCGCTGGTGATCTGCGTGACGTTCGGATTGCCGAGCAGGCCCGGGTTGTCGAATTCGTCGCCCTGGAAATCCGTGTAGCCGTACTGCGCGCTGATGGTCATGCCTTCGACCGGCGCGAACTGCACCTCGAGCTCCGCGCCCTGGATCGTCGCGGGGATGTTGTTGTAGTAGGTGCGCGAGGTCGTCGCCGTGCAGGTCTGGCCGAGAGAGTCTGTCAATGCGCCCGGAGTACCCGCGGGCACGAGACCCGTGTAAACGCCCTGCGAGTTCGCCAGGCACTCCGTGCCGCCGACCGGCAGGATGCGCTGGTTGTAGTCGACGTAGAACGCCGCCAGGTTCACGCGCACGCGGTTGTCCGCGAAGTCGCTCTTGAAGCCGAGCTCGTACGACGTCGCTTCCTCGCCATCGACCGGCACGAACTGCGTGACCTGGAACGGCCGCGGGTTGAACGCCTGCGGCCGGTAACTGGTCGACGCCGACGCGTACGCCATCAGGCCGTCCGTCAGCTTGTAGTCGATGCCCGCTTTCCAGTCGAAGTGATTGGTATCCGTGTCCAGCGACGTGATGACGATGGAGTTGTCGAACTGTTCGTCCTTCTCGTCCGTGGAGTAACGCAGGCCGGCGGTCAGCGACAGCTTGTCGTTGAGATGGAACACGCCGTGCGCGAAACCGGACAGGTTCGTCGAACTCGTCGTGTTCTTGCCGTTGACCAGCAGCGCGTTTGGCACGAACGCCGGGATGCTGACCTGCTGCGAGTTCGTGAATTCACCCTCGTAGTAGTAAGCACCGGCGGTCCAGTCAAACTTGTCCGTGATCGTGCCTGACAGGCGCGCTTCGAGGGATTTCGTGTCGACCAGCTGGATGCCGTCAACCAGCTGCACGCTGTACGGCGTCTGATCCGTGTCGGTCGCGAACGCGCCAGTGAACTTCGCGTAAGAGCCGATGACTTCGAGCTGCATCGAGTCGCTGAAGCGGTTGACCGCCTTGGCGCTCAACGCCTTCTGCTCGAACGAGGTCTTTGGATCTGTCGTGAAGCCGGTGACCGGGTCTTGGTAGGTGGCGTAGCTGACGTACGGGCTGTCCGGCACGAAGCGGTTGTCGAAAGGTATACCCGTGCGCGCGACCTGCACATTGCTCCAGGAACCAAACGGCGGCGGCATCTGGCCGGCGAAGGGAGACGATGAGGTGGTTGGAACTCGCCCGATATGCACCAGCGTGTCGGCGCGCGCCTCGGAGTTGTCGTTGATGTATTCGGCCGTAAACGTCAGGTCGAACTTGTCGTTGGGCGCGAAGCGCAACGCGGCACGTGCACCCGTGACGTCCTGCCCGCCCTGCGTGCCGATCTTGCAATCCGCCTCGCGGTTGCGCGTGCGGCGCGGGATCGCGAACGCGTTGTCGGCGGCGCTGCCCGCGGCGACGACGTCCGGCAGCGTGTCCGCATCGGCGCCGTCGGCGGCGAGACCGTCACCGTAGCCGGCCAGCAGCGGGTTCTTGCAGGCGAAGTCGTAGACCGTCTGGTAGCCGTCGCGCTTCTTGGCGACGCCGGTGACGCGGGCGAACACGGTGTCGCTCAGCTTGAAGTCGTAGCTGGCGCGCACGTCGATCCGGTTGAAGTCGCCGTAGGTCACGGAGATGTTGCCCGAATCGCTGCCCTCGGGCGCCTTGCTGATGTAGCGGATGGCGCCGCCGATCGACCCGCGGCCGAACAACGTGCCCTGCGGACCGCGCAGCACCTCGACGCGCTCCAGGTCCATCAGGTCGACGCTCGACGCGAACGTGACCGGGTGCAGTACATCGTCGAAGTAGATAGCCACGCCGGGCTCGAACTCCGGCAGGAAGTCGTATTGACCGACGCCGCGGATGTACGCGCTCATCGACGCGCCGAACGCGGCCTGCGCCGGCCGCAGCGAGGCGTTCGGCACGGTGTACGCGATCTCGTAGGAATTCTGCATGCCGCGCTCGGCGAGATCGCCGGCCGTGATGGCCGTGATCGCGATGGGCGTCTCCTGCAGTTTCTCCGCCTTGAAGCGCGCGGTGACGATGACTTCTTCGAGACCTTCGGCGGCCGCGGGCGTGGCGTTCTGCGCCGCCGCGGGTAGCGAGGCGGCGCCACAGCAGGCGCCGGCGACCAGCCACGTGAATCGAGTCGGGAAAGCGGGTTTTTCTTTTGGATGGTTCATGGCGAACTCCCTGGCCAGGTTGATTGGCATCCCATGGGAGCGCGCGGTCCCGACGCCGTCGGCGCCGCAGTTCCCCTCTCTCATTCATCACATCGCAACGGCTGCGGCGGGACTCCACCAACGCGGAACGCGCCATCGACTGTTCGGGAAATCCCTGAGCCGCGCCGCGAGTCCGCTATGATCGTGCCGCCATGCAACTCAACCGCTTCGACCTCAACCTGCTCATCGCTCTCGACGCACTGCTGCGCGAGAAGAACGTGACGCGCGCCGCCGAGCGCGTGTTCGTCTCACAACCCGCGATGAGCGCAGCGCTGCACAAACTACGCGAGTACTTCAACGATCCGCTGCTGGTTAGAGTCGGCCGCGAGCTCGACCTCACCCCGCGCGCCGCGTCGCTGGTCGAGCCGGTGCGCGAGGCGCTGATCCGCATCCAGGTGATGCTCGGCACGCAGCCGACGTTCGACCCGATGACCGCGCGCCGCGAGTTCACGGTGATCATGTCCGAGGAAGCGGTGCCGGGCGTGTTGCCGGCGCTGTTGCGGACGCTGTCGAACGAGGCGCCGGAGCTCGATCTGCACATCGAGATGATCTCGCCGGCGGCGTTGTCGCGGCTCGAATACGGCGAAGCGGACCTGTGCCTGTGCCTCGAGAGCCTGCACATGTTCGACCTGCGCGCCTATCCCGACAACATCCGCTCGACGCCGTTGCGCGCGGTGAAGTGGGTCTGCGCGGTGGGCGCGGACAACCCGCACGTGCCGGGCGATTCGCTGTCGCTGGAGCAGTACGTCGGACTCAAACACATGTTCGGCCGCCCGGGCGGTTACCAGGGCTCGGCGGACCAGCTGGTCCGTCATCTGCTCGGCATCGACATCCGCATCCACATGACGCTGCCCAGCCTGCTGCAGCTGCCGCTCGCGCTGCCCGGCTCGAACCTGGCGGCGACGCTGCCCGAACGCGTCGCGCAGATCTTCCTGCCCGGGCTGCCGATCAAACTACTGCCGCTGCCGTTCGAGGTGCCGCGCACGCAGGAAGTGTTGCTCTGGCACAAGCGGCACGAACCGGATCCCGCGCACACGTGGCTGCGCGAGCTGATCGTAAAGATCGCCAGAGAGAGTTAGACGCGGAAAAGAAAACGGCGCCCCGTCTTTCGAGGGGGCGCCGTCCGGTTCGAAACCGCGCGAAAGCGCGTCAGGACGCGGGAGCCACCTCGGGGAACAGCGGCGCCGCCGTGACGCGGCCCTTGAAGTCCAGCCACTGGTGGTTGGCGTAGTCGTACAGCTTGCACGTCCGCACCGTCGCCCAGTAACGCTTCCACGTGAGCACGTACACGCGCGCCAGGTTCGGCACCGCGGTCTTCAGCGCCTGCTGCGCGGCACGCAGGCGATACAGCGGCACGCCGGTGTTCACGTGGTGCGCGCCATGCTCGAGGATGTCGTGCAGGATCTGGCCCATGCGCTTCGGCACGACGACGTTGATCGTGGTGGTGATGAAGCCGAGGCGCTTCTGCCATTCGTCGCGCTTGTCGAACCAGGCGACGTCCGGATGCGTGTGCTGCACGTAGATCACGAAACCCATGATCCCGTTGAACGCGAGGAACGGCAGCACGAAGCCGGCGAGCAGCGTCCACGTGACCGAGTGACCGCCCTTGACGGCCCACAACACCAGCGCCGTGATCCACACCGCGCCGACGCCCAGCACCAGCGCGTTGTCCCACCAGAAGATCGCGCGGCTGACGCCGACGTGTTTCTTGGTCGGGAGGATCAGCTTCTTCCACCACATCTCGATGAGGTAGTAGAGGCCCTGGCCGAAGCCGGAGCGATAGATGCGTTCGAGCAAGCGGCGCGTCTTCGACGCGTTCTGCCACTCCTCCGCCGACATCGGCACCCAGACCTGGTCGCGACCCTTGAGGTTCGTGAAGCCGTGGTGCGCGACGTTGTGGCCGACGTCCCAGAGCGAGAACGGCGTGAGCGACGGGAGGAAGGCGATGCGGCCGACGACCTTGTTCAGCCAGTCGTGGCGCGTGTAGCTGCCGTGGCAGGCGTCGTGCCCGATGACGAACAGGCGGGCGATGGCGATGGACGCGGGGATGACCATGAGCGACTTCGCCCACCAGGTCGTGAAGAAGCAGGCGCCGGCGATGCACGCGCCGAGGAACGCGAGATCGATCAGCAGGCGCAGCACGGGAACGACCGAATCGCGGCGCAGATATTCCTGCATGACCACGCGGACGGTCTTGCGCGCATCGGCGCGGGAAGTGTCTTTTTGAGGGGTCGTTTCGGGGGCGTCGGCGGGATTTGTCATAGGCCCGCAAGCCTATACGATTCAAGCGCTAAGACGAGTAATTTTCGGTGTCATTTTCGACCTGCGTCGCAGGTGGATACCGCTCTCCTGCGACCTTCCCGGGGGCCATCAGCGCGTCCAGCCGGGCGACCGTTGCGGCGGGCAGACGAATCGCGTCTGCACCACAGTTTTCGACCAGGTGGGCCTCCTGCGTGGTGCCCGGAATCACGACGACGTGGGGGGCTTTCGCGAGCACCCAGGCCAGGGCCAGCTGGGCGCGCGAGCAGCCCGTTTCGCCAGCGATGGCGTCGAGCGGCGCGAGGATGTCCAGGTTGTGTTCGAAGTTGGGGGCCTGGAAGCGCGGCATCGTGCGGCGGATGTCGCCGTCGACGAGGTCGGCCGGGCTGCGCATGCCGCCGGTGAGGAACCCGCGGCCCAGCGGGCTGAACGCGACGAACGTGATGCCGAGGCGGCGCGTCTCCTCGAGCACGGCGATCTCGGGATTGCGCGTCCACAGCGAGTATTCGGATTGCACGGCGGCGATCGGATGGACCGCGTGCGCGCGGCGCAGGGTCGCAGCGCCGACTTCGGAGAGGCCGATCGTGCGGATCTTTCCGGCGGTCTTGAGGTCGACCAGCGCGCCGATGGAGTCCTCGATGGGCACGCGACGGTCCCAGCGATGCAGCGTGTAGAGATCGATGCAATCGGTTTGCAGATTTTGCAAAGACTGTTCGCAGATCTCGCGGATGGCCGCCGGACTGCCGTCGATGACGCGTTTGCCGTCGCGGCCGAAGAGACCGCACTTGCTGGCGACGATGACGTTGGCCGGGCGGTTCTTCAGCACCTCGCCGACGAGTTTTTCATTGGCACCGAAACCGTACAGCGCGGCGGTGTCGAAGTG
This sequence comes from Steroidobacteraceae bacterium, assembly GCA_035502995.1. Lineage (GTDB taxonomy): Bacteria > Pseudomonadota > Gammaproteobacteria > Steroidobacterales > Steroidobacteraceae > CADEED01. Next base: position 612 of record DATJTW010000043.1, on the reverse strand, counting down.
CGTGACGCCGAGATCGAGCGCGCGGCGGAGCACGCGTTCGGCGACGTCGCGCGGCTGCGGCGGACCGTAGGCGTGCGACAGGTTCATGCAGCCGAAGCCGACGGCGGTGATGTCGAAGGGACCGAGTTTGCGCATGGGGTCAGACCCCATTTCCAGGAAATGGTGCCGGAGGTCCTCGGCGAGAACGTTCGAATCGGATGATGTGCATGAGGACCTCCGGCACCATTTACTGGGAAATGGGGTCTGACCCCATTTTCGGAAACACGCGGCGGATGTTGCCTTCGAAGATCTTCTGCTTGTCCGCGGCCGACAGCGACGACGCGTCGATGTAGCGCTTGGTGTCGTCGTAGTAGTGCCCGGTCTCCGGATCCACGCCGCGCACCGCGCCGACCATCTCCGACGCGAACAGGATGTTGTCGATGGGCACCACCTTCAGCAACAGGTCGATGCCCGGCTGGTGGTACACGCAGGTGTCGAAGAAGATGTTGTCCTTCATGAGCTCCGGCAGCGGCGGCCGTTTCTGGTCCTGCGCGATGCCGCGGAATCGCCCCCAGTGGAACGGCACGGCGCCACCGCCGTGCGGGATGATGAAGCGCAGCGTCGGGAAATCCA
>DATJTW010000042.1:0-18981 GCA_035502995.1 Steroidobacteraceae bacterium | reverse complement strand
CGAAATGCCCCTACTGCGGTTCGGAGTACACGCTCGTCAAGTGAGCGTCTTCGCGGCGCGTCAGCCCGCGCCGGCGCCGCAGGGCACCTTCGGGCCGAGGGTGCACTTCCCGACCTTGTTCCGCATCTGCTCGCGCAGCTGGTCACTGTCCTCGACCTGCCGGCGTAACTCGGCTTCCGTGATGCAATGCAGGGTGCGGATGTTGCTGCCCATCTCGCGATACTTCTTGCAGAACATCAATTGGTCGTCGCGCTTCAGCTGGACGTAACTCTTCGCGGCTTCCTGGAATTTCTTTTCGAGAGCGGCGGCGACCTCTCCCTCGGATGCCCGGGTCCATTTGTACTTCGTCTGCCCGATCGGCGCGTGATCCTCGACGGTTCCCGCCGCCGGGCCCGGTCCGGCAGCCGGCGCCGGGGTCTTCGTCGCGCAGCCCGCGGCAAGCAGGGCCAGGGTCAGGGTCAGCATTCCGATCGACGACCGGGTATTCGAAGGCATGGTGTTTCTCCCGCACAGGCCTGCCCACGCGGAATATCGCGCCATGCCCGCCGGCATTTCAAGCAGGACGCGGGGGAGCCGCCGGAAACCGGCGGACCCTTGCTAGATCGGCGCGTCCAGCGACTTCGGCGGCACGGTGAACCACACCGGCTTCTCGGGGCCCATGTGCAGGCAGTCCTCCAGCCGGATGCCGAACTTCCCGGGTAGATAGATTCCCGGCTCGTCGCTGAAGCACATCCCCTCGGCCAGGGGCGTGACTTCGCCGTGCACGAAGTTCACGGGCTCGTGGCCGTCCAGGCCGATGCCGTGGCCCGTGCGATGCGGCGTGCCCGGCAGCTTGTACCCCGGGCCGTAGCCCCACTTCTCGTACTGCGAGCGCACGGCATCGTCGACCTTGCCGGCCTCGAGTCCCACGAGCGCGGTCTCGAACGCGATCTGCTGGCCCTGGCGCATCTGCTCGTACACCTTGCGCTGTTCCTTCGTCGGTTCGCCGAACACGAACGTGCGCGAGATGTCGGACTTGTAGCCGTGCACGTCGCAGCCGCAATCGAGCAGCACGACTTCGCCTTCGCGCACGTGCTGCGGCTTGTGCGAGCCATGCGGATACGCGCTGGCCTCGCCGAGCAACACGAGACCTTCTTCATACGACGCGCCGTACGCGCGGTGCGCCGCGGCGATCATCGCGTCGATCTCGCCCGGCGTCATGCCGGCCCTGATGTTCCCGTGCGCGAACCGGAACGCGGCCAGCGTGATGTCGTTGGCCTTCTGCATCAGCGCGAGTTCCGGCGCGGTCTTGATCATCCGGCAGCCGCGCACGATCGGCGCGCCGTTCACGATCTCGACGCGCGGCAGCGCGCGGCGCAGGCCGTCCATCACGAAGTAGCGCACGGTTTCTTCCATCGCCACGGCCGCGGTGACCTTGCGGTCGCGCAGGATGCCGGCGACGGTCTCGAGCGGGTTCTGGTCCTCGTGCCACACGCGCACGTCGGCCGGGATCGCGAGGCTCTCGCGGATCGACGGCTCCTCGAAGTGCGGCGTGACGATGCCGACCTCGCCCTCGCGCGGGATCACGGCCGCGGTCACGCGTTCGCTGCGCCACCACTGGATGCCGGTGAAGTAGATCAGCGACGAGCCGGGCTCGACGATCAACGCGCCGATGTCGTGTTTCGCCATCAGCGTGCGCGCCTTCGCCAGCCGCGCGGCGAACTCGTCCTTGCCGATCGGCTTCACGTCGCCGGTCATCGGCTTCAGATCCGAGGCCAGCTCCTTCGCGTGCGCCTCCGCCGCGAGCAGGTGCCCGGGCCGCAGAGCCATCGCCACCGCCGCCGCGGCGCCCATCGTCAGAACCTCGCGACGTTTCATCGGCTCACCCCGGCTTGTAAGGCTTGTACGATTTCTCCTCGACGATCGTCGAGCCGAGCTTCGTGTTGATCCGTTTCTTGATCGCGGCGCGTTCGTCGTTGGTCACGTACACCGAGCGCGCCAGCTCGATGAATTTCGCCTCGAAGCGCTGCGCGTGTTCCTCGTCGCGGATCTCGTCCTCGACGACCCACAACATCTCGTTGACGCGCGTCAGCGACGCTTCCTCGTCGGCGAGATCGACGGCGCCGGCGCCGGAGTCCTTCCAGGTCTTCTCCAGCAGCGCGAGCTCGTGTCTGACGTTCGCGACCTTGGCGGCATCCGTCATGCGCGCGGCCTTGATGCGCAGGATCGTGATCTTGTCGAGCAGCTCGCCGGGCGAGATGGGAACCAGGATGTCTTTCATGCCGTCACCGTCGTTGAGGAGCCGCCGTCAGAAGGCGAGGCGCGCGTCCGGCGCCAAGGCTAACAGCTCGTCGAGTTTCGCGGTGACGTCGTCGGTGCCGATCAGCTCCATGACGCCGGGCAACTCGATCTTCTTCGTCCACGGCAGGTCGGCCGCGGCCTTGTTCAGGAACCGGCGCGCCGCGGCGTCGTACTTGTCCACGCACCACCGCCGCGAGAGATACGGGCCGCTGCGTTCGGGGTTCGTGGCGGCGTAGAGGCCGATGACGGGTGTGTCGACCATCGTCGCCATGTGCGCGGGGCCGGAATCCGGCGTGACCAGCACGGTGGCGCGCGCCAGCAGCGCGAGCAGCTGCGGCAACGTGTCGCGGCCGACCTGGTCGATGACGGGTGTCTGCGCGGCTTTCGTGATCTGCTGCGCCATCTCGCGCTCGAGCGCGTTCGGCCCGCCGCACAGGATCACGCGCATGCCGTGACGAGTCGCGGCGTAGTCGGCGACGGCGGCGTAACGCTCCGCGATCCAGTTGCGCGCCGTGTGGCTGGAACAGGCGCTGATGATCATCGTCGGTTGCGAATCGGGGATCAGCCGCTCGGCGTAGGCGAGCGCGTCGGGCGGCAGCGGGATGTCCCAGGCGATGCGCTTGTGCGCGACGCCGAGCGCGTCCGCGAATCCCAGGAAGCTGTCGAGCACGTGTTCGCGCTGGCGTGGCGCGATCTGCCGGTTCGTGAAGAACCACTGCATCTCGCGGGCGCGCGCCCGGTCGAAGCCGAGCTTGATAGGCGCGGGGATCAGCGCCGCCGCGGTGCTCGCGCGCAGCGACAGCTGCAGATGCAGCAGCAGGTCGAAGGCGCCGCGTCGCTGCATGTCCTCGCGCAAGCGGCCATACGCGGAGAGGCCGGCGCCCTTGTCCACGGTGATAAGCTCCACATCCGGAATGAGGCTCATCAACTTCGCTTCGACCTTGCCGATGACCCACGAAAAACGCGTCCGCGGCCACGCGGCCTGCAACGTGCGCAACAGCGGCACCACGTGGCAGGTGTCGCCGATGGCCGAGAGCCGCAGCAGGCAGACTTTTTCCGGGATGTTCGAGGCCGGTGATTCCATGGACGTGACTTGATGAAACGCCATTGGCCCGTCGGCGCGGAAGTCGCAGAAGCCGAATTCAACGGCGGCCGGATGCTATACGACACCCTGCGCACGAGCAATTTCTCGCCCGAGTTCTTCGAGCCCGACTACTGGCGCAAGCACGGCGCGATCGACGGCACGGCCCGCGGCCGCGGCACCACGTGGTTCATCCGCGCCGGCGATTCGAGCTTCGTGCTGCGGCACTACCGGCGCGGCGGACTGGCTGCAAAAATTTCAAAGGACCGCTACTGGTTCGGCTCCGACTCGGAGACGCGCTCGTTCGCGGAGTGGTACCTCACGTACCACCTGTATCGCGCGGGCCTGCCGGTGCCGGTGCCGATCGCCGCACGCTACGTGCGGCATGGCGCGTTCTACAGCGCCGACCTCATCACCCAGCGCATCGAGAACAGCGAGTCGCTGGCGCAGGCGCTGCTGCGCGGCCCGCTGCCGCTGACGCGCTGGATCGCGATCGGCCGCGTGCTTCGCCGCTTCCACGACGCGGGCGTCCACCACGCGGACCTCAACGCGCACAACATCCTGCTGACGCCGGAGCACGTGCACGTCATCGACTTCGACCGCGGCACGCTGCGCAAGCGCGGCTGGTGGGCCGACAGCACGCTGGTGCGCCTGTACCGCTCGCTCGAGAAGGTGACGCTGCTCGACGCGCCGGACAGCTTCACCGACGAGGACTGGCACGGATTGCTGGCAGGGTACCGCGAGTCCGCCGGGCTGCCGCAGGCCTCGCTGACCTGAGGACGCGTGCGGTTCCTCTACATCGTCGTTGCCTATCTACTCGCGCCGGTGGTCATCGGCGCGCTGGCGTTCCGCGGTTTCCGCGACCGCAGCCACTGGACGGGTTTCTCGCAGCGCTTCGGGCTGGGCGCGCGCGTCGCGGAGCCGAGCATCTGGGTGCACGCGGTGTCCGTCGGCGAAGTGCAGGCCGCGGCGCCGCTGGTGAACGCGTTGCTGGAGCGTTTTCCGACGGTGCCGCTGGTGCTGACCACCGTCACGCCGACCGGGCGGGCACGCGCGCAGGCGTTGTTCAAGAACCGCGTCGACGTGCGTTACGTGCCCATCGACCTGCCGGGCGGCGTGCGCCGGTTCTTCTCGCGCGTAAAGCCGCGGCTGGCGGTCATCCTCGAGACGGAGATCTGGCCGAACCTGTACGACCGCTGCGGCAAGCTCGGCGTGCCGCTGGTCATGGCGAGCGCGCGCATCTCGCCGAAGTCGGTGAACCGGTATCGCCGGTTGGTCGGCCTGTTCCGCGGCGCGCTGTCGCACGGCATCTTCATCGCCGCGCAGAGCGCCGAGGATGCCGAGCGTTTCAAGTCCATCGGCGCGAACCCGGATCGCACGCACGTCATCGGCAACATCAAGTTCGACTTCGGCTATCCACCCGACATCGAGGCGCGCGGCCACGAGCTGCGCACGCTGCTCGGCGTGCATCGTCCGGTGTGGGTGGCCGGCAGCACGCACGCGAAGGAAGAGGACGAGGTGCTCGCGGCGCACGCGCTGGTGCGGCAGCGATTCACGAACGCGCTGCTGGTGCTGGTGCCGCGGCATCCGCCGCGCTTCGGCGACGTGGCCGGCGCGCTGAAGGAGCGCGGCATCCCGTTCGTGACGCGTACCAGCGGCGCGACGCCGGGACCGGACACGCAGGTGTTCCTGCTGGACACGCTCGGTGAGCTGCCGCCGTTCTACGCGGCCGGCGACGTCGCGTTCGTCGGCGGCAGCCTGGTGCCGATCGGCGGCCACAATCTCCTCGAGCCCGCCGCGTTGTCCGAACCGATCGTCGCGGGACCGCACAATTTCAACTCGGCTGACATCGCGAAGCTGCTGATCGAGCGCGGCGCGGTGAAGATCGTGCACGACGCGCCGGAGCTGGCGCAGGTGATCGGCAACCTGCTGAGCGACCCGGCCGCGCGCGCGCAGATGGGCGCGGCGGGGCGGCGCGCGGTGGATCAGAACCGCGGCGCGGTGGATCGCCTGATGGCCTTCATCCGCCCCCTGCTGCCGTGATGGCGTAATGGGGACAGTCCTGGCTGGGCGCCAAACAAAAACGGCGCGCATCTTTCGATGCGCGCCGTTGATGCCAAGACTGTCCCCGTTTGCTAGGAAACGAGGAATGTCCCCATTACTGCGCCTTGGGCGCGTTCGGGTCGACGACCGGCGGATTCGCGGGCGGCGGCGGCGTTTCGAGCCAGCCGTTCACGTCCTCGAGCGCCTTGCGGTCGAGGATGCCGGCGGCCTGCTTGAGCGTGAGCACGTTCAGCACGTAGTCGTACTTGCTGCGCGAGAACGCCGTCTGCGCGGCGACCAGCGTGCGGCGCGCCGCGAGCACGTCGACCGCGGTGCGCGTGCCGACGTCGTAGCCCGCTTCCGTCGCGCGCAGCGCGGTGGCCGACGACTCGAGCGCCTGCTTCAGCGCCTGCACGCGCGAGATCTCCGACACGACGCCGAGGTACGCGTCACGCGACGCGCGCTCGGTCTCGCGCGACACGCGCTCGAGACGCTGCTTCGCGGCCTGCCAGCGATACGAGGACTGCCGGACGCGCGACTGCGTAAGGCCGCTCGACCAGATCGGCACGGTCACCGACAACACGACTGATTTGTCGGTGTCGCCGTCGGAGTTGGAGCTCAGATTGCCGCCGGTCGGGAAGCCGGGCACGCCGCCGAAGGTCTGCGTCCGGTCCGTCTCGAAGTGCGATTTGCCGACGGTCAGATCCACCTGCGGCAGGTGACCCCCGAAGTTGATGCGCACGTCGTCCCGCGCGATGTCGGCACCGAGGCGGCTCGAGGTGAGCGCCAGGTTCTGATCCATCGACGCCTCGACCCACTTCTGCGCATCGGCCGGTTCCGGCACGGCGAGCGGCATGGTGGCGCGCGGCGTCGCGAGCACGGCGTACTGCATGTCGGTGATCTCGCGCAGCTGTTCCTGCGAGGTCGCGAGTGAGCGCTTTGCGGCGATCAGGTCCGCGGCGGAGGTGTCGCGTGCGGCGCGCGCTTCCTGCACGTCGGTGATGGCGATCAGGCCGACCTCGAAACGCTTGTCCGCCTGCTCGAGCTGGCGCGAAATCGCGTCGAGCGAAGCCTGCTGGGCCTGCACGTTGTCCTGCGCGGCGAGGACGTTGAAGTACGCCGTGGCGACGCGGATCGCCAGGTCCTGCTGGGCGACGCCGTAGTCCGCATCGGCCTGCGCAACGATCTTGCCGGCTTGGTGCACGCCAAAGAGCTGGCCCCAGTTGAAGACGCTCTGACGCAGCTGCACTCCCCACTGCGTCTGGTCGAACGTCTGATCACCGCCGCCGTTCTGCTGCTGGATGATGAAGTTGCCGGGGTTGTTGATGTCGTTGACCAGCTGCTGCGAGTTGGAGGTTCCACTGGAATCCTCCTTCGTCTTGCTCCAGCTGCCGTTGATCTGCGGCAGATAGGCGGCCCATGCCTGCGGCCGAGCTTCGCGCGTAGCCTTGCGGGTGTATTCCGCCTCGCGGACCAGCGGATCGTTGACCACGGCCTGGTCGAAGATCGTCAGCAGGTCTTCGCTATAAGCGGAAACGGAAAGAAGGCATCCCACGCCCAGGGCGAGTAAGCGACGCATTAATAAGAGTCCTCGTTAGTGTTGTAGTTCACTATATCACTTCGCCCGGGGCCGGTTACCCAAGCAACTCTGAAAACCTTAGACGTTTCAGTACTGCGGTACGGTTGCATCCACCGACTCACTCCATGCCTGGATGCCGCCGGTGAGGTTGGCCACGTCTCCGAATCCCTGGTTCGCCAGAAAGTGCGCTACCCGCAGCGATCGGCCGCCCGCGTGGCACATGACCACGATCGGGACATCCCGGGGCAACTCGCCCAGCCGCGCCGGCACCTGGTTCATCGGCACATGTAGGACGTCCGGAATGCGCGCAAGTTGCAGTTCCCAGTCTTCCCGCACGTCGATGACCAGCGGCTTCTCGCCCCGATCACGCGCGGCCTTTAGCTGTTCGACCGACACCTCGCGAACCATGCGGGGCCTCAGAAGGTGAAGCGCTCGGGCCGGCGCGCATTCTCCAACGGATCGACCGCCGTTTCGAACAATCCGCTGCTCGAGAATTCGTTGTCCGCCGTACGCGTCACCAGCAAGGCCTCCTGCGGCTGGCGCTCGCCGACCACGACGAATGCCTTCCCGCCCACCGCCAACGCGCGAGCGAACCGATCGTCGTACAGGGGCAGGGCTCCACATACCGCAATGACCGCATAGTCCTTGCCGATATCCAAGTTGAAAGTGTCACCCGCGACCACTTCCACCTGACCGAAGCCGGCGCGCTTGAGATTGGCGCGCGCGGCGGTGGCGAGCTCGGGGTTGATCTCGATCGCGCGCACGCTCGCGCCCATCGTCGACAGGCAGGCCGGCACGAAGCCGGTGCCGCAACCGACGACCAGCGCGCGCATGCCCGGCCGCGCATCGAGCGCCTGAAGGAGACGTCCGACAATCTTCGGCGGCAGCATGTGCTGACCTTGCGTCAGCGGGATGTCCGCGTCGGCGAACGCGACGTCGGCGAAGCGCTCGGGCACGAAGAATTCGCGCGGCGTGCGGCGCATGGCGTCGAGCACTCGCTCGTCGAACACGTCCCACGCGCGGATCTGCTGCGTGATCATCTGGACGCGCGCGAGCTCGGTCTGCATGGCATCGACTCCGTGACTGGGATGCTACTTATTCTGCCCGAATCCGCGCATCAGAAGGGCTTCGTTTCGGCGTGGAACTGGTCGTCACATCGCTTATTTTTATGGTTAATGTCGCATGGACCGTTGCGGCGCTCGGATAAGCTGCCGGCGGGCATGGATGCTCCGCACAAAATGACGGACTAATAACAACAGGATTCCGCTTCGGGATGTCGATACTCGGATTGATCTGCGTGGTGCTCGCATTGGTGGCGACGCTGCTGGCCGTGCTGTTCGTGTTCCAACGGCGCGATCTGCGGGCGGTGTCCGAGCTGTCGCTCACGGTGCAACGCGCCGTATCCGCCGAACGCCTGCCGCAACACATCGACATCGATCCCGACCACGAGGGCCAGCTCGACGTGCAGGCGCTGGGTCTCTCGGTGAACCAGCTGCTGACGCGCGCGACGCGCACCGTGAGCCGCGACAAGTCCGGCCCCAAACTCTTCAGCGAGCTCGGCGAGCGCATCCACGAAGCCGTGCTCGTGCATCGCGAAGTCATCCTGTACGCGAACAGCCAGTTCGCGAGCTTCATCGGCGTCGACCGCGTGAACCTGATCGACCGCAAGCTCGCGGACCTAGTCGCGCCGGAGTATGCCGACCTGGTCGCCGAGAACCTGCGCCGCCGCCTGCTCGGTGCGTACGGCGCGGAGCGCTTCGAGGTCGAGATGGTCGGCCTGCAGGGGCAGGTGAGCCTGCTCGAACTAACTACCGCGCAGATCGACTTCGAGGGCTCGCCGGCGCTGCTGGTCACGGGCGTCGAGGTCATCCCGACGAAGAAGCTGCGCGCGCTCGCCAGCGGCAAGATCGAGGTGAAGGAGACCGCCGCGCGCGCCGCGATGGTCGCGCCGCCGTTGCCGCCGCCGCCGCCCGCGCCGCCGCCGCTGCAGGTGGCCGCATTGCAGTCGCTGGGCGAGGCCATCGTCACCACCGATCTCGACGGCAAGCTCGTCTACCTGAATCCCGCCGCGGAGAAGCTGCTGGCGGTGAGCCGTCCGCAGGCGATCGGCAAGCAGCTCGAAGAGCTGGTCGGGCTGATGGACGAGAAGGACCGCAAGCAGCTCGCCGATCCCATCAAGGACGTCGTCGGCGGCGGCACCGGCAATCCGCACAACTTGAGTCGCCGGGCGGTGCTGCTCGGCAAGGCCTCGGGGGAGGAGCGCGCCATCGAGCTCGCCGCGTCGCCCATGCGCGTCGAAGACGAGCTCGTTGGCGCGGTCGTCCTGCTGCACGACGTGACCGAGCTGCGCGGCCAGCACCGGCAGATGTCGTACCAGGCAACGCACGACGCGTTGACCGGCCTGGTGAACCGCCGCGAGTTCGAGCGCCGCCTCACGGAAGCCGCCGAGGCCGCGCGCCGCGGCGAAGCGTCGCACATGTTGTGCTATCTCGATCTCGACCGCTTCAAGATCGTCAACGACACCAGCGGGCATCTCGCCGGCGACAGCATGCTGCGCGAGGTCGCCAAACTACTGCGCGAGGCCGTGCGCGATTCCGACACCGTCGCGCGTCTCGGCGGCGACGAGTTCGGCATGCTGCTCGTGGGTTGCCCGCTCGACAAGGCGCGGCAGATCGCCGACGACGTCTGCCGCTCCATCGCCAACTACCGCTTCGTGTGGCACGACCGGGTGTTCAACATCGGCGTGTCCATCGGCCTGATCGAGATCGGCCGCGAGGCCGGCACCGTCGAAGAGCTGCTCGCGGCCGCGGACTCGGCCTGCTACGTCGCGAAGAAGGAAGGCGCGGGCCGCGTGTCCGTCTACTCCGCGCGCGACGAGGCGCTGGCGCGCAGCACCGGCGAGATCCAGTGGCTGCAGAAGCTGCAGTCCGCGTTGAAGGAAGAGCGTTTCGCGCTCTATTACCAGCCGATCGTCTCCGCGTACGGCACCGACACGGACGGCCCGTCGATGGAAGTGCTGCTGCGCATGCTCGACGAGAGCGGCGCCGAGATCCAGCCGGGCGAATTCGTGCAGGCGGCGGAGCGTTATCGCCTGATGGCCTCGGTCGACCGGTGGGTGGTGCACAACACGCTCGGCGCGTTGTCGCGCAACGCGTTCCAGCTAGCGCGCGACCGCAGCGTCGCGATCAACATCTCCGGCCAGACGCTGGGCGATCCGCTGTTCCTCGAGTTCGTCGTCGAGTGTCTCGACCAGACCGGCGTCGCGCCGGACCAGGTGTGCTTCGAGATCGCGGAGACCGCGGTCGTCGGCAACCTCGAGCACGCGCGCCGTTTCGTCGGCGTGCTGCACGGCATGGGCTGCAAGTTCACGATCGACGACTTCGGCTCGGGCGTCGGCTCGTTCTCGAGTCTCAAGAACCTGCCGCTCGACTACCTGAAGCTCGACGGTTCGTTCATCCGCAACCTGGCGCGCGACTCCGTCAGCCAGACCATGGTCACAGCCATGATCAAGCTGGCGCGCACGCTCAATTTCAAGATCATCGCCGAGCAGGTGGAGGATTCCGCCGCGCTCGATGCCGCCCGCAAGATCGGCGTGGACTACGTCCAGGGCTTCATCATCGCGAGGCCGACGCGTCTCGCCATGGCGGCCTGACAAACACCGGGGAAGACTCATGTCACTCGCGCAAGGTCACACCACCGCACCATGCCGTTTCCGGCAACACCATCCCACCGGGGTCCGTCCCGCCTCGAGACTGCCGCTCGCCGCCGGCCTGCCACGACTGCGTGCCGGCGCGCTGTGTGCCGCGACGCGGCGCGGCGCGCGGGCCAGCGCCCGGCCGCGGTTGCGCGACACGCGCGTGCGCCGGCCGGCATCGAAGGTCGCGCCGCGCCGGAGTTCGTAGCACACTAGCGCGCATGAAACGCGTCACCGGGGTCGGCGGAGTCTTCATCAAATCGGCCGATCCGCCGCGGCTGCGGGACTGGTACAGAAAACATCTCGGCATCGACATCCAGGACTGGGGCGGCGCCGCGTTCAGCTGGCAGGGCCCGGACAATCCGCAGGGCGTCGGCACGACGGTGTGGAACGTCTTCGAGGCGAAGTCCAACTACTTCGACCCGAGCCGCGCCCCCTTCATGATCAACTACCGCGTCGCCGACCTGGTCGCGCTGCTGGCGGCGCTGCGCGCCGAAGGCTGCAACGTCGATCCGAAGTTCGACGACTCCGAGTACGGGAAATTCGGCTGGGTGTTCGACCCGGACGGCAACAAGATCGAGTTGTGGGAGCCGCCTGCCGGGCAGTGAGTTCCTGCGCGGAGCCACGTTCCATGAGCCGCGTTCCATGAGCCCATTGCCATGCGGATAGCGGAGGGCGACAAGACCTTCGCGGGATCGATTCCCGAGATCTACGACGCGTGGCTGGTGCCGCTGATCTTCGCGCCGTTTGCCATCGATCTCGCGGCGCGCGTCGCCGCGCTGCAGCCGGCGCACGTGCTCGAGCTCGCGGCCGGCACCGGCGCCGTCACGCGCCGGCTCGCGCAGGCGCTGCCGGTGACGACGGAGATCGTCGCGACCGATCTCAACCAGCCGATGATCGATCGCGCCGCGGTGGTCAGGCCATCGCGGCCGGTCACGTGGCGGCAGGCGGATGCGCAGCGGCTGCCGTTTCCCGATGCGACGTTCGACTGCGTCGTCTGCCAGTTCGGCGTGATGTTCTTCCCGGACAAGCCGGCCGCCTTCGCCGAGGCGCGGCGCGTGCTGAAGCCGGGCGGGCGGCTGCTGTTCAATACCTGGGATCGGATCGAGGCGAACGAATTCACGGCCGCGGTCGTGGCGGCGCTCGCGCAGGTGTACCCGCAGAATCCGCCGGATTTCCTCGCGCGCGTTCCGCATGGCTACTTCGATCACGAGCGGCTCCGGCGCGACGTGGCGGCTGGCGGTTTCACCGCGCCGGTGGACATCGAGGTCGTTTCGGCGCGCAGCGAAGCGGCGTCGGCGCACGTCGCCGCGGTGGGGCTGTGCCAGGGCACGCCGATGCGCAGCGAGATCGAGGCGCGCGGCGGCGTCACGCTGGAGCAGGCGACGGCCGCGGCGGAACGCGCGCTGGTCGCGTGTTTCGGGGCGGGCGCGATCAGCGGCGCGTTGCGCGCGCACGTGGTGAGCGTCGCGCGCTGAGCGCGCGCGACTCGCTACAACTGGCGCTCGATGAGCCCGTCGAGCCAGCTCTCGCCGGGACGGCCGCTCCAGCGCGCGACCACGGCGCCGTCGCGGCCCACCAGGTAGGTCAGTGGATAGAACCGGCCGGCGTCGTAGAACGGCGGCGCGGCGTCGAGCCGGCCCTGGATGCCGTCGAAATGGTTCTTCGCACGGAACGCCGCCAGCACGTCCGGTTCTTCCAGCGATAGGTAGACCACGCGGAAGTTCCGCTGCGCGTAATCGCGCTGCATCTTCGCGAGCAACGGCATCTCGCGGCGGCACGGCGCGCACCACGTGGCCCAGAAGTTGATCAGCACCACGTCGCCCTTCAACTCGGAGAGGCGGCGGGTCCGACCCGCGTCATCGACGAAAGCGAAGTCGGGCGCCGGCTGGTTGCGCGTCGGTAGCAGCATCGACGGCGGCGTGCCGCGGCCGTCGAGCAGCGTGATCGCCAGCACGGCGCCGGTGAGGCCGAGGACCGCGACCAACGCGCCGACGCGGCGTTTCAACGGCAGGGGCCGGCGCATCCACCAGAGGGCGCCGAACAGCAGGATGACCAGCGCGACGAAGAATGTCGGCGCGCGGAACCAGACTTGGTCGACGCCGAAACGCGCCGTGAGATGGCCGAACGCGACGAAGCCGGCCACGGCGATGCCGGCGACGGTGATCCAGGCGCGGGAGAAACGCAGGCCGGCGGCGATCAGGACGACGGCGACGGCGAGGAGCGCGACGAGTTGTGAGGTGTCCACCCGCCCATTTCGCCGCGCGGCGCGGCGCGATGCCGTAGGAATCCGCGAGGAGTTCGGCCTCGCGGCCGCGTCAATCCAGCGTCGCGACGATCCGCACCATGCCGCGCGGCCCCGCCTCGCGGCGCGTCACGAACCCCAGCGTCTCCAAACTACCGATCACGCGTTCCGGCGACAGCCGCAGCTTGCGATAGCTGCTGACGCGCGTCTCCCAGTCGTCACCGGCGCGTTCGTGCAGGATGTCGTGCACGAGCACCGTGTCGTCGTCGTATTCGAGGAAGCAGGTGAGGATGCGGCGCTCGTCGCTGCGCACGGGGATGAAGCGCGCGAGATCCGTCAGCGGCTCGCTGTAGTCGCGGAACGAGATCACGAAGCGACCGCCCGGCGCGAGCACCTCGGCCACCTCCTGCACGAGGAAGTCGACGTTCGTGTGTTCGGGGAGATGGGTCAGCGTGTCCCCGAGGCACAGCACGACGGCGGGTTGGCCGTCGAGATGGTCGCGGAAGTTCAGCAGGTCATCGCAAGAAGCCGCGATGGGCAGATCGCCGGCGAGCTTCTTCAGCTCGGCGAGCAGCAGCTCGCTGCTGTCGATGGCGACGACGCGCGCACCGGCGCGCGCCAGCGGGATCGCATGCATGCCGAAGCCCGCGCCGAGATCCGCGACCTGCGCATCCGCCGGCAGGTTCAGCGCGAGGGAAGCGATCTCGGCGGCGCCGGCGTCGAGCGCGGCGGCCGCACCGCCCGCCATCCACGAATACACCGGCGACAGGACGCGGTCGTAGTGCTCGGCGACGCTCGTCACGGCTCGGTGGACGGACGGGCTCCCGGCTGGTTCAGCGCGCGCGAGATGCCCAGCTTCTTCATCCGGTGGCGCAGCGTCGCGGGTTTGAGCCCGAGCTTGAGCGCCGCGCCGGCGTTGCCCTCGATGACCCAGCGCGTGGCGTTCAGCACGCGCAGGATGTGTTCGCGCTGCACTTCATGCAGCCCGGTCGCCATCGTGTCGTCGAGCTCCATCGAGCCGGGCATCGGCCGCGGCATCGAGCCCGTGGCGGCCAGCAGCGCGGCGCGTTGCGCGGGCGACGTGTTCGCCAGCGGATCCGTGTCTATCTTCAGCAGCGGCGTGTCGCTGATGACCAGTGCGCGTTCGACCAGGTATTCGAGCTCGCGCACGTTGCCGGGCCATGAATACCGCTGCAATGCCGACAACGAGTCCGGATCGATGCCGTTCACGGTGCGGCCCAGGCGCCGCGCATGTTTGCGCACGAACGCGTCGATCAATGGCGCGACGTCCTCGACGTGCGCGCGCAGCGGCGCCACGCGGATCGGGAACATCGCGAGCCGCTGGTACAGCTCGTCACGGAACTGGCCGCGCGAAACGGCGGCCTGCAGGTTGCGATTCGTCGAGGCGATGACGCGCACGTCGGCGCCGACGCCGGCCAGCGCCGCGAGCAGCCGTGCCTGCGGATCCGGCGCGAGCGCACCGACCTCGTCGAGGAACAACGTGCCGCCGGATACCAGCGCCAGCGTCGCAGGCAGTACGTCGAGCTCGGCCTCGACCGCGATCGACGCGCAGTCGACGACGACGAAAGGTTTGGCGGCGCGTGCGCTGGCCGCGTGGATCGCGCGCGCGACGATCGCCTTGCCGGTGCCGGGTTCACCGCTCACCAGCACCGCAGCGCCGGTCAGCGAGGCGCGGCGGATCTCGTCCATCAGCCGCCGATGGGTATCACCGCCGCCGATCAAGGCGTCGTTCGAGACGATCTCGGCGATGAGCCGCTGCTTCTGTCCGCGCAGCAGGGCGCGCTCGCGCTTCACGTGCGTGAGCCGCAGCTCGGCCGCGGCGCGCACGGCGAGGATGTCGCACAACGCGCGGGCACGCGGCGACGGCGTCAGCGGGCCGGTGGCGAAGGCACACAGGTGGCCGAGCGCGACGCCGTCGTTCGCGGTCAGCGGCATGCCGAAGTAGCCGCCGAGTTCGGCCGGCGCCGCCGGGAAGCGCGACCGGTCCAGTGCGCCGGACTGGATCTGTCCCTTGAGGACGTCCGCGCACGGCATGCCGGCGAGTTCGTAGTCGAAGTTCTCGACGGCGGCCCCGTCGCGCCACGCGCCGAGCGTGCGGGCGCGGTGGTTAGGTCCCGCCTCGCAGAACCGCGCGTCGCGCGCGCCTAGCAAGTCACCGAGCAGGGCCGCCAGGGCCGGGAAGAATCCGTCGCCGCGCGCGCCGGCGAGTCCCGCCGCGAGCCTGGTTAGTTGGTCGTCCGCATCGTCTGCCATTCACGCGAGCCCGAAGGAAAGTTCGGCCGAGTATATGGCACAAACCTGCTCACACCTGTGACGATCTGTGTGACAGCTCGCGCTCTAACAGTGCGTCAACCGACAGTCGCCCCGCGCCGACAAACGCGATCACCAATGTCATCACTCCCCATAGATAGTGCTGGCCGCGCGCGGCGGCAAAGTCGTCGCCGCCCAGCACGTGCCAGTACGACACCAGTGCCAGCGCGTTCACGGCAAACAACCCGAGCGCGCCGAGGCGGGTGAACAGGCCGAGCACGAGCAGGATGGGGAAGAAGAGTTCGCCGAACGTGCCGACCACCGCGGCGACGGCCGGCGGCAGCAGCGGCACGTGGTACTCGTCCTGGAACAGGTACAGCGTCGTGTCCCAGGTTGTTAGCTTGAGCCAGCCGGAGGCGAGGAACTGCCAGGCCACCCACCAGCGCAGTCCGAGCAGCAGGATCGGACGCAGGAAATCGAGTGCGCGCGCCAACGCGCCGTGCCAGCGGACGAGGATGAAAATGAGTGTCATGGATGCTCCCGTTGTTCCCGGTGCAGACCGGGCGGCGGCGGCGGATATTGCACCATGCCCGCGGCCGGACGATGTTTGTGAGGCGCGGGAAGGGACGCGGTGATGGCGTGGCCGCAACGACGGCGGCATCACCGGCGCGGCGCGGCCGATCAAACACTTAACCTCGTCCGCGGATGTCCCCGATGTTGTTTGTTGGCACGGAGCGACGCAGCTCTCCGGATCTGGACCGGGTCCGCCGCCGATCGGCGCGAATGCCGCCCGAAATTGCGCGGGACGGGTGCAGCAAATTGGGGTACTTTCGGCCGCTCATCCGACTCTGGGAGCGTTCGGGATGCAACTGTCGCAAATGTGGCGCGAGCATCTGCAGGCGGGCTGTCCGCCGGAACTGCGGGGCATGAACATCGCGGGAACGGTTGCCGGCGCACTCGACGCCGAGATCACCGCCTGCGTCAGCGCCTGCGTGGCGCATTCGCTGAAGATGGATTCCCGCATCGAACGCCGCCTGCACGACATCTCGCAGGCGCTCGAGGATCTGCATCCGGCCACGCCCGAAGCGGCGGCCTATTGCGATCGGCTCAACAAACTAGTCGGCGCGGTGCTGGTGAATGCCGCGCCGGCCAGCGATACGGGCCAGCCCTTACCTGGCGATCCGGGCGACACCGCGCGGATGGCGGTGCGGCCCGGGATGCTGCGCCGGCGATGACGAGTCGGTGCCGGGTGGGGGATGTGGGGAGTTAGCCCCGCTCACCTCGCCAGCCCGCCGCCTCACAACCTCCGCCGCGCGCTCGCCGCCTACTTCGGCTCGAACTTCAGCGACATCCCGTTCATGCAGTAGCGCTGGCCGGTCGGCGCCGGACCGTCGTTGAACACGTGGCCCAGGTGGCCGCCGCAGTTCGCGCAATGCACTTCCACGCGCGTCATGCCGTGCGACGAATCGCTCGTCGTCGCGACCGCGCCGGGCAGCGGCCGGAAGAAGCTGGGCCAGCCGGAGCCGCTCTCGTACTTGGTGCTGGATTCGAACAGCCGATGGCCGCAGGCGGCGCAGTCGTACTGGCCGGTGCGCTTCTCGTAGTTCAGCGGACTGGTGCCGGCGCGTTCGGTGCCGTGCTCGCGCAGCACGCGGAACTGGTCGGCGGTGAGCAGCGAGCGCCACTCGGTCTCGGATTTCTCGACAGCGAACTTCTCGTCCGACATTGCGATTCTCCTGGGGCTTGAACGACCGGACCGGAAATGTGGGGACGATATTGCGCGTGGCAAATGAAAAGGGCGCGCACCTTTCGATGCGCGCCCCGGGTTCGTCGTGACTGTCCCCTTTTGCTACGAAACGGGGACTGTCCCCATTACAGCAGCGGGACCAGCAACAACGCGACGATGTTGATGATCTTGATCAGCGGGTTGATCGCGGGGCCGGCCGTGTCCTTGTACGGATCGCCGACGGTGTCGCCCGTGACCGAGGCCTTGTGCGCCTCGGAGCCCTTGCCGCCGAAGTTGCCTTCCTCGATGTACTTCTTGGCGTTGTCCCAGGCGCCGCCGCCCGTGCACATGGAGATGGCGACGAACAGGCCCGTGACGATCGTGCCGATCAGCAGGCCGCCCAGCGCGCGGATGCCGGCGCCCGGACCCATCAGCCAGTTCAGCGCGAACGCGATGACGACCGGGATCAGGATGGGCAGCAGCGACGGGATGATCATCTCCTTGATCGCCGCCTTGGTCAGCAGGTCGACCGCGGTGCCGTACTCCGGCTTCGCCGTGCCTTCCATGATTCCCTTGATCTCGCGGAACTGGCGGCGCACTTCCGTGACCACCGAGCCCGCGGCGCGACCCACGGCTTCCATCGCCATGGCGCCGAAGAGATAGGGAACCAGGCCGCCGATGAACAAACCGATGATGACGGCCGGATCGGACAGCGAGAACTGCACCATCTCGCGGCCGGTGGCCAGCAGGTGAGTCTCGAGGTTGTGCGTGTAGTCGGCGAACAGCACGAGCGCGGCGAGACCGGCGGAACCGATCGCGTAGCCCTTCGTGACGGCTTTGGTCGTGTTGCCCACGGCGTCGAGCGGATCCGTGATGTCGCGGATCTTCTTGTCGAGGCCGGACATCTCGGCGATGCCGCCGGCGTTGTCCGTGATCGGGCCGTACGCGTCGAGCGCGACGACCACGCCCGTCAGCGACAGCATCGACGTCGCCGCGATGGCGATGCCGTACAGGCCGCCCAGCGCATACGCACCGTAGATCGCGAAGCAGATCGCGATGACCGGCAGCGCCGTCGACTTCATCGACACGCCCAGGCCCGCGATGATGTTCGTCGCGTGGCCGGTCTGCGACGCGGCCGCGGTCTTGCGCACCGGCGAGTATTCGGTCGCCGTGTAGTACTCGGTGATGACGATCATGGCGGCCGTGAGGCCGAGACCGATCAGCGCGCAACCGAACATGTGCGTCTTCAGCGCCGGGTTGTCCGCCGTGTTCGGCATCAGCTGTTCGGTGATGAACCAGAACGCGATGGCCGAGATGAGGCCGGCGACGATCACACCCTTATAAAGAGCGTTCATGATCTTGCCGCCCTCGGACGTCTTCACGAAGAACGTGCCGACGATCGAGGCGACGATCGACGCCGCGCCGAGCGCGAGCGGGTAGAGGACCGCGTTTTCGCCGAGGCCCGTCATCACGAGACCGCCGAGCAGCATCGTCGCGACCAGCGTCACCGCGTAGGTCTCGAACAGGTCGGCCGCCATGCCGGCGCAGTCGCCGACGTTGTCACCGACGTTGTCGGCGATGACCGCCGGGTTGCGCGGATCGTCTTCGGGGATGCCGGCTTCCACCTTGCCCACGAGGTCCGCGCCGACGTCGGCGCCCTTCGTGAAGATGCCGCCGCCGAGGCGGGCGAAAATGGAGATCAGGGAGCCGCCGAACGCGAGGCCGACCAGCGCGTGCAGCGCGGTGTCCTTGTCGACGCTGTGCGCGAGCACGAAGTAGTAACCCGCGACGCCTAACAAGCCGAGGCCGACCACCAGCATGCCGGTGATGGCGCCGCCCTTGAACGCGACCTGCAGCGCGGCGTTGAGGCCGTTGTTGGCCGCCTCGGCGGTCCGCACGTTGGCGCGCACCGAGATGTTCATGCCGATGTAGCCGGCGAGGCCGGAGAGGATCGCGCCGATCGCGAAGCCGCCCGCCGTGTACCAGTTCAGCGCGAAGCCGATCACGACGAACAGCACGACGCCGACGAGGGAGATGGTGGTGTACTGGCGGTTGAGGTACG
>DATJTW010000041.1:0-34646 GCA_035502995.1 Steroidobacteraceae bacterium | reverse complement strand
TTGGTCGTGTCGCCGAGCAGGTCGTCGAGACGGCCGGCCATCGAGGAATAGGCTTCGAAACGCGCGACGTTACCGCCGCTGGTGCGCACCTGCTGCGAGACGTATTGGTCGTAGACACGCGTGACGGCCTTGACGTCGACGCCCGCGCCTATCCAGTTGCCGCCGAGACTCTGCGGCGTGCGCGTGCCGAACTCGACCCGCTGACGGCTGTATCCGTCGGTCGAAACGTTCGAGATGTTGTGGGCAGTCGTGTCCAGCGCGCGTTGCATCGCGCGCAGGCCCGAGAGCCCTGTTCCCAGCATGTCAGGCATCGTTGCTCATCCTCGACGACTCAGTCTTCGCTATCGGCTCGGCGACGGTCGACTTGAACGCGGTCACGGGCGCGGCAAGTCCCAGCCGCTCCGCTACCGCCATGATCTTGTTGGCGTAATCCGGGTCGGTCGCGTAACCGCCGCGTTGCAATGCCGTCGCGAACGCACGCACGTCGCTGCCCGTGTTCAGCGCGGACGCGTAACGCGGGTTGTCGCGGATCACGCGGACATAATCGGCGACGCCTTCCGCGACATCGCCGTAAGAGCGGAACCGCGCGTTCTCGGTGTTGGCGCGGCCACGCGTGAATTCGGTCGTGTCGGACGCGACACTCGCGCCGCGCCAGGAGGCGCCGGCCTTGATGCCGAACGAGTTGTGGCTGTTGCCGTTCGAATCCGCCGGGCGCGACGTGCCCCAGCCGGTTTCGAGCGCCGCCTGCGCGACGATCGCGCGCGCGTCGACGCCGAGCTCGCGGGCCGCGGCTTCGGCGTGCGGCAGGATCTCGTCGACGAACGCCTGTTTCCTGGCGTCATCCAGTTTATTAGGGACCTGGCTGGTCGGGGCCGTGGTGCCCGACATGCCCGTGGCGCCCGCATCGGGCAGCGGCAGCTCCGCGCCCTCGCCCGCGCCGCCGGCGGCCAGGCTGCTGCCATGCGACAGCTGCCGGATCAGCATGTCCGCGAGGCCGATGCCCTTGCCCTGCGACAGCGTCACCGCGAGCTGGTCGTCCATCATGCCCTGGTACATGTCGCCCTGGTCGCTGCCGAACAGCGAATCGCCCATGCTGGCCTTGCGCATGCTCTCGAGCATCATCTTCGTGAACAGCGATTCGAACTGCTTCGCGGCTTCGCGCAGCACCTTCGGATCGTTGCCCTCCGCACCACGACGCAACGCCGCGAACTGACGGAAATCCGTCGCGCTCGGCGCCTGGCCGGTGCGTTGCGCACCGATCGCGGTGGTGGAGGGATCGACCTTCATGGGTAGCTAGATGACGATGAGTTCGGCGCGCAACGCGCCGGATTCCTTCAGCGCTTCGAGAATGGCCACGAGGTCGCCCGGCGCCGCGCCCACCTGGTTCACGGCGCGCACGATGTCGTTGAGGTCCACGCCCGCGTTGAACACGAACATGCGCGCCTCGGGCTGCGAAACGGACAACGAGCTCGTCGGCGTGGTCACCGTCTGGCCCTGCGAGAAGGCTTCCGGCTGGCTGACGCCAGTCCGCTCGGTGATCGTCACGGACAGCGAGCCGTGCGCGACCGCCGCCGGCATCACGCGCACATGCGTGCCGATGACGACGGTGCCGGTGCGCGAATTCACGATGACGCGCGCGGGCGCGTCACCCGGCTCGATCTCGATCTGCTCGAGCGTGGATAGATAGGCGATGCGCTGGTTCGGATCGGCCGGCGCGGCCACCTTGACCGAGACGCCGTCCACCGACTGCGCCGTCCCATCGCCGAGCAGCTTGTTGATGCCCTCGGTCAGGCGCGCCGACGTGGTGAAGTCCGGCACGTGCAGGTTCAGCACGACGAACGGTTCGGCGGACATGCCGCCCGGCACCTCGCGTTCGACGGTGGCGCCATTCGGCACGCGGCCGGCCGACGGCACGTTGACGACGATGCGCGAGCCGTCCTGGCCCTGCACGCCGAAGCCCGAGACGATCAGGTTGCCCTGTGCCATCGCGTAGACCTCGCCGTCGGCGCCGCGCAGCGGCGTCATGATCAGCGTGCCGCCGCGCAGCGACTTGGCATTGCCGATCGACGACACGGTGACGTCGATCTGCTGGCCCGGCTTCACGAACGGCGGCAGGTCGGCGCTGACGGTGACCGCGGCGACGTTCTTCAGCTGCGGGTTCGCATTCGCCGGGATGGTGACGCCGAAGCGCACCAGCATGTTCTTGATGCTCTGGATGGTGAACGGCGCCTGGCTGGTCTGGTCGCCCGTGCC
The DNA here is from genome assembly GCA_035502995.1 of Steroidobacteraceae bacterium. GTDB lineage: Bacteria > Pseudomonadota > Gammaproteobacteria > Steroidobacterales > Steroidobacteraceae > CADEED01. The sequence goes on along the minus strand of DATJTW010000041.1, from coordinate 32,393 downwards.
GTCGAGACCGACGATGAGGCCGTAGCCGATCAGCTGGTTGGTACGCACGCCCTGCACCGTCGCGAGATCCTTCACGCGTTCGGCGCGCGCGGCCGTCGCGACCGCGAGCAGCAGGGCCGCCGCGCAGATCGCCGTGAAGAAATCGAGGAAGATTCGACGCATGAGAAAGGGACCTCGCCTCAGAACGGCGTGTAGGGTGAATTGAAGAAGCGGTACAGGAAGCCGGGTTTGTTCGCGTTCGCGATCGTTCCCTGGCCGCCGTAGGCGATGTAGGCGTCCGCGATCTTGTACGAGGACACGGAGTTGTCCGGCGAGATGTCGCTGGGCCGCACGATGCCCTGCAGGCGCACGAACTCGCGGCCGCTGTTGATCGCGATCCACTTCTGGCCGCGCACCAGCAGGTTGCCGTTCTGCAGGCGCTTGGCGACGGTCACGGAGATGTAGCCGTCGAGGCTGTTCGACTGCGTGGCGGCGCCGTTGCCGGAGAACTTGGTTTCGTTGCCGAGCGATCCCTCGAGGATCGGCGTGCCGTTGCTGGTGATCGGGCGACCGAGCACGGTCGGGCCGGTGAGCTCGGCGCTGGTCGACTTGCCCGACGAGCTGCTCGCCGCCTTCTTGGCGTCGGTGCTCTCTTCCAGGCGCACGGTCAGCGTGTCGCCGATGTTGCGCGCCGTGACGTTCTGCCACAGCGACGTCTCCGTGCCCTGCGCGTAGATGGCGCCGGCGGTCGCCTTCGGCATCTCGACGACGTCCGGCCAGGTGGCGTCGAACTCCCGGCCCTGGTCTTCCTTCAGCGCGGCGCAGCCGGTGGCGAGCAGCGCGGCGGCGACGACGAGCAGTTTGTTGGCGTGGCGGTTCATCACAGCTGGTTGTTCACGTATTCGAGCATCTGGTCGGCGGTCGAGATGGCCTTGGAGTTCATCTCGTACGCACGCTGCGTCTCGATCATGTTGACGAGTTCCTCGACGACGTTGACGTTCGAGGCTTCGTAGGCGCCCTGCTGCACGGCGCCCATGCCGTTCTGGCCCGGCGTGCCGGTCTGCGCGGGGCCGCTGGCGACCGTCTCCGCGAGCAGGTTCTCGCCGAGCGGCTGCAGGCCCGCCATGTTCACGAAGTCGGTGAGCTGCAGCTGGCCGACCTGCACGGGCGCGTTCTGGCCCGCGACGCGGACCGTGATCACGCCGTCGCGGCCCATCGTGATGGTCTGCGCGCCGTCGGGGATCGTGATGCCCGGCTGCACGACGTAGCCACTGGACGTGACCAGCTGGCCCTGCGCCGAGAGCTGGAAGTTGCCGTCGCGCGTGTACGCGGTGGTGCCGTCCGGCATCTGGATCTGGAAGAAGCCGCGGCCTTCGATCGCGACGTCGAGCGCGTTGTCGGTCTGCTGCAGGCTGCCCTGCGTGTAGATCTTCTCGGTGGCGACGATGCGCACGCCGGTGCCGAGGTGCACGCCGGACGGGGCCTGCGTGTCCTGCGAGGTCGCGCCGCCCACCTGCTTGACGTTCTGGTACAGCAGGTCTTCGAACACGGCGCGACCTTTCTTGAAGCCGGCGGTGCTGACGTTCGCGAGGTTGTGCGAGGTGACGGCGAGCTTGGTCTGCTGCGCGTCGAGTCCGGTCTTGGCGGCCCACAATGCGGGATTCATGAATTTCTCCTACGTAACCTTGTTAGCCCATTCTCATGAGCTGGGCCGCGGCGGCACCGTTCTCTTCGGCGGAACGGATGGCCTTGACCTGCATTTCGAACTGGCGCGCGAGCTCGATCATGTTGACCATCGCCGCGGCGGTATTGACGTTGCTGGACTCGAGCACGCCCGAGCCGATGCGCACGTTGGCGTCGGCGGCGGCGGGCTGACCGTCCTTCTGGCGGAACAGGCCGTCGTCGCCGCGCACCATCTGCGCGTCCGGCGGGTTCACGAGCTTGAGGCGCCCGACCACCGCCGACGTGGCCGGCGTCTGGCCCTGCCCGACGACGGACAGCGATCCGTCGCCGGCGAACGCCAGCGACGTGTACGGCGGGATGTTGATCGGGCCGCCATCGCCGAGCACGGGACGGCCGGCGGCCGTGACGAGCTGGCCGGTCGGATCGACCTGGAAATCGCCGGCGCGCGTGTACGCTTCCTGGCCGTTCGCGTCCTGGACCGCGATCCAGCCGAGGCCGTTGATCGCGACGTCGAGATCGCGGCCGGTCGTCTGCAATCCGCCCTGCGTCTTGTCCCAGCCGACGGTGCCGTTGGTGGCATAGACGCGCGACGCGTAGCCGGAGCCGTCGACCGCGCGGCTCTGGAACGCGGCGAGATCCGCGCGGAAGCCCGTGGTGCTCACGTTGGCGAGATTGTGGTTGTTGACCGTCTGCGCGCGCATCGTTTCCTTCGCGCCGGACATCGCCACGTAGAGCATGCGATCCATCTGTGTCTCCTAGCTACCCTGGCCGTGCATCAACGCATGTTGATGATGGTCTGGGTGATCTGGTCGGCCGTGCTGATCATCTGCGCGTTCGCCTGGAAGTTGCGCTGCGCGGTGATCATCTGCACGAGCTGTTCGGTCACGTCGACGTTCGCGCCCTCGAGCGCACCCGACTGCACGAGGCCGAAGCCGGAGTTGCCGGCCTGGCCGCGCAGCGCCTGGCCCGACGCGAACGTCTCGGCCCACTGCGTGTTGCCGAGCTGCTGCAGGCCCTGCACGTTCGAGAAATTCGCGATGGCGATCTGGCCCAGCGGGTTCGACACGCCGTTGGTGAAGCGCGCCTGCACGACACCGGTTTCGTCGATGTCGATGCCGATCAGGCGGCCGGTGGTGTAACCGTCCTGCGAGACCGAGTTGACGGCGAACGTGTCGCCGTACTGCGTGGTGTTCGACATGTCGAGCGTCACGTTCATCGGCGCGGCGCCGGTGGTCGGCGTGAACGTCGGGAACGTGAGGTTGCCGCCGACCGGCGTCTGCAGCAGGCCGGTGTTCGAGTACTGCAGCTGCTGCGCGCCGCCGACGGCCGTGCCGTCGATGAAGAGGCGCGTGTCCCACTGGTTCGCGGTCGCCGTCTTCACGAAGTACAACGTGCCGGTGTGCGTGGCGCCCAGCGAGTCGAACAGCGTCAGCGACGTCGCCTGGTTGAAGGTGTTCGGGTCGGCCGCGTTGAACGGCGTGGTCGCCGGCACGGCGGCGTTACCCGGCAGGTTCATCACGTATTCGACGTTCGACGTCGCCGACGGCGGCGAGGCCGTCGTGGTCAGGCGCAGATCGCCGAGACCGCCGGTGTTGAAGCCGCCCGCCGCGAGCGGCGGATAGGTCTGCAGGCGCTGGCCCGACGAGTTCACGACGTAGCCGTCGCGGTTCATCTGGAAGGCACCGGCGCGCGTGTACGCGAGCGCGCCCTGGTCGGAGAGGATGAACATGCCCTGGCCGCTGACGGCCAGGTCGAGGTTCGAGTCCGTGAATTCGATGTTGCCCTGGGCGAACTGCTGCGTGACCGCGGCGACGCGGACACCGTTGCCGCTCTGGTTGCTCGACACGCCCTGCAGCGACACGGCGAACAGGTCGGCGAATTCGGTGCGCGAGCCCTTGAAGCCGTTCGTGGAGGTGTTGGCGATGTTGTGCGCCGTCACGTTGAGGTCCGACTGGGCGGCGTTGAGGCCCGAGAGGGCGATGCGGAATGGCATGGGAAGCTCCTGGAGGAATCTGGAATCAGAGGACGCGTTCGACGTTCTTCATTTCGACGTCGCCGAGCGGATCGGTGGTCAGCATCAAACTACCCGTGGTCGGGTCGAGCGAGACGCTCGACACGTGGGCGGCGACGCTGGTCGCGAGAGAGACGTTTTCATTGCCGACCTTGGCGATGACTTCGATCTTGTACGTGCCGGGCGCGGCGTTGGCGCCGGCGTTCGTGGTGCCGTCCCACGAGAAGCCGGTCGGGCCGCGCGACGGGTCGAGGGCCACGGACTTCACCAGCTGGCCGGTGGAATCCTTGATGACGAGCTGCACCGACTGCGCGCCCGCGGGCACGTCGACCATGCCCTGCGGCAGGATGCGGTTCTCGTTGTCGGCGCCGTCGAGATAGATCTCCTTGCCGGGCGCGATGACCGTGCGACCGATGAGGTTCGCGCCGTCGAGCACCTGGTTGCCGCGCAGCGAGCTCGTGAGGTTCGTCAGCTGCGTGTTCATCTCCGAGAGACCCGACACCGAGCTGAACTGCGCCAGCTGGCCGACGTACTGCGACGGATCCATCGGCTTGAATGGATCCTGGTTCTTCAGCTGCGCGACCATCAGCGCGAGGAAGTCCTGCTGGTTGAGCTCGGTCTTCTTCGCGTTCTTGGCGTTGCTGGCCTGGCCGGCGGCGAACGATTCGGGATCCGTGCGCGAACGCACGAGCGCGGCATTGACTACGTCCATGTCGATCATGGGGTTCTCCTATCAACCTTGCCCGAGGCGAAGCGTCGCCAGCAGCAGTTCTTTCGAGGTGTTCATGACCTCGACGTTGTTCTGGTACGAACGCGAGGCGGAGATCATGTTGACCATCTCCTCCACCGCGTTGACGGACGGCGCGTACACGTAGCCCTGCTCGTTCGCGAGCGGGTTGCCCGGCTCGTAGCGGGCCGACGGCGGCGCCGGGGATTCATAGATGCCCGACACCTTGACGGCGGCGTCGCCGTTCTGGCCGTGGGCGCCGGCGGCGGCCATCTGCGCGCGCACCGCTTCGAAGATCGGGTGGCGCGGCTTGTAGACCTTGCTCGGATCGCCGCTGACGCTCTCGGCGTTGGCGAGATTGCTGGCCGTGGTGTTGAGACGCACGGACTGCGCGGCCATGCCGGAGCCGGCGATGTCGAATGCTTTGAAGGAGGACATGGCGGTTTACCGTTTCGGTGCTGGGTAGCTGGGATCAGCTGCCGGTGATGGCGGTGAGCAACGCGCGGAACTTGCTGTTCAGCATCGTCAGCGTGGCCTGGTAGCGGACGGCGTTCTCGGCGAACGCGGCCTGCTCGATCTGCGCGTCGACGGTGTTGCCGTCGAGCGCCGGTGCGAGCGGCGTGCGGTACTTGAGATCGGGACTGCCGGCCGCGCCCGCGCCGGCGTTCGCGCCCCCGAGGTGCCCGGCATTCGTGGTCGACAGCGAGACACCCGAGGTCTGCTCGCCCGCGGCGCGGGCCAGCGCCTGGCGGAAGTCGATGTCGCGAGCCTGGTACCCCGGGGTGTCGGCGTTCGCGAGGTTGTTCGCGATCAGCTCGCCACGCCTGGCGCGCACGTCGAGCGCGGCGGCGTGGACTCCGAGGTATGAATCGAGGTTCGTGGGCATCGTCGCATCTCCTGTCGGCGATTCGTCATCGCGCGGTTGACAGGGACTGAAGCAAGCGACGTGCCACGGGCGGAAATCCGCCGCCGGGGGGCGTTTCGCGGCGATGTATCGCTCGGGAGTGTGACGGGCTCGAAGCCGCGATGGCGGGGCATTGCCGCCCGGCGGAAAGAGACTGCAGTCGGGCGCCGGTGAACTGGCGCAATGAAAGTAACGGCGAGCGCGCGCGATTCTTTAGCCGGGCGCGCGCACTGGCACGTCGATTGCTAACTACAGGCATGGATGTCAAAGCATTGACCGTCGTCGCCTGCGCGTTGCTCGCGCCGGCCGCGCGGGCCCAGGTTCCGGCGGCACAGCCGCTGTCTTCCATCCGCGCCGCGGCCGAGAAAGCCGTGCGCGGCACGCTCGACGCGAACGTCGCCGGCGTCGAGCTCGAAGCCGCGAATCTCGATCCGCGGCTGGCGCTGCCCGCCTGCGGCGGCAAGCTCGACACCTATGTCCCCGAGCTGCGCGCGAACCAGGCGAAGCTGCTGGTGCGCGTGACCTGCGCCGCGCCGATGTGGCAATTGAACGTGCCGGTCGAATTGCGGCGGACGCACGACGTACTGGTGTTGAAACGCGCGATCGGGCGTGGGCAGTCGGTCGAAGCCGCCGACGTGGACGTGCAAAAACGCGTGTTGCCCGGGCTCGGGTCCCCCTTCGTCGCCCAGGTGTCCGAGCTCGCGGACCGGCTGACCCGCCGGGCCCTGCCCGCCGGGACCGCGCTGCCGGCGGATGCCCTGACGGCGGCACTCCTTATAAAGAAGGGTCAGAGCGTGACCCTGGCGGCCGTTTCCAACGGTCTCGAGGTCCGGGCCCCCGGCCTGGCCCTGGCCGACGCCCCCGCCCATGGCCGGGTCCGCGTCCAGAACCTGAATTCGCTCAAGGTCGTCGAGGGTGTGGCCGACACCGAGGGTGTGGTCCGGATCACATTCTGACGGGCGCCAAATAACCGACGGCGTCACTAAAGTTCCGGCACCCCACGCCGTTAATGGTGACGTAGCGATCAGGAGAATGGGCGATGGCCAACAAGATCAGCGGAATTGACGGACGTCCGGTGCAGGTGGGAGGCGGTGCCCCCGTCTCGCGCGCACGCGACACCGTCACCGGGGACAAGAAGACCTCGGATACCAGCACGTCGGTATCGAACATCGATGTGTCCGATGCGGCACGGACGCTCTCGGCGCTGGAGGACAAGATTTCCACGATGCCGGTGGTCAACGAAAGCCGCGTCGACGCCGTGCGCCGCGCGATGGACGAAGGCCGGTATCACGTCGACCCGCAGCGCGTGGCCGACAAGATGATGCGCTTCGAAGTCGACTTGCTCGCCGCCATCCCCGCTCACAAGTGAGCCGCTCACCCGTGAACGCTGCCCTGACCCGAGACGCGCTCGAACGACTGCTGGTCGACGAGAACAACGCGCTCGCCGAATTCGAAACCCTGCTCGACAAGGAGCATGGGGCCCTGCGCTCGCGCGACATCGACGCCCTCGAGGCGTTGGCGGACGCGCGCCAGGCGAGCCTCGTGCGGCTGCTCAAGATCGAAGACGAGCGCCGCGGCCTGTGCAGCCTGCACGGCTACGACACCGATTTGATGGGCCTCGCGAAGATGCTCGCCTGGTGCGATCCGTCGCGCTCGCTGGCGACGCGTTACGACGAGTGTTCGGCGCGCGCCAAGCGCTGCCGCGATGCGAACGATCGCAACGGGATCCTGGTGGGTGCGCAGATGAAGCGGGTCGAAGGCCTGCTCGGCGCGATCACGGGATCGAACGGCGAACCGCGCGCGTATGGGCCGCGGGGCACCGTGAATCCGTATGCGGCGAGCGCGGGACGCGTGTTGAGCGCGGAAGCCTGAACGAACCGATTACTGCTTGCTGACTGACTGATTCCTCTCTGACGCGCCCGACCAGGGCGCGTTTTTTTTGGGGTGGGGACTGTCCCCATCGCACCGCAGCTGATTCACTCGAATAGCTAGCTGCCTGTTGTCGAAGGAGGGGACTGTCCCCACTTCTTCGTACGCCGCCCTCCCTACCGAATCCCTCTTCGCTCCACGTGGAACAAGAGGGGCGTGCCACTAGGCCGATGGGGACAGTCCCCTCCTTCGATTCGACTTAACTAGTTAGCCCGCTTCCGCGGTGATCTGTGCGATGGGGACAGTCCCCGGCATTTAACAATCCGCGATAAGAGAAGCCGTTCAAATAATTGCCGCGTGGCGAGAGGGCCGTCACATTCGGCGGCTCAATCCTTCCGCGTTGCCGCCGTAAACCCTAGCAGGGTGCGGAGCTGTCATGGCCAACCGTACCAACGTCTCGCTGGCAGCAGTACGCGGGCTCGTGCACACCGACCGACGGTACTCCTCTCTCGCAAGTGCTCGTGTACTGCCGCCGGCCCCAAACAACGACAGGGGTCTCGATGCAAACGATGAAGCTCCGCGCCATCCAGTCGCCCGGCAATGCCGGCGAACTGCTGGACAGCTTCATCCGCGTCGAGGGTCGCCTGCTGCGCGACGTGCGCGAGCTCAAGACCGAACGCGAGCTCACGCCCACGCTGGAAAGACTCGCGCAGCGCTCGCTGGATGACGGCGGTGTGTGGCGCGCCTGGACCGACGATCGCGCGATGTGGCTGTGGGCGAGCGAAGTCTCGCTGGCGCTGTCCCGCGAACGAGGCATGCCGGTGATGGAGATCCGGCGTTACGACGAACAGGGACAGATGGAAGAAGCCGGCACGTGGGTACGCGTGCGGCACGACACTTGGCAGCGGTGCGAGTAATGAACATGCGAAATCTGGCGGCTCTGGTTTTCTCGGCGACCCTGGCGGTCACGTTGGCGGCCTGCGGTGGCGGCGGCAGTGGCAGCGGTGGGGCCGCGCCGATGAGCTCGAGCTCCTCGCCGCAGTCGGTCGAAACGCCGCCGGTGAACTCCTCGCCTGCCCCGACGACTTCGTCGGATGACCTCGCGCTGGCCGATCGCCTGTACAAGGGCACGCAGCGCACGCCCGCCGGTTTCGACGTCGAGACGCGCCCCGCGAACGTGACGGGCACGCTGTCCACGCGTCACCTCAAGAACACGGATTTCACCAGCGGCCAGCAGGCCATCAGCCAGACCTACGAGGTCTGCACGAATGACATGGCGCAGGCGATCGCGTGGTCGGAACAGCTGGCGACCTGGAACGGCCAGTACTCGGATCTCGTCGAAGTGAAGGGCGACTCGCGCACCTGGGAAGTCGACCGCGTGCCGCGCGCCGACACCACCGCGCTGATCCGTCACCGCGTGTTCCGTTGCGACTACGTCGACCGCACGAACACCGACCTGCGCGCCGACGCCGGCGCCGCCGGCAGCATGAACCAGCGCCCGCTGAACGCCGCCGAACTCGAGGCCCTGTCCGAGTACCTGTGGCAGTTCACGATGTTCAACAACTCGGATTACGCCGTCGCGAGCAGCTCGGGCTCGTCGAGCGGCAACACGCTGACGCACACGATCCGCATGGGTCAGCTGGTCCGCGGCGCGAACGGCCAGTGCGACACCGTGCAGGTGAGCGACTGGACGCACACGATGAACGGCACGAACGGCTCGTTGTCGCGCTCGCTGACGACCGTGCGGTCGTTCAAGGTGAAGAGTGCCGGCGGCTCGACGGAGAGCTGCGCCGGTTGATCACAGGCCGGAGTTCAGTTTCCGCAGATACGACTTGAACGACGACGCCAGCTCGGGATGCTTGAGCGCGTATTCCACGTTGGCCTGTAGATAGCCCAACTTGCTGCCGCAGTCGAACCGCTTGCCCTCGAAGCGGTACGCGTACACCGCCTCGTCGTGCATGAGGCGCGCGATGCCGTCGGTGAGCTGGATCTCGCCGCCCGACCCTTCGCCGATGCGCTCGAGGTGATCGAACACGCGCGGCGTCAGCAGGTAGCGCCCGACCACCGCCATGTTCGACGGCGCCTTCTCCGGCTTCGGTTTCTCGACGATGCGCTCGACGCGCAGCAGGTCGCCGCGGCGCGAGCCGGCCTTCACGATGCCGTACGAACCGGTCTGCGAATTCGGCACCGTCTGCACGGCGACGATGCTGCCGTTGTCGAAGCGGTCCGCCATCTGCTTGAGGCAGGCGTCTTCGGCGTCGATCAGGTCGTCGGCGAGATGCACGAAGAACGGCAGGTTGCCGACGGCGGGCTTCGCGCACAGCACCGCGTGACCGAGCCCGAGCGGCGCGGGCTGGCGGATGTAGATGCACGAGGCGTACGACGGCAACACGCTCTTCAGCATGTTCAGCAATTCGCTCTTGCCCTGCTTGAGCAGCAGCGACTCGAGCTCGCCGTCCGAGTCGAAGTGATCTTCGATGGCGCGCTTCGACGAACCGGTGATGAACACCAGCCGGCGCGCACCGGCAGCCAGCGCCTCCTCCACCGCGTATTGAATGAGAGGCTTGTCGACGATCGGCAGCATTTCCTTCGGCGACGCCTTGGTGGCGGGAAGGAACCGGGTACCCCGGCCCGCGACGGGGAATACGGCGACGTCGATCGAACTCTGCTTCTTCGCGGGCATGGAGGCTCCGGCCTGTTGGGGGGCCAAAACATACCATGCCCCAGCCGGGGCCCCGCTACGGGGGCGGCGTGCGAAGGCGTGAGACCTTGCGGGACTTCACGCCTCGCCCCGTCGGATTCGACTTACGTCGTCGGCTTGGCCGGCTTGGCCACCGCCGGTGCCGGGGCCGCGCCCGGCTTCGCCGGTGCTCCGCCCTCGGCGCCCAGCTTGATGTCCGCGCGATTCTTGTCGATGAGCTTCTGCGTGATGCCTTCGACCATGGTCAGCTGATCGACCGACTTGAACGGGCCATTCTTGTCGCGGTACGCGACGATGGCCTTCGCCTTCGCGGGACCGACGCCATTCAGCGCCTTCGCCAGCGCACCGGCATCCGCGGTGTTGACGTTCACCGGCTCGGCGAACGCGCCGAGCGGCGCGAGCAGCACCATCGCCGCCAGCGTGGGGATCCAGTTCCGAAACGACCCGGACTTGAGTGTCATGTGGCCTCCTTGCCTCGATTGTTTTCCGGCGGGATGCCGGGCGGGAGGAAGCCTAACAAAGCAGCGCGCGATGGCGACGCGCGAATCTCGTCAATCGCTGCCGATATGCACGCTCTGCAACGAGTCGTAGCTGCGGCAGCTCGGGCAGCGCCAGTGCCAGGTGATGCTGGCGACGCCGCACTGATCGCAGCGATACGGCGCGGCCGTGCGCGCGGCGCTGTCGTCCGCGGGCGGATGCGCGGCGAGGCGCGAGTCGAGCTCCGGCGCGCGCGTGCCGAGCGCAGCGCGCGCCTCGGCGATGAATGCATCGGTGACCGACCGCGAACCGGCGAAGGCCTCCGCGTACAGGTCCAGCGCGCGATCCATTTCCCCGCCGGCGGCCGCGACGCGCGCCGCGAGGATCGACGCGCGCGCGCTCGCCGGATCGTGCGCCTTGGCCGCCGCGGCCTGCGTCCTTGCCTGCGCGAGGTCGCCGGCCGCCAGTGCGGACTCGCCGAGCTCGCAGCAGTAGTGCGCGGCGACCGCCGCACGTTCGCGCTGCTGCTCGGCCGGCAGCTCGCGCCAGTTGTCGAGCGCGGCGCGCCAGTCGCGTTGCTGCTCGTAGACCCACGCGAGTTTTTCGAGCACCGGCCCGCGGTAGGTCGCCGAGCCGAGCAGGTCGCGGAGCTTTTCCTCGGCACGATCGAGCAGGCCGGCGCTCATGTAGTCGAGACCCAGCGCCAGCGTCGCGCGTTCGCGGATCGGTGCCTCGCGATGCGCGGCCAGCTCCTGGTGGATCGCGATCGCGCGATCGACCTCGCCGCGCTTGCGCATGAGGCTGCCCAGCGCGAACTGGATGTCGGCCTCGTGCGATTTCGTGGCGAGGCGCGTGAACACCTCGGTGGCGCGGTCGAAGCGGTCGTTGACGAGGTGGTCGAGGCCGGTGAAGTAGTCGAGGTCGCGACGCAGGCGGCGGCCGCGCGCCGTGCGCCGGCCGAGCAGGAACGCGGCCGTCCCGACGAGCAGGAAGCAGAGGAGCAGGACTTCGGGGCCGATGCCGCGCAGACGCATGCGCGGACGTTATCAGAAAAGACCCTTCGTTCACGGGTCGGGTGCCACCGACGGCATGCGGCGCGGAGCCCACGGAAAAACGCGCTTTGCGAGTGCGCAGCGGTTGCCTAAGATCGCGAACCCGCTCGCGACGAGCGCCACGGGATGAGGGGCACCGTGAAGATCCATCGGACGACACCGCCGGTATCGCGATTCGAGCGCTGGTTGTTAGTCATGCTCGCCGTGGCCTGGATGCCGATGGCCGCGGGCGCCGCCGGACCGGACGCACTCGTCCCCTATCGCAACTTCCCGCTCTGGGACGCCGGCCACGTGCCACTCTCCGCGGGCAACGGTCCGCTCGATGCGCCCTTCCTCACGGTCTTCCCGCCACGCGCCGGCAAGGCGAACGGCACCGCCGTCGTCATCGCGCCCGGCGGCGGCAACATCATGCTGATGTACGGCGGCGAAGGCGCCGACGTCGCGGAGGTCTACAACGACTGGGGCGTCACCGCCTTCGTGCTGACGTACCGTCTTTCGCCGCGCTACGACCAGGAGGCACGTACCCAGGACGCCGAACGCGCGATGCGCCTCGTGCGCGCGCACGCGGCCGAGTGGCATCTCGATCCCGCGCGTATCGGCTTCATCGGCTTCTCGGCGGGCGGCAGCCTCGGGCGTTCGCTGGTCGCCGCATCGGATGCCGGCGATGCGAACAGCAGCGACGCGGTCGAACGCGCCAGCTCGCGACCCGACTATGCGGCACTGATCTACGGCGCGGGCCGCGCGACGCCCGGCGAATCGCTGAAGGACTACCCACCCACGTTCCTGCTGTCGGCCGCCGGCGATCAGCCGCCGTCGCTGGCGAATGCGCAGCTGTTCACCGAGTTGACGCAGGCCGGCGCCATTGCCGAATTGCACGTCTATCAGCGCGGCCGGCACGGGTTCGGCACGGGTTACGGCAGTCCGGAGTTCGGCGGCTGGATGCCGCAGCTCGAACACTTCCTGCGCATCGGCGGGTTCCTGCCGGCGCCGGGCACGGCCACGGGCACGGGCACGGCGCGCACGAGCGCGGCCACGCCCGGCACGCCGGCCGCGAGCACTGCCGCCGTCGCGAGACCGCCGATCAACGACGGCTACGGCGACTTCGTCTACGTTCCCGCCGGCACGTTCCGGATGGGCGACGCCGCCGGCGACGGCCTCGCCCGCGAGCGCCCGGTGCACGTCGTCGATCTCGACGCGTTCTACATCGGCAAGTTCGAAGTGACGAACCGCGACTGGCGCCGCTTCCGCGACGACGCCGGCTACGACGATCCGCAGTACTGGCCGAACGGCCACGTCGTGCCGCGCGACCAGGTGCCCTACTGGACGCAGCCTAACAACCACGGCGGCGGCACGCCAGGCTCGGACGACTATCCCGTCATCGGCGTGAACTGGGACGCCGCCAGCGCGTACTGCGCGTGGCTGAGCGCGAAGACCGGCCAGCGTTATCGTCTGCCGACCGAGGCGGAATGGGAGAAGGCCGCGCGCGGCACCGATGGGCGTCGTTATCCCTGGGGCGCGAACCTCGATCGCAGCCTCGCCAACTACGTCGGCGCGCAGGCCTACGACACGGTGCAGCCGGTGGGTTTCTTCAAGGGCAACGCATCGCCGTACGGCGCCTTCGACATGGCGGGCAACGTGCTCGAGTGGTGCGCCGACTGGTACGACCGCGATTACTACGCCGTCTCGCCGCGCCGGAATCCGCCGGGCCCGAAGAGCGGTGCGTATCGCGTGGTGCGCGGCGGGAGTTTCTTCGTCGAGGCGTCAGACCTGCGCAGCGCGGCGCGGTCGCTGGCATGGCCGTCGTTCCAGGGCCATCGCATGATCGGTTTCCGCCCGGTTCGCGAACCATGAGCCGCCGCCGGGCCCGCTGGCGTTGCTAGGCGGCGCCGCGCGGCACGCCGCGTGCGCGCTGCCAGTCCTTCCAGTAGTTGGGGAACGTCTTCGCGACGCAGCCGGGATCGAGGATCCGCAACCCCGGCAGGCGCGAGCCGAGCACGCCGAACGACATCGCGATGCGGTGATCGTGATACGTCTCGATCTCGACGACGCCGCGGCGTTCGCGGACCGCCGCCCCGAGCGGCTGGATCACCATGTAGTCGGGACCCTCTTCGACGTCGACGCCGAGCTTGCGCAGCTCGCGCGTCGGCGCGGCGATGCGGTCGCATTCCTTCACGCGCAGCGTGGCGAGACCGGTGATGCGGGTCGCCGTCTTCAGGAACGGCGCGATCATCATCAGCGTCGGCGCGACGTCGGGCATCTTCGTCATGTCGACCGGTGCGGCGAACGCGGCGTCGAGCGTGCGCGGCCCTTCGATGACGGTGCTGTCGGCGTTGCGCGTGACCCGCGCACCGAGCTGCTCGCACAGGCCGAGGAACGCGTAGTCGCCCTGGCGCGTGCGCGTGCCGAGGTTCGTCAACGTGATCCGGGCGCCATGCAGCACGGCCAGCGCCGCGAAATACGAGGCGGCGGATGCATCGCCTTCGACGTCGATCGCGCTGGCGCGATACGCCTGCGGCGCGACGGCGAGCTTCCGGTAGTCGTGGTTCTCGACGACGACGCCGAACTTCGCCATCTCGTCGAGCGTCAGGTCCACGTACGGCTTGCTGGTGAGGTCGCCGTCGACCTCGACCACGAGCCCGCCATCGATCAGCGGCGCGATCGTCAGCAGGCTGGTGAGGTACTGGCTGGAGATGGTCCCGGGCACTCTCGCCGGGCCGCGCAGCCCGCGCGTACCGAGCACCCGCGTCGGTAGATAGCCATCGTTCGTGGACTCGAGCGTGGCGCCGAGCGCGCGCAACGCGTCGACCAGGTCCTTGTTGGGGCGCCGCTGCATGCTGACGTGGCCGTCGATGACGGTCACGGCCGGACGCAGCGAGGCGATGGCGAGCAGCAGCCGCGTGGTGACGGCGCTCTGCCCCACGTCCAGCGACACGTCGCCGCCGGTGAAGTCGCCGCCGCGGCCGGTGATGCGCACGACGCCGTCCCCGGAATCGTCGACCGCGAAGCCGAGGCGCTTCAGGCAGTCCTTCATCCGCCAGTAATCGTCGCACTCGCCGGGGTATCGGATGGTGCTCGTGCCGTCGGCGAGCGCGGCAATGGCGCAGTCGCGCAGCGTCAGCGACTTGCTGCCGGGGAGCGGGGTCTCGAAAAGAAAAGAGCCCTGTTGCCAGGGCTCCAGATCGATGAAAGACGGGTAGGAAACGACTGCGCTCATCAGTCCCGGATGGGCCGATCCGCGCCGTCGTTGACCCGCTCACGCAGATCCTTGCCCGGCTTGAAATGCGGCACGTACTTGCCGGAGAGCGCCACGGCCTCCCCGGTCTTCGGATTGCGGCCCTGCCGAGGCGGACGGAAGTGCAGCGAGAAGGAGCCGAAGCCCCGTATCTCGATGCGGTCTCCCGCCGACAAGGCATCGCTCATGATCTCGAGGATCTGCTTGAGCGCGAGCTCGACATCCTTGGCGGGCAGATGTTTCTGTTTCGCCGTGATGATCTCGATGAGCTCGGATTTCGTCATGGGCCGCTAGCCTTTTGTTGTGGAGCTTGCCGACGATCAACGATCGCCGATCTGTTCCTTGAGCAGGTCGCCGAGGCTCGTGCCCGACGAGGGCTGCTCGGAACGGTAGTTGGACACCGCTTCCTGCTCCTCGTGGATCTCCTTCGCCTTGACCGACAGCGCGATCGTCCGCGTCTTGCGGTCGACGCCGGTGAAGCGGGCTTCCACTTCCTGGCCGACCTTCAGCACGGTGCGGGCGTCCTCGACGCGGTCGCGGCCCAGCTCGCTCGCGCGCAGCTGACCCTCGATGCCGTTGCCGAGGTCGATGACCGCGCCGCGCGCGTCCACTTCCTTGACCACGCCCTTGACAATCGTGCCCTTCGGATTCGTCGCGATGTACTCGCTGAACGGATCCTGCGCGAGCTGCTTGATGCCCAGCGAGATGCGTTCGCGATCCGGATCGATCGACAACACCATCGCCTCGACCTGCTGGCCCTTCTGGTAGTTGCGCACGGCTTCTTCGCCCGCGACATCCCACGAGAGGTCCGAGAGGTGCACGAGGCCGTCGATGTTGCCGGCCAGGCCGATGAACACGCCGAAGTCGGTGATCGACTTGATCTGGCCCGACACCTTGTCGCCGCGGTTGTAGTTCTCGGCGAACTCCTTCCACGGGTTCTGCTTGCACTGCTTGAGGCCGAGCGAGATGCGACGACGCTCTTCATCCACGTCGAGCACCATGACTTCGACTTCCTGGCCCGAGTGCACGACCTTGGCCGGGTTGACGTTCTTGTTGGTCCAGTCCATTTCGGAGACGTGGACGAGGCCTTCGACGCCGTCCTCGATCTCCACGAACGCGCCGTAGTCGGCGATATTCGTGACCTTGCCGAACACGCGAGTGTTGGGCGGGTAACGGCGGGCGATGTTCTCCCACGGATCCGCGCCCAGCTGCTTGAGGCCGAGCGAAACGCGCGAACGCTCGCGGTCGAACTTCAGGATGCGGACGTCGATCTCGTCGCCGACCTTGACCACTTCCGACGGGTGCTTGACGCGCTTCCACGCCATGTCGGTGATGTGCAGCAGGCCGTCGATGCCACCGAGGTCGACGAACGCGCCGTAGTCGGTGAGGTTCTTGACGGTGCCCTTGAGCACGGTGCCTTCCTGCAGGTTGTCCATGAGCGCGCTGCGCTCGGCGGAGAATTCCTGCTCGAC
Source organism: Steroidobacteraceae bacterium (assembly GCA_035502995.1). Lineage (GTDB taxonomy): Bacteria > Pseudomonadota > Gammaproteobacteria > Steroidobacterales > Steroidobacteraceae > CADEED01. Next base: position 16,286 of record DATJTW010000041.1, on the reverse strand, counting down.
GACCGCGCGACGGGAAACGACAACGTTGTTGCGCTTCTGGTCGAGCTTGATGACCTTGAACTCGAGGGACTTGCCTTCGAGGTAGGCGGTGTCACGCACCGGACGGACATCGACCAGCGAACCCGGGAGGAACGCGCGGACGTTGTCGATCTCGACGGTGAAGCCACCCTTCACGCGGCCCGTGATGGTGCCGGTGACGATTTCGGATTTGTTGAACGACTCTTCGAGACGGGTCCAGGTGCGCGCACGCTTGGCCTTCTCGCGCGACAGGCGGGTTTCGCCGGTGCCGTCTTCCATCGCGTCGAGCGCGACTTCAACGCTGTCGCCAGCCTTGACCTCGATCTCTCCACGTTCGTTCTTGAATTGTTCGAGCGGGATGACCGCTTCGGACTTCAGGCCCACGTTGACCACGACCATGTCATCGCCAACGTTGACGATGAGGCCAGTGAGGATCATTCCGGGGCGGATTCGCTGGTTAGCGATGCTCTGTTCGAAGAGCTGGGCAAAAGATTCAGTCATGATGTTCTCGATTGACGCCCGTCGGAATCCGTCCTGACGAGGTTTGATGTAAACGCCACGCGATCCGTGCGCAGCGGCTTGGAAAAACGTCCTTCGCTAGCGCCAGAGATTGCGCTCGCGCCCGAGCGAGAGAACCCGCTCGACGACGGCATCGATACTCAATCCGGTGGAGTCGAGTAGCAGCGCGTCCGGCGCGGGTTTGAGCGGCGCGACCTGGCGGGTGGAGTCCCGCAGATCCCGCTCCGCGATCTCCCGCGAAAGGGCGGCAAGACTAGCAGCGGACCCCTTTTCGATCAACTGCTTATGGCGTCTTTGGGCCCGTTCGTCGGCGGTCGCCGTGAGGAAAACCTTCAGCCGGGCGCCCGGAAAGATGACGGTGCCCATATCGCGCCCGTCGGCGACCAGGCCCGGGGCTTCGGCGAACGCCCGCTGCCGGTCCGTGAGCGCCGTCCGGACCGCCGGCCAGGCGGCCACGCGGGACGCGCCCGCCCCCGCCTGTTCGGTGCGGATGCGCCGGGTCACGTCTTCGCCGTTCAGGAACACCTGCTCGTCGGTGCCCTCGGCACCGAACTGGACCTTCATCGAGCGCGCGACGGCGACGTGTTCCTCGACGTCGTCCGGATCGAGATTGCGCAGCAGGCCGCCCAGCGCGACCAGGCGGTACAACGCGCCGCTGTCGAGCAGGTGCCAGCCGACCTTCGCGGCGACCAGGCGGCTGATCGTCCCCTTGCCGGAGCTCGAGGGGCCGTCGATGGTGAGGATGGGGATGGAATCCGCGGGAGCGCTCATGCGCGATCAGGCTATCAAGATCTTCTGCCAGGCCGCGAGGAATCTGTCGTTCTGCTCGACGGTGCCGAGCGTCACGCGCAGGTGCTCGGGCAGCTGGTAATTCGCCACCGGCCGCACGATGATCCCGGCCCGCAACAGCGCGTCGAACCGCGCCTTCGCCGCTGCCCCGGCATGGAGCATCAGGAAGTTGCCGGCCGAGGGCAGCACGGGCGTGCCCAGCGAGCGCAGCTTTTCCGCCACGCGCACGCGCTCGGCCACGGCGACCTTCACGGCGGCGGTCACGTGCGCCTCGTCGTCGAGCGCGGCGGTCGCCCCGGCCAGCGCGACGGACGACACGTTGAACGCCTGGCGCACGCGGTTGAGCATGGCGGCGACGGACGGATCGCTGACCGCGTAGCCGACGCGCAGCCCGGCGAGGCCGTAGGCCTTCGAGAAGGTGCGGCACACGACGAGGTTCGGGAAGTCCGCCAGCCACGCGATGCCGTTCTGGATGTCGAGGCCGCCGGCGTATTCGTAATACGCCTCGTCGAGCACGACGAGCACGTGCGGCGGAATGCCCTTCACGAACTCGCGCAGCTCGTGCGCACCGACATACGTGCCGGTGGGGTTGTTAGGGTTGGCGACGAACACGATGCGCGTGCGGTCGGTGATCGCGCGGCGCATCGCGGCGAGATCGTGGCCGAGCGGCATCGGCGAGTCGGCGGGCAGCGCCTCGGCAACGACGCCGGTCGCACCGGCCGCCTGCACGGCGATGGGATAGACGGCGAACGCGTAGCGCGAATACACGGCTTCGAGGCCGGGTTTCAGGAAGGCCTCGGCGAGCAGCACGAGCACGTCGTTGGAGCCGTTGCCGAGCGTGATCTGGTCGGGCGTGACGCCCAACTTCCGCGCCAGCGCGTTCTTGAGGACGTAGCCGCTGCCGTCCGGATACAGCCAGGAGTCGGACAGCGCGGCGTGCATCGCGGCCAGCGCATTCGGGCTGGGGCCGAAGGGATTCTCGTTGGACGCGAGCTTGACGATGCCGGTGATGCCGAGCTCGCGTTCGAGCTCTTCGATCGGCTTGCCCGGGACGTAGGGCGCGAGCGTGCGGACGTGGTCGACGGCGAGATCGCCGGGTAATGGGGAGTTTTCCGATTTCATGAAAATGGGGACATTCCTCGTTTCCTAGCAAAAGGGGACAGTCCTCAATCGAAGACTCTCGAGGACTGTCCCCTTTTGCCCGCGCAGCGGGGAAACGAGGAATGTCCCCATTTTCATGAAATCGGAAAACCCCCCATTACGCCCATTACGACACGGCGCGCGGGTACGAGCCGAGGATCCGGAACAACGACGCCCGCTTCTTGAGCGCGGCCAGTGCCTTCGCGACGTTCGGATCGTCGGCGTGACCGTCGAGGTCGAAGAAGAACACGTAGTCCCACTTCTTCTTGCGTGACGGCCGCGACTCGATGCGCGTGAGATTGACCTTGTGCTTGCTGAGCGGCTCGAGCAGGCGGAACAGCGCGCCCGAACTGTCGGTGTGCAGGCCCGAGCACAGCAGCGTGGTCCGGTCGTCGCCGCTGGGCTTGAAGACCCGGCGTCCGACGACGAAAAACCGCGTGGTGTTGTCGTCGCGATCCTCGATCTCGACGGCCAGCGTCTTCAGGCCGTAGATCTCGGCGGCGGTTTCGCCGGCGATCGCGGCGGTGCCCTCCTCGTCGCGCGCACGGCGCGCGCCCTCGGCATTGCTCGACACCGGCAAACGCGGCACGTCGGGCAGGTGCTCGTCGAGCCAGCCGCGGCATTGCGCCAGCGACTGCGGATGGCTGCAGATGCGCTTGATCTTGCCCAGCGACGTCATCGCGCCCATCAGGAAATGGTGGATGCGCAGCTCCACTTCGCCGCAGATCTTCAGCGGCGAACCGAGCAGCGAATCGAGCGTGTGATTGACCGCACCCTCCGTTGAATTCTCGACGGGCACCACGCCGAAGTCGGCGAGCCCCGCCTCGACTTCGTGGAACACCTCGTCCACCGACGACAACGCGAGCGCGCGCACCGAATGGCCGAAGTGCTTGAACGTGGCGGTCTGCGAGAACGTGCCTTCCGGACCGAGATAACCGACCTTCAGCGGCTCCTCCTGCGCGAGGCAGGCGGACATGATCTCGCGGAACAGGCGCAGGATTTCCTCGGTGCGCAGCGGACCCTTGTTCCGCTCGCGCGCCATGCGCAGCACCTGGGCCTCGCGCTCGGGGCGGTAGAAATCGACGGTGTGGCCGTCGGAGTGCTTGGAGACGCCGACCTGGCGGGCGAGCCCGGCGCGTTCGTTCAGCAACGCGTGGATCCGCGCGTCGACGGCGTCTATCTGCCCGCGAAGTTTCAGCAGCGGCGAGTCCGCGGGACTCGCCGCTGCCGGTTTGACGGACTTTTTCTTCGGTTTCTGGCTGGCCATGTGGCCGCTGTTATATCACCCGCGCCGCGAGAACGCCGCTGATCGCGCGGATCTTGTCCAGCACGGCGTTGTCGACCGCGCCGTCCGTGTCGATCACCGTATACGCGTATTCGCCGCGGCTCTTGTTCAGCAGCTCGGCGATGTTCAGCGAGGCGCCGGCGAGGACGGTCGAGATCTGGCCGACCATGTTAGGCACGTTGCTGTTGGCGATGCAGATGCGCGAGGTCTTCGGCGCACGCGGCAGCGAGACTTCGGGGAAGTTCACGCTGTTCTTGATGTTGCCGTTCTCGAGGTAGTCCTTGACGGTGTCGGCCACCATCACGGCGCAATTGTCCTCGGCCTCGTTCGTCGACGCGCCGAGGTGCGGCAGCGTGACGATCTTCGGGTGATCCTTCGTGGCGTTCGTCGGGAAGTCGCAGACGTAGCCCTGCAGGCGGCCGGCGTCGAGCGCCGACACGATGGCCTTCTCGTCGACGATCGGCGCGCGCGCGAAGTTCAGGATGACGCCATCCTTCTTCATCAGCTTGAGGCGGGCTTCGTTCACGAGGCCGCGCGTGTCCGGCGTCAGCGGCACGTGCACGGAGATGACGTCGGAGCGCACGAACAGGTCGTCGAGCGACAGCGCCTGTTCCACGTTCGACGACAGCTGCCACGCGCGTTGCACGGTGATCTGCGGGTCGTAGCCGAGCACCTTCATGCCGAGCGCCAGCGCCGTGTTGGCTACCGCGACGCCGATCGCGCCGAGCCCGACGATGCCGAGCGTGCGCCCCGGCAGCTCGAAGCCGACGAAGTTCTTCTTGCCCTTCTCGACGGCGACGTCGATGGCGTGGTCGTCACCCTGCTGCGACTTCGCGAAGGCCCAGGCCTGGGTGATGTTGCGCGCGGCGAGGAACATGCCGGCGAGCACGAGCTCCTTCACGGCGTTCGCGTTCGCGCCCGGGGCGTTGAAAACGGGAATGCCCTTCTTCGACAGCGCTTCGACCGGGATGTTGTTGGTGCCCGCGCCGGCGCGGCCGATGGCGCGCACGGACTCGGGGATCTGGATCTTGTGCATGTCCGCCGATCGCACGAGGACGGCGTCGGGGTTGTTGATCTCGGACGCGACTTCGAAACGGTCGCGCGGCAGGCGCTCGAGGCCCTTGATCGAGATGTTGTTGAGGGTCTGGATCTTGAATCGCATCGTCTAACTCCTTGCGGCAGGCCTTATTGCCTGACCGGTCAAACCACAGACGTCATTGCCTGCGGAAAAAACAAGCACGGACGCCGTCGCTTCGACGGCGTTTTCCGATGTGGGCGTCAGCCCTGACGAGTCTGGAATTCCTTCATGAACTGGATCAGGGCATCGATGCCTTCCGGCGGCATCGCGTTGTAGATGGACGCGCGCATGCCGCCCACCGAGCGGTGGCCCTCGAGGTTCACGAGGCCGGCCTTCGCCGCTTCCGTCGTGAAGGTCTTGTCGAGATCCGGCTTGGCGAGCGTGAACGGCACGTTCATCCACGAGCGCGCATTCTTCGCGACCGGGCTCTTGTAGAAGCCGCTGCCCTCGATGAAGTCGTACAGCTTGTGCGCCTTCGTCCGGTTGCGCTCTTCGATGGCCTTGAGGCCGCCCTGCTTCTTGAGCCACTTGAAGACGAGGCCCGCGAAGTACCAGCCGAAGGTCGGGGGCGTGTTGAGCATGGAGCCTTCATCGGCCATCGCCTTGAAGTCCCAGACCGACGGCGTGCCGGGGCGCGCCTTGCCGATCAGGTCGTCGCGCACGATGACGACGACGATGCCGGACGGGCCGATGTTCTTCTGCGCGCCCGCATAGATGAGACCGAACTTCGACACGTCGATCGGGCGGGAGAGAATCGTGGACGAGAAATCCGCGACCAGGGGCACGCCGTTCGTCTCCGGGACGTAATCGAATTCCACGCCGCCGATGGTTTCGTTCGGCGTGTAGTGGAAGTACGCGGCGCCGGGCGTGAGCTTGAGCGCGGACTGCGCCGGCACGGTGGAGTAGTTGGATGCAGCCTCGTCGGCGGCGACATTGACCTTGCAGTAGCGCTTCGCTTCGCCGATGGCCTTCTTGGACCAGGCGCCCGTGTTTACGTAGTCGACGGTCGAGTCGGCGGTGGTCAGGTTCATCGGGATCGCCGAGAACATGCCGGTGGCGCCACCCTGCAGGAACAGGACTTTGTAGTTCGCCGGGACGTTGAGCAGCTCGCGCAGGTCGGCTTCCGCCTCCTGGGCCACGGCGATGAACGCCTTGCTGCGATGGGACACTTCCATCACCGACATGCCGCTGGATTTCCAGTCGGTCATCTCGGCCTGGGCTTGCTGCAGAACTTCGAGGGGCAGCGTGGCAGGGCCAGCCGCGAAATTGAACACGCGCATGTTTCGTCCTCTGGGACCCGACCTTCTTGCCGGACCCGAATTGCCCCCGGACGTTATTGCCCGGGGGCGCGGACTATATCAGGACGTCGGCGTGTCGGAAGGGCCCTCTTCCCCACTTCCCAGCGATTCGGGACGCGGGTCCGGATTCCCGGCCTCCTCGGGCAGGCTGTCGATGCGCTCGACGCCCGTCAGACGCTCGCCCTCACCCAGCCGGATGAGGCGCACACCCTGCGTATTGCGGCCCACGATCGAGATTTCGCCCACCGGCGTGCGAACCAGCGTGCCGGTCGAGCTGATCAACATGAGCTCGTGCTCGGCGTTCACCTGCAGCGCCGCGACCATCTCGCCGTTGCGCTCCGTGGTCTGCAGCGCGATGACGCCCTGCCCGCCGCGGCCGTGCGCCGGGAAGTCCTCGAGCGGCGTCAGTTTTCCATAACCATTCGCCGACGCCGTCAGCACCAGTCCGTCGCCGACGACGATCAGGGAGATGAGCTCCTGGCCGTCCGCGAGCTTGATGCCGCGGACGCCGGTCGCCTCGCGGCCCATCGGCCGCACCTCTTCCTCGTTGAAGCGGATCGACTTGCCGCCGTTCGACGAGAGGATGATCTCGCGCTTGCCGTCCGTCAGCGCGACGCCGACGAGACGATCGCCTTCATCGAGGCCGACGGCGATGATGCCGCTGGCGCGCGGCCTGGAGAACGCCGACAGCGGCGTCTTTTTCACGGTGCCCTGACTGGTCGCCATGAACACGAAGTGATCGTCGTCGTACTGCTTGATGGGCAGGATCGCGTTGATCTTCTCGCCTTCCTCGAGCGGCAGCAGGTTGACCATCGGCTTGCCGCGCGACCCGCGGCCCGCCTGCGGCAGCTCGAAGACGCGCTTCCAGTAGACCTTGCCGCGATTGCTGAAGCAGAGAATGGTGTCGTGCGTGTGCGCGACGAACAGCTTCTCGATGAAGTCCTCGTCCTTCACCTGCGTCGCGGCCTTGCCGCGGCCGCCGCGGCGCTGCACCTGGTACTCGGTGACCGGCTGCGACTTCGCGTAACCCGCATGCGACAGCGTGACGACGACGTCCTGCGGCTCGATGAGGTCTTCGGTGGATAGATCGAGGTGATCGCGGTTGATCTCGGTGCGGCGCTCGTCGCCGTACTGGTCGCGGATCGCGATCAGTTCCTCGCGCACGACCTGCGTCAGGCGCTCCGGGCGCGCGAGGATGTCGGTGAGGTCGACGATCAGTGCCAGCAGCTCCTGGAACTCGGAGATGATCTTGTCCTGCTCGAGTCCGGTGAGGCGGTGCAGGCGCATGTCGAGGATGGCCTGGGCTTGAGTGTCCGACAGCTTGTAGCTGCCGCCGTCGCCCAGCAGGCCGAACTCCGTTGCCAGCCCCTGCGGACGCGTGGAGATCTCGCCGGCGCGCGCCAGCATGGCCGGCACGGCGCCCGACTTCCAGTGGCGCGACATCAGCCCGTCCTTCGCTTCGACCGGCGTCGGCGACTGGCGGATCAGCGCGATGACTTCGTCGATGTTCGCGAGCGCGATCGCGAGGCCTTCGAGCACATGGGCGCGGTCGCGCGCCTTCGCCAGATCGAAGATGGTCCGGCGCGTGACGACTTCGCGGCGGTGCCGGATGAACGCTTCCAGCATCTCCTTGAGGCCGAGCAGCTTGGGCTGGCCCTCGATCAGCGCGACCATGTTGATGCCGAACACGGTCTCGAGCGGCGTCTGCGCGAACAGGTTGTTCAGCACGACCTCGGCGACTTCACCGCGCTTCAGCTCGATGACGACACGCATGCCGTCCTTGTCGGATTCGTCGCGCAGCTCGGAGATGCCGTCGATCTCCTTGTTGCGCACCAGCTCGGCGATGCGCTCGAGCAGGCGCGCCTTGTTCACCTGGTACGGCAGCTCGGTGACGATGATCGACTGGCGGCCGCCCTTGTCGAGGTCCTCGAAGTGCGTGCGCGCGCGGATCGACAGGCGGCCCCGGCCGGTGCGATACGCGGTGGCGATCTCGGTCGCGCCATTGATGATGCCGGCGGTCGGGAAATCCGGACCCGGCACGTGCTGCATCAGCTCGGCCAGCGTGACCTCGGGGCTGTCGAGCACCGCGAGACAGGCGTTCACGATCTCGGTGAGGTTGTGCGGCGGGATGTTGGTGGCCATGCCCACCGCGATGCCCGAGGAACCATTCACCAGCAGGTTCGGGAACCGCGCCGGCATGACGGCCGGCTCTTTCTCGGAGTTGTCGTAGTTCGGGACGAAATCGACGGTTTCTTTCTCGATGTCCGCCAGCAGCTCGCTGGTGATGCGCGACATGCGGACTTCGGTGTAACGCATGGCCGCCGGCGCATCGCCGTCCACCGAGCCGAAGTTGCCCTGCCCGTCGACCAGCAGGTAGCGCATGGAGAAGTCCTGCGCCATGCGCACCAGCGCGTCGTACACGGCATTGTCGCCATGCGGGTGGTACTTGCCGATGACGTCGCCGACGACGCGCGCCGACTTCTTGTAGGCGCGGTTCCAGTCGTTCCCGAGCTCGCGCATGGCGTGCAGGATGCGGCGGTGCACGGGCTTCAGGCCGTCGCGGACGTCGGGCAGCGCGCGGCCGACGATCACGCTCATGGCATAGTCGAGATACGACCGACGCATCTCTTCTTCGAGATTCACGGGAAGGATTTCGCGCGCGATTTCGTTCATGGAAGGGCCCGAAAAAAGGTGCGGGATTCTAGCACGCGGGCCTAACCAAAACGCCTGTTTTCTCTATAATTCCCCGCCACATGAGCACCCATAGAAACCCCGCGGAGACGCCAAACAGCGACGCCTCGGAAATCGCCAAGTTCGAGGCGTCCGCGCATCGCTTCTGGGACCTCGACGGCGAGTTCAAACCGCTGCACAAGCTGAATCCCGTGCGCTTCCGCTACGTGCAGGAACGCGCGACGCTGCGCGCCGCGCGCGCGCTCGACGTCGGCTGCGGCGGCGGACTGCTCGCGGAATCGCTGGCGAAAGCCGGCGCGAAGGTGACGGCCATCGATCTCGCGCCGACGATGATCGAGACCGCGCGACTGCACGCGCTCGACGGCGGCCTCACCATCGACTATCGCGTCGAATCCGCCGAGAGCGTGCGCGCTGCGAATGCCGGCGCGTTCGACGTCGTCACCTGCATGGAGATGCTCGAGCACGTGCCGGATCCCGGCGCGACGCTCGGCGTGCTCGCCGCGCTGGTGCGCCCCGGCGGCGACGTCTTCGTCTCGACGATCAACCGCAACCTGAAGTCGTTCGCGCTGGCGATCGTCGGCGCGGAATACCTGGCGCGCCTCGTGCCGCGCGGCACGCACGAATACGAACGCCTGCTGAAACCGTCGGAGATCGCGCGCTTCGCGCGCGCCGCCGGGCTCGACGTCGTCGACATCGCGGGGCTCCAGTACGACCCGGTGCGCGAGTTGTGCGCGCTGACCAGCGATCCTTCCGTCAACTACCTCATGCACCTCAAACGCCGCGCCGCGGCCACCCCATGATCAAAGCCGTCCTGTTCGATCTCGATGGAACGCTGCTCGACACCGCGCAGGATTTCCATGAATCCCTGAACGACCTGCGCGCCGAGGAGAATCTCGCGCCGCTGTCGTTCGAGACCGTGCGCGCGCAGGTGTCGCACGGCGGCCATGCGCTCGTGAAGCTCGGCTTCGGCGTGCTCGACGCCGACGCGCACGAAGCGATGCGCATGCGGCTGCTGAACATCTACCGCCAGCGCATCGCACGGCACACGCAGCTGTTCGAAGGCGGCGACGAGATGCTCGACGCGCTCGAACATCGCGGTCTCGCCTGGGGCATCGTCACGAACAAGCCGGGCTGGCTCACGGATCCGCTGCTGGTCGAGGTCCGGCTGAACACGCGTGCCCGCGCCGTCGTCAGCGGCGACACGCTGCCCGAGCGCAAGCCCTCGCCGATGCCGCTGTTGCATGCCGCGAAAACGATCGGCGTGTTGCCCGGCGAATGCGTGTTCGTCGGCGACGCGGAACGCGACTGCCAGGCCGCGCAGGCCGCGGGCATGTATTCGGTGATCGCCGGCTTCGGTTATCTCGGCGACGACGACCAGGCCGATCGCTGGTTCCAGCACGGCTGGCTCGACACGCCGCTCGACCTGCTCGCCTGGCTCGACAAGCCGCGCAACGGGATCGCATGACCGCGATCTGGCTCGTCGTCGCCGCGCTGGCCGCCGCCGTCATCGGCTACCTCGTGGGCACGCTGCGCGCGGAACGGCGCGCGGATTCGCTGCGCGGCGAGCTCGAAGCGACGCGCGCGAAGCTGACGTCCGAGAGCGAGCAGCGCGCGCGCACGGCCGAGCTGCTGGCGCAGGCCGACGCGCAGGTGCGCGCGGCCGTCGAGAGCGCATCGCGCGCGGCGCTGAATGCCAACAGCGAAACGTTCTTGAAGCTCGCGCGCGAAGTCTTCGGTCGCGACCAGGCCACGGCCAGCGCGTCGCTGAAGGATCGCGAGGAAGCGATCCGGCAGCTGGTCGAACCGATCCGCGCGGCGCTTGTGAAGCAGGAGACGCAGGCGCTGGAGATCGAACGACTGCGCGTCGAATCGCAGGGCAAGCTCGCGGGACAGATCGAAGGACTGATGAGCGTTCAATCGATCCTGCAGCGGGAGACGCGCAACCTGTCGACGGCGCTGCGCCGCCCGGAAGTGCGCGGCCGCTGGGGCGAGCTGACCCTGAAGCGGCTCGTCGAGCTGTCCGGCATGGTGGAGCACTGCGACTTCACCGAGCAGCCGCAGGTGCAGGCCGGCGAGAAGGTGCTGCGTCCCGACCTGATCGTCCGCATGCCCGAGGCGCGCGAGCTCGTCGTCGACGCGAAGACGCCGCTCGACGCGTACATGGACGCGGTCGAGGCCACCGACGACGACGCACGCCGCGTCGCGCTCGGCCGCCACGCGCAACACGTCGAGCAACGCGTGCGCGAGCTCGGCCAGAAGAGCTACTGGGAGCAGTTCGAACACAGCCCCGAGTTCGCGGTGCTGTTCCTGCCCGGCGATCAATTCCTGTCGGCCGCGCTGGTCGAGCGGCCGGAGCTGCTCGATTCGGCGCTCAAGCAGAGCATCATCATCGCGACGCCGTCGACGTTGATGGCGCTGCTGAAGGTCGTGGCGTACGGCTGGCGCCAGGCCGCGGCGTCGCAGAACGCCGCGGAGATCCGCGAGCTCGGCCAGGAGCTGCACAAGCGCCTCACCACCTTCGTCGGCCACCTGCAGAAGGTCGGGCGTTCGCTCGACAACGCGCTCGGTGCGTACAACTCGGCGGTCGGGTCGTTCGAACGCAACGTGACGCCGCAGGCGCGACGCTTCACCGAGCTCGGCGCGACGTCGGACGTGTTGCCGACGGTCGAGCCCGCCGAGCAGATCGTCAGGCTGCCGCAGGCGCCCACGCCCGACGCCGACGAACCACCCCGCCAGAATTCCTGAGACGTCGAGATCCATGAACTCCCCGACCGTTGCCACGTTCGATCCCCGCGCTCACCAGTCGCCGCCCGACGAGATGCGCGGCCGTGTCGTGCTCGTCACCGGCGCGGGTGCCGGCATCGGCCGCGCGGTGTCGCTGGCGCTGGCGAAAGCCGGCGCCGAAGTGATCCTGCTCGGCCGCTCGGTGAAGAAGTTGGAGGCGGTGCATGCGGAGATCGCAGCGCTGTCGCCGGGCGCGCCCGAGGCCAGCATCGTGCCGCTCGATCTCGAGAAGGCGCTGGCCAAGGACTACGAAGCCGTCGCCGACGCGATCCGCGCGCGCTACGGCCGGCTCGACGGCCTGCTGCACAACGCGGCACTGCTCGGCACGCTGACGCCGATCGACCAGTACGAAGTGCCGACGTTCATGCGCGTGATGCACGTGAACGTCACCGCGGCGTTCATCCTCACGCAGCAGCTGCTGCCGCTGCTGCGCGCCTCGGCGGACGCGAGCGTGCTGTTCACGTCGAGCGGCGTGGGCAAACGCGGCCGCGCCTACTGGGGCGCGTATTCGATCTCGAAGTTCGCCGTCGAAGGCATGACGCAGGTGCTGGCGCACGAGACCGAGGGCAACTCGACCGTGCGCGTGAACATCATCGATCCCGGCAAGGTACGCACGGCGATGCGCCGGCAGGCGTATCCGTCCGAGAACCAGGAGACGCTGCCGACCGCGGAGTCGCTGACGGCGCCCTATCTCGCCCTGCTCGGCCCCGCCAGCCGCGGGGTGACGGGGCAGAGGTTCGAGGCCCAAACGCCGCGTAGTTAGTCGCCCGAATCCCCGTCGGCGGCGGACTCCGCCGCCTTCGGATGCAGCAGCGCGTCGATGTCTTCCGGCTCGAGCTGGCGGAACTGGCCGCGCGACAGGGTCTTGTCGAGCTTCAGCGCGCCCATCGACACGCGCAGGATGCGGCTGACCAGCACGCCCTGCCGTTCGAACAGCTGGCGGATGTCCTTGCCGCTCGCGCCACGCGCGACGATCGCGTACCAGCGATTGCTGCCTTCGAGCTCGGCCTCGCTGGTGGTCAGGCTGTCGATGATCATGCGCGCCGGCCGGTCCAGTTTCCCGGACTGCACACCCGCGAGCTGGTCGGGGCCGAGCAGCGCCTTCACGCGCACGCTGAACTCGCAGGGTAGTTTGGCGCTGGCGCGCTGCAGCTTCTCGGCGAGCGCGCCGTCGGAGGTCACGACCTCGAGGCCGCCGTCGATCGACGGCATCTGGCTCACGGCGATGAAGCGGCGCCCCGCCGTGCGCGGCAGCCGGTCGACCAACGCGGCGCGGTCGCCGTCGGCGTCGCGCGCACTGCGCGTGCCATTGGACAGCAGCGGGTCCCCCGGCGAGCGATTGAAGAGGAACGCCTGCGCGGCGGCCGACGCACGCGTCTTGATGAGCCGGCCGTCGAGCCGCACCTCGTCCTGCTCGGTGACCTTCTGGCCGAGCTCGGCGATGCGCCCGTTCACGGAGATGCGCTGCGCGCGGATCCACTCCTCGATCACGCGGCGCGAGCCGAGGCCGCGCTGGGCCAGGTATTTCTGCAATCGCTCGGCGGCGGCGCCGGGCGCCGGACGCGGGCGTGGCATGGTCGTTCCCGGAGGTCTCAGTTCTCGTCGGACGGCGGCGCGGCGACGAGCCCGGCGCCGGCATTGCCCGGCGCGGACAACTCTTCGTCATCCGCATCGTCGTCCGCGGCCGCGTCGAGGCGGTCCGCCTCGCTGACCGGATCGCCGCTGGCCGCATCACGGTCCGCATCGGCCGCGCCGTCACCGACCGGCACCAGGGCCACCTCGCCGGAATCGCCCTGGCCTTCCGGCACCCCGGCGTTCTCCGGCGTCGTGCCCGGCAGCGGCAGCTGCAGGTTGAGATCGCTGAGCGACTTCAACTCCGCGAGCGGCGGCAGGTCTTCGATGGATTTCAGCGAGAAGTAGTCGAGGAATTCGGAGGTCGTGCCGAGCAGCTCCGGGTGACCGGGCACGTCGCGATGACCGACGACGCGCACCCAGTTGCGCTCCATCAGCGTCTTCACGATCTCGGGATTCACGGCGACGCCGCGCACGTTCTCGATCTCGGCGCGGGTGATGGGCTGGCGGTAGGCGATCAGCGCCAGCGTCTCGAGCAACGCACGCGAGTATTTCTTCGGCCGGTCCGGCCACAGGCGTGACACCTCGTGCGCGAACTCCGTGCGGACCTGGAAGCGGAAACCATTGGCGGTCTCGCGGATGGTGACGCCGCGGCCTTCGTAGTCGGCGGTGAGCTGCTCGAGCAGCTCGCGCATTTCCTTCGGCGACGGGCGCGCGTGCTCGTCGAAGATCTGCTGCAGCTCGGACACGGACACGGGCCGCGCGGCGGCGAGCAAGGCGGCCTCGATCACGTTCTTCAGGTAGCTGTCAGTCATGCGGGCCTCCGTCCATTGCGTCGTCATCGTCTGTGTCGTCATCGTCGTCGGGGAGCGCATCCGTGGGCGCCGCCGGCTCGTCCATGGTCGGCTCGTTCGCGGCCGCGTCGAGCTTGGCGTCGTTGTCGACGGCGAGCTTCAGGCCGCGGGCGCCCTGCGCGCTGCGCACGTGCAGCGGTGCGTACGCCTCGGTCTGCACGATGTCGATGAGACCTTCGCGCACCAGCTCGAGGATCGCCACGAACGTCACGGTGACGCCCATGCGCCCTTCTTCGGGTTTGAAGAGGTGCACGAACTCCGTGAAGCTCTGCTTTTCGAGCGTCGCGAGGATATCAGACATGCGCACGCGCACCGACAGCCGCTCGCGGCGGATGTGGTGGTGCGCGAACATCTCCGAGCGCAGCACCACGTCGCGGAATGCCAACAGCATCTCCTGCATCGCGACCTGCGGCAGCGGCCGCGAGGACTTGCGCTCGCCCATCTCGGCGCCGGCCACCCAGGTGTCGCGATCCATGCGCGGGATGCGATCGATGCTCTCCGCCGCGCTCTTGAAGCGCTCGTATTCCTGCAGGCGGCGCACGAGGTCGGCGCGCGGATCGCTCTCCTCGCCGGCGTTCGGATCGGTGGCGCGCGGCAGCAGCATGCGCGACTTGATCTCGGCCAGCGTCGCGGCCATCACCAGGTATTCGCCGGCCAGCTCGAGCTGCATGTCGGCCATGAGCCCGATGTAGTCCATGTACTGCTTGGTGATGTCCGCGATCGGGATGTCGAGGATGTCGAGGTTCTGCCGCCGGATCATGTACAGCAGCAGATCGAGCGGACCTTCGAACGCTTCGAGGAACACCTCGAGCGCCTGCGGCGGGATGTACAGGTCCTTCGGCAGCTGCGTGATCGCTTCGCCGTTCACGATCGCGAACGGCATCTCCACCTGTTCGGGTGAGGCGGGTTTTTCGGCGGCCTCGCTGGCGGTCTCGCCACCGGCGGTGTTGTCGACCACGACGCGCAGATCGGGTTTCGTTGCTTTCTTCGCCATTCGCCGGACCCCTCTTCAGTCGACCCGCAAGTTCATCGCGCTGCGCACGTCATCCATCGTCGCGCGCGCGGCCTCGCGCGCCTTCTCCGCGCCCTCGGCGACGATGTTGCGCACGAGCTCGGGATTCTCCTCGAACTCCTGCGCGCGCTTGCGGATGCCGGAAATCTCTTCGACGACCTTATCGATCAGCGGCTTCTTGCACTCGAGGCAACCGATGCCGGCCGTGCGGCAACCGTTCGCGGCCCAGGTCCGCGTCTCCTCGCTCGAGTAGATCTTGTGCAGGTCGAACACCGGGCACACGTCGGGGTTGCCGGGATCCGTGCGGCGCACGCGCGCCGGATCGGTCTGCATCTGCTTGAGCTTCTTCGCGACTTCGTCCGGGTCTTCACGCAAACCGATCGTGTTGCCGTACGACTTCGACATCTTGCGACCGTCGAGACCCGGCACCTTCGGCGTCGCGGTGAGCAGCACCTGCGGCTCCGGCAGGATGCTGACGCTGCCGCCTTCGAGATAACCGAGCAACCGTTCGCGGTCGGCAACGGTGAGGCGCGCGTTGCCTTCGACGACCTGGCGCGCCTTCTCGAGCGCGAGTTGATCGCCGTTCTCCTGGAATTTCTTGCGCAGCTGCTTGTACATCGAGCTGTTGCGCCCGCCGAGCTGCTTGATCGCGTTCTCGGCCTTCGCCTCGAAGTCCGGCTCGCGGCCGTAGATGTGGTTGAAGCGGCGCGCGACCTCGCGGGTGATCTCGACGTGCGCGACCTGGTCCTCGCCCACCGGCACGAACGCGGGCTTGTAGAGCAGGATGTCCGCGGTCTGCAGCAGTGGATAGCCGAGGAAGCCGTACGTCGCCAGGTCCTTTTCCTTGAGCTGCTCCTGCTGGTCCTTGTAGCTCGGCACGCGCTCCAGCCAGCCGAGCGGCGTGATCATCGACAGCAGCAGGTGCAGCTCGGCGTGTTCGGGCACCTGCGACTGGATGAACAGCGTGGAGACACCGGGGTTGAGTCCTGCGGCCAGCCAGTCGATGAGCATCTCCTGGATGAATTTCGGCAGCGCCTTCGTGTCTTCGTAGCCGGTGGTCAGCATGTGCCAGTCGGCGACGAAGAAATAGCACTCGTACTGGTACTGCAGGTCGACCCAGTTCTTGAGCGCGCCGTGGTAATTGCCGAGGTGCAACTGACCGGTCGGCCGCATCCCGGACAGAACTCGTTTGGCTTGCGGATGGCTGCTCACGAAGCGGCGAATTATACGGGGACATTCCTCCTTT
>DATJTW010000040.1:0-36709 GCA_035502995.1 Steroidobacteraceae bacterium | reverse complement strand
TGAGCAGCACGCCCCCGAATTGTTCGGAGCGGGCGAATTTCAGGAAGGCTTCCACGGATGCGAGTATGCCTCGATCCCGCGGCGGCACCACTCATGCTAACTTCCAGAGCGAATGACCGATTCGCCGCTGCCCCTCATCCTCGTGCTGTTAGCCGCGTCCGTGTTCGTCGTGACGCTGGCGCGCCGACTCGGCCTGCCGTCCATCCTGGGTTACGTCACCGTCGGCCTCGTGCTCGGGCCCCACGCCATCGGGGTTTTCCCGGAATCCGAGGCCACGCACCTGCTGGCGGAGCTCGGGGTCGTCTTCCTGCTGTTCACGCTGGGCCTGGAATTCTCCTGGCCGCGCATGGTGGCGTTGCGCCGCGAGGTGTTCGGGCTCGGCAGCCTGCAGGTGTTCGGCACCGCGGCGGCGGTGGCGCTGATCGCGCATGCGTTCGGCATCCCGTGGGCGCAGAGCATCGTGCTCGGCGGCGTCGTCGCGATGAGCTCGACGGTGCTCATCCTGCAGCTGCTCACCGAGCGCGCCGAGCTCAACCGCACGCACGGCCGCCTCGCGTTCAGCGTCGTGCTGTTCCAGGACATCGCCGTCGTGCCGTTCCTCGCGCTGGCCGCAGCGCTCGACCCGGCGGGCGAAGAGTTCACGATCGGCGGCGCGTTGAGCCTGGTCGGCGCGGGCACGCTGGCGGTGCTGGTCGTGCTGGCCGCGGGGCGCTGGCTGCTGCGGCCGTTGTTGTACGTGATCGCGAACAGCCGGTTGCGCGAGCTGTTCACGCTGGCCGTGTTGCTGGTGGCGCTGGCGTCGGCCTGGGCGTCGCAGCTCGCGGGCCTGTCGATGGCGCTCGGCGCGTTCCTCGCCGGCATGATGCTGGCGGAGACCGAGTACAGCCACCAGGTCGAAAGCGTCATCCGGCCGTTCCGCGACATCCTGCTCGGTCTCTTCTTCATCTCGGTCGGCATGTTGCTCGACGTGCGCGCGTTGTGGGACGAGCTCGCGCTGATCCTCGCGCTGCTCGTGTCGATGGTGATCCTGAAAGCCGTGATCGCCGGCGCCGCGACCCGCCTGTTCGTCGACAACAATTTCCGCGCGATCCGCACCGGCGTCACGCTCGCCGTCGGCGGCGAGTTCGGCATCGCGCTGCTGACGCTGCTGCTGCAGCACGACGCGATCGATCCGGAGATCGCGCAGCCGATGCTGGTGGCGGTGGTGCTCGGCATGGTGCTGGCGCCGGTGATCATCTCCAACAACAAGCGCATCGCGCGGTTGCTGCTCGGTGAACGCGGGCCGCCGAAGACCGCGATCGAACGCGAGGACGTGGTCACGCAGGCGGTGGCGCGGCGCGAACACGTCATCCTCTGCGGCTTCGGCCGCGTCGGGCAGAACGTGGCGCGCGTGCTCGAGGCGCAGGGGTTCGAGTACATCGCGATCGACCTCGATCCGGTGCGCGTGCGGCACGCGCGGCAGATGGGTCAGCCCGTGGTGTACGGCGATTCCGCGGACGAGCAGGTGCTGGAGGAGGTGGGTCTGGCGAAAGCGAACGCCGTCGTCATCTCGTTCTCCGACAACCGCACGTCGCTCGCCATCCTGCGCAGCCTGCGGCGGCTGCGCTCCGACGTGCCGGTGCTGGTGCGCACGCCCGACGATTCGCGGCTGCACGAATTGAAGGCCGCCGGTGCGACCGAGGTGGTGCCCGAGGCGTTCGAGGCCAGCCTGATGCTGGCGTCGCACGTGTTGATGTCGCTGAAGGTGCCGCCGACGTCGGTGATGCGCTCGATCGCCGAGCTGCGCGGGAATCGCTACGAGATGCTGCGCGCGGTGATCGCGCGCGGGGATCATTCGGAGAACGACGCGGCTTTCTCGGAAGAAGTGCGCTCGGTCGTGGTGCCGCCGGGATCGTGGTGCATCGGCAAGCGGGTCGACGAGGTGCGCGCGGCCGGCGCGCAGGTTGCGATCACCGGCATCCGGCGACACGGCATTCTCGGCCGCGAACCGTCGGGAGAGACGGAGTTCCAGGACGGCGACATCGTCGTCATCTACGGAACTCCGGAGGCGTTGGAGCACGCCGAAGCCGTGATGCTCGCGGGTTAATGGGGACAGTCCCCGTTTGCTAGCAAACGGGGACTGTCCCCATTAACGCTTCGATAGCGTCAGCGCCAGGATACTGGCCACGATCATCGCGCTCCCCAGCATCTGCCAGCCATTCAGCCGCTCGTGCAGGAACACCGCCGCCAGCACGATCGTCGTCACCGGCCCGATCGTGCTGCCGATCGCGCCGGACTGAGCACCGACCCGCCGCACGCCTTCCGCCTGCAATAGCCCCGGCACGAACATGCAGAAGATCGCCAGCACGCCGAGTAACCACCACTCATGCGCTCCCAGCGCCGCGATCTCCGACACCGACCGGAACACCAGGAAGTGCACGGCCAGCACCACCGCCGCCGAGCTCATGCCGATCGCCGCGAACCGCGTGCTGCCGAGCTCGCGCGTGTACCGCTCGCCGATCAGGAAGTAGATAGCCGTGGTCAGCGCGGCGATCAGCGTCAGCCCGGCGCCCACCAGGTTCGCGCGCAGCTCGAAGATGTCGATGCCGCCCATCGCGAAGAAGATGCCGACGTAGGTCAACACCAGCGCCGCCACCACGCGACCCTCCGGCGCGCGCCGCCGGCGCACCGAATCGATCAGCACCACCAACGCCGGATAACTGAACAGCAACACGCGCTCGACCGACGCGTCGATCATCGTCAGCGCCCAGAAGTCCACCAGCGCGCCGAGGTAGTAACAGGTCACGCCGGCGATCACCGCGGCCCAGAAGGCCCGCGCCCGCGGCGGCGCGGGCGGCGCCGCGACGACGTCCGGCGTCTGCGCCTCGTCGTCGCCGCTGACCGCCGGTGCCTTCGGCCCCGACCGCAGCGCCACCCACACGAACAGCGGCATCGCCAGCACCGAGCGCACGGCCACCAGCAGCTCGAACCCCACGCCGCGCGCGTACAGCGCCTTGCCGAACAGCCCCTTGCTGGCGAACAGCATCGCCGCGAGCGCGACGCAGATCATGCCGAGGTGGCGGGACACTCTCTCCATGGCGCAAGCCTACACGGCCGATCCCGCGCTGCCCCGAGCCAGGCGCGCAGCGGCGAGCGGGGCCGTACTGTCCAGGCACGCGTCCCGGCCGCACGGGCCGACGGCAGCGACAGCCCCGCCGGCCTCCGTGACACGCTCCCCATGCTGGTAGAATCCGCCGCTCCGTGAGGCGCGACGACATCCAGTTCCCGGCGAAACACTCCGCGCTGCGCGACGACGTGCACGTCCTCGGCGCGCTCGTCGGCGATGTGCTGAAGGAGCAGGGCGGCGACGCGCTGTTCGATCTCGTCGAGAAGGACCGCCGCCTCTCCATCCGCCGCCGCGCGGGCGACAAGGACGCCGCAGCCGAGCTCGCCGTCCAGCTGCGCGGCCGCGCGCCGCCGATGGCCCGCGACCTGGCGCGCGCGTTCTCGATGTGGTTCCGCGCCGTGAACCTCGCGGAGAAGGTCCACCGCATCCGCCGCCGCCGCGGTTACTTCCTCGAGGACAGCGGTCGCGCGCAGCCGGGCGGCGTCGAAGCGGCGCTCACCGCGCTGCAGTCGCGCGGCATGACGCTCGAGCAGGTCCTCGACCTGCTGAAGAAGATCCACATCGAGCCCGTGTTCACCGCGCATCCCACCGAGAGCGCGCGGCGCACGATGCTGCGCAAGAACCAGCGCATCGCGAGCCTGCTGCTCGACCGCCTGGACCCCACACTCTCGCCGCAGGAGCTGCGCCAGAACTGGAGCAAGGTCCGCACCGAGGTCACGACCGCGTGGCAGACCGAGGACCATCCGCGCGAGCGCCTGACGGTCGCCGACGAACGCGAGCACGTCGTCTTCTATCTGGCCGAGATCCTCTACAAGATCCTGCCGGCGTTCTACGACGAGATCGCCGAGGCGCTGGCGAAACTCTACGGCGTGCCCGCCGACACGATCGAACTACCGCCGCTGGTGCGCTTCGGCACCTGGGTCGGCGGCGACATGGACGGCAACCCCGACGTCCACGCCAAGACGATCCGCGAGACGCTGGCTCGCCAGCACCAGGTCATCGTCAACGCGTACTTCCGCGAGTGCGGCACGCTGGCGCAGCTGCTGTCGCAGAGCGCGAGCCGCAGCGCCGTGCTGCCGGAGCTGCAGCAGCGCATCGAGCTGTACGCCACGCTGATCCCCGGCGCGCAGGGCAGCACGCCGATGCGCCACGACCGCATGCCGTACCGCGTGTTCCTCGGGCAGGTGTCCGAACGGCTGCGGCTCACGTTCGAGAACCGCCCGAACGGTTACGAAGGTCCGCAGATGTTCCTGCGCGATCTCCGGCTGGTCGCGGCCAGCCTCAAGGCGAACAAGGGATTCCACGCGGGCTGGGGCAATGTGCAGCGCCTCATCCGCCGCGTCGAGACGTTCGGCTTCCATCTCGCGACGCTCGACCTGCGCCAGACCGCGGAGATCCACCATCGCGTGATCGGCGCGGGCCTCGACGATCCGCAGTGGATGGTGCGCACGCCCGCGGAACGACACGACCTGCTGGTGCAGGCCATCGAGCGCGACACGGGCGTGAAGATGGAGCTCGACGCGCTCGGCCGCCGCACGCTCGGCGTGTTCGAGGCGATCCTGCAGGCACGCCACAAATACGGCCGCGATGCCATCGGCTACTACGTCGTCAGCGGCACGACCGGCGCGGACGACGTGCTGGCACCGCTGCTGTTGGCGCGTTGGGCCGAGGCCTACGACCGCAACACCGGCGAGATCGCCGTCGACATCGCGCCGATGTTCGAGTCCGTCGAGGCGCTCGAGCGCTGCGGCGACACGTTGCGCACGCTGCTCGGCGATCCGCTGTATCGCCGCCATCTCGACGCGCGCGGCAGAACGCAGTGCGCCTTGATCGGCTATTCGGATCCCAACAAGGAAGGCGGCATCTGCGCCTCGCGCTTCGCCGCGTACCGCGCGCAGGCGGAGTTGTCGTCCGCGCTGGCCGCGGCCAACGAACGCCACGTGATCTTCCACGCGCGCGGCGGCAGCGTCGCGCGGGGCGGCAGCCGCATCGATTCGCTGGTGCGCAGCGCGCCGGCCGGCACGATCAACGGCGTGCTTCGGCTGACGGAGCAGGGCGAGGTCATCAACCAGAGCTACGGCCTGCGACCGATCGCGATGCGCACGCTCGAGCGCGCGTTCCACGCGCTGACGCTGTCGCTGGGCGGCGCGGCCACCGGCGTGAACGCCAGCAGCGCGCAGCTGCAATTCGCGGCGCGCGTCGCCGCCGCGAGCCGGCAGCACTACCGCGCGTTGACGTACGGCGATCTCGATTTCTACAACTGGTTCCAGGCGGTCACGCCGATCGACGTGATCACGCGCATGCAGATCGGCTCGCGGCCCGCCGTGCGGCCCGGCAAGGAAGGCTTCGACGCGTTGCGCGCCGTGCCCTGGGTGTTCGCGTGGACGCAGTCGCGGCACATGCTGCCGGCCTGGTACGGCGCGGGCACCGGCCTCGCCACGGCGATCGGCGAGCTCGGCATCGACGTGGCGCGCGGCGCGTACGGCGAGTGGAACTTCTTCACCGCGCTGATCGACGACCTGGAAGCCTCGCTGGCGCGCGCCGATCTCGACATCGCCGCCGCGTACGAGGAACTGTGCGAATCGCGGCTCAAGGGCAACGCCGGCAAGATCCGCGACGAATTCACGCGCGTGCGCGAGCAGGTGCTGGCGATCAAGCAGACGAGCGCCTTGCTCGACCGCGATCCCACGCTGCAGCGGCAGATCGAGCTGCGCAATCCGTACGTCGATCCGATCAACCTGCTGCAGGTCGATCTACTAAGACGCTGGAGGGAATCGGGTCGCCAGGACCGCGATCTCTTCGAAGCGCTGCTGGCCTGCACCGCGGGCATTGCAGAGGGGCTGCAAAGTACCGGATGATGCGCCATGCATTTTCTGGCCGAACCCAAGGATCCGGGTTTTCGCTCCTTCGCCGAGTTCTACCCGTTTTATCTGCGCGAACACCGACACCCCGTGTCGCGCCTCCTCCACTACATCGGCACCTGGGGCTCGCTCGCGTTCCTCGTCACGTCCGCCGCCACCGGCGAGCCGTGGTGGCTGCTGGCGGCGGCGTTGTCCGGCTACACGTTCGCGTGGGTCGGGCACTTCCGTTTCGAGCGGAATCGTCCGGCGACGTTCCGTCATCCTTTCTACAGCCTGGCGAGCGATTTCCGCATGTGGTGGGAACTGAACTTGGGCAGACTCAAGTTCCGTGAGCACGACTGACACCCCGCCTTCCTCCGAGCGACCGAAGGCCAAATCCCTCCGACCCCTGCGCGCGTTGCTGCCGTTCCTCGCGCCGTACACCGCGCGCATGGTCTGGGCGCTGGTGGCGCTGGGCATCGCCGCCGCTGCGATGCTGGCGCTGCCGCAGGCGCTGAAGAACGTCATCGACCAGGGCTTCAGCGCCGCGAATGCCGCGGCCATCGACCGCTACTTCGGCTGGCTGCTGCTGGCCGCCGCGGTGTTCGCCGCGTTCGCGTCGCTGCGCATGTACCTCGTGAACTGGATCGGCGAGCGCGTCGTCGCCGACCTGCGCAGCGCGGTCTACAAGCGCGTGTTGCGCATGGACCCGGCGTTCTTCGAGGTCACGAAGACGGGCGAGGTGCTGTCGCGGCTGACCACGGACACCACGCTGATCCAGTCGCTGTCCGGCATCGGCCTGTCGATCCTGCTGCGTTCGACGGTCAGCTTCGTCGGCTCGCTGGTGCTGCTGCTGGCGACCAGTCTCAAGCTCGCGCTGATCATCTTCGCGCTGATCCCCACCGTGCTGCTGCCGATGCTGATCTTCGGCCGGCGCGTGCGGAAGCTGTCGCGCGCCTCGCAGGATCGCGTCGCGGACACCTCGGGCCTCGCCGGCGAAACGCTGAACGCCATCCAGACCGTGCAGGCGTTCACGCTCGAAGAGCTGCACGGGCGACGTTACGACAGCGCGGTCGAGGAGAGCTTCGACACCGCGATCCGGCGCACGCGCGTGCGCGCCTGGCTGATCGCGGTGGCGATCATGATGACGTTCGGCGCGGTGACGCTGGTCCTGTGGCTGGGCGCGCGCGCCGTGCTGGCCGGCACGATGACGGGCGGCGATCTCGCCAAGTTCCTGAGCTATGCGATCTTCATGGGCACGTCGGTGGGCGCGTTGTCCGAGATGTGGGGCGAGCTGCAGCGCGCGGCCGGCGCGATGGAGCGCACGGTCGAGCTGCTGGAATCGCAGCCGTCCATCAGGGTGCCGGAGCAGCCGCTGCCGCTGAACCCGGAATCGCGCGGGCGGATCTCGTTCGAACACCTGTCGTTCTCGTACCCGTCGCGCCCGGACACGCGCGCGCTCGACGATTTCCATCTCGAGATCGCGCCGGGTGAGACGGTGGCGTTCGTCGGCCCGTCCGGCGCCGGCAAGAGCACGACGTTCCAGCTGCTGCTGCGGTTCTACGACCCGGCGTCGGGACGGATCCTCATCGACGGCGTCGACATCGCGCAGGCGGATCCGTCGCAGGTGCGGGCGCACGTCGGCCTGGTGCCGCAGGAGACGATGATCTTCGGCGCCAGCGCGCGCGAGAACATCCGCTACGGCCGGCCGTCGGCCAGCGATGCCGAGATCGAGGCGGCGGCGCGCGCCGCGGCCGCCGACGAATTCATCCGCAAGCTGCCGCAGGGCTACGACACGTTCCTCGGCGAGAAGGGCGCGCGCCTCTCTGGCGGCCAGAAGCAGCGCATCGCGATCGCGCGCGCCATCCTGAAGAACCCCCCAATCCTGCTGCTCGACGAGGCGACCAGCTCGCTGGACTCCGAGAGCGAGCGCCTGGTGCAGAACGCGCTCGAGAAGCTGATGCGCGACCGGACCACGCTGGTCATCGCGCATCGCCTGGCGACGGCCATCGAATCCGACCGGATCGTCGTGATCGACCGGGGACGCATCGTCGGCACGGGTCGGCACGAGGAGCTGCTGCGCGACAACGCGTTGTACGCGCGCCTCGCGGAGCTACAATTCGGCGAACGTTCCGACGCCGCCTGAGGAGATCGCGATGGCTTACGTCGATGGATTCCTGATCCCCGTCCCGCGCCGCAATCGCGCGAAGTACAAGAAGATGTCCGCGCAGGCCGGCAAGGTCTGGCGCGACCACGGCGCGCTCGGTTATCACGAATGCGTCGCCGACGACGTGCGTTATGGCGTGCACACCTCCTTCCCGCAGGGCGTGAAGCTCAAGAAGGGCGAGGAGGTGTGGTTCTCGTGGATCGTCTACAAGTCGCGCAAGGATCGCGACCGCGTGAACGCGAAGGCGATGAAGGACCCGCGGCTCGCGCACATGATGGATCCGAAGGCGATGCCGTTCGACGGCAAGCGCATGGTGTTCGGCGGGTTCAAGATGGTGGTCGATCTCTAGCGGCGGACGCGTCACTACGAATGTCATACGCGGCATTCGTTTAACGCCCGGGCAATTCAACAATCTGCAACTTCCCGTGCGTCTAATCCGACGCAGAAACGGGGAGTCGATCAGCGGTGCAGGTTTCCAAGGTGCTCGTCGTCGATGGCGATCGCGCGGCGCGCGATGCGCTCGTCACCTGCCTGCAGTTCGTCGGCGTCGATGCGCATGGCGCGGAATGCGCCAGCAGCGCGCAGTTCTGGCTGTCGCGCGACGCGGCCGACGTGATCGTGCTGTCCGACGAGGTCGGCGGCGGGTTGGCGGAGCTGATCGAGCGGTGCACCCCGCCGGCCGGCGAATCCCGGGCCCATCCGGCCGGCGACGCCGAACCCGGGCCCGTGGCGGGCGAACCGGCGGTCGCCTCCGTGCTGGTGCTGACGCGCGACGGCGCCGTGCAGCGCCTGCTGCCTAACTACCGTGCCGATGAAACCCTGCGGCGGCCCGTGGCGGTCAGTCGCGTCGTCGAGCGCGTCGAATCGCTGATCGACCGGCGCCGCCGGCTCGGCCGCATCCGCATCGCGTTCGGCGATCTGACGCTCGACATCGCCGCCGGCCGTGCCGAGTGCGCCGACAGGTCCTTCGTGCTCGGCCGCACCGAGACGCGGCTGCTGGCGTTCTTCATGGGCCTGCCGGACCGCGTGTTCTCGCGCGCGCAGCTGTTGCAGCGCCTGTGGCCGGCGAACGTGCGCGTCGAGGAGCGCACGGTGGACGTGCACATCCGCCGCCTGCGCTCGGCGCTGGAAACCATCGGCTGCGCCGACTACATCCAGACGGTGCGCGGCTCCGGTTACCGCTTCTCGAGGCACGCCGGCTGACTTAACGCGGCCGGGTAAGAGATAGCCGCAAGTCCCGCTTCATAAAGGTGAAACGGGCCGGGGCCACACTCGCGGCCCAGGGATGGCCAATACCGGAACGCACATGCGCAGCACGGACAGAAACACCCTTCGTCTTCGGTCGGTTTTCGTCTCCGACGTCCACCTCGGGTCGCGCGACAGTCGCGCCGACCTGCTGCTCGAATTCCTGAAATCCGTCGAGGTCGACTATCTATTCCTGGTCGGCGACATCGTCGACCTGTGGGCGATGCGCAAGAACTTCCACTGGCCGCAGGAGCACAACAACGTGTTGCGCACGATCCTCGGCAAGGCCAAGGGCGGCACGAAGGTGCTGTACATCCCCGGCAACCACGACGAGGACATGCGCGAGTTCTGCGGCTCGGTGTTCGGCAATCTCGAGATCCACCGCGAATACGTGCACACGACGCAGGAAGGCAAGCGCCTGCTGGTCATGCACGGCGACGAGTTCGACACGGTGGTCAAGTGCAGCCCGTGGCTGGCGAAGCTCGGCAGCAGCGTCTACGATTTCCTGATGGGCATCAACCGCCAGGTGAACGCGATCCGCCGCGCGTTCGGCATGCCGTACTGGTCGCTGGCGAGCTACCTCAAGTACAAGGCGAAGACGGCGGTGCAGTACATCGAGAGCTTCGAACGCGCGGTCGCGCACGCGGCGCGCAAGCGCGGCGTCGACGGCGTGGTGTGCGGGCACATCCACCGCGCCGAGATGACGGATATCGATGGCGTGACTTATTGCAACGACGGCGACTGGGTGGAGAGCTGCTCGGCGCTGGTCGAAGACATGAATGGGCGACTTGCGATCTGGCGCTGGCCCGAGATGCGGGCGACGGCGACCGAGAAGCCACTGGTCGAAGTCGCGGCGTAATGGGGCGTAATGGGGACAGTCCCCATTTCCTGGCAAAAGGGGACAGTCATGGGGGTGCGCGGACGCCGGTGTGCCGTCCGGTCTCGCTTTTTCGCCCCGGGAGATCGCGCTTCAAGAGAAAGAAATGGGGACGGGCCCCAATTGCCCCTGCGGGGAAAAAGGTGCCGGACCTCGTCAGATCGCGATGAAGTTTCCGCGCTCGCGGTGAGGTCCCGCACCTTTTTCTGAGCAATGGGGGCCCGTCCCCATTTCTTTCTCTTGGCGTTCGTTCGTCGCTCACTGCGCGCCTTCACATTTTCTCAATGCAAGTCGTCGAGCTCGCCACAGCGGCGCACGGCCGTTCGCTCCTCATCGATCTCCAGGGGCGAAAAAGCGAGACCGAACGACACACCGGCGACCACCTTCATCGTGACTGTCCCCTTTTGCTAGGAAACGGGGACTGTCCCCATTTCGTCGTCATCAGGGCGTAGCTTCTCGATCCCAGACTGCGCCGCGCCAGAGAACCAGAAGACGGGGTGCGCGGTGTACTCGATTCCTGCCTACGCGTTGCGATTCGCGGCGCATTGCCGGTCGCGGTTGCGACTGACCGAACCCTCGCTCGCCGATCATTCGCGCACGACCGCGCCGTCGCGCACCTGGATCCGCCACGCGCTCGACCCGGCACACGTGCGCCGCATCGCCGAGTGCGCGGCGAAACCGGCGCGGGGCGCGGCATGAGCACGCGCAAGCGCGCCCTCATCACCGGCATCACCGGCCAGGACGGCGCCTACCTCGCGGAGCTGCTGCTGGAGAAGGGCTACGACGTCCACGGCATCAAGCGCCGTTCCTCGTCGTTCAACACGGACCGCATCGATCATCTCTACGAGGATCCGCACGAATCCGACGGCCGGTTCACGCTGCACTACGGCGACCTCACCGACGCCAGCAACCTGATCCGCATCGTCCAGCAGGTCGCGCCCGACGAGATCTACAACCTCGGCGCGCAGAGCCACGTCGCGGTCTCCTTCGAGACGCCCGAATACACCGCCAACGCCGACGCCACCGGCGCGTTGCGCCTGCTCGAAGCGATCCGCATCCTCGGCCTCGAGAAACGCACGCGCTTCTACCAGGCCGCCACGTCCGAGATGTACGGCAAGGTCGTCGAGACGCCGCAGCGCGAGACCACGCCGTTCCACCCGCGCTCGCCGTACGGCGTCGCCAAGCTGTACGCGTACTGGATCACGGTGAACTACCGCGAGTCGTACGGCATGTACGCCTGCAACGGCATCCTCTTCAACCACGAGTCCCCGCTGCGCGGCGAGACGTTCGTGACGCGCAAGATCACGCGCGGCCTCGCGCGCATCCAGGTCGGCCTCGATCATTGCCTGTTCCTCGGCAACCTCGACGCACGCCGCGACTGGGGCCATGCGCGCGACTACGTGCGTGCGCAGTGGCTGATGCTGCAGCAGGACAGCGCCGCCGATTTCGTCATCGCCACCGGCGAGCAACACAGCGTGCGCGAGTTCGTCGAGCTCGCCGGCCGCGAGCTCGGCATGCGCATCTCCTGGAGCGGCGAGGACGAGAACGAGAAGGGCATCGATGCCAAGAGCGGCCGCACCGTCGTGCGCATCGACCCGCGCTACTTCCGGCCGGCCGAGGTCGAGACGCTGCTCGGCGACGCCTCGCGCGCGCGGGCGCAGCTCGGCTGGCAGCCGACGGTGTCGTTCGCGGAGCTGGTCCGCGAGATGGCCGCGCACGACCTGGCGCTGGCGAAGCGCGACGCGTTGATGCAGGAGAGCGGCTACCGCGCGGTGCGGGAGCGCGAATGACCGACGTCGCCGCGCGGTTCGACCGCCACGAGATCGTCTACGTCGCCGGCCACCGCGGCCTGGCGGGTTCCGCCATCGAGCGCGCGCTGCGCCGCGCCGGCTACACGAACATCGTCGGCGAGACGCACGCGCGGCTCGACCTCACGCAGGCGCGCGCCGTGGACCGCTTCTTCGACGAGGCGCGGCCCGCGGCCGTGATCCTCGCCGCGGCCAAGGTCGGCGGCATCCTCGCGAACTCGCAGAAGCCGGCCGACTTCATCCGCGAGAACCTGCAGATCCAGATCAACGTGATCGACGCGGCGTATCGCCACGGCGCGCGCAAGCTGGTGTTCCTCGGCTCGAGCTGCATCTACCCGCGGCTCGCGCTTCAGCCGATGCGCGAGGAATACCTGCTGACCGGCGAGCTCGAGCCGACCAACGACGCCTACGCGCTGGCGAAACTCGCCGGCATCAAGATGTGCCAGGCGTACCGCGCGCAGTACGGCTTCGACGCGGTCAGCGTGCTGCCGACCAACCTCTACGGCCCGCGCGACAACTTCAGCGAGCGCGACTCGCACGTGATCCCCGGCCTGATCCGCCGCATGGACGACGCGCGCGAGCGCGGCGCGACGTCCTTCGAGGTCTGGGGCAGCGGCACGCCGCGCCGCGAATTCCTGCACGCCGACGATTTCGCCGACGCCGTGGCGATCGTGCTCGAGAAATATTCCGACCCCGCGCCGGTCAACATCGGCACGGGCGAGGACGTGACCATCGCCGAGCTCGCCGCGCTGGTGCGCGACGTCGTCGGTCTCGGCGCGCCGCTGGTGTTCGACACGAGCAAGCCGGACGGCACGCCGCGCAAGTTGCTCGACATCTCGAAGATCCGCGCGCTCGGCTGGCAGCCGCGCATCGCGTTGCGCGACGGCCTCGAGCAGGCGTACAGCTGGTATCGCGCCAACGTCGTGAATCCGCCGCTGGCGCGCATCGCCGCCCGCTGACGCCGGTCCGCCGGCTCCCGACCCCCGACAGTTAGTCCGATCGCCGACGCGCGATCTCCCGGCGCCCGACATCCGCGGCGCGTCGCTCCCGTCATCCTGTCCCTTCGTGTGCGCCGCACGCGCGACGTGTTCCCGCGCGCGCTCATTCGCGCCGCGTTCGTCACCGAAGTGACAAGCCACTGACATACTCGATTCCGACAATGCCATGCGACGGGGCGCGACATAATCAATACAAGGGAGCGACGGTCGTGAGCGAAGGTCGGAAACGGGCAATGTCGATTCGGATCAACACCGCGGACGTGGTGAAGATCAAGCGCCTCGCGCAGCGCCTCGGCGTTCGCGACTCGGACATCGTGCGCTTCGCGCTGAAGACGATGCTGGCGCGCCTGGTGCCGCTGTCGGATCCGGAAGTGCGCGGGCGCAATCTCGTGCCGGTCTTCGTGGAGTCGGGCGCGGAGCTGCTGCGCTATTTCGACCTCGACGCGAACCGCCTCGACGCGATCATCAACGAATCGACCGGCGGCGATCGCCGCGTCGAGCGTGACGACATCGCGCTGCTCGCGCTCAGCGGTTCGCAGGACGCGTATGCGGCGCTGAAGCTCAGCGAGCTGAACCAGCAGGACGAACATGCGCAGCGCGGCGGCGAGTTGTCGAGCTCGCTGCGCCGCTATCTCTACGACAAGTACGTCTATCGTTCGTCCGGCGCGGCCAACGGCGGCGCCACGGGCAATGGAACTGCCGGCGCCCCGCACCCGGGCACCGCCACGGCGGCCTGACCGCCAGGAGCAACACCGTGAATCTCGCGAACCTCCGCCGCTTCCGCTCCCTCGCGCTGGGCCTGATCGCCCTGGCCGCGCTGGCCGCCACGCCCGCGCAGGCGGTGATGCTCGACGGCAACGGCGACCTGCAGAAGTCGACGCTGGTGTCGGGCAGCTACTCGTCCGTCGAATCCTTCAGCGTCGCGCGCGCCGGCACGCTGACGGTGCGGCTCGAGAACATCGCGTGGCCCGAGAAGCTGGCGCAACTCAATTGCTCCATCTACTCGGACGCCGGGTTCATGCACCAGCTGACGAACTCCGCGGAGCTGCGCTTCGACGTCGCAGGTCCCGGCACGTTCTACGCGAACCTCACGGCCGGCGCGGCCGGCTTCCTGAACCTCGGCCTGTTCTCGTTCAAGGTGTCGTTCGTGCCGAATGCGCCGGTGCCGCTGCCAGCGGCCGTGTGGTTGTTGGGCTCGGCCGTGGGATTGCTGGGACTGCGCCGCCGCGCGATTCATTGAATACGCGACGCGTCGCGAGCAACCAAAGCGTCATGTCCCGCGCCTAGTATGACGACTGTCGAACAAACACAAGGCGAACGCCGCCAACTCCATGCGAACCGCCGCGAAGCTCCTCGTTTCCCTCTGCCTGTCCGCGCTCGCCTCCGTCGCCGCGGCGGATGCCGCGCAGACCGCGGCGGCTGAGTCGCGCCCGGCGTATCGGCTGCAGCCGGGCGACGTCGTCGCCGTCTCCGTCTGGAAGGAGACCGACCTGCAACGCGAAGTGCTGGTGCGGCCGGACGGAGCTTTGTCGTTCCCGCTGGCGGGCGAGATCAATGTCGACGGCAAGACGGTCGAGGAGCTGCGCGTCGCGCTGGCCGAACGCCTCAAGCGCTTCGTGCCCGATCCCGTGGTCACCGTTGCCGTCAAACAGATCGGCGGCAACCGGATCTATGTCCTGGGCAAAGTGTTGCGGCCCGGTGAATTCCCGTTCAGCAGCCCGGTCGACGTCATGCAGGCGCTGAGCCTCGCGGGCGGCGCGACCTCGTTCGCGCAGGTCAACGACATCGTCATCTTGCGCCGCGAGAATTCCGGCCAGCGCGCGCTTCCGTTCCGCTACGGCGACGTCGAGCGCGGAAAGAACCTGCAGCAGAACGTTCTCCTGCAGAGCGGCGACACCGTCGTGGTCCCCTGACGAGGAAAACATGGCTTGCGGCTCGGGAAAACTCGCGGTTGCGATCGTTTGCGTGGCCGGCGCGGCCCTGCCGGGCGCAGTGCGGGCCGGCGAATGGTCCGTGACGCCCGCGTTCTCGTGGCTCGCCGATCACGCCAGCAACCGCGGCCTCGTCGAAGACGCGCCGCAGAGCCAGTCGTACGGCGCCAACGTCGATCTCGCGCTGGCGCGGCGCGACGAGGACTCGGAGCTGCTGCTCCAGCCTCACTACCGCGTGCAGCGGTTCATCCACGATCTGTATCCGGACGTCGACGACGCGCAGCTCGCCGCGCGCGGACACTGGCTGTTCGAGACCTCGTCGTTCGACCTGCGGGCCCAGGCCGCGCAGGAGAGCACGCTGACCACCGAGCTCGCCGAAACGGGCCTGGTGCGCGCCGACTCCGACCGGCGCACGCTGGCCGGCGGCATCGGCTGGAAATTCGCGCACGCCGAGACGCGCCAGTTCGGCGCCTCCCTCGACTACCAGGACGTCGACTACACCGGCGCCCGCGAAGAACTGCTCACCGGTTATCGCTACGGCCGCGCCACCCTCGGCGAATCCTTCACGTTGTCGCCGCGCGCCATGCTGACCGCGAGCGTGTTCGGCTCGCAGCTGCGCAATCCGGAGCGCGACAGCACCAGCGACGAACGCGGCGCGTCGCTCGGCGTGCAGTACGCGTGGACGGAACGCACGACGATGTCGGCGACGCTCGGCCTGAGCCGGCAGGACACCGACGGCGAGCGCAGCCGCGGCACCACTCGGGATTTCTCGCTGCAGCACAAGGGCGAGCGGCTCGACTGGACCCTCTCGTATTCGCACTCGCTGCAGCCCTACGGCACCGGCGTGCTCGCCGAGCGCGACACCGCGCAGCTCGAGTTCGTGCAGGCGCTCGGGCCGCGCGCCAGCGCCGTGTTGCGCGGCAGTTATGCGCGCAACGAGGACGGCGGTTTCGGCCTGTTGTTCGACAGCCGCGAGTACCGCTACGCCGAAGCCGCGCTGCGCTGGCAGGTCCGCGAGACCTGGTCGGCCTCGTTGTCGACCGGCTGGTCCAGCGCACGGCAGGACGCCACGTTCTTCCGGCGCGAGGAGTCCGCCTCCGGCTGGAGCGTCTCGCTGTACACCACCTGGGCGCCGCGCGCGCTCGTGATCGGGCACTGACATGGCGGAGAAGAGGGAATTCGGCGACGTGTTCGCCGCGGTGTCGCGGCGCCGGCTCTCGGCGCTGATCTGCATCGGCGTCGGCCTCACGCTGGCGGTGCTGCTCGCGCTGCTGCTGCCGGCGCGGTACCAGGCCGGCGCGACCATCCTCATCGAGCAGCAGGAGATGCCCGCGGATCTCGTGCGCTCGACGGTCACGTCGTTCGCCGACCAGCGCATCCAGACGATCAGCCAGCGCGTGATGACCACCGAGACGTTGATGAAGCTCATCGACCGCTTCGGTCTGTACGCCGGCGAGCGCCGCGGCGAATCGCGCGAGGAGCTGATCGCGCGCATGCGCAAGGACATCGACTTCAAGATGATCAGCGCCGACGTCATCGATCCGCGCAGCGGCCGGCCGATGTCGGCGACCATCGCGTTCTCGGTGTCGTATACCAGCCGCGATCCCGAGCAGGCGGTGCGCGTCGCCAATGAGCTGACCAGCCTCTATCTGAACGAGAACCTGACGCAGCGCGCGCGCCTCGCCGAGGACGCATCCGTCTTCCTGCGCACGGAAGGCGACCGGCTGAACCGCCGCATCGCCGAGCTCGAGACGCAGCTCGCGAAGTTCAAGGAAGAACACGCCGACTCGCTGCCCGAGATGGCGCAGATGAACCTCGAGCTGCTCGACCGCACCGAGCAGCAGATGCAACAGCTCGAATCGCAGCTGTCGTCGCTCGACCAGCAGAAGGTGTTCCTCGAGGCGCAGCTCGCGCAGTTGAAGCCGAACTCGGTGGTGTTCTCGGAGAGCGGCGAACGCATCCTGACGTCCGCCGATCGCCTGAAGACGCTGCGCTCGCAGCTCGCCAGCGCCGAGGCGCTGTATGCGCCGGATCACCCGGACATCGCGCGCATCCGCCGCGAGATCGCCGGCCTCGAATCGCGCGAGCCCGCCGACTCCGGCCGGCTCGACCTGCAGCGCCGGCTCGAGGACGCGCGCGCGGCGCTCGCCGCCGCGAGCGAGCGTTACGGCCCCGAGCATCCCGACCGCCTGCGGCTCGGCCGCGAGGTCGACGCGTTGACGGCGAAGCTCGCCGCCCTGCCGGCGGAGCCGGTCGACGACGCCACGTTCAAACCCGTCACCGGCGACAACCCGGCGTTCCTGCAGATCCAGGCGCAGCTGTCGGCGAACATCAACGACCGCCGCGCGCTGGCCAGACGCATCGACGATCTGCGCCGCGAGACCACCGACTACCGCCGCAAGATCTCGGTGGCGCCGCAGATCGAGAAGGACTACCGCGAGCTCTCGCGCGACTACGACAACGCCCGCGCGAAATATCAGGAGATCCGCGCGAAACAGATGGAAGCGCAGACCGCGCAGAACCTCGAGACCGATCGCAAGGGCGAGCGCTTCACGCTGATCGAGCCGCCGCTGCTGCCCGAGAAGCCGGTGAGCCCGAACCGCGGCCTGCTGCTGATCGTCGGCGTGTTGTTCAGCCTGCTGGCCGCCGTGGGCGTGATCTGGCTGCGCGAGAAGATGGACACGACCGTGCGCGGCCGCAAGGAACTGTTCGAGCTGCTCGGCGTCGCGCCGCTGGCCATCGTGCCGCGCATCGAGACGCGCGTCGAACGCGAGGCGCAACGTCGCCGCTTCCGCCTCACGGCGGCGTCCGCGGCCGCGGTCAGCCTGCTGCTCGTGGTCTCGGCGCTGCACATCTTCGTGCGGCCGCTCGATTCGTTGTGGTACGCGGTCGCGCGCAAGCTGGGGATCTGAGCCATGTCCATCGAACGCATCGAGCGCGCGCTCGAGATCGCCCGACTGCAACGCGCTCGCGCCACCGAGCAACTGGTCGCCGCCGCGTCGCCGCCGCCGCCACTGGTCATCGACGCGGAGCCGATCGAACCGTCGCCGGTCACGTTGCCCGCCGCACTGCGGATCGCCGGCGCGCCGGCCGTCGAGTTCGCCGCGCGCGAGGTCCTGCGCGAGCGCTACGTCGTGTTTCCGGACGAGCCGGGCGTCGCGGCGCAGGCGTACAAGATGCTGCGCACGCAGGTGCTGCAGCGGACGCGCCAGCACGCGATGCGCTGCGTCGGCGTCATCAGCGCGGCGAGCGGCGAGGGCAAGAGCGTCACCGCGATCAACCTCGCGCTGAGCCTCGCGGCCGAGAGCACGCAGTCCGTGGTGCTGGTCGATCTCGACCTGCGCCGTCCCTCGATCGCGCGCACGCTGGGCATCGAGGTGGGCGAGGGTGACGGCGTCGAGGCCGTGTTGACGACGCAGGCGCCGCTGTCCGGCGCGTTGCGGCGCTCGGCGGCGAACGACCGCATCGGCATCGTGCCCGCGGCCGCGCCCGTCGGCGCGAGTTCCGAGCTGCTGGCCGGGCCGCGCGCGGCCGAGCTGTTCCGCGAGCTGCGCGCGATCGACGGCGAACCGCTGGTGCTGGTCGACCTGCCGCCGGCGCTGCTGTCCGACGACGTGCTGGCACTGGCGCCGCTGCTCGACGGCGTCGTGCTGGTGGTCACCGAAGAACGCACGCGCCGCGAGGACGTGCAGCGCGT
Source organism: Steroidobacteraceae bacterium (assembly GCA_035502995.1). Classification (GTDB taxonomy): domain Bacteria; phylum Pseudomonadota; class Gammaproteobacteria; order Steroidobacterales; family Steroidobacteraceae; genus CADEED01. The sequence goes on along the minus strand of DATJTW010000040.1, from coordinate 18,040 downwards.
CTTCGACCTGCTGCGCAACACCCCGGTGATCGGCACCGTGCTGAACGCCTCGGCCGACGCCGAGAAGCGCGCGTACTGAGGCCATGTACGAGTCCCACTACCGGCTGCGCGAGAAACCGTTCGCGTTGGCGCCGGACCCCGCATTCCTGTTCCCCGGCCGGCATCACCGCCGCGCCGCGACGCTGCTCGAATACGCGCTGCACGACGGCACCGGGTTCGCGCTGGTCACGGGCCGCGTCGGCTGCGGCAAGACCACCGTCGTGCGCAGCGTGTTGTCGCGCACCGGGCGGCAGTTCACGCTCGGCCTGATCGCGAATACGCATTCGCGGCTCGGCGCGCTGCTGCCGTGGGTGGCGCGCGCGGTGGGCATGAAACACGTGTCGTCCAGCGAGAGCGAGCTGTACGACGATTTCGTCGCGCACCTGATGAACGAATACGGCGCCGGCCGGCGCGTCGCGCTGATCGTCGACGAGGCGCAGAACCTGTCGTTCGACGGCCTCGAGGAGCTGCGCGTGCTCTCGAACGTGAACACCGGCAAGGACCTGCTGCTGCAGACCATCCTCATCGGCCAGCCGGAGCTGCGCGCCACGCTGGCTCAGCCGCGCCTGCAGCAGTTCGCGCAGCGCATCTCGATCGAATACCACATGGACGCGTTGTCGCTGGACGAGACGCGGGCGTACGTCGCGCACCGCGTGCAGGTCGCGGGCGGCGAGGCCGAGTTGTTTGCCGTCGATGCCGTGGACCTCGTGCATGCGCACGCGGACGGCGTGCCGCGCGTGATCAACCAGCTGTGCGAGTCGGCGCTGGTGTACGCGTTCGCCGACCAGCGGGCGGTCGTGGATGCCGGCATCGTGCGGCAGGTGATCGACGATCGCCGCGGCGGCGGGCTGGCGGGCGGCGCCGCCACGGGCCAGGGCGCGCGCGCCGAGCTCGTCTAGCTCACTTGGCTCGCCTGGCTCGCCCGGCTAACGCATCAGGTTCGGATACAGCGGCCCCGGCGCCCGCACCGCGGGCTGCTTCTCCACCGCGATCTCGCCCGCCTGCCAGTGCTCCATGCGCGCGAGGATCGTCGCGTACGCGATGACGTAGGTGCTCGACAGGAACGTTCCCTGTTTCATCGACAGCATCAGCTCGAACATGAACAACGCCAGGATGGCGGCCGACGCGACGCGGTTCTCGATGCCACCGTTCTCGCCGGTCGCGGCGAACAGCCGCGCCGTGCTCGTGAACGTCGTCACGATGAACGCCGCGTACATCAGGAATCCCAGCAGCCCTTCTTCCGCCAGCACCTCGAGCGCGGTGATGTGCGGATAGATGCCGAGGAAGTGATAGGAGCTCGAGTTGCCGAGCCCGAAGATCAGCGAGATCGGACTGCGCGCGGCCTCGGTCATCAGCGTGCGCGCCATCTCGAGGCGGCCTTCCGCGTCGCTCTCCGCCAAGGCGCCGGAGAACCGGCCGGCGTCGACTTGCAGCTGGTCGAACACCCAGAAGCCGACTGCGGCGACGAACGCACCCGCGACGGCCAGCGAGAACAGGCGCACGCCGATCGCCTTGCGGCTCGCGAACAGCCAGCCGATGGCGGCCGCCAGCGCCGCGGCGCCGAGCTGCCCGCGCGACTGGCTGCGGAAGATCACCGCGATGCCGATCGGGATGAACAGGATCAGCAGCGCCTTGCGCCACATCGGCTGCGGCATCCGCATCAGGAACAACGCGCCGAGGAACACCGTGCCGCCGAGGCTGGCGATCGCCAGCGGGTTCGTCTGCTGCTCGTAGAGGTCGCCGAGGATGATCAGGCCGCGCGGGCCCCAGTTGCCGGCGAACAGCGCCAGCGCGCAGAGGGCGCCGCCGACGAGCACCGTGGCGGTCAACGCGGTGCGCACGTCGGCCATCGTGTTCAGCACCAGCGGCAGGAAGATGACGAAGATCACGATGTACGGCCACTGCAGCGTCCACAGCTTCAACGACGCCTCGAAATCCGGCGCGAGGAACAGCGTGACGAACGCGTAGACGTACAGCGCCACCGCGAACTTCCAGTTCGTCGGCATCCGGAAATCGAACTTCGTGCGGTTGCCGAACGCGAGCATCGCGACGGCGGCCAGCACCAGCGCGCCGACGATGAGGTTCGTCGCCATGCGGTACTGCACGAGCAGCGCCGACGTGTTCTGTCCCCATTGCTTGAGGCCGTACAGACAGAGCACGCCGGCGAAGGCGACGGCCGGGCGGCGGATCGTGCCGATGACCAGCGCGACGATGAAGACGGAGTAGGTGGCGAGGCCGAACATCGTGGAGTCAGTGGGTGCGCGCGGCGGACAGGTGGTCCGGCGCGTTCGCATCCGGCGCGGCGCCGCCGCGGTGGCCATACAACGCGAGCGACTGGCTCGCGACCTGGTCCCAGGTGTAGTGCCGCGCCACCAGGTCCCGTCCCGCGGCGCCCATGCGTTCGCGCCGCGCGGGATCCCCCACCAGCGCGATCAGCGCCGCGGACAGGCTCTCGACGTCGCCATCGACGACCAGTCCGCCGTCCACGGCCAGCAGCGCCGGCAGGTTGCTCTCGGGCGTGGTGATCACCGGCACGCCGTGCGCCAGCGCTTCGAGCAACGTCAGGCTGAATCCTTCGTGCCGGCTCGGCTGGCACAGCGCCAGCGCGCCGTTCAGCAACGATTCCTTCTGCGCGCCGAACACCGCGCCGGGAAACGTGACGCGGTCCGCGATGCCGAGTCGCGCGGCGCGCTCGCGCAGCTCGGCGAGCATGCCGAAATCGGGCCCGGCCATCACGAGGCCCAGGTCCGCGGGCAAACTACCGGCCGACACGGCGTGGGTGAACGCATCGACGAGGCGCTCGGGTCCCTTCACGGGATGCAGCCGCGCGAGGAACAGGATGTAGGGGCGCGACTCGCGCGCGGCACCGCGTTCCGCCGGCGCCGGCAGATCGGTGCCATTCGGCAACACGCCGACGCACGCACCGGGCAGCAACGCGCGCAGCTCCTGGCCCTCGCCGTCGTTCAACACGTGGAACCGGTCGACGCGCGTCAGCGCCGACCGCATCCACAGGTTCCACACCAGCGTCTTCTTCGCGGCCTTCTGCCCGAGGCTCCAGCGCGTCAACATGCCGTGCGGCGCGAGCACCAGGCGCGCGCTCGCGGATCGGAGCGCCATCAGGCAGCGCGTGACGAGGGAATCCCACACGCCGTGCACGTGCACGACGTCGTGGCGCTCCAGCAGTTCGCGCACCTGCGCGTCGACGCGCAGGTTGTGGATCCAGCCGCCCGGCCAGGTCACCAGCCGCAGGTTCGTCTCCGCTCCCAACCGCGCGATCCAGTCGTCGAAACAGCGCCGCTCGTTCTCCGACGACACGGTGACGATGCTCACTTCGGCGCCGAGCTTCGCCTGCGCCCGCGCCAGCTGCATGACCACGGCCGACGGACCGCCGAACTTCGGGTCGATCGACTGGATGACGTGCGCGATCCGCACGCTCACGCGCCGCTCCGCAAGCTCTTCGAGCGCGCGATGTCGATCGCGGACACGAAGCGGTCCACCATGACGTCGATCGAGTAACGGCTCGTCACCGTTTCGAGCGCGTTGCGGCCGAGCCGCTCGCGCAGCGCCGGATCGCCCGAGAGGCGCAGCACCTGGTCGGCCAGCGTCGCGGGCGACGCGGCGTCGAACTCCAGGCCGTTCCAGTCGGGGATCAACGCGGCGATCTCGGGCCCGTGACGGCGCCGGTCGCTGTGCGTGATCACGGGCAAACCGTAACCGAAGGCATGCAGGAGGCCGAGCCCGATGGAACCGGGATAGACGTAACCCAGCGACGACAAGAACCACGGCGCCAGCGCGTTTTCCTCGTACTCCGCGCCGACCCAGCGGAAGTTGTCGGCCACGCCGCGTTGCCGGGTCAGCTTCACCAACCGCTCGCGATCCTTTCCGTCGCCGACGACGACGACCAGCCACGACGGATCGCTGCGCACGAGCGCGGGCATCGCGTCGATCAGCAGGTCGATGCCGGTCGAGATCTCCTGGCGCAGGCGGCCGCAGAACAGCAGCACGCGGCGGCCGTCGAGCGCGTGCGTCGTCCGGAACCCGCGCAGCCGCGCCTCGGGCCACTCGGCGCGCGCGCGGCGGATCGGCGTCTGGTCGATCGCGTTCTGCGCACCGAGCACCGCGACGTTCGGCAGGATGCGGCGCAGCTCGACGGCTTCCTCCTCGGTGTACGCGAGCACCGCGTCCATGCGCGCCATGAGGCGATGGCGGATGCGCGCGTGCAGCCGCGTCGACGTCGGCGACCAGCCGTGACCCCACCACACCAGCCCCATGCCGCGCCGCCGCGCGCGTTCGGCGAAACGGAACGTGCTCAGGTAGCGCGGATTGCCGGCGATGACGGCGACGTCGCCCTGGCGCGCGTCATCGCGCGGCGTGAGGTCGCGCTGCCAGTACAGCCGGCCGCGCAACAGCGGCACGCAGTCGTGCTCGAGATCGAGCCAGGGGCGCTGGACGGTGACGGACGAAATCATGCCGCCATCGTTGCGGCTCGCGCGGACGCGCAGCTTGCCGTTCAGCCGGTCGAACAATGAGTCGAACAACGGCAGTCGATAGTGCGGGACCACGGGCTGCAGGATGTCGACCCATGGCTCGCCAATGACTGTCATAAATAGTTAACCGGCTCTCGCAGCGGCTCGGGTACGTTGCGCAACAACGACGTAAGACCGAGCCCGCAAAGTCTGGCGCGCGAAATTTACCGAACAATGACAAGCGCGCCGTGGAATCCATGACATCGAGACACGTTGATTCGAGGCCCAGCGAATGTGCGGCATAGCCGGCGTCATCAGCCGCGAGCCACTGCGCAACGGCGACATGGCGGCGATCCGCGCCGCGAATCGCGCCATGGCGCATCGCGGCCCGGATGGCGCGGGAGAATTCCTCGCCGGCGGTTCGCCTGACAATCGTGCGCACCTGTTCATGGCGATGCGCCGGCTCGGCATCATCGACGTGGCCGGCGGCCAGCAGCCGCTGCGCAACGAGGATCGGTCGCTGGCGCTGATCGCGAACGGCGAGGTCTACAACTTCGTCGAGCTGCGCGCCGGCCTCGAAGCGAGGGGGCACCAGTACCGCACCGGCAGCGACTGCGAATCGATCCTGCACCTGTACGAGGATCACGGGCTCGAGTTCGTGCACCGCCTGCGCGGCATGTTCGCGTTCGCGTTGTGGGACCAGTCGCGCCGCCGTCTCGTGCTCGGCCGCGACCGCCTGGGCGAGAAGCCGCTGTACCTGCACCGCACGGCGGACCGCATCGTCTTCGCGTCGGAGCTGAAGGTGCTGCTGGCCGCGGGCGGCACCGGCTTCGAGCTCGACGCCGCGGCGGTCCACGACTATCTGCATTACGGCTGGATCCCCGAGCCCGCGACCGCGGTGCGCGGCATCACCAAGCTGCGCGCCGGCCACCTGCTGATCATCGACGTCGACGGCTGGCAGGTGCTCGAGATCCCGTACTGGGACCTGCTGAAAGCCGCGCCGGTCAGCGGCGATCCCGGCGAGCTGATCCGCGCCGAGCTGGAGTCGATCGCGTCGATCGTCGTGCGGTCGGAAGTGCCGATCGGTATCGCGCTGAGCGGCGGTGTCGATTCGAGCCTGATCGCCGCGATGGCCGCGAAGCACAGCTCCAGGCCCGTGCACGCGTTCTCCGTCGGATACCCGGGCCGGCCCGTGCAGGACGAGCGCAACGCGGCGCGTGCGTGGGCCGACAAACTCGGGCTGCCGTTCCACGAAGTCGAGATCTCGTCCGGCGAGATGCTCGACGGCTTCCCGCGCCTGAACTTCCTGCGCGACGACCCGATCGCCGACATCGCCGGCTTCGGCTACTTCGCGTTGAGCGAACGCGCGCGCGCCGAAGGCTGCAAGGTCCTGCTGCAGGGGCAGGGCGGCGACGAACTGTTCTGGGGTTATCCGTGGAGCGTGCGCGCCGCGCACCACAGCGAACGCAAGGCGCGCGGCCTGCCGATCCGCGCATTGCCGGAACTGCTGGCGCAACTGCCGCGCCGCTTCAGCCGGCCGCACCTGGTGCGGCTCGCGTTCTTGTTGGGCGGCCTGCTCGCCGGCTGGCGCCAGCTCGCCCCCGGCACGCGTTCGCCCGCCGGCAGGCTGGTGCTGCACGACCTGACCGACACGTACCAGATGGCCGTGCACGCGGTGCGCTCCACGTACACCGACGCCTTCGCGCAACGCGTCGGCGATCACGACCCGGGCGCGTTCTTCGACCAGCGGCCCGGCGCCGAGCGCGTCGACCTGCAGGTCCTCGACCGCGTCTGCGCCGGTTACCTGCGCGAGAACGGGTTGTCGCAGGGCGACCGCCTGTCGATGGCGAATTCGGTGGAGTTGCGCCTGCCGCTGCTCGATCACCGTCTCGCGGAGCTCGTCGTCGGCCTGCAGAAATCCACGCCGGCCGTCGGGCTCGCACCGAAGCAGTGGCTGCGCGACGCGACGTGCGCGTGGCTGCCCGACGAGATCTTTTCGCGGCCGAAGCTCGGCTTCAATCCGCCGGTCAGCGGCTGGATCGCCTCGCTGCGCCAGCGATTCGGCGCCGAGCTGCGCCAGGGTTTCCTCGTGTCGAACGGCGTGCTGGATCCCGCCGCGGCGCGGACGTTGTGTCAGCCCGCGTCGCGGCTCGGGCCGCGCAACGACCTGTTCATCAAGTACCTCTGCCTCGAGTTCTGGTGCCGCGGGATGTTCGACGCCTCCACCAGCGCGACCGCGGCGAACGACGACCTGCCGGCCGTCTCCGGGACGTCGCGCCAGCTCGCGACGGTCTGATCCTTTCCCATGCCACCGACGGCCGACCGCGCTCTCGACTCCGATGCCTCGGTGCTGCGCGGGATGTCGTGGATGACGCTGAACACGATCGGCGCGCGCCTCGTGACGTTCGGCGCGCAGATCCTGCTCGGCTGGATCCTGCTGCCCGAGGACTTCGGCCTGTACGCGCTGGCGCTGTCCGTCTCGAACGCGGTCAGCGCGATCCGCAACGGCGGCAGCCACCTGCTGCTGGTGCGGCATGGCGACCGCTACGACGAATTCGCATCGCCGCTGACGCAGTACGCGTTCGTGCTGAACTTCGCCGCGTTCGGCATCCTGCTGCTGGCGGCGCCGGCGTTCGCGCATCACTTCGGCTCGACGGACATCGGCTGGCTGATCGTGTGCATCGGCCTGTCCATTCCGGTGGGCACCGTCGCGAACACGTATCGCTGCAAGCTCGCCATCGACGGCCGGTTCCGCGAGCTGGCGATGCTCAGCATGGCGTCTACCGTGCTCTGGCAGCTGCAGACGGTGGTCATGGCGCTGGCGGGTTGCGGGCCGTACAGCTACGTCGTGCCGATGATCTGCCAGGGCCTGCTCGAGGGCGTGCTGGGTTACTGGTACGTGAAGCAATGGCCGATGACGCGCCAGTGGATAGGCTGGCGCCGCGTCGTCGAGCTGCTGCGCGAGACCCGCTGGGTGATGCTCGGCGCCGCGATGCTGTCGCTGGCGTTGTCCGGCCACTACTTCATCGTCGGCCTGTTCCACGATGCCCACGTCGTCGGCCTGTTCTTCTTCGCGTACCAGATCGTGCAGACGGCCACCATGGTGCTGAACAACAGCGTCGAGGCCGTTTTGCCCGCGATCCTCGCGAAGCTGAATGCGCAGCGCGAGCAGCAGTCTGGCGCGGCGCTCGGCACGCTGGCGCTGCTGATGATCGTATCGCTGCCGCTGAGCGGCGCGCTGGCAGTGAGCGCGCCGTCGCTGATCCACTGGTTGTGGAACGGCAAGTGGGACGAGAGCGCGCGCGCGGTCAGCCTGCTGGCGTTCTGCATCCCGTGCTGGATGGTCATCGCCGTGGTGCGCGCCGTGCTCGAGGCGCGCGGGTCGTGGCGCAACCGGTTCCGCCTGCTGGCCGTGTACGGTTTCGGCGGCATCGGCTCCGCGGCGCTGGGCGCCTGGTGGGGTGACCTGCAGAGCATCGCCATCTGCGTGACGGCGTTCTATCTCGTGTTCTCGCTGGCGCTGGTGGCGTGGATTCCACGGTTCCTGAGCCTCGAGCTGGATCGCCTGCGTCGCGCGTTGCTGGGCCCGGTGGTCGCGTTCGCGCTCTGCCTGATCGCGACGTTCCTCGGCTCGCACTGGCTGGTCGAACACGGCTGGGCGAGCTATCGCAATCTCGTCGAGATCGCGACGTTCGCGGCGGCGTCGCTGGCCGTCAACGCCATCTTCTTCCGCGACACCTGGCGCAACGCGCTGGGCACGGTGCTCGGCCGGCCGCAGCGCCAGCCGGGCTGACACCAACCGTCCATGAACGCCCGGTACGCTGACCGCATGCAGAACATCGACGCCTATCTGTCGGGGCAGGCGCTGTACGGCGACGACTTCGACGCCTCGCAGGTGGCGCGCTGGCACGCCGACGAGCGCGAGGGTTATGCCGCGCTCGGCGCCGCCGACCGCGGCCGGTACAAATATGCCTATCACGCGTGGAACCGGCGCCATGCGTTCCGCCATTTGCCGCCGGGGAAATTCGGCAACGCGCTCGGCTTCGGCGCCGCCTATGGCGACGAGTTCCAGCCGCTGGCGTCGCGCATCGAGGCGATCACCATCGTCGATCCGTCGGCCGCGTTCCGGCAGGACACGGTGTGCGGGATCCCGGCGCGGTACATCGCGCCCGCGTCGGATGGTCGCCTCGAGCTGGCGGATGGCAGCTTCGACCTGATCACCGCGATCGGCGTGTTGCACCACATCCCGAACGTCAGCTTCGTCGTCCGCGAGCTGGCGCGGACGCTGGCGCCCGGCGGCCACCTCATCATCCGCGAGCCGATCGTGTCGATGGGCGACTGGCGCAAACCGCGTCCGCACCTGACGCGGCACGAGCGCGGCATCCCGCTCGGCATCCTGCAGTCGATCGTCCGCGGCACCGGGCTCGATCTCGTGCGCACCACGCTGTGCGGATTCGCGCCGGTGCAGAAGGCGTTCGCGCTGTTCCGCGACGATCCGTACAACAGCCCGCTGGCGGCATGGACCGATGCGCTCGCCTGCCGGCTGGTGTCGTGGAACCTGCACTATCACGCGCGCACCTTGTTCCAGAAGCTGCGGCCCACGTCCGCCTTTTTGGTGGCGCGCAAGCCGTGAGCGCGCGACTGTCGCGACGCGCGCTGATCGCCTCGATCGGCGGCCTGGCGGCGCTCGCGTCGCGCATCCCGTCGGCCGTGCCGGCGGACAAACTACCCGGCGCCGCGCCGTTCCGCGTCTACGACAGCCTGTTCTACCTCGGCAAGCCGGACGTCGCCGCGCTGGGCATGCTGCCGGCGCGCGGCACCGGCGAGTTGTGGCGCGCGGGCCAGCCGCGCAGCGTCGTCGACGAGATCGGCGTGCAACGCGCCGTCGACTGCTGCCGCGACTTCGCGGGCGTGTTCTATCTCGACGTGGAGCACTGGTGCCTGTTCGAGCAGCCGGATGCCGTCATCGATGCCAACCTCGAGAAGTTCGTGCGCCTGGCCACGGTCGTGCGCCGCGCGGCGCCGGGCCTGACGTTCGGGTACTACGGCGTGCTGCCGGAGATCGTCTATTGGCCGATCGTCCAGCCGGTGGGCAACCAGCTCGAGGTCTGGCGCGCGACGAATCGCCGCGCCCGCGCGATCGCGCCACACGTCGACGTGATCTTCCCGTCCCTGTACACCTTCTACGCGGACGTCGCCGGCTGGGAGAAATACGCGGCCGAGACGCTGCGCGAGGCACGGCAGTACGGCAAACCCGTCTACGCCTTCCTCTGGCCCGAGTTCCACGACAGCAACAAACTACTCGGCGGCCGCAACGTGCCGGCGGACTACTGGCGCCGCGAGCTCGAGCTCTGCCGGCAGTACGCGGACGGCGTCGTGATCTGGGGCGGCTGGCAGAAGCGCTGGGCGGGCGACGCCGGCTGGTGGCAGGAGACGAAATCGTTCCTGGCTACGCTGCGCCCGGAGACGCGGGCATGACGCCGAAACTGGTGTTCGTGAACCGCTTCTTCGCGCCCGACCAGTCGGCGACCAGCCGCATGGTGTCGGACCTGGCCAGGCTGTTGCGTGCCAGCGGCCATCGCGTCGAGGCGGTATGTTCGCGCCAGCTCTACGACGATGCCGCGGCCGATCTGCCCGAGCGCGAGGAGATCGACGGCGTCGTCGTGCATCGCGTCGGGCGCGGGCGCCACGGACGCGGCTCGCTCGGCGGTCGCGCGCTCGACTACCTCGGGTTTCACTGGGCCGCGTGCCGGCACCTGCGCCGCATCCTCGAGCCGGGCGACGTCGTCATCGCGAAGACCGATCCGCCGCTGCTCGGTGTCAGCGTCGCGCGCGCGGCGCGTGCGCGCGGTGCATTGCTGGTCAACTGGCTGCAGGACGTTTTTCCCGAGGTCGCGACCGAGCTCGGGTTGCCAATCAAGCCCGCGTTCTTCGAGCGCCTGCTGCTGGCGCTGCGCGACGGCTCGCTGCGCCAGGCGGCGTGCAACGTCGCCATCGGCTCGCGCATGCGCGAACGGTTGCTGGCGCGCGGCATCACCGCGCCGATCCGCGTCATCCCGAACTGGGTGGACATCGACGAGATCACCGTGCGCGGCACGGCGGAGAACCCGGTGCGCGCCGAACTCGATCTCGGCCGCCGTTTCGTCATCGGCTACTCGGGTAACCTCGGGCGCGCGCACGAGTTCGACACGTTCCTCGGCGCCGCGCAGTTGCTGGCCGACTCGCCGGAGTTCGTCTTCCTGATCACCGGCGGCGGCGCGCGGATGGCGGCGCTGCGCGCGGCCGTGGCGGCGCGCAACCTCGCCAACTTCCGCTTCCAGTCCTTCCAGCCCGCCGAGCGCCTCGCCGACAGCATGGCCGCGGCGGACGTGCACCTTGTTAGCTTGCTGCCGGGCACCGAGGGCCTGATCGTTCCCAGCAAGTACTACGGCATCATGGCCGCGGGCCGGCCGGCGATCTTCATCGGCGATCCCGACGGCGAGCTGGCGCGCGAGATCCGCGCCGACGACACCGGTGCCGTGGTCGCCGTGGGGGATGCGCGGGCGCTGGCAGCGGAATTGCGTTCGCTGCACGCCGAGCCGGCGCGCTTCGCGCGGCTCGCGGCCAACGCGCGCCGCTCGGCCGAGGTGCGGCATTCGAGCCGGCGTGCGCTGACGACCTGGCTGGCGTTGTTCGACTCGCTGCGGCCGCGGGCGGCGGACGCGGTCGCGGCACCGGTCGCGGTGGCGGACTCAGCGCCGGCTTCGGCGCCGACCGCCGCGCGCGCTCAGTCCGGCACGTAACCCGTCAGCACCGGCATCGCCTTCGCGGCGAACCGCGCGACGCGCCGATCTGCTTCCGCTTCGTCGGTGCCATTCGCCACCGGCACCACGACGCGCACCAGCGCGCCGTCGGTGCGATTGCGCGTCAGCGCGTCCCAGAAGATGTACCACTTCACCAGATATTCGTTCGTCAGCTGCCGGCCGCGCTGCTGGAACCAGTAGTAGACGATCTGCCGCTGCCCATCGAGCTCGATGGCGACGCGGTTCGTGTCCAGCGTGCGGCCGTTCACGTCGGGGATGGCGCGGCGCTCGAACGAACGGATGATCCAGCCGCCGCCGGGGATGCAGGCGCGCGGCGAATGCACGGAGCGGCCGGCCCGCTGCGAGTCGTACCAGGCGACGTAGAAATTCAGCGGCTCGCCGGCCGAGTCGCGGTAGTCGGCAAGTAGATAGTCATCGAGCTGCAGCGCGTCCTGGAACACGCCGGCCATCGACTCGCGGTTGCCGTTCCACTCGCCGAGATGCGTCGGGAAGTCGACCAGCGACGCCCGCGACGGGATCGACTCGACGCGCGTCGGCAACGCGAGCTGCGCCAGCGCGGCGACCGCGACCAGGATCGACGCGCCCACGAACGACGCCGGCAGTGGCTGGCGCGCCGGGCCGGGCGCGGGCTGCGCCGGCGCGGCCGGCGCCGCGAACGCGTCGCGTAGCGACAGGCGCTGCGGTCCGAGGCGCGCCAGCAGGGCCGCCACGCCGAGCAGCGCCGCGGTGCTGAACATGAACACGACCCAGCCCTCGAACTCGTGCAGCAGGCCCTGGGCCATCTTCGGGCCCCAGTACTCGACCGTGATGCCGATCGCGCCGATGCGGAAGCTGTTCATCAGGATCGCGATCGGCACGCTCGACACGAACAGCACGATGCGCTGCCACAGCGGCGCGCGGAACAGCTGCGTCATCACGAACGCCAGCGTCATCAGCGGGAACATGTAGCGCAGGCCGTCGCAGGCCTCGGCGACCTGCAGCTGCATGCTGCCGAGGTCGATGACGTTGCCCTCGAGGAACACGCTGATGCCGGCCAGGCGGATGAACCACACGCCGATCGCCGACGACACCAGCTGCATCTGCAGCGACAGCGAATTGTTGAAGAACGCGGGCAGCGGGATCATGAACACGAGGATCGCGAGCGGCATCCACAATCTGCGGAACACCGGGCCGCCGACCAGCGACAGGATCACGCCGTACAACGCGCACAGGAAGCCGTACTGCACAATCCAGTAGATGGTCGCGAGATCGCCGACCAGCCACAGCAGCATGCCGAGCGTGATCAGCCACAGGCCCTGCCAGGAACCGGAGAAACGCATGCCGCGCAGCTCGTCGCGGCGTCGCCAGACGAGGTAGCCGGACAGGAACGGGATCAGCAGGCCGTGGCTGTACTCCGGCTGCAGGTTCCAGATGTCGATGAAGTTCGACAACGCGTTGCGGAACGGCAGCAGCGTGAGCACGGCCGCGCAGGCGATCAGGACGTAGGAGGCGGGCGAGAAGCGGAGCTGGTTCGTCATCGTTGTTTGCGCGGCGTCGGCGGCCGGGAGGCGGCATCTTGCCGACGCTGCGCGACGATCCGGTTACAGCGTCATACCTTCGTAAGGAAACGGTGGAACGCTTGCGCCGCGATCGGAAACCAACAATGAACACACCCGACGTGATCGTCGACAACGCCGGGAACCGCGCCGCCCGCAAATACTCGCGCGGCGAGCAGTGGCGTCGCGTGGCCTGGATCGCGGGATCCTGGCTGCTGCGGCTGAGTCCGCGGCCGGCGTTCGGCTGGCGACGCGCCGTGCTGCGCGCGTTCGGCGCGAAGGTCGGCGCGCACGTGCACGTCTATCCACGCACCCGCATCGAGATGCCCTGGAACGTCGAGCTCGGCGACTGGTGCGCGCTCGGTGACGACGTATTGTTGTACAGCCTCGGCCGCATCCGTATCGGCGCGAACGCCACCGTTTCGTATCGCGCGCACCTGTGCGCGGGCACTCACGATTTCACGCGCGCCGATCTGCCGCTGCTCAAGCCGCCGGTGGACATCGGTGCCGGCGCGTGGCTCGGCACGGAATCCTTCGTCGGTCCGGGCGTGACGGTGGGCGCGGGCGCCCTCGTCGGCGCGCGGGCCGTGGTCGTGAAGGACGTGCCGCCGCGCGCCATCGTCGCGGGCAACCCGGCGCGGACCGTCGGCACGCGCCGCGACCCCGCATGAGCATCTCCGTCGTCATCCTGACGCTCGACGAGGAAACGAACCTCGCGGGCTGCCTCGAGTCGGTGCGCTGGTGCGACGACGTCGTCGTGCTCGATTCGTTCAGCCGCGACCGCACCGCCGAGATCGCGCAGCGCTGCGGTGCGCGGCTCGAGCTGCGCGCGTTCGACGACTACGCCTCGCAGCGCAACCACGCGCTGCACGGCATCCGCTACCGACACGGCTGGGTGCTGATGCTGGACGCCGACGAACGCGTGCCCGACGACCTGCGCCGCGACATGCTCGCGGCGGTCGAGGCGGCCACGCCCGACGTCACGCTGTTCCGCATGCGCCGCAAGGATCACCTGTTCGGCCGCTGGATCCGCGGCAGCAGCGGTTACCCGACCTGGTTCGGGCGGCTGATGCGGCCCGACCGCGTGCGCGTCGAACGCGCGATCAACGAGGAATACCGCACCGACGGCCAGGTGCGCGAGTTGCCGTCGCACCTGCATCACTTCCCGTTCAACAAGGGCTTCGCGGCGTGGATCCAGAAGCACGACCGCTATTCGACGATGGAGGCCGAGCTGCGCCTGCAGAAGCAGGGCACCGCTGCCGCGGAGGCGCGGCTGCTGGCGCGCGATCCGACCGAACGTCGGCGCGCGTTGAAGGCGCTGCTGTACCGGATGCCGCTGCGACCGGTCATCGTGTTCTGCGGCATCTATCTCGGGAAGGGCGGCATCGTCGAAGGCCGCGCGGGGTTGACGTTCAGCCTGCTGCGCGCGTGGTACGAATACATGATCGATTGCAAGACATTGGAATTGCAGCGGCGCGCGCGCGGGCTGCCGGTATGAGCAGCCGTCTCCGTCATCAACCTGACTCCCGCGCTGGCTACGGTGCCGCGGCCGGCGGAGCGCCGGGGAGATAACGTGCCGCTGTTCCTGCAGTTCGTGCTGGCGCTGCTCATCGTCGCGGTGAGCATCCGCCCGCTGATGCGCCTCGCGCCGCGGCTCGGCCTCACCGATGCGCCGGGTCCGCGCAAGGTGCATTCGACGCCGATCCCGCGCGTCGGCGGCATCGCCATGGCGATCGGCATCTTCGTGCCGTTGCTGTTCACGCAGTCGCTCGGCGGGCCGCTGACCGGCTTCATCGTCGGCGCGGCGACGCTGCTGGTGTTCGGCATCTGGGACGACCGCGCGACGCTGGGTTATCGCGCCAAGTTCGTCGGCCAGGTCGCGGCCGTGCTGCTGTGCATGTGGCTCGGCGACGTGCGCATCGACTCGTGGACGTTCGACCACCGCGTGCCCTTGCCGCCGGTGTTCGGCGAAGTGCTGACGTTCCTGTTCCTGGTCGGCGTGACGAACGCCGTGAATCTCTCGGACGGCCTCGACGGCCTCGCCGGCGGCATGGCGCTGCTGTGCCTGTGCGCGATCGCGCTGCTGGCGGCGATCAGCGGCAACGTGCCCGTGATCGCGGTCGCGCTGATCGAATGCGGCGCGATCCTCGGCTTCCTGCGCTTCAACACGCATCCCGCGCAGATCTTCATGGGCGACAGCGGCAGCCAGCTGCTCGGTTTCTCGATCGGCGTGTTGTCGATCCTCGCGACGCAGGGCGATGGCACGTCGGTGAGCGCGGCGCTGCCGCTGCTGCTGCTCGGCCTGCCGATCCTCGACACGTTGTCGGTGATGATCCAGCGCGTGCGCGCCGGGCGTTCGCCGTTCTCGCCGGATCGCAACCACCTGCACCACAAGCTGCTCGGGCTCGGCTTCGCGCACGCCGAGGCGGTCGTGCTCGTCTATCTATTGCAGGTGGTGCTGTTCCTGGTCGCCTACTGGCTGCGGTTCGAATCCGACCTGATGATCCTCGGCGTGTTCGTCGCGCTGGCGATCGGCACGCTGGTGTCGCTGCGCTGGGCCGATGCGACGCCGTGGCGCGCGCACTCGGGCCGCGCGTTGCCGGTGTTCAGCGCGCTGATCGCGCGGCTGCGCGAGCCGGTGTCGCCGAACGCGTCGACCGGCGCCCGCATCATGGCGGTGTGCATGATCGCGTACGCCGGCATGGCGATCGCGCGCGCCGGCACGGTCGGCCTAGACGTCGGCGTGTTGTGCCTCGCACTGCTGGTGGCGCTGCTCGTGAACGCCGCGCGCGGCGCCGGCGCCGCGTGGCTGGATCGCACGTTGACGTACACCGCGGTCGTGCTGGTCGTCTGGCTGGACCAGACGTCGCCGCACGTCGACGGACAGTGGCACACGGTCGGCTGGCTGCTGGTCGGCATCACGGGCGTCGTGGCGCTGGCGCGATTCGTGCTGGCGCGCCCGGGAAATTTCTCCGTGACCTCGCTCGACCTGCTGGTGGTGTTCGTCGCGATCGTCGTGCCGCTGTTGCCCGCGCCGGCGCAGCTGCCGCCGGCGGTCACGGCCGGCATCGCGAAGTCGGTGGTGCTGCTGTACGCGGTGGAGCTGTCGTCGCTGGGCGGTGCCGGCCGGTCCGCGTCGCGCCTGGCGATCGCGGTGCTGTTCGCGGCGGTGGCGGTGCGCGGCCTGCTGGCGTGACGCTGCGTCATACGTCAGTCACGGATCGGCCATACATTCCCCGAAACATCTAACTCTCTCGGGGATTCCACGAATGAGCATCGGACGCGTTGGGCGCCAGGGCCTGCTTGTCGCCGCGATTTTCACCTTGCTCTCCGCCTGTGGAGGCGCGCAGTCGCGGCTGGCGAGCCACCTCGAGCGCGGCAACGAGTTCTACGCGGACGGCAGCTTCCAGAAGGCCAGCGTCGAATTCCGCAACGCGTTGCAGATCGATCCGAAGAATGCCGAGGCGCAGCTGATGAACGGCCGCGTCGCCGAGCGGCTCGGCGACTTCCGCGAAGCCATGCGCGCCTACCAGGCCGTGGCCGCGCTGCATCCCGACCAGCCGGCGGGTCCGGCCGCGGTGGGGCGCCTCTACGTGTTCGGCGGCATGCCGGACCGCGCGCTCGAAGCCGTCGCGCCGCTGCTGGTGAAATTCCCGAACGACGCCGACCTGCTGACGGTGCGCGGTGCCGCGCGCGTGCAGCAGAAGGATCCCGCGGGCGCGCTCGCCGACGCCGAGGCCGCCGTCAAGGCGGCGCCGGGCAACGAAAACGCGATCGCGCTGCTGGCGTCGCTGTACCGCACGCAGTCGCGCGCCGATGACGCACGTGCGCTGGTCGAGAAGGCGATCGCCGCGAATCCGAAGTCGGTCGATCTGCGCCAGATCATGGCGGTGATGGCCGCGGAGTCGGGGGATGCGGCCACGGGTGAGACGCAGCTGCGCAAGGTGATCGAGCTGCGGCCCGACGACCTCGCGCATCGCACGCGCCTCGCGCTGTTCCTGACGCGCGAGAAGCGCCCCGACGACGCGCAACGCGTGCTCGAGGCCGCGGTCAGGGACCTGAAGGGCAACGACGACGCCAAGCTCGCGCTGGTGGATTTCCTGACCGCGCAGCGTTCGCGCGAGCAGGGCGAGAAGGCCATGCGCAGGTTCATCGACGACGATCCGAAGAACGTCGACCTGCGCCTCGGCCTCGGCGCGCTGCTGCAGCGGGGCGGTTCGACGCGCGAGGCGCTGGCCGAATACCGGAAGATCGTCGCCGACGACGCGACCGGGCCGAAGGGCCTGATCGCGCGCGACCGCATCGCGGCGATGCAGATCTACGCGAAGGAATTCGACGCGGCACGCGCCACGATCGACGAGACGCTGAAGCTGAATCCGCGCGACAACGACGCGCTGACGCTGCGCGCCGGGCTGGCGCTCGACAAGGGCGACGCGGCCGCCGCGATCACGGACCTGCGTTCGGTGCTGCGCGACCAGCCCGAGTCGGTGATCGTGCGCCGCACGCTGGCGCGCGCGCACGTCGCGAACCGCGAACCGGCGCTGGCCGAGGACGTGTTGCGCGAAGCGATGCGGCTCGCGCCGCGCGACGTGCCGGTGCGCGTCGACCTGGCGCAACTGCTCAGCCAGACGAATCGCGCCGAGCTGGCGGTGACGCTGCTCGAAGAGGCCGTGCGCCTCGTGCCCACCGACGTCGCCGCGCGCGAAACGCTGGTGAAGGCCTATCTGGCGGCGCGCGACGTCGCGGGTGCGCGCACCGCCGCGGAGGATCTGAAGACGCTGCGTCCGGATGGCGCCTCGGGCTTCTATCTCGGCGGTCTCGCCGCGCAGGCGCAGGGCAAGCCGGACGAGGCATCGACGCAATTCGCGAAGGCGCTCGAGCTGCAGCCGCAGGCGGTGGACGCGCTGGTCGCCTACGCGCGCCTGCAGGCCGGCCGCGGCAACGGCGCCGATGCGCAGGCGCGCGTGCGCGCCACGCTCGACAAGGATCCGCACAACGCGCTGGTCCGCAACCTGCTCGGCGAGCTGCAGATGATGGACAAGGCTTGGCCCGCGGCCATCGACACGCTCGAGACCGCGATCAAGGACGAGCCGAAGTGGGCGGTGCCGTATCGCAACGTCGCGCTGTCGAAGCTCGCGCAGAAGGACCTGGCCGGCGGACGCGCGGCCTACGAACGTGCGCTCGAGCCGACGCAGTA
>DATJTW010000039.1:0-7634 GCA_035502995.1 Steroidobacteraceae bacterium | reverse complement strand
GGCGAACGACGAGGTCGCGTTCCGCCTCGCCGACCGCGGCGTTCCCGCGCAGAAGATCGTCGTCACCGGCATCCCGGTGATGCCGCAGTTCGCAGCGACGCTCGATCGCGCCACCTGCGCCACCGAGCTCGGCATCGACGCGCGGAAGTTCACCGTGCTGATGATGGCCGGCGGCGCGGGCGTCGGATCGCTGGACGAACTGGCGGCGCGCCTGCTCGCGCTGCCGGATGACGAACGCGGCGCGCTGCAACTGGTCGCCCTGGCCGGCCGCAACGCCGACCTGCTGAAGCGGCTGCAGTCCCTGGCGAAGCGGCATCCGGGAAAACTCTTCCCGGTCGGCTTCACGACCACGGTCGAACGCGTGATGACGGCGGCGGACCTCGTGGTGACGAAGCCCGGCGGCCTGTCGGTCTCGGAGTGCCTCGCCAAGGGCCGGCCGATGCTGCTGGTGTCGCCGATCCCGGGCCAGGAGGAACGCAACGCGGACTATCTACTCGAGGCCGGCGCCGCCGTGAAGGCCGTGGACGGCGCGACGCTGGCGTTCAAGCTCGCGAAGTTGCGCGCCGACCCGGCGCGGCTGGCGGCGATGAGCGGCGCCGCGCACCGGATCTCCCGCCCGCACGCGGCGCGCGACGTCATCGCGGCGTTGTCCACGGCGTCGTCCGCGCCATGATGCACATCGCGCTGGCCGTGATCGCCGCGCTGGCCGCGGGCGCCGCCGTCGCGCAGGACGCGCGGCCGGCGGCCCCGGCACCCGCTCCGCCGCGCCCCGTGCACTGGGCCGAGCCGCTGACGCTCGACGGCGTGCCGAACCTGCATCGCATCACGCCGCTGCTCTACCGCAGCGAGCAACCCAGCGCGCTCGGCATGCGCAATCTCGAGAAGATGGGCATCCGCACCATCATCAACCTGCGCGCGTTCAACGACGACGAGGACGAGGTGCGCGGCACGAGCCTGCGCACCGAGCGCACGAAGATCCTGACGTGGCGCGTCGACGACCGGCACGTCATCGAGGTGATGCGCCTGTTGCGCCAGACGGAGAACGGCCCGTTCCTGATCCACTGCCAGCATGGCGCCGACCGCACCGGCCTCATGAGCGCGATGTACCGCATGCTCGAGCAGGACTGGACCGCGCAGGATGCGCTCGCCGAGCTCACGGACGGCGGCTACGGCTATCACTCGATGTGGCGCAACATCCGGCGTTACATACTCTCGGTCGACGTCGACCGGCTGCGCGAGACGATCGGGAAACCCGCCGAGCCACGCTGACACGTTGCTGGTCTGTCACGAGTCCCGCGTTCGCCGCAGAGACCCAGCCATGATCGACCCAGTCCGGTTTTCTCCCGCCCTCGGCCTGTGCGTGCTGCTCACGGCCTGCGGTGGCGGCGGCAGTGGCGACGACACGCCGACCAACGCGGCGCCGACGCTGCTCGCCCAGTCTTTCAATGCGACCGAAGACACCGCGCTCACCAGCAGCGTCGTGGGTTCCGATCCGGGCGACACGCTGACGTTCGCCGTCGCGACCCAGCCGGCGCACGGCACGTTGACCGCCTTCTCTGCTGCCGGCGCCTTCACCTATCAACCGGCCTCGAACTACAACGGCACCGATTCGTTCGCCGTGCGCGTCACCGACTCGGCCGGGCAATCGGTCGGTGCCACGATGACGCTGACCGTCGCCGCCGTGAACGACGCGCCGGTCGCGACCGACGATGCATTGACGCTGACCTCGGCCGGCGCCATCGACGTGCTCGCCAACGACACCGATGTCGAAGCGGGCACGCTGACCGTGTCCATCGTCGGCAGTTCGTTTCCCGCAGGCGCGACGGTCGATGGAAGCGGCCGCGTGACGTTTCCGGTCGTATCGGGATTCAAGGGCCTGGTGCGGGCGCGATACCGCGTGACCGATGCCGGCGGCGCCACCGCCGACGCGACGGCGGTCGGCTTCGTCGACGTCGCGCCGTTCAAGGCGGTCTATCTGGGCGGGGGGCGCGTCCACGTGAACGACCTGTTCTCCGACTCGTTCGCCGACGGCTCACCGGGAACCGCGCGCGCGGAGCGGCTCTTCGTCGCGCGCAACGGCAGCGCGCTGGTCTACGAGGAAGCGGTGCCGGTCACGGGCGGCACCAGCCACGAACTGTTCTACGTCGATCTCGCCGCGCCCGCCGTGCGTCATGCCGTCACGGGCCCGGTGCCGGACGGCACGCGGGCGGTCAACGTGCTTCTGACCGCCGACGGGCGGCAGGTCGTGCACGATCTCGCCTCCAGCAGCGGTTCGGCTATCTACCGCTACTCGGCAGCCAGTCCGGATACGTTGTCGCAGCGGCTGAGCCCGCCGGACACGGAGCTGCAATACGCCAGCGGCGCGCGCCTCAACGCGGCCGGCACCGCCGTCTACTTCGGCGGCCGCGCGCCGGCGAACGGCCAGGCCGCGGGTTATCGCACCGCCCTTGCGAGCGGCGTCACGACGCGCGTGTCGCCGCTGCACAGCGCCTCCGGCGGCATGGTGGGGCTGGGCATCGATTTCGTCTGGCCCAAGCCCGACGAATCGCTGGTCGTCACGCACGTGCTCGAGCAGATCTTCGCGCCGGACCCGCACAACAGCGTCGAGATGAACGCGGTGGCGACACCCAACACCACGCAGCTGCTGCACATCCCGGCGCCGTCAGCCATCAGCTTCGACGCGCCGCTGATGTCGCCGGACGGCCGGTACGCGCTGCTCTTCAACGGCTATGCCTACGTGCTCGGCCGCACCGACGCGCCGAACACGGAATCGGCGATCGGATCATTCGACTTCGCCGCGCAGACGCGGCGCCCCGCCGCCGACGACGACCGCGCCATGCGGGCGGACTCGCTGGGTGCGTTGATCGTCTCCGGCTGCGGCGCGCCGGTGCAGTTCCCCAACGTTCCCTGCGACATCCACGAGGTCACGTTCTCCGCGCCCGCGACGCCCGCGCGCGTGAACGCGGCGAATGCAGCGGGACGCAACGCGTCCCGGCCGCGTTACTCCGCGGACGGCGCCCGCATCTGGTTCATGAACAGCGGCGGCGGCAGCGCGGCGACGCTGCACGTCGTCGCGCGCGGCAGCTTCGGCACGCAGGCCACATCGTCCGCGGCGAACGACGACGTGTTGTCGTACGAGCTCGACCCGACCGGGAACGTCGCGCTGGTCTCGGCGGATGCGGGCGGAACGGCGGGCAAGCGGCTCGTCCTGGTCGATGCGGACGCGCCCGGCGACACGTGGACGGTCGGCGCCGGACGCGACACGGACGGCTTCTATCTAGTCAGCCGCTGAGGGCGCCGTCGCTTCTTCCCGCGGCACCACGGCGACACTGACCGACAGCTTGTGCGCGTCGCCACCGAGGATCACGCCGCGCAGCGGTGACACGTCGCCGAAATCGCGGCCCCACGCGACGGCCACGTGATCCGTGCCCGCGAAGCAGCCGTTGGTCGGATCGAACTCCAGCCAGCCGTACGGCGGACTCCACACCGCGACCCAGGCGTGCGACGCGCCGTCGCCCACCAGCTTCCTGCCGTCCTCGCCGGTCGCGGCGTTCGTGCGCAGATAGCCGCTGACGTACCGCGCCGGCAGTCCGCGCGAGCGGAAACACGCGATCATCAGGTGCGCGAAGTCCTGGCAGACACCCTTGCGCGTCTCCAGCAGCTCGGTGGCCGACGTGCCAATCGTCGTGACGCCCGGCACGTATTCGATCTCCTTCTGCAGCTTCGCCGTCAGCTGCTCGGCGCAGACGAGGATCGGCTGGCCTTCCGGGAAACACACCGCCGACCAGTCGGTGAAGGATTGTTTGACGCGCACGTGCGGCGATTCGTGGCGGAAACGCGCGGCATCGAGGTGATCGCGCGAGAGTCCGTACCCGGCCATCAGCTCGCCGCGGTATGCGAACGAATCCCTGACCTTCTCCCAGGCGTCGGTCGTCTCGGCCGACACCGCGGGCCGCGCGTGCACCTCGATCTCCATCGTCGACACGACGGCGAGCTCGCGGTGCGGCGCGGCGAGCTCGAGGCGGATCAGCGGATTGCCGAACGCGTCGATCTCGTTCGCGCGCCGGTGCGTCTCGGGCGTGATCTCGATGTCGTGCTCGAGGCATTCCTGGTACGGCGCGGGCCGCGGCACGAGATGCAACAGATGGTGCGAATGCACGACGTCGGCCGCGTATTCGTAACGCGTCTCGTGGCGGATGCGGTAGCGGCGGCTGGTGGCGCGCGTCATGTGGCCAGCGCGTGCGCGTCGGATTCGATCAGCGCGAAGTAGCGGCGCGACAGGCGGTCGGACAACTCGCCGGCACGCGCCGCGAGGGTGGCGAGTTCGGCGGCGAGGTGCGCACGCGCATCGCCGCCGGCCTGGCCGGCGACGTCGAGCAGATCGGCCGTGCCGGACGGCACCAGCGGCACGTCGGGCACGCCGCGTTCACGCTCGCCGTTCAGCGAGCGCGCCAGGTCGTCGAGGTCGCGATCGATCGAGCGGCGCAGGAACACGAGCGCCATCGGGTGCCCGTCGTCGTACAGCAGCAGGTTCAGCATCTGCGACAACCGCGGCGCGCCGATGTACCGCGCGCGGTAGATAGGCATGCTGTCGCAGACCTCGAGCAGCCACTCGACGGCCTCGGGGCGCGTCGCCTGCGCACCGGCCAGCTGGCGCACGAGGACGCCGGCGATGAACTGCATGCGCTCGATGCGGCGGCCGAGACGCATCACGCGCCAGCCCTCGTCGTGCATCATGTCCTCTTCCGAGAAACCGGTCAGCGCGGCCAGCGACAGCAGGATGCGCTCGCCGGCCTCGCGCGTGCTGCCGCGCGACGCGGCGGATTCCTGCACCTGGCGCTGCAGGCCGACCACGCCGCGCCAGTACCGCGCCGACAGGCGATTGCGCACCTGCGACGCGCACCAGGCGAGATGCTTGACGTCGGCCGCGATGCCGACGGCATCGGGCGCACGCAGCGCGTCGAACACGTCGCCGTCCGGCGCGACGGCGCCGAGGTCGCGACAGATCTGGCGCGCGTGTGGATAGACGCGCGCGTCGCTGCGCGCGGCCAGCGTGCGCAGCAGCAGCCGCACGTCGTTTTCGGCGCGCACGGAATACCGGCCCAGCCAGTACAGGTTCTCGACCAGGCGCGACGGGATGTGGTCGTGCCGCTGCGCGTGCGCGGCGCGCGGTGGCGCCGACAGCGTCTCCTCGTGCGGATTCTCGGCGAGCACCCAGATGTCCTTCGCGCCGCCGCCGCGCTGCGTCGAGACGACGTCGGCCGCGCTCTCCTGCGCGACGCGCGCGAGGCCGCCCGGCATCACGCGCACGCCCTCCGGTGTCACCACCGCGTACACGCGGATGGTCAACGCGCGCGACGCGAGCTCCGTCGACGCCGCGGACTTCCACACCGGCGCCTGCGACAGCCGCACGTGCTCCTGCGCGACGTACGCGTACGGACGATTGCGGATGCGCGCGACCAGCCCGTCGCGCGCCTTGCCTTCGTAGTCGCGGCCGAACATCGGTTCGAAACGCTGGTTCGGATAGGCAGGCTTGATGACGAGTCGGTCGAGGTTGTCGAGCACGTAGTCGAGTGCCGGTTTCTCGCCCAGCCACCACGTGGCGACTTCGGGCAGCAACAGCTTCTCGCCGATCAGCCGCTCGGCGATGGGCGGCAGGAAGCCCAGCCACGCCGCGGACTCGAGCACGCCCGTGCCCGGCGCGTTCGACACGACGACGCGGCCGGCGCGCAGCGCGCCGATCAGGCCCGGCACGCCGAGCGCCGAGTCGCCGCGCAACTCGAGCGGATCGCAGTAGTCGTCGTCGAGGCGGCGCAGGATCGAGTGCACGCGGCGCAGGCCGCCCAGCGTCTTGAGATAGACGGTGTCGCCACGCACGGTGAGATCGCTGCCTTCGACCAGCGGCATGCCGAGCTGGCGCGCGAGATAGGCGTGCTCGAAATACGTCTCGTTGTACGGACCCGGCGTCAGGATGACGGCGAGCGGCGCCTCGTCCGCGGCCGCGAGCTCCCGGTTGACGGACAACAGCCGCTCGCGCAGCGAATTGAAGAACCCGCGCACGCGCCGCACCGAGAGATCCGGGATCGTCTCCGCGTGCACCTGCTCCAGGATCTCGCGGTTCTCGAGCGCGTAACCGGCGCCCGACGGCGCCTGCGTGCGATCGGCCAGCAACCACCAGCGGCCATCCGGCGCGCGCGCCAGGTCGGCCCCATACAGGTTCAGCCACTGGCCGTCGACGGGGCGGATGCCGTGGCACGGCCACAGGTAGTTAGGATGGCCGAACGGCAGCTCGGCCGGGACGTGGCCCTCGGCCAGCAATTTCTGCGGGCCGTACAGGTCGCCGAGCAGCGCGTTCAACAGCCGCGCGCGCTGCGCGACGCCGGCCTCCAGCGCGCGCCACTCGGCCGCGGGCAGCACGAACGGCAGCGGGTCGAGCGCCCACGGGCGGTCCGCACCCTGCGGGTCGGCGTAGACGTTGTAGGTGACGCCGTTCTCGACGACCAGGCGGCGTGTCAGCTCGAGCGAGCGGCGCACAGCGTCGGGAGATTCGTCGGCGCGCAGGCGATCGATGAGCCCGCGCCAGTGCGCGCGCATCCCCCCGGTTGCGTCCGTCAGCTCGTCGTAGCGGCGCAGGTCGGTCGGTTCGAGGACTGCGCGCATGTTCCCGATCACGCCTCAGACTTTACGCAGGTCCAGCGTGAACGGGAATTCGACGTTGGCACTCTCGGGCGGAGGTGTGACTTCGTTCGGCGTGTGACCCATTCTGACAAATCGTGCCAGGCGCCGGCTCTCGGACTCGAACGCGTTCACCGGGAAGGTGTCGTAGTTGCGGCCGCCGGGATGCGCGACGTGGTACTGGGCGCCGCCCATCGAGCGGTTCATCCACGTGTCGACTAGGTCGAACGTCAGCGGCGAATGCGCACGGATCAGCGGGTGCAGCGACGAGGCGGGATTCCACGCCTTGTAGCGCACGCCGGCGACGAACTCGCCCACGGCGCCGGTCGGGCGCAACGGGATTCGCCGGCCGTTGCAGGTGAACGCGTAGCGATCCGGCGCGAGCCCGGTGAGCTTGACCTGCAGGCGCTCGACCGAGGAATCGACGAAACGCACCGCGCCGCCGGCCGTGCCCTCCTCGCCCATCACGTGCCAGGGCTCGAGCGCCTGGCGCAGCTCGACCTCGGTGCCGAGCACGCTGAAGTCGCCGATCTTCGGGAAGCGGAATTCGAGGTGCGGAGCAAACCACTCGGTCTTCATCGGGAAGCCGGCGCCCTGCTGCTCGGCGATGACGTCCTGCAGGTCCCGCTCGACGAAGTACGGCAGCATGAAGCGGTCGTGCAGCTCGGTGCCCCAGCGCGCGAGGCGCGGCGGTTCGTACGGCTCGCGCCAGAAGCGCGCGAGCAGCGAGCGCAGCAACAGCTGCTGCGTGAGGCTCATGCGTTCGTGCGGCGGCATCTCGAATGCGCGCATCTCGAGCAGGCCGAGACGGCCGGTGTTGCCGTCCGGCGAGAACATCTTGTCGATGCAGAACTCGGCGCGGTGCGTGTTGCCGGTGGAATCGATCAGCAGGTTGCGGAACAGGCGGTCGACCTGCCAGGGCGGCGGCACGGTGCCGCGCGGCGGCAGTTGTTTGAACG
>DATJTW010000038.1:0-81110 GCA_035502995.1 Steroidobacteraceae bacterium | reverse complement strand
GTGTTGAGCCTCACCGGCGCCGGCGGCCGCCGCATCCAGAGCACGATCGCCAAGCAGCTGGCGTTGTACGTGGTCATCTACAGCCCGATCCAGATGGCCGCGGACCTGCCGGAGAACTACGCGAAATTCCCGAAGCCGTTCCAGTTCATCAGGGAGGTGCCGGTGGACTGGTCGGACACGCGCGTGCTGAACGGCGAGGTCGGCGACTACGTGACCATCGCGCGGAAGGACCGCAACGGCGACGACTGGTACCTCGGCAGCATCACCGACGAGCAGCCGCGGTCGCTGCGCGTGCGTTTCGATTTCCTCGACCCGGGCCGCCGCTACTGGGCGACTATCTACTCTGACGGCAAGGACGCCGGGTTCGCCGGCGACCCGAAGTCCGTCTCCATCACGACGCGGCCGATCTCGAGCCTGGACACGATGGAACTGAAGCTCGCGCCCGGCGGCGGGCTCGCGATGCGCATCTCGACGCGCAACCCGGCGGTGCCGGGCAGTGCGCCCAAGCCGAAGCCGAAGCGACCGAAAGCCACACCGGAGTTCGACGTCGAATGAACACGCAAGCTCCGCGGCCGCTGCTGTCGTTCTGGCAGATCTGGAACATGTGCTTCGGGTTCCTCGGCATCCAGTTCGCGTTCGGCCTGCAGAACGCGAACATGAGCCGCATCTTCCAGGTGCTCGGCGCGAACATGGACGACATCGCGGTGTTGTGGATCGCCGCGCCGCTGACCGGGCTGATCGTGCAGCCGCTGGTCGGCCATTACTCGGATCGCACCTGGAACCGGCTCGGCCGGCGCCGGCCGTATTTCCTCGCCGGCGCGGTGTTGACCTCGCTGGCGTTGATCCTCATGCCGCGCTCGTCGGCGTTGTGGGCCGCGGCCGGCCTGCTGTGGATCCTGGACGCCAGCATCAACATCTCGATGGAGCCGTTCCGCGCGTTCGTCGGCGACAACCTCGCGCCGGCGCAACGGCCGAAGGGCTACGCGATGCAGAGCTTCTTCATCGGCGTCGGCGCCGTGGTCGCGAGCATGTTGCCGTGGATCTTCACGCACGCGGGCGTCAGCAACGAGGGTGCGATCCCCGACTCCGTGCGGCTATCGTTCGACGTCGGCGCGGCGGTGCTGGCCATCGCGATGTTGTGGACCATCATCACGACGCGCGAATACCCGCCGGACCAGCTGCACACCTTCGGCGATGCCACCGACGAAGCGGCCGCCGTGCGCCCGGGCAGCGCGCGCCACGTCTACCTGCGCGGGCTCGCGTGGCTCGCCGCCGGCGCGCTCGGCGTGTTCCTCGTGTGGAAATTCGCCATCGACCAGCAGGTCTACATCCTCGCCGGCATGTTCGCGTTCTGGGGCGTCGCGCTGCTGATCTATGGCGGCCGGCCGGGCTCGAGCCTGTTCGCGACGGTGATGCGCGACATCGACGACATGCCGGAGCGCATGCGGCAGCTGGTGCCGGTGCAGTTCTTCGCCTGGCTCGGCCTGTTCGCGATGTGGATCTACACGACGCCCGGCGTCACGCGCACGCACTTCCACGCGCCGGCGGTGACGGATGCCGGCTACAACGAGGGTGCGAACTGGGTCGGTGTGCTGTTCGGCGCGTACAACGGTTTCGCGGCGCTGGCCGCGATCGTCATCCCGCTGTTCGTGCGACGGATCGGGCTGGCGCGCAGCCATGCCGTGAACCTCGCGCTGGGTGCTGCCGGGCTCGTGTCGTTCGCGGTGATCCGCAACCCCGACTACCTGCTGGTGTCCATGGTGGGCGTCGGGTTCGCGTGGGCGTCGATCGTGTCGCTGCCCTACGCGTTGCTGGCCGACAGCGTGCCGTCGCGCAAGATGGGCGTGTTCATGGGCATCTTCAACATCTTCATCGTGATCCCGCAGCTGATCGCCGCCGCGGCGCTGGGCGCGGTGGTGAAGGGCATGCTGGGTGGCGAGCCGATCTACGCGCTGGTGATCGGCGGCGCGAGCTTCACGATCGCGGCGTTGTGTTCGCTGCGGGTCCGCTGACGGCCTAGCCGGACTTCCGCACGACCAGCCTGGTCGGGATGACGACGTTCGTCGGTTTCTCGCCGGCGATCTGCCGCAACAGCGATTCGACGAGGATCTCGCCCGCGCGCCGCGTGTCCTGCATGACGGTGGTCAGCGGCGGGTTCGTCTGGCTGGCCGCCGGGATGTCGTCGAAGCCGGCGACGGCGACCTGGCGGGGCACGTCGACGCCGCCTTCCTGCAGCGCGCGCAGCGCGCCGATCGCGATCAGGTCGCTGGCCGCGACGACCGCGTCGAACTCGACGCCGCGCGAGCGCAGCTCCGTCACGGCCTGGAAGCCTGACTCCTCGAGGTTGATCGCGTCGACCTGCAGCGCGCTCGAGGTGGCGACGCGGGCTTCCATCAGCGCGCGTTCGTAGCCGCGGTAACGGTCGAAGAACTCGGGGTAGTGGCTGGTGGCGTGGCCGAGGAACGCCAGCCGGCGGCGGCCCTGCTGCAGCAGGTGGCGCGCGACGTCGTAGCCGCCCTGTGCGTTGTCCGAGCCCACCGAGATGCCGGGCTCGTCGGTGACGACCGGACCCCAGCGCACGAAGTGCGTGCCCGACGCGACCAGCTTGTCGAGGCGCGGGCGGTATTCCTCGTAGTCGCCGTAGCCGAGCAGGATGATGCCGTCGGCCTTGCGGCTGTCTTCGTAATCCTGGCGGAAGTCGCCGGACAGCTGCTGGAAGGAGATCAGCAGGTCGTAGCCCTGGCGCGCCGAGGCGCGGGTGATCGAGCCCAGCATCGACAGGAAGAACGGGTTGATCTGCGAGTCGTCCGGTGTCGGGTCTTCGAACAGGAGCAGGGCGAGGGTGTTCGAGTGCTGCGACCGCAGGTTGGACGCGTTCTTGTCGACGCGGTAGTTGAGCTGCCGGGCGATCTCCTCGATGCGCTTGCGGGTCTCCAGGCTAACTACCGGGCTGCCGCGCAGGGCGCGGGACACGGTGGGCTGGCTGACCCCCGCGAGGAACGCGATGTCGAACGATGTCGGCTTGTCGTGCATGAACCGCCCGGCCTCGCGGCCGAGCCCCCTCAGTGCTGGGGCGGATCATGCCCGGCGGCGTGCGATAAAAGCTACTGTGACCGGCGTTGTCATCGCCGTTTCAACGAAAACAAGGCGCTGGGAGTGGACAAAACGCGACGCGCCGGGCTGGTCTGAGTAACGGTAGCGCTAGCATCGGCGGATGCGCGCGGCGCTGGTCCGGCGTCCTGGCGACTCGTCGGCGGCGCGGGCTGCGCGCACAGACCGATATATTCGATCCCGCGTCGCCGGTGGTTAGGCGAGTAGATAGTCCCGGGGTTTCCCGCAGCGGCGGCCGCGCCTGTCGCGCGTTGGCATCGGCGCAGCGCAGTCCGGCGCGCCGTGAATACGTATGCATCGCATTGTCGCGGCCCGGAGCCGCGCCTACGATTCGCCGCAACGGTTTTCAGGACGTGTGCGGGAGCCAGTGCTCCCGGGCGCAGGATGCGCAAATCGGAACGTCGAACCTTGCAACACCAGGTTCGTTAGCCTCGCCGACTGGCCCCCTCCGTCGGCGGGGTTTCTTTTTTTGGCGTCCCGAACGGCCGCGTCCGCTATTTCTGCGCCGCCACCGAATACAACACCTTCGTGTTGCGCGTCTTCAGGAAATCCTCCAGCGACTCGCCGCGCATCGCCGCGTAGATGTGCAGGTTCGTCGTGCCGACCACGGCGCCCAGCTTCTCGAGCAGGAAGAAGATCGCGCCGTAGTGCATCAGCGCGCGCCAGTCGCGGGCGCGCAGCATCGCGCGTTCCTCGTCGGTGAGTTGCGCCTCGGCGAACAACGTCTCGGGAGCCGCGAGGAAGCGCTGGCGTCGTTCCGGGATCAGCAGTGAGTGCAGGAAGGAATTCAGCCGGTACGCCTTTACGCTGCGATCCAGCGTAAACGGATACGTGCCGGGTAACTGCTCGAGGCCGCGCCATTCGTGCTCGATGCGCTCGCGGTAGGCCGCGTCGCTCTCGGCGGGCGGCGGCGGCGAATCGTCCTCGTAGATCAGCGTCGCGATCGGCGTCATCGACGGCAGGTAGTATGCCTGGTGCAGTTTCTTCACCTTCGGCGCCAGCGCGCCGCGCATCACCAGCCACATCACCACCTCCGAGCCTTCCATGCCGCCGCGCGTCGCGTAGTCGGCGATGGTGAGCTCCGTGAGTTTCTCCGGATCCTTCTCGAGCAGTTCGAGGAATTCCATGTCCCAGGGCGTGTTGTTGAAGCCGGCGCGTTCGCCCTGGATCTGGTGCGACAGCCCGCCGGTGCCGACGATCGCCACCTTGAGGTCTTCCGGATAACTCTCGATCGCCTTGCGCAACGCGCGGCCGAGCTTGAAGCAGCGCTTCGCCGACGGGATCGGCAACTGCAGCACGCCGACCTGCAGCGGCACGAGTGCGCCCGGCCATGTCTTTTCGTGTGGCCACAGCAGCGACAGCGGCGAGAAGCAGCCGTGATCGAGCCCCTTGTTCTGGAAGAACGACAGGTCGAACTCGTCGGCGACCAGTCCCTTGGCGACGTGCCGCGCCAGCGCCGGGTGGCCGGCGATCGGCGGCAGCTGGCGCGCGCCGCCGCCTTCGTCCGCGACCCAGAACTTCTCGCCGACGCCCAGCGTGAAATGCGAGTAGTGATCGAAGAAGAACGACGTGATGTGGTCGTTGTAGATGAAGAAGAGCACGTCGGGCTTCTTCTCCGCGAGCCAGCGGCGCACCGGCTCGTAGCCCGCGAAGATGGGCGCCCAGACCGGATCCTCGTGTTTCTTCGCGTCGAGCGCGAAGCCGATCGTGGGAGTGTGCGAGGTCGCGATGCCGCCGATGATGGTCGCCATGGTCTGCTCCGGAAGTTTCCGGCCCAAGCGTACCCAAGGCGCGCGCGGCCGCTGGCCCGCGAGCGAACTCCGCGTGCGCTCCGGAGTCGAGACAACGCCGTCGGGATCGGGCAGGGTCGCGCCATGCAGAAAGTGCTCATCACGGGTGCCGCCAACGGCATCGGCCGCGAAACCGCCCGGGCGTTCTCGCGCAACGGCGCGCAGGTCGCCGGGCTCGACCTCGACGCGGCGGCGTTGACCGTCCTCGCGATGGAATTGCCGGGCTTCCGCGGCGAACGCTGCGATCTCGGCGATGCCGCGGACATCGGCGCCGCGGTGCCGCGCGCCCTGGACGCGCTCGGCGGCCTCGACGTGCTGATCAACAACGTCGGCATCGCCGGCCCGACGGCGCGCATCGAGGACTACGATCCGGCGGCGTGGGAGCAGGTGCTGCGCGTGAACCTCGGCGCCGCGTTCCACGTCACCAAGCTGTGCATCCCTGCGCTGAAGCGCGCCGGCGGCGGCAGCATCGTCAACCTGTCCTCGGCCGCGGGGCGGTTCGGCTACCCGCAGCGCTGCGCGTATTCGGTCAGCAAGTGGGGACTGATCGGCTTCACGCGCACGTTGTCGATGGAGCTCGGCGAGTTCGGGATCCGCGCGAACGCGTTGCTGCCGGGACCGGTCGCCGGCGAGCGCATGGAACGCGTGCTCGCGGGGCGCGTCGCCAGCAACGGCAGCACGCTCGAGCAGGAGCGCACGAATGCACTGCGCAACCAGTCGCTGAAGTACTTCACCGAGGCGGGCGAGGTGGCGGCGCTGGCCGTGTTCCTCGCCTCCGATGCCGCGCGGTCCATCTCCGGCCAATCGCTGCCCATCGACGGCGACATGCACCGCTCCGTGTAGCGCTGGTCATCGAGATCGATCTCTTCGACAGTCGAGGCGCTGGCGGGCGCCGCGCGCGAGATTGCGGCGTGGGCATCCGGAGGCGCGAGGGGGCGGTATGAAACGGGTTCGAATGGCGTTGATCAGCGCCCTGGTGTTGGCCGCGTGCGGACAGAAACCGGACGCGCCGCCACCGCCACCCGCACCCACCGCGCAGGTCGACGCGACACGCCTGGCCGCCGCCGACGCGAAGGAATGGCTCTCGTACGGCCGCACCTACGACGAGCAGCGCTACAGCCCGCTGAACCGCGTCGACGCCGGCAACGTCGGCCAGCTCGGCCTCGCCTGGTCGTTCGACCTGGATACGCCACACCGCGCGCAGGAAGCGACGCCGCTGGTCATCGACGGCGTGATGTACGTGACCAGCGCCTGGAGCAAGCTGTTCGCGCTCGACGCGAAGACGGGCCGGCAGAAATGGATGTTCGATCCGAAGGTCCCGGGCGAGGCGGGCGTCAACGCCTGCTGCGACGTCGTGAACCGCGGCGTCGCCGCGTGGAACGGCAGGCTGTTCCTCGGCACGCTCGACGGCCGCCTCGTGGCGATCGACGCGGCGACGGGCAAACAGGCCTGGGAAGTCGCCACGGTGCCCGCCGGCTCGCGTTACACGATCACCGGCGCGCCGCGTGTCTACGGCGGCCGCGTGCTGATCGGCAATGGCGGCGCCGAGATCGGCGTGCGCGGTTACGTCACGGCATACGACGCCGACACGGGCAAGCAGCTGTGGCGCTTCTACACGGTGCCCGGCGATCCGGCGCAGCCCTTCGAACACGCCGATCTCGAAAAGGCCGCGAAGACCTGGAACGGCCAGTGGTGGAAGCTGGGCGGCGGCGGCACGGTGTGGGACTCCATCGTCTACGACCCGAAGCTCGACTTCATCTACATCGGCGTCGGCAACGGCAGCCCGTGGAACCAGAAGCTGCGCAGCCCGAAGGGCGGCGACAACCTGTACCTCTCGTCGATCGTCGCGCTGAAAGCCGCGACCGGCGACTATGTCTGGCACTTCCAGACCACGCCCGGCGAAACCTGGGACTACACCGCGACGCAGCCGATGATGCTCGCGGACCTGACCATCGCCGGCAAACCGCGCCAGGTGCTGATGCAGGCGCCGAAGAACGGCTACTTCTACGTGCTCGACCGCGTCACCGGCGAGTTCATCTCGGGCGCGGCGTACGCGCACATGAACTGGTCCACCGGCCTCGATCCGAAGACCGGTCGCCCGACGCAGACGAAGGAAGCGCGCTACGACCAGACCGGCAAACCGTCGCTGGTGATCCCGGGCCCGGGTGGCGCGCACTCGTGGCAGCCGATGAGCTTCAGTCCGGAAACCGGCCTCGTGTATTTCCCCGTGATGGAGTCCGCCTTCCCGTACATCCCGGCCGCGAAGGCCGAAGCCAGCGCGCGGGCCTGGGCGACCGGCGTCGACTTCAATGCCGGCAGCATGCCGGCGATCCCGGCGGCGCGTGCCGGTGCGAAGGCCGGGCTCAAGGGTCACCTGGTCGCGTGGGATCCGGTCGCGCAGAAGGAGGCCTGGCGCGTGCAGTTCGATCAACCGTGGAACGGCGGCACGCTGGCGACCGCGGGCCAGCTCGTGTTCCAGGGCAACTCGATGGGCGAATTCGCGGCGTATCGCGCGACGGACGGCCAGAAGCTGTGGTCGGCACCGACGCAGGCCGGCGTGCTGGCCGCGCCGATGACGTACGAGATCGACGGCGAGCAGTACGTCGCGATCGAGGTGGGCTGGGGCGGCGCGTTCGGTCTCGCGGCCGGCGAGCTGGCGCGCGATTCGCATCTCGCGTCGAACCTGCCGCGCGTGCTGGCGTTCAAGCTCGGCGGCACCGCGCAGTTGCCGCCGCTGGCGGCGATGGCCACGGCGAAGCTCGATCCGCCCGCCGAGGTCGGCAATGCCGACACCTGGGCCGCCGGCAAGCTCGTGTATCACACGTACTGCGGCGTCTGCCACGGCGACGCGGCGGTGAGCGGCGGCGTGTTGCCCGACCTGCGCCTGACGATGGTCAATCGCGATCCGGCCGCGTGGGAGAAGGTCGTGCGCGGCGGCGAGCGGCAGGCGAAAGGCATGGTCTCGTTCGCCGGGGTTTTGTCATCGGCCGACAGTGAAAACGTCCGCGCGTATGTGATACACCGTGCGCATGAAGACCAGGCCCTGGAGCAGGCCGCCGCGGGCGGCGCAGCCAAGCAATGAATCGGTAGTTAGATGGCTGCGGGCCGCGCTGTGCGCGGCCGGGCTGCTGGGCTCGGCGGCGGCCGTGGCGCAGGTCGCATCGCCGGACGACGCACCGGCCGAACGCAAGACCATTCCCGCGACGGTGACGAAGGTCAACGACGGCGATTCCCTCGAGGTCACGCTCGACGTCGGCGGTCCGGCGCGCGTGCGGCTGTCGGCCATCGACACGCCCGAGTACGACCAGCCGTATGGCGCGCAGTCGTCGGCCGCGATGAAGGCGCTGCTGCCGGTCGGCACGAAGATCCGTCTCGACGTCATCACGCAGGACCAGTTCCATCGGCTCGTCGCCGTGGTGTGGCTGGAGAAGGGTGACGGGCGCATCAACATCAACGAGAAGATGTTGAGCGACGGACAGGCGTGGGCGTATCGCCGCTACATGAAGGAACCGCGCTTCTGCGACATCGAAGCCGACGCGCGCGACCACAAGCGCGGACTGTGGGCGCTGCCGGTCAGCGACTGGATCTATCCGCCCGAGTGGCGCTCGCTGAAGAACGGCGAGATCCGCCTGCTGCCGACGCCGTATGCCGAGACGAAGGAGAAATGTCTCGAGGTGCTGAAGCTGGCGGGCGCGGCCACGTACACGCCGCCCTGAGCGGCATCGGCCGCGCGCCGCTCGTGCGCGAAGGCCGCCCTAACGCGCCAGCTTCGCGTAGACCACGCCGTGCGCCGGCACATGGATGCGCGTGCCCGAGATCGTGCCTTCCGGCACACCGTGGCCGGACACCGGCAGCGCGCCGTGCGCGGCCGGCAGATCCACGCTCGCATCGCCCGACGACAGGTTGAACGCGACGAGCAGCGCCTGCTCCGGCAGCCGCCGTTCGAACACCAGCAGCGCGTCGTCCGAATACAGGAACTTCATGTGGCCCCACAGCAGCGCGGGCTGCGCGCGGCGCCAGGCGAGGAAGCGCCGGAACGCATTCAACGGTGAGCCCGGCGAGCGCTCCTGCGCGGCGACGGACTGCGCGAGGTGCTGCGCCGGCAGCGGCAGCCACGGTGTCGCGCGCGAGAAGCCGCCGTCGGGGTCCGACGTCCACGGGATCGGCGTGCGGCAACCATCGCGGCCCTTGAAGGTGGGCCAGAACGCGATGCCGTACGGATCGCGCAATTGTTCGAACGGGATCTCCGCCTCGCCGAGGCCGAGCTCTTCCCCGTTGTAGATGCAGACGGCGCCACGCAGCGAGCCGGCGAGGGCGGTCATCTGCGTGGCGCGGGCCGGCGCGGCATTCGCACCGCCCCAGCGCGACAACACGCGCTCGACGTCGTGGTTCGACAAGGCCCAGCAGGGCCACGCGTCCGCAGAATGCGCCAGAGCGCCTTCGACCGTCGCGCGCACGTGCGCCGGCGAGCTCGCATTCCCGAGCAGCTCGAAGCTGTAGCCCATGTGCAGCCGGCCCGGCATCGTGTACTCGGCGATGGTCGCGTTGGAGTCCTCGGCGGTGCCGATCTCGCCGAGCGTCACGCGATCCTCGTACCGGTCCGTCAACGCGCGCAGCTCGGCGAGGAAGGACAGGTTCTCGGGCTGCGTGTTGTCGAAGTGGTGATATTGATAGGCGTACGGATTGTCCGGACGGAAGCCGTGCCCGGTGCGCGCGGCCAGCGGCTTCGGCGGGTTGTCGCGGAGCTGCTTGTCGTAGAAGCAGAAGTTGATGGCGTCGAGTCGCAGGCCGTCGACGCCGCGCTCCAGCCAGAAACGCATGTCGGCGAGCACGGCCTCGCGCACCGCGGGGCAATGGAAATTCAGGTCGGGTTGCTCGACCAGGAAGTTGTGCAGGTAGTACTGCGCGCGGCGCGGATCCCACTTCCAGGCGCTGCCGCCGAAGATCGACAGCCAGTTGTTGGGCGGTCCGCCGTCGGCGCGCGGCTCGGCCCACACGTACCAGTCCGCCTTCGGGTTGTCGCGCGACAGGCGGCTCTCGCGGAACCACGCGTGCTCGATCGACGTGTGGCTCGGCACCTGGTCGATCATCACCTTGAGCCCGAGCGCGTGCGCCTTCGCCAGCAGTCGATCGAAGTCGTCGAGCGTGCCGAACAACGGATCGACGGCGCGGTAATCGGAGATGTCGTAGCCGTAGTCCGCCATCGGCGACTTGAAGAACGGCGAGATCCAGATCGCCTCCACGCCGAGGCTCGCGACGTAGTCGAGCTTCTCGATGATGCCGGGCAGGTCGCCGACGCCGTCGCCGTTCGTGTCGAGATAGCTGCGCGGATAGATCTGGTAGATCAGCGCGCCCTGCCACCACGCATGACGCGACTGCAACCGGGCGTTGCTCGCGTGACCGGCGAGATCGTCGAGAGGAGCGGGACTCGAGTCCACGGAAAATCACCGCGCTGTAGTTTGGATCGGCGAAAGCTTAACTCGCGGCTCCGTTCCGCCGCGCGCCCGTGCATACGTATTCAACGGGTTCACCGGTGAGCCGCTGATATGGTCGCGCCAGGTTCGGAGGCGGGAGTGGGGATGCGATCGCGCGCTTGGATCCTGTTGTTTGCGTTGCTGGGTTCGGCCGCCTGGTCGGCACCCGCGGCGAACACCGCCGTCGCGCGCACCGCGCCCGACTGGCTGCGCGACGGCCTCGTCTACGAAGTCTTCCCGCGCGCATTCTCGGCTCGCGGCGATTTCAACGGCGTGACGGCCCAGCTCGACCGGCTGAAGGATCTCGGCGTCAACGTGATCTGGCTGATGCCGATTCACCCGATGGGCCGGGAGAAGTCGAAGGGCACGCTCGGCAGTCCCTACGCCGTGCGCGATTTCGATGCGATCAATCCCGACTACGGCACCGCGGACGACCTGAAGAAGCTGGTCGCCGGCGCGCACAAGCGCGACATGAAGGTGTTCATCGACATCGTGGCGAACCACACCTCGTGGGACTCGGTGCTGATGAAACATCCCGACTGGTACACGCACGACGCCGCCGGGAAGATCATCCCGCCGAACCCCGACTGGGTCGACGTCGCCGATCTCGACTACTCGAATGCCGGCCTGCGCGATTACATGAAGTCGATGATGGTGCGCTGGGCCAGGGACTTCGGCATCGACGGGTTCCGCTGCGACTACGCGGCCGGCGTGCCGCGCGATTTCTGGGAATCCGTGCGCGCCGAGCTCGACCGCGTGAAGCCGGGCACGGTGCTGCTGGCCGAGGCCGACGAACCGGAATTCCTGCTGAAGGCGTTCGAGATCGACTACGCCTGGGATTTCTACCACGCGATGAGCGACGCGCTGGCCGGCCGCGCGCCGGCGTCGGCCATCCGTGAGACC
Source organism: Steroidobacteraceae bacterium (assembly GCA_035502995.1). Lineage (GTDB taxonomy): Bacteria > Pseudomonadota > Gammaproteobacteria > Steroidobacterales > Steroidobacteraceae > CADEED01. The sequence continues at coordinate 69,832 of DATJTW010000038.1, read as the reverse complement.
TGGGAACGCGCCGCGGAGAAATATCCGCGCGGTGCATTGCGGTTGCGCTTCTCCGACAACCACGACCAGCTGCGCGCCACCGCGCAGGCGGGATTGCCGGCCGCGCTGGCCGCCTCCGCGGTCATGTACACGCTCGACGGCGTGCCGTTGCTCTACAACGGCATGGAGGTCGGGGACACCACAGAATCCGCCGCGCCGGCGCTGTTTGAAAAATTGCCAATCGTCTGGGACATGGCGGAACGCCGGCCGGGCGTCTCGTCTTACTACCGCGAGCTCGCCGCGCTGCGGCGCGCGCACCCGGTGTTGACGCGCGGCGGCGTGCGCTGGCTGCGCAACGGCGACGAAACCCGCGTGCTCAGCTACGAGCGCGCCGGCGGCGCGGCGAAGGAAGTGCTGATCGTCGTCGCGAATCTCTCGTCCGTTCCGTACTCGGGCGTCGTCGACGCGGGTGCGGGCGAGTGGCGCGACATCACGCCGGCCGCGGCGCGCCGCTCCGGCGACGGCAGTCTGCCCGCCGTGTTCCTCGCGCCGTGGGAAGTCCGGATTTTCCGCCGGCCGGAACCGTGAATACGTATGCAAGAGGATTGCCAGCGGCAGCCGCTGCCAACATCCTTGCGTTCAGGGAATCCCGCACGTCTTGCAGCGTACGGGTCAGAACAATAGTTAGGAGGGGACCGTGAAAGCTTCCGCCAAGGGTTACCGCAAGTCGCGCATCGCGCACCGCAGATTCGAGGCCGCGTCGGCCGCGGGCTGCGCCATCTTCCTCATGGGCGGCACCGCGCTCGCGCAGGAGCAGTCGGCGGGCGACATCGAAGAAGTCGTCGTCACCGGTCTGCGCAAGTCCATCGAGGACTCGATCGGCGCCAAGAAACAGGATTCATCGATCGTCGAAGTAGTGTCGGCCGAGGACATCGGCAAGCTGCCCGACTCGTCGATCGCCGAATCCATCGCGCGCCTGCCCGGCATCGCCGCGCAGCGCACCAACGGCCGCGCGCAGACGTTGTCGATCCGCGGCCTCGGCCCGGACTTCACCGTCACCACGTTCAACGGCCGCGAGCAGGCGACGACGAACGACAACCGCACCGTCGAGTTCGACCAGTACCCGTCGGAGCTCGTGACGCAGGTCAAGATCTACAAGACACCGGACGCCGGCATGGCGTACCAGGGCATCGCCGGCACCACGGACATCTCGACCGTGAAGCCGCTGTCGTACGACGGCCGCCGCACCGCGGTCACGTATCGCTACGAGATGAACGAGCAGAAGGCGAACATCCCGGGTCTCGACGACACCGGCAACCGCGCCAACCTCACGTACATCGACCAGTTCATGGATCACAAGCTGGGCGTCGCGTTCGGCGTGGCGTTCAACAAGAGTCCTTACCAGGCTCAGACAAAGGAGCCTTGGGGATATGCGGACTCGCCCGTGGGCGGTGCCGGCATCAAGATCCTCGGCGGCGACAAGTCCGGCGTGCAGTCGTCGTTCTACGAGCGCATGGGTTACCTCGGCGTCGTCGAGTACCAGCCGACCGACAGCGTGCACATGCTGCTCGATGCGTATCACTCGAACTTCCACGAGCTGCAGACCATCCAGCGCGTCGAGTACGGCACGATCTGGGCGAACCCGTCGACGCCGGTGACCAACGCCGGTCCGATCGAGGACGACCGCGTGCAGTCGGGCACGTTCCAGAACGTGCCGTTCGTGGTCATCGAGAACTACAACAACGACCGGCACGCGAAGATCGATTCGTTCGGCCTGAACAGCGACTTCAATCCGAACGAGAAGCTGAACTTCAACCTCGACCTGAGCTATTCGAAGGTCAAGCGCGCCGACCTGCGTCTCGAGTCGACCGCCGGCAGCGGCAAGGCCGGCGACGCGACGTTCCCGACCACGCCGCAGAACGTGACGTTCACGACCGGTTCGGACGGCCGCTCGTACCTCACGCCGACGCTGACCTACGACGACTATGGCGTCGTGCAGCTGTCGGATCCGGGTTCGTGGGGCGGCGGCACGCGCCGCTCGGGTTTCGTGGGTTATCCCGAGATCAACGACGAGATCAAGGCGATTCGCCTGTCGGCGAAGCGTTCGTTCGAAGGGCCGCTGGCCGCGGTCAGCGTCGGCGTGAACTACGCCGACCGCACGAAGGAGAAGGACCCGTTCCAGAGCCTGCTCTATCTACCGGGCAACGTGTCGCACCAGGTCGTGCCTGAGGACTTCCGCACCGGCGTCGCCAACGGCAATTTCTTCGGCCTGCCGGGCGGCGTCATCGGTTACGACGCCATCGGCCTGTGGAACAGCGGCTTCTGGCAGCCGATCAACGCGGCGAACGATCCGAACGCCGCGCCCGGCGATCGCATCTACGACGTGACCAATGCCTGGACCGTCAACGAGAAACTCACCACCGTCTACGTGAAGGCCGATCTCGATCTGCACCTGGGCTCGCTGCCGCTGCGCGGCAACATCGGTGTGCAGAGCGTGACGGCGGACCAAGACTCGCTGGTCGGCTTCGTCAACGGCGACACCACGGGAGTCGCGGTGCTGGACGTCACGTACGAGCACCAGGGTGCGAAGTACACGGACATCCTGCCGAGCCTGAACCTCGCGCTCGAATTGCCGGCCGACCAGAAGCTGCGCCTCGGCGCGGCAACCACCGTGGCACGTCCGCGCATGGACGAGCTCGGCGGCGGCAACGGTTACACCGTGACCTCCGACCAGAGCGCCGGCACGCCCGACAACACCAACACGCTGCGCTACTGGACGCTGAACAACGGCGGCAATCCGAACCTGCGTCCGTGGAAGGCGAACACGTACGACCTGTCCTGGGAGAAGTACTTCGGTGAGAACCAGGGATACGTCTCGCTGGCGGCGTACTACAAGGACCTCACGACCTACATCGTGCAGGAAGGCTATCTGTTCGACTTCACGGGGTTCGAGCTGCCGCAGGCCACGGGCGCCACCACGTACAACAACGCCAACACCAACCGCCTCGGCATCGCGACGCACCGGGTCAACGGCAGCGGCGGCTACATCAAGGGTCTCGAAGCGACGGTGTCGTTGCCGTTCGGCCAGTTCGCCGACGCGCTCGAGGGCCTGGGCCTCATCGTCAGCGGCGCGAAGAACGAGTCGTCGATCGCCATCAACGGCGTGGGCACGGAGATCCCGGGCCTGTCGAAGACCGTGGTCAACTCGACGGTGTACTACGAGAAGTCGGGCTTCTCGGCGCGCGTCAGCAACCGCAAGCGCGGCAAGTTCATCGGCGAAGTGCCGGCGTTCGACGCCACGCTGACGCTGAACAACGTGGCCGAGGAATCGCTGTGGGACGCGCAGGTCGGCTACGAGTTCGGCGACGGCGCGATGAAGGGCCTGAGCATCAACCTGCAGGGCATCAACCTCACGGACGAGCCGTTCGCGTTGACTCAGGTCGGCGCACCGGACGACCAGCTGATCAAGTACCAGAAGTACGGCGCGATCTACTCGCTCGCGTTGACGTACAAGTTCTAGTCTTTCGCTCTCCCCCCGAAACGACCCCCGTTGGCCTTGGTGCCGGCGGGGGTTTTTTCTGACAGAGTCGGATCATGGAGCAGCGGGAAGTCAGGTCCGTCGTGATCGCCGGCGGCGGCACGGCGGGATGGATGGCGGCGACGGCGCTGGCGCGCGTGCTCGGGCCGCGCCTGACGATCACCGTCGTCGAGTCGTCGGAGATCGGCATCGTCGGCGTCGGCGAGGCGACGATCCCGGCGATCGCCGGCTTCAACCGCATGATCAAGCTCGACGAGGACGACTTCCTGCGGCGCACGCAGGGCACGTTCAAGCTCGGCATCGAGTTCGTCGACTGGTGGGAGAAGGGGCAGGCGTACATGCATGCCTTCGGGCCGGTCGGGCGGGACCTGGCGTATGTGCCGTTCCATCACTATTGGTTGAAGGAAGATGGGTTGAGAGACCAGCCCGGCGCGGGCTCGTTGTGGGATTACAGCTTCAACTGGCTGGCCGCGAAGCAGGGGCGCTTCGCGCGCGTGGAGCGCATCCCCGATACGCCGCTGGCGGGATTGGCGTGGGCGTTCCACTTCGATGCGTCGTTGTATGCGGCGTATCTCGCGTCGCTGGCGCAGAAGATGGGGGTGCGGCGCGTCGACGCGAAGATCGCCGACGTCGCGCTGCACGAGACCGGCGACGTGCGCGCGCTGAAGCTCGAGGACGGGCGCGAGATCGCCGCGGACTTCTTCATCGACTGCACCGGCTTCCGCGGCGTGCTGATCGAGCAGGCGTTGCACACCGGTTACGAAGACTGGTCGAGCTGGCTGCCGTGCGACCGCGCGCTGGCGATGCCGACGGAAAACGTGGGGCCGCCGGAGCCGTACACCCGCGCGACGGCGTTGGAGGCGGGCTGGCAGTGGCGGATCCCGCTGCAGCATCGCACCGGCAATGGCCACGTGTTCTGCTCGGGGCAGATCAGCGACGAGCGCGCGCGCGAGCAGTTGCTGGCGAACCTCGGCGGGCCGCCGCTGGCGGAGCCGCGGCTGATCCGGTTCATGACGGGCCGGCGCAAGCTGCTGTGGAACCGCAACGTGGTGTGCATGGGCCTCGCGAGCGGGTTCCTCGAGCCGCTGGAGTCGACGTCCATCCATCTGATCCAGGTGACGATCCAGCGGCTGATCCTGCTGTTCCCGCACGTCGGCGACAACGAAGAACGGCGGCGCGAGTTCAACCGCGCGGCGATCGCCGAGTACGAATACATCCGCGACTTCATCGTGCTGCACTACCACGCTAACAACCGCGTCGGAGAGCCGTTCTGGGATCACTGCCGGTCGATGCGCATCCCGGATTCGCTGGCGCACAAGATCGAGCTGTTCCGCGAGAGCGCCGGCATCTTCTGCGCGGCCGACGATCTCTTCCAGATGTCGAGCTGGCTGCAGGTTCTGTGGGGGCAGGGCGTGCGCCCGCGCGGCGTGCATCCGTTCGTGGAGGCCGTGGCGCCGCACGACCGCGCCGGCTATCTACGCGATCTGCGCGGGATGCTGGCAGCGGCGGTGACGCGGCTGCCGACGCACGCCGACTTCATCGCCAGTCGGTGCCGGGTGGGGGATACGGGGAGTTAGGGAGAGGTGGTGTCAGCGACTCCTACGGACAGGTCCCGAGGAACACCGCCGTCGTCCGCGCCGGCACCACGAACGACCCGCTCTTCGTCTGGAACCGCGACGTCCGCACCACCGGATCCGTGGACATCGCCAGCACGGGATGCAGATACAGCGCCTTGCCCTTGAACGCCGGGTCGAGGAACGCCTGCACCTGGGGCGTCGCGTTGATCACCACCACCGCCTCCGACGCCGGGAAACACGTCTTCCCCGTGTTCCGGATCCGCTCGACGATCACGCCCGGCGTCTGGTTCGGCCCGACGTTGTAGAAGCTCACCGCCTGCTGGATCTCGGCCGCCGTGCGCAGCCGGAACAAGCCCGTCGTCTTGCGGATCTGCAGCATCTCCTGCAGGTGCCGGAACGTGCCCGCGATGTCCGCCGGCGTCGGCTTCAGGTTCGGATCGGCGAGCGCGGGACCGATGATGCCCCAGTCGTCCTGGTTGCCGTTCGCCGGCGGCAGGCCCGCGCCCCAGTTGTTCGACTGCAGCGTCCAGTCGATGCGATTGAACCAGTCGCCCGAGTTGTAACTGTTCCGGTCTTCCGACTTCGACCGCAGGATTTCGTCGCCGGCCATGAAGAACGGCACACCCTGCGACAACGCGACGATCGACAGGCCCAGCCGGTGCATGCGCACGCGGTCGGCGCGCGGCACCTGCGTCTTGAGCTTGAGGTTCATCGCATCGAACCAGTCCGGATCGTCGTGCACGCCGATGTACTGGATCGTGTCCGCCGGCCCGCCGCCGTACGCGCCCGGCATGCCGAAGTAGTCGACGTCCTTACCGGGCTTCGTCGCGCCGCTGGCGTCGACCAGCGAGTAGTTGGCGAGGTTGCCGGCGAGTCCCAGCTTCACGAAGTCCGTGAGCCGCAGCAACGCAGCCTTCTCGTCCGCGGCCGAGCCGCCGAACGTGCCGTTCGGCTCCGTGTACAGGCCCGTGGCGAAGCCCTGGTCGCGACGCGGCGAGAACGGTCCGCCGCCGCGCACGGCGTCGCGGATGCGGTCCGAGAACGAGCCGATGCCCGTGTTCGCGAGGTTCACCTGGATCGCGTTTTCGCCACGGCCGTTGTTCGCCATGACGCCGAAGTTCCAGGCCTCGCCGTATAGATAGATCGACTTGCCGTCGACGCCGTCCTTCGCCGGCGTCAGCGCGTCCAGCGCCGCGCGCACCTTCAGCATGTTCGACTTCAGGTGGAAGCCCATGATGTCGAAGCGGAAGCCGTCGACCTTGTACTGCCGGGCCCACTGCACGACGGAATCGACCATCAGCTTTTCCATCATCGCGTGTTCGGTCGCCGTGTCGGAGCAGCAGCTCTCGCCGAGTACCACGCCGTCGCCGTTCAGCCGGTGGTAGTAGCCGGGCACCAGCCGGTCGAGGATGGAGTTCGGATTCTGGCCGGCCGCGTTCGTGTGGTTGTAGACCACGTCCATGACGACGCGCAGGCCGCCCTGGTTCAGCGACTGCACCATGTCGCGGAACTCGCGGATGCGCGTGCCGCCATCCGCGTCGGTGGCGAAGCTGCCCTCGGGCACGTTGTAGTGCAGCGGGTCGTAGCCCCAGTTGAAGCCGTCGCGGTCCGCGGTCGCGGCGACGCGCGCCTGCTGCTCGGACGAATCCGCCGGCAGCGCGGCGAGCTCGGCGAACGAGGGCGCCTGCCACGTGGACTTGTCCTCGTTGGTGCTGGCGAAGTCGAACGCCGGCAGCAGGTGCACGTGAGTGACGCCCGCGGTGGCGAGCTGTGCCAGGTGCTTCATGCCGTCGGAGTTCCTGCGCGTGAAGGCCTCGAACGTGCCGCGCAGGTTCTCGGGCACGGTGTCGTCCGTGGCGCTGAAGTCGCGCACGTGCAGCTCGTAGAGCACGATGTCCTCGGGCGCGGCCAGTGCGGGCTTCGCGAGCCTGCGCCAGTTCGCCGGCTGCAGGTCGGCGTCGTCGAGCGAGACGATCTGGCTGCGCGTGCTGTTGCGCGCCAGCGAGAGCGAATACGGATCCGTGACGACGTTGGTCTCGACCTTGCGCGTGCTGCGCACGTAGACCTGCGCTTCGTAGAGATAGTACTGGCCGTGCACGCTCGCGGTGGGCGCGGACCAGCTCCAGACGCCGCTGGCGGCGTCGAGCGTCATCGGGTAGGTGGCTGCCATCGTGTTCGGGTTGGAATCCGCGAACAGGCGCACCTTCAGCGAACGCGCCGTGGGCGCCCAGACGCGCAGCGTCGTCTGGCCGTTCGCGAAGCTCGGGCCGAGCACGAGCGGCGTCGCCTGCGCGGCGTACAGGTCGTCCAGCACGCCGGGAATCTGCAGGCCCGTCGCGTCGATTCCCTGCGGGCCGCGCACCGCACCGACGGCGAGCTGGCCCTTGAGGCTGGCCGCTGCGGCGGCGACCGCCGCCGGCGGTAGTTTGAACGCGGGCAGGTTGGCGAGATGCGGGAACCGCGCCTTCTGCGCGGGCGTGAGACCGGCCGGGTCGTTGGTCAACGTCCAGGATTTCGAGTTCGCCGCGGCAACGATGCCCGGGCCGTCGAGCGTCAACGCGCCGTCCGGATCGGCGAACAGCCTGACGACGGTGTCCGTGGGCACGTTCCAGGCGATGGTGTCGCGCGAGATCCAGTACGCCTGCGCCTTCGTCAGGTCGCCCCGGATGCCGCCGACGACGATGCGCAGGTCCTTCGTCACCGAGTTCCACTGGAACACCACCTCCGTGCCGGTGGCCGGCACGGTGAAGCCGATGTTCGGGCCGTTCTGCACGCCGCCGGCGCCGTAGTTCACGTCCCAGCTGCCGTTCAGCGCGACCTTGCCCTCGTAGCTGCCGGCCGGCAGCGCGCTGGTCGAGAAGCTGTAGATAGAGGTGTCGTTGACGTCCTGCAGCCAGGAGCGGAAGCAGGACGGGTCCCAGTCGCCGGGACAGCCGAGCTCGCTCTGGAAGCTGCCGGGCACGGTGGCGATGATCGAGTGGACGTTGTCGGTGACCCAGTGCGTCTTGTGGTCGTAGTAGAAGGTGACGGCCTGTGGAGAGGCCGTGGTGGTCAGCGGGATGTTCGGGCCGTTCTGCTGCGCGTGCGTGCCGTAGTTGACGTCCCAGCTGCCGTTCAGCGCCACCTTGTATTCGTAGTTGCCGGGCGGCGCGATCGAGAACGTGTTGCGCCAGACGTCGCCGTTGGCGTCGTAGACCAGCTGCGTGGCCGGGCAATCCGGCTGCCAGTCGCCGGGACAGCCGACCTCGGACTGGTAGTTGCCGGGGATGCCGACCGCGGCGGGATTCTGGGCGGGTGCCGCGGCGCAACCGAGCACCAGCGCGACGAGGACGAACGAAGGAACGAGGGCTCCGCAGCCCCGGCGCGGCGACGTCATGTGCATCTCCCCTAGCTACCCGTCGATGGGTGCCGTTGTTTGTGTGGGGACGCTAATCGAGATGCGTGGGGGTGTGCTTGCGAATACGTATGCAGGAGGCGGGATGTCAGGGGCGGCTGACACCACCTCTCGCTACGCCAACGCCCCCGCCAGCCGCAGGAACTCGCGATGCGGCTTGGCCTGCCGCGCGGTGCGGGCGATGTCCTCGCGCACGCGCCGGGTCACCTCCGCCAGCTCGGCCAGCGGCAACAGGTTCGTCAGCGGATCCCAGGAACCGGCGTCGATGCCGAGATTGCCGTACAGGCACAGCCAGCTCGGGTCGAAGAAGCTCTCGGAGTCGAACTGCTGGATGAGGCCGCGCGCGCGGTACAGCGCGATCTTGCGCACCAGCGTGTCCGGCAGCGGCATCTCGCGGCACTGGCGCCACAACGCGGTGTCGCCGGCGGCGGTCCGGCCGTTCGCGCTGTAGTGCAGGATGATGAAGTCGCGGATGCGTTCGTATTCGACGATCGAGAGACGGTCGTATTCCGCCGCCAGCGGCGCGAGGCGGTCCGGCGTCGGCGGCTCGTCCGGCCAGAGGTGCAGCAGCTTGTCGATGCCCATCTGGATCAGCGAGATGCTGGTGGATTCGAGCGGCTCCAGGAAGCCGGCGGACAGGCCGATCGAGACGCAGTTGCCGATCCAGAAGCGCCGCACGTGCCCGGTCCGGAATCGCACCAGGTTCGGTTCGGCCAGTGCCTCGCCCTCGAGCTGCGCGCGCAGCGCGGCGACCGCGGCGTCATCGCCGAGATGCGCGGACGAATACACGTAACCGTTGCCGATGCGGTTCTGCAGCGGGATTCGCCACGCCCAGCCGGCGGCCAGCGCGCGCGAGCGGGTGGACGGCGCCAGGTCGTTCGGGTCCGCCGCCGCGCAGGGAATGGCGACGGCGCGATCGCAGGGCAGCCAGTGATGCCAGTCGACGAAGCCGGCGTGCAGCGACTTCTCGATCAGCAGCTGGTGAAAGCCGCTGCAGTCGATGAACAACGAGGCGTCGAGCACCGCGCCCGTGTCGAGGCGGATGCCGCGGACGTGCTCGCGCTCGCCGTCGCGCAGGACCTCGGCGACGCGCGCGTCGATGCGCCGCACGCCGCGCGATTCCGCGAACCCGCGCAGGAAAGTCGCGAACTTCGACGCGTCGAAATGCACGGCCCAGTCGAAGTGCTCGAAGTCGACGCGCGGATCCTCGGGCGGCAGCGTCATTCGGCCGGCGCGTGCCAGTTGCGCGCCCATCGCGTACTCGTCGAGGCAACCCGCGTCGCCCTGCGTGCGCAGCCGGTTCCACAGGTGATGGAATGCGACCGGCCCGGCCTCGAGCCCGAAGCGGCCGAAGGGATGCATGAACGAATGCCCCTCGTGCGCCCAGCCGTCGAACTCGATGGCCAGCTTGATGGTGCCGTTGGTGGCCTTCATCACGGCGAATGCGTCGAGGCCCAGCGACTGGAAGTAGCGGCGGATCGCGGGCACGGTCGCCTCGCCGACGCCGATCGTGCCGACCGCCGACGATTCCACCAGCGTGATCGTCACGCCCAGCCGTTGCAGGCGGTGCGCCAGCGACGCGGCGGTCATCCAGCCCGCGGTGCCGCCGCCGACGATGACGACGGAGCGCAGCGGGGTGGTCTGGTCGGGTGTCGACATGGCGCGCATGGTGGCATGGCCCTGCCTGCGTCGGGCAAGCATACGTATGCGCGCATGCGCTAGATTCGCGGCGTGGAATTCCTCGTGGCGAACTGGCGGCTCGCGGCCGTCGCGGCCCTGTTCTTCGTCGGCGTCGCCGCGCGTCGCGCGGGACTGGCGGGCGCGACGCAGGGCCGGTGGTTGCTGAACTTCGTGTTCAACGTCGGCCTGCCGATCCTGATCTTCGGCGCGCTGACCGGCGTGCCGCTGGCGCGCGAGCACGCACTACTGCCGGTGACCGCGATCTGCATCTCGCTGGCGGGCTGGGCCGCGGCGATCGTCGCCGCGCGGCACTTCGGACTGCCGAAGACCGGCGAGGGCGCGATGGCGCTGTCGGCGATGTCCATCAACAACTCGATGATCTATCCGTTCGCGTCGCTGAGCCTGGGTGCCGCGGCGTTCTCGCAGCTGGTGATGTTCGACATGGGCCACGCGATCCTGGTGTGGACCGTGACGACGGTGGCCGCCTGCAAGTACGGCGGCCATGCCGACGACATTCCCGTGCTGCTGAAGCGTGCTTTGGCGGCGCCGCCGCTGTGGGTGTTGTTCATCGCGCTGGGACTCAACCTCGGCGGCGCGCCGATCCCCGGGGACTGGCTGCACGCGGTGCTGCTACTCGGACAGACCCTGATCCTGCTGGTGCCGCTGGCGATGGGATTGCTGGTCAGCGCGCGCGGGTTGCGGCGGCCGGAGGTGTGGACCGCGGTGGTGCTGCGCTCGGGCTTCGGCGCGCTGGTCGGCCTGGCGCTGGGCTGGTTGTTCGGCCTGACCGGCACGGCGGCCGCGATCGCCATCGTCGGCGGCGCGGCGCCGATCGGCTTCACGGCGGTGGTGCTGTCGGCGCGGGAGAACCTGGACCTCGATCTCGCGGCGACGGCGGCGGCGATCTCGGTGTTCCTGGGATCGTTGTGGATCCCGCTGTCGATGGCCTTCGTCGTGAAGGCGGGCTAGAGCTTGAACAGCCGTTCGGCGTTCGTCTGGAAATACTTCTTCTTGTCCGCCGCCGACATCGGCAGCTGGTCGGACACCGTGACCTCCGACGGCACGAACTGGTACGGATAGTCCATGGCGTACAACGTGTGCTCGGGCCCCATCACCTGGTGGCAAAGCATGATCGCCGGCGCCCACGCGACGCCGCTGTTCGTCACGTACACGTTCTCGCGCAGGTATTCGCCGACCGTGCGCCTCAGCTTCGGCATGTGCGGGTGGCGGTTCGCGCGCGTCGCGGCCGTGTGCATGTAGTCGATGCGGTACAGCCAGAACGGCAGCGCTTCACCGCAGTGGCCGATGATCATCTTGAGCTTCGGGAAGCGGTCGAACACGCCGGCGACGATGATCCGCAGCATGTGCAGGCCAGTCTCCGCCTGGAAGCCGAACACCGCGCCGTCGAGCCCGACCTCCAGGTACGGCTGGATCATGTCGCGCGGCGGCGAGTTCGGATGTAGATAGACGGGGACGTCGAGCGCCTCGGCCGCGGCGAAGATGTCCCAGAACTTCGGGTCGTCGAGCCGCTCGCCCTGCGTGTGCGAGTTCAGGATGACGCCGCGCAGGCCGAGCCTCGTGACGCCGCGTTCGATCTCCTTCGCGGCGGCGCGCGGATCCTGCGGCGCGGCGGCGGCGAGTCCGACGTAACGGGTGGGGTATTTCGCGATGGCGGCCGCGAGTTCGTCGTTGCTCGAGATCGCGAGCGCGTTGGCGGTGGCCGCGTCGAACACCTGGACGCCGGGCGAGGTCAGCGACAGCACCTGCACGTCGATGCCGCTCGCGTCCATGTCGGCGATGCGCGGCGCGCCGAGCTCCTGCAGCCGGTCGATGATGAAACGCGCGCGTTCGCTGGGGCTGCGCAGGTAGAAGCCCCACAGGCTGACGAAGCCCGGGTCGTCGTAGCCATCGTCGAGCAGCCGCCGGAACAGGCGGATCTGTTCGCGCGTGGCGAAGGCTTCTTCGGTGGCGATGCGTTTGTAGTCGGGCATGGCGCGGGATGATGTCACGGCAGCTTTCTCCGGTATTTCACGTGGCGACGACTTTGAGTTCGCGAGTGATCGAGTGTCGGCGCCGGCCGCGGCGCGAGATCGCGGCATGAGCTCATTCGTCTATCCCGCGCCGACGCTGTACATCGACGGTCAATGGCTGGATGCCGGCGGGCGCCGCACGCAGCCGGTGGTGAATCCCGCGACCGAAGAAATCCTGGCGCAGCTGCCGCACGCGACGCCCGCGGATCTCGATCTCGCGCTGGCCGCGGCGCAACGCGCGTGGCCCGAATGGCGCGCGTTGCTGCCCGTGCAGCGCGCGAAGATCCTGCGCAAGGCCGCCGACCTGCTGCGCGAACGTGGCGAAGACATCGCGCGCATCGCGACGCTCGAGATGGGCAAGTCCATCCACGAGACGCGGATCGAGTTGCAGGCCTCGGCCGAGGTGTTCGACTGGTACGCGGACGAGGGGCGACGCGCCTACGGGCGCGTGTTGCCGCAGCGACTGCCCGGCCAGCGCATGAGCATCGTGAAGGAACCGGTGGGGCCGGTGGCCGCGTTCGCGCCGTGGAATTTTCCGCTGGGCAACCCGGCGCGGAAGATCGGCGCGGCGTTGGCGGCCGGCTGCACCTGCATCCTGAAGCCGGCGGAGGAAGCCGCCGGCTCGGCGCTGGCGGTTGCGCGGGCGCTGCACGACGCGGGACTGCCGAAGGGCGTGCTGGCGATCGTGTTCGGCGTGCCGCACGAGATCTCGACGCACCTGATCGCGTCGCCCGTGATCCGCAAGGTGTCGTTCACCGGGTCGGTCCCCGTCGGCAAGCAACTGGTGAAGCTGGCCGCCGACGGCATGAAGCGCACGACGATGGAGCTCGGCGGCCATGCGCCGGTGATCGTCTGTTCCGACGTGAACATCGACAAGGTGCTCGAAGCCTGTGTGACCGCGAAGTACCGGAACGCGGGCCAGGTATGCGTGTCGCCGACGCGGTTCCTCGTGCACCGATCCATCTACCCGGCGTTCGTCGCGGGATTCGCGGCGCGCGCGCAGGCGTTGCCGGTAGGCGACGGCATCGACGAAGCGAACCGCATGGGACCGCTGGCGCACGCGCGCCGGTTGCCGGCGGTGTCGTCGTTGATCGACGAAGCGGTGGCGCGGGGCGCGCGGCTGCTGGCCGGCGGCAAACGCCGCGAACGTCGCGGCTACTTCTTCGAACCCACGGTGCTCGCGGACGTGCCGGACACGGCACGCATCATGAACGAGGAACCGTTCGGGCCGGTGGCGCTGCTGAATCCGTTCGACGACTTCGACGCGGCCATCCGCGAGGCGAACCGCCTGCCGTATGGGCTCGCCGCGTTCGGTTTCACGAACGATGCGCGGCGCGTGAACCTGCTGGCCGAGCGCATCGAAGCCGGCATGGTCGGCCTCAACAGCTTCCAGATCTCGGTGCCCGAGTCACCCTTCGGCGGCGTGAAGGAAAGCGGCCATGGCAGCGAGGAGGGCATCGAAGGGCTCGATGCCTGCCTCGTCACGAAGTTCGTCAGCCAGGGCCAGCTCTAGCGGACCTTGCCGGCCTTGTTCACCAGCACCACGTTCGACAACACCGCGCTGTCCACGACGTCGGGCAGGTGCGAGCAGAACCCGATGCCGACGTAGAACGGCGCCTCCATCGGTAGTTCGATCGGCGGACCGAAGCGCGTCATCGGTTCGCCTTCGAGGCTGACGTACAACGAGAACCGGTCGCCGCGTTTCTCGATGCCGATTCGTTTTGCCAGGTCGTTGACCAGCGAGTCCGGCGAATTGCCCTGCGGCCGGCCGCGCCCGCCGACGCGGAACTCGCGGTCCTTCGTCAGCGCGCCTTTCTCCGGACGCTGTCCGAGCTGGATCATGCCCAGACCGTGCAGCGCCACGACGACCTGCTTCGAGTCGTCCTCGAGATCCTGCCGGATCACCAGCACCGCCTTGCGGTCGCCGTAGCCATTTGGATCCGGGAAGGCGACGTCGGCCGCGAGCGAGACGTCGCCCTTCATCTCCTTCCACAGGAAGCGGAACTCGTCGCGCGAGTACCAGATGTTGTAGCCGGCGGAGTGGATCGTGTAGCGGCCGTCGGCGAACGTCGCGCTGCCGGGTACCAGTGCGGCGCCGATGTCCGATTGCGCGGAGAAGATGCCGATCGGCGTGCGGTCGTGGAGGCTGGCGCGATGGAAATCCCGCGGCGGCGGCACCTGCTTGTGGGTCGCAGAGCCCGGGATCGCCCAGTCGGGCACCTCGGGCCTGGCGGCGCTCGGGGCCGGGCCGGATGCGGGGGCCTGGGCCTGGGCGCATATAAAGAGTGTCGGGAGGACGCCGAGGGCCGCGAGGGCGCTGAGTGGTTTGATCATGGCCGCGACTATACCGTCGCGGCGGCGCTGCCATGGCTGGCACTCCCCCGAGGAAGTGCCAGCCAGGTGGCGATCAGAACGCCGCAGCCGCGGCCATCGGCAACGCGATCTTCGAGCCGTGGCCCGGCTCCGCCTTCTCGCGCCGGTATTCGCGCGGGGTGGCGCCGAACTTGGCGCGGAACACGCGGCCGAAGTGCGTCGGGCTGTTGAAGCCATAATCGAACGCGATCGCGGTGACGGTGCGGCCGCGTTGCGACGGCGACAGCAGCGCCCGCGAGCAGGCCTCGAGCCGGCGGCGCAGGATGTAGCGCGCGACGGTTTCGTCCTGGTCGGAGAACAGGTGGTGCAGGTAGCGCGTGGTCATCTTGCACGCCTCGGCGATGCGCGTCGGCGTGAGCTCGGGATCGTTCAGGTGCGCTTCGATGTAGTTGATGATGCGGATGCGATGCGCGGTCGCGAGCGACGAGCGGTCCGAGCGCGACTGCGGCAGGTCCGCGTAGGCGGCTGCGACCAGGTCGAGGATGGCCGTGTTGACGCGCGCGGCGGTCGGCATATCCATCTGCTTCTGGTACTCGCCCCAGAAGTTGCGCAGGAAGCGCGACAGCAACGAGCACACGCCGCTGGCCGCGGCCATCGGGATGGCGACCAGGCATTCGGGACAGGCGATGTGGCGGCGCAGGATGGCATCCGGGATGCCGAGCACCAGCATGCGGTTCGGCGCGCCGAACACGATCTCGTAGTGGCGCGTGCTGTCGCACAAGGTGAAGTCGCCGGCGCGCAGGATGGCCTCGCGACCGTCCTGGCGATTGATGCTTTCGCCTTCCATCTGCAGGTGCAGGAAGAACAGCGACGAGCGCGTGCGCGCCACGTGCGCGCGCGAATGCCGCACGATCTGCGCGTCGGAGTAGACCTCCGCGAGCGAGAGATCGCCGATCGCCGCGCGGGCGATGCTGCCATTGAAAGTGCGGATGTCCGCCGGATCCGAGACCAGCGGTGAGAAGCTTTCGCACGCACGCTCGTTCCAGTAGGTGAGCTTGCGGCGCGGATCGAGACCTGCGGTCGAAAACGATTCTACGGTAGCCATGACTCCCTCCCCCTCGAGGTGTCCGACGTTGTCGCGAATGGTTATACGGGATAGTTATTTGCCCCAACTAATCGTAATTTCTGATACGAGCTATCGATGGACCTGAAGCGGATGCACAAAACCCAGTTCCCTGAAGGTCGAGACGCCCCCGGGGCCCCGGCTCAGCATTTCGGCCGCAGAGGAGGGGAGCCCGGTGGTTCGGACGGCGCCGTTGAAGGAGCTGATCGGTTATGCGCTGCGCCGCGCGCAGGGCACGGTCTATGCCGAGCTGAACGACGGCCTGGCCCGGCTGGACATCCGCCCCCTGCAATACACCCTCATGCTCATCGTCTCGGAGAATCCCGGCGCCAGCCAGACGAGCGTCTGCGACGCGCTCGGCATGCAGAAGGCCAATTGCGTGCCGACGATGAGCGAGCTGGAGCGGCGCGGCTTCATCACGCGCCGCAAGTCCAGCAGCGACGCGCGCAGCTACGAGCTGCAGCTGACGGCCAAGGGCCGGCGCATGCTCGAGCGCGCGAGCGAAGTGCAGTCGCTGCACGAGAGCCGGCTCGTCGAGCGCATCGGCGTCGAGGGCCGGCAACAACTTCTGTCCCTGCTGAATAGACTCTCCGACACCAAATGACCCAAGCCACCGTCGATCTGCAACGCCACGGAGACATCGCCGTCCTCGTGGTGGATAGCCCTCCTGTCAACACGATCACCGCCGAGGCGCGCGCCGGCATGTTCGACGCGCTGGCGAAGGTCGCCGCGGACAAGACCGCGCGCGCGCTGGTGCTGCGCACCGCCGGCAACAACTTCTTCACCGGTGCCGACATCAACGAATTTTTCGGGCCGCCGAAGGAAGCCGAGTTCCGCGATCTCTACGGACGCTTCGAGAACCTGAAGATCCCCGTGATCGCCGCCCTGCACGGCTCGGCGATCGGCGGTGGTCTCGAGCTGGCGCTGGCGTGTCACTACCGCGTCGCGACGCCGACGGCGAAGCTGATGCTGCCCGAGGTCACGCTGGGCATCATCCCGGGCGCCGGCGGCACGCAGCGGCTGCCGCGGCTGGTCGGCCTCGACAACGCGTTGCGCATCATCTTCGACGCGAAGCCGATCGACGCACCGAAGGCGAAGGAGCTGGGCCTCGTCGATGCCGTCATCGACGGCGACTTCGTCGCGGGCGTGCTCGAATTCGCAAACCGCGTCAAGGCGGACGGGCCGCGCCGGACCAGCGAGCGGACCGTCGATCCCGCGACGCTGACGCTCGAGCTGATGGGCAAGTGGCAGACCGAAGCCCGCCGGCTGTATCCGAACCGCACCGCCGCGCTGACGGCGATCGAAGCGGTGACCGCGACGGCGCGCCTGCCGTTCGCCGAAGGCCTGCTGTTCGAGGACAAGCTGGCGAATTCCACGAAGGCCACGCCCGAGGCGAAGGGCGCCATCCACGTGTTCTTCGCCGAGCGCGAGACGCGCAAGGTCGACGGATTGCCGGCGGAGGCGGGTTCCCGGCCGCTGGCGAAGGCCGGCGTGATCGGCGCCGGCACGATGGGCGGCGGCATCGCGATCGCGTTCGCGAACGCCGGCACGCCGGTGACGCTGCTCGATGCGGACCAGGCCGGCCTCGAACGCGGCCTGAAGCGCGTCGACGAGACCTACGAGAGCATGGTGAAGCGCGGCCGCATCGACGCGGCCGAGAAGGCGCGGCGCCTGGGCCTGATCCGGGGCTCGCTGTCGTATGCCGATCTGGCCGATTGCGACGTGGTGATCGAGGCGGTGTTCGAGAACCTCGAGCTCAAACAGGCCGTGTTCCGCGAGCTGGACGAGGTCGCGAAACCGGGCGCGCTGCTCGCGTCGAACACGTCGACGCTGGACATCGACGAGATCGCGAAGGTGGTGAAGCGGCCGCCGGAGTTCATCGGGCTGCATTTCTTCTCGCCGGCGAACGTGATGCCGTTGCTCGAGGTCATCCGCGGGCGCGAGACGTCCGCGGAATCCATCCGCACGTCGATGGACCTGGCCAAGCTGCTGCGCAAGACGCCGGTGCTGGCGCGCGTCTGCTACGGCTTCATCGGCAACCGGATGATGGAAGGTTATGCGCGCGAGGCGCAGCGGCTGCTGCTGGAGGGCGCGACGCCGCGGCGCGTGGACTCTGTGCTGGAAGGTTTCGGCATGGCGATGGGCATCCTGGCGGTGTTCGACATGGCGGGCATCGACGTCGGCGTGACGGTGCACCAGACGAACGCGTCGCGGTATCCGCCGGACCCGACTTACTACCAGGCCGACATCGCCATGTACGCCGCCGGCCGGCTGGGCCAGAAGACCGGTCGCGGTTACTACAAGTACGAGAAGGGCGACCGCACGCGGCAGGACGACCCGGAGGCACTGGCGCTGTTGCGGAACAAGGCGGCCGAGCTCGGCGTGATGTTGCGCGCGCATACGGACGCCGAAATCCTCGAGCGTTGCCTGTATCCGCTGATGAACGAGGGATTGAAGATCCTCGAGGAAGGCATCGCGCAACGCGCTGGCGACGTGGACGTGGTCTGGTGCTCGGGGTACGGCTTCCCGCGGTATCGCGGCGGGCCGATGTTCTACGCGGATACGATCGGCCTGCCGGTGCTGTTGGCGGGCATGGAAAAATACCGCACGATGTTCGGACCGATGCATTGGGAGCCGGCGCCGTTGCTGGTGAAGCTGGTGCGCGAGGGGCGCACGCTCGCCGACTGGAGCGCGGAGAAGACACGATGAAAGTGAACGAGCTGATCGCCATCGACGTGCACACGCATGCGGAGGTGTCGTGCCGGCAGGAGCCGGATCCGGCGCAGGAGCCGTACGACGAGGCGGCGTCGAAGTATTTCAAGGCGGACAAGCGCAAGACGATCCCGGAGACTGTGGCGTACTACCGCGAGCGCAAGATCGGCCTCGTGATGTTCACGGTCGACACCGAGTTCGAGATGGGTGTGCGGCGGATCCCGAACCAGGAAGTGATCGACGCGGCGCGCGAGAACTCGGACATGATGGTGGCGTTCGCCTCGATCGACCCGCACAAGGGGAAGATGGGCGTGCGCGAGGCGCGGCGGCTGATCGAAGAGGGCGGCATCCGCGGCTTCAAGTTCCACCCGACGTGCCAGGGATTTTTCCCGAACGACCGGTTTGCGTACAAGCTCTACGAGGTGATCGCCGAGTACAAGCTGCCGGCGATCTTCCACAGCGGGCATTCGGGGATCGGGACCGGCATGCCGGGCGGCGGCGGGTTGAAGCTGAAGTATTCGAACCCGATGCACGTCGACGACGTCGCGGCGGATTTTCCGGACATGACCGTGATCATCGCGCACCCGTCGTGGCCGTGGCAGGACGAGGCGCTGTCGGTGTGCCTGCACAAGCCGAACGTGTACATCGACCTGTCCGGGTGGTCGCCGAAGTATTTTTCGCCGGAGCTCGTGCGCTACGCGAACTCGCAGCTGAAGCACAAGATGCTGTTCGGGTCCGATTTCCCGCTGATCACGCCGGATCGCTGGATGAAGGATTTCGCGGAGGCGGGGTTCAAGCCCGAGGTTCAGCCTCTCATCCTCAAGGAAAACGCCATCAAGGCTTTGAAGCTGGGATAGCGGCCGGCGCCGCCGCTTCCGACGTGTTCTGGATCTTCACGAACAACAGCGCCACCGCTCCCAGCAGCGATCCGCATCCCATCAGCACCGACACGCTCTGCAACGTGAACCCCTGCTGGAATAGATAGCCCGCCAATATCGGCGCCAGCGCCGCGCCGCCGCGTCCCGCACCGATCACGACGCCGGTCCCCGTCGCGCGCAGATGCGTCGGATACGCCAGCGCCAGCAGCGTGTACAACCCCACGATGCCCGCGTTCGTGAAGAACCCGCAGATCGCGACGATCGACTTCAGCCCGACGAGGCTGTCCTGGCCCATGCCGAAGATGCTGATCGACACCATCCCGAGCAGCAGCACCGTCACCGTCAGCCGGATGAGGTTCAGGCGCAGCGACAGCAATCCGAGGACACCGCCACCCACGGCGCCGCCGACGCTCGCCCAGAACAACACGTCCGCGACCACCGGCGGCGCGTGGCCCATCTTGAACACGATCGGCGCCACCCACTTCAGGATGTAATAGAACGACGTGATGTGCGCGAAGTACGCCAGCACGAGCAGCAGCGTGAGTGCGAGGAACCGGCCGCGGAACACGTCCGCCAGCGGCGCCTTGCCCGCGCCGACCCCGACCGTCGGCAGCGATTGGATCGCAGCGTGCCCCATGCGCTGCAACGTCGCGTTGATGCGCGCCAGCGCATTCGCCGGCTGACGCCGGCAAAGCCACGACACCGACTCCGGCACGCAGAACCACACCACCGGGAACATCGCCGCCGTCGCCGCCGCGCCGAGCTCGAACACGATGCGCCAGTCGTGCGTCTTGAGCAGCGGCGCGATGATCAGTGCCGCGAGGATGTTGCCGAGCGGATACCCGATCGTCATAAGCCCCACCCAGAACTTGCGCGTGCCGTCGTTGGAGAATTCCGCCGCCGTCGCGTTGATCGCGGCGAGCATGCCGCCGATGCCGAGTCCCGTCAGGAAGCGCCACAGCCGCAGGTCGTCGAGGTCGCGCGCGTGCGAGCAGAAGTACATGCCGACCGCCATCACCACCAGGAACGCGAGGATCGCGCGCCGCCGCCCGATGTAATCCGCGACGCCGCCCAGCAGGAACGAGCCGACGGCCATGCCCCACAGGTCCATCGACAGCACCACGCCGAGCCCGACGGACGGGTCGATGTGGAACTCCTTCATGATGCCCGGCGTCGCAAAGCTGATCGCGAGCAGGTCGAAGCCGTCGAGTGCGTTGAGGATGGCGGTGATGAGGCAGACGGAAATCTGCAGGCCGCTCATCGGCGCCGTGGCGAGCAGGCTGCGCGGATCTTGATTCGACATGGTCGTGACGTCCCCCTTCGACGCGTCGCGAGAATAGCATCGTGTCCGGCCGCGAACGTGGCGCGAGCGATTTCGCTGCCGCGCGCATCGAACTGCGCGGGAAGTCGAGTCGCTGTGCGCGCATGTCCGCAGATTGCGTCGTGGCCCTTTCAAAAATGTCTGATGATTCGTGCGGGGACACACAAGCCATTGATTACAGGAGTCTCGATGAATCCGGTCATCCCCGCCCGTGGAGATCATGTCGGCAGTTTCCTCCGTCCCAAGTACCTGCTCGATGCCCGTGAGCAGTTCGCCCGCAAGCAGATAGACGCGGCCCAGCTGCGCGCCGTGGAGGACAAGGCGATCGAGGAAGTCATCCGCATGCAGGAAGAGGTGGGCCTGCAGGCGATCACCGACGGCGAATTCCGCCGCACGTACTTCCACATCGATTTCCTCAAGCAGCTCGACGGCGTGCAGTCGGACGATCCGAAGATCGTGGTGAAGGCCGACGGCAGCGAGGAGCTCGCGCCGCCGGTGATGCGCGTGACGGGCAAGGTGCGCCATTCGCGCGACATCCAGCGCGCGGACTTCGAGTTCCTCAAGTCGAAGACGGGGCGCACGCCGAAGGTGACGATCCCGTCGCCGACGATGCTGCATTTCCGCGGCGGCCGTGCCGGCATCAGCCAGAAGGACTACCCGGATCTCGAAGCGTTCTACGACGACGTCGCCCGGGCGTACGGCGACGAGCTGCGCTCGCTGGCCGCGGCCGGTTGCCGCTACGTGCAGATGGACGACACGAACCTCGCCTATCTCTGCGACATGAAGATGCGCGAGGCGGCGCGCGCGCGCGGCGACGATCCGAACGAGCTGCCGCATCGCTACGCGAACTTCATCAACCGCGTGGTGGCGCAGAAGCCGGAGGGCATGACGCTGGCGGTGCACCTGTGCCGCGGCAACTTCAAGAGCGCGCATGCGGCGGAGGGCGGGTACGAACCCGTGGCCGAGGCATTGCTGTCGGAGATGAAAGTCGACGCCTATTTCCTCGAGTACGACGACGAGCGCAGCGGCGACTTCCGTCCGTTGCGCTTCCTGCCGAAGGGCAAGGTGGTCGTGCTGGGGTTGATCACGACCAAGCTCGGCGCGCTGGAAGCGAAGGATGCGATCAAGCGGCGCATCGACGAGGCGGCGAAGTACGTGCCGCTTGAGCAGCTGGCGCTGTCGCCGCAGTGCGGCTTCTCGAGCAGCTACCACGGCAACGACATCCAGATGAGCCAGCAGACGGCGAAGCTGCGGCTGGTCGTGGATATCGCGCGCGAGGTGTGGGGATAGGTTGGTGCCGGGTGGGGGATATGGGGAGTTGTTGCCAAGTTGGCGCGCGCATGGCGCAATAACTCCCCATATCCCCCACCCGGCACCGACCTTCCATGCCCATCACCCAGATGCAGCACTACATGGTGCTGTCGAAAGATCTCGAGAAGACGCGCCACTTCTATTGCGACGTGCTCGGCCTGCGCACGGGCCCGCGGCCGCCGTTCGACTTCGACGGGTTGTGGATCTACGTCGGTGACATCGCGGTGGTGCACGTCGCCGGCCAGGCGAGCTACGAATCGACCGGGCGCCTGAAGGACGTCGTCGCCGAACGCCACGGCAGCGGCAGCGTCGATCACATCGCCTTCGCGGCGGACAACTGGGACGAGCTGGTCGCGAGCTTCGACGCGCACGGCGTGAAGTACCGCGCCTCGGTCGTGCCCGGCCGGCCGCTGCGCCAGCTGTTCGTGCACGATCCCGACGGGATTCAGATCGAGATCAACATCCGCGCCAGTTCGTCCGGCTGAGAGAGGAACGGCGAGTGGTCGGCGTCGAGTGCGAACACCGGGTCGCACGGCAGCGCGGCCTGCATGCGCCGCTGCTCGGCGAGCGAGATGACGCGGTCGAAGCGCGTTTCGACATAGGCGCGTGGCACGCGGCCGAAGCGTTCCGGCGTGATCTCCAGCGGCGTCACCAGCGGTTTCAGCGGCTCGGGCGACAGGCGCTCGCACGCGAACCCGGCGTCCTCGTCCGGGCAGCGGCCGTAGAACGCTTCGCGGACCACGCCGGCGCGAACCGTGCACGTGACGCCGCTCGCCGCCGGCAACATGTTGGCAGGGATCAGCGAATGGCTGTCGCGACGCGCCTCGGTGGCGACGGTGCCGCGCGCCGGCAGTAGATAGGCCGCGACGTAGACGATCCGGCGGATGCGGTCGGGCACGAGCTCCGCCGCGCGGCTGGCGATCACCCCGCCGCGGCTGTGCGCCACCAGCGTCACGGGCTCGGCCTCGCGTTCGGCGAGGTCCGCGACGAACCGGGCCCAGTAGTCGAGCGTGATGACGGCGGGCGGCGTCGTATCCGCGCCCATCGACGGCAGGTCGGGGGCGAGCACGCGCCGGCCGCCGGCTTCGAGGCGCGGCGTCAGCTTGTACCAGCACCAGGCGCCGTGCCAGGCGCCGTGGATGAGGAGCAGGGTCGACATGAAACGCGCGACGATACGCGGACGCGCCGGCGCCTGCACGCGGAGATGTGTCAGAACATCGCGTTGGTGGTGCGGAAGGCGCGCGACGTCAGCTCGTCCAGGGCCCAGCCGCGCGCGGCCTGGTTCAGCACCTCGATGCCCCAGGGTCCGTCGTAGCCGGCAGCTCGCATCGTCGCGACGAAGCCGCGCACGTCGAACTGGCCTTCGCCGCAGAACGCGCGGTGGCAGGTGGTCTCGGTGACGAGGTCCATCCCCGGCGGCGCCTGCAGCCAACCGTCGTTCAGCTCGATCGACAGCAGGTATTCCTTCGGGAACGCCGCCATCTGCGCATACGGAATGCCGAGCTTCACGACGTGCCAGAGATCGACGCAGATGCCGCCGTTCGGCTGCGCGGCGCCGGTGACCAGCGCGCGCGCATCGTCGAGACTCTCGATGCGCGAGAACGGCATGAACTCGAACACGATGCGCGTGCCGTGTTCGCGCGCCTCGCGGCACAGCTTCGCGAACTCCTCCACGAGCCGCGCCATGGGCACCGGCGTCTTGAAGAAGTCGCCCACCTTGATGTGCCGCGCACCCAGGGCCGCGGCGCTCTCCAGCAGCAATCGGCGCGTGACATCAGACGCGCGGCGTTTCTCGCCGTCGACGAACCAGTCGGTCAGGAACTCGAGCTCGAGGTGCACGATCCAGTGGTCCTGGAGGATCCCGCGCATCTCGTGGAGCGAATGCCGCTCGCGCAGCCAGGCCACATCCGCATGCCACAGCCCCAGGCCCTTGAATCCGGCGCGGGCCGCCGACGCTGCCCGGTCGCGCAGCGAGAACGGGCTGAACTCGTGGTCGCTGTGCGGCTCGGCCGCGCCGCAGATCGTCCAGTACGACGCCAGCAGCTCCGGCGCCGTCACGCGACGTAGCCGTAGCGCAGGTTCGACGGATCGCCTTGCCAGGCCGTGCGCATCGCGCTCAGCTCGTCGCCGCCGAGCGCGTTCATCGCGGTCTTCGGATCGAGCTTGTAGTGCTTCGCGGCGTTGCCCGCGAAGATTGCGCTCTTGACCGGACCGTCGGCGGCGCCGAGCGGCGCGAAGCCGTGCTTCTTCTGCATGTCCTCGGGAACCTCGAGCCGGCGCATCGCCTCGATCTGCCACTGCGGCGAGCCGTACCAGACGGAGTCGGTGCCCCAAACCACCTTGTCCGCTCCCAGTCCCTTGATCAACGTGCCGACCATCGCCGCCGCGAGGCGCGGATGTGTGACGCAGGTGTTCGCGAAGCAGGTGCCGAGCTCGGCGTGCACGTTCTTCACGCCGAACTTGCGCGGGATCTCGGCGAGATCGGTGACCCAGTCGATGCGCCCCGTCTCCTCGAATTGCTTCAGCGACTGGTCCGGTAGTTCGATGAACGGCCGCAGCGCGGAGTGATAGATGATGAACGTGATGCCCGGCCAGTCCTTCGCGGCCTTGCCGAGATCCCACACCGTGGCGTGTTTCCACACCTCGGGCCAGCTCTTCTCGTAGTCGGCCGGGAGCAGTCCCTTGTGGATGCACACCGTGTTGATGCCGGACTTCACGCATTTCTCGTAGAACGGATAGACGCGCTTTTCGTCGTCGAGCCGCCAGTTCGAACCCTTCTTGGTCAGGAAGATGGGATCGCCGATGGTGTAGCCCTTCCAGCTGTCGGGCTTGATCACCTCGATGCAGCGATCGACCTCGTCGAGCCAGCCGTCGCTCATCGGCTGGATGATCGAGTGCGCCAGCATGCGGCGCGAGCGCGCCACCGCGTTCACCGAGCGGCGCGCCGCGGCGATCTGGTCGTTGTTCAGGAACAGGTTGAACTCGTCGTCGACCGGGGAACCGGACAGCAGCGCGACCTTCGTGTCGCTGTCGACGAAGATTTCCTTCACGTAGTTCGCGAACTTCAGGCGGTCGATGGACTTCTCGTTCTCGAGCGCCGGGTTCCAGAACTGCTTCGCGAACTGCGAGAGCCCTGTGATGCCTTGCTGGCCGTAGTCGTCGCGCACGAAGTGCGTCTGGCAGTCGAAGATGAACTGGCCGGCGAGGGCGCGGGCGCGCGATTCGGCGGCGCCCGGCGTCGCGGCCTCGGCGCGCGACGCCGTGAACAGCGGACCGAACACGCTGTTCATCGCGACGAACGCGGCCGACAGGCCGGCGCTGCTCGACAGGAACTGGCGGCGGTTCATGCCGTGACGCGGCGCGAGCTCGTCGGCGAGCTTCTCGATCTCGCGCTCCACGCGCCGCTGGTCCTCGGTCTGCGGCAGCGGCGTGAATTCGCCGTTCGAGATCATCTGCGTCGGGATCGGCGAACCCAGCGACGAATATTCGGCAGGACACAGGCTGCGCAGATCGTCGTCGCTGAGATATCGCATGGGACCCCCGTTGAAGTGCAGCGATCAGGCGCTTTCGTGTCGGCGACGGGCTCGACTGCGAGGGGCCGCGGACTGTACCGAGAGTGCAATGCGCGGTGTCGCCGCCGGGGCTACGATGCGCGGGCCGCGCGCAGGAGCAGCCCATGAAAAACACGATCCTCGTCTCGACGTTGTTCGCCCTCGGCCTGGTGGCCGCGCCCGCGGGCGCGCACATCAGCAAGGCCGCCAACGCGCGGAAGGCCATCGCCTTCCTCGACATGGTGTTCAACCAGAAGAAGGTGAAGGAAGGGTTCGACACCTACGTCGGCGACAAGTACATCCAGCACAACCCGATCGCCGCCGACGGCAAGGAGGCGGCGGTGGAAGTCCTCGGCAAGGCGCTGCAGCAGCTGCCGGGCTGGACGTATACGATCAAGCACGCGTACGCGGACGGCGACTACGCGATCGTGCACTCGCACGTGACGATGAAGCCCGGCGATCGCGGCATGGCGGTTGTCGACATCTTCCGCTTCGAGAAGGGCAAGGTGGTTGAGCACTGGGACGTCGTGCAGCCGGTGCCGGAGAAGTCGGCGAACGACAATACGATGTTCTGACGGCGCCGCGACGCGGCGATGCGGGTAGCTAGAGTTGCGCGCGCGCGTCCGACGGCGCGTGCCGGATGACCAAGCTGCACCAGTCGAGCAGCGCCCGCGTCACCGCCTCGGGCCGTTCCATCGTGCACATGTGGCCGCAGTCGGGCACCAGCGTCAGCGTCGCGCCGGGGATGCGCGCGGCCATCTCGCGATGCCGGTCGGCGGGCGCCCAGGCGTCGTCGGCGCCGCACAGCACCAGCGTCGGCACGCGGATGCCCGGCAGCAACGCGCCGGCGTCGGGCCGCGCCAGCAACGCGCGGATCTGCGCGGCGAACACGTCGGCATTGCTGCGCGCGAACATCGCGATGACGGCGTCGATCAACGCCGTGTCGCCGAGCCGCGGCTTCCACACCATGCCCTGCACCCAGCGTTCGGCCATCGCGGCCATGCCGCGTGTGCGCGCGAGGTCGAGCAGCTCGTGGCGGCCGGCGGTTTCGCGGGCGCCGGCGTCGCCCGGTGCGAGTGGATGGGTGCCGGTGTCCAGCAGCGCGAGGCCGGTGATGCGCCCGGGTGCGCGGCGCCACGCTTCGAGCGCGACGCGTCCGCCCATGGAGTGGCCGGCGATCGCCAGCGGGCCGCGCGTGTCCGCGAGGATCCTGTCCGCCATCGCGCCGAGGGAATCGAGCGCGCGGTGATCCGCGATGACGACTTCGGCGACGCCGCCGTTCGGGTGCAGCGCCGTCACGAAATGCCGCCACACCGCCGCGTCGCACACCAGCCCGGGAACCAGGACCAGCGTCGTCACCGTCTCAACCCCACCGCGACGGCTCCACGCCCGGCACGAAGTGCTGCGCCGGATTGCCACTGCGGGTCGTCGCCAGCGCCGCCGCGACGGCCGGGCGCGATTCGATGCGCGCCAGCCACGCGCAGAGGCGTGGCGTCGCGGCGGCGTTCACGAGCTCCGGCGCGAGATCCGGGATCACGCGCAACATCGCGAACGCATCGATGTCGGCGATCGAATAACGCGGCCCGGCGAGCCATTCGGCCCGGGCCAATCTGCTCTCGACGCGAGCGACGGGATGCTTCAGCCGCTCGCGCGCGGTCGCGAGGATCTGCGGCGTGTACGTGCCATCGATCAACGCCAGCCACGAATTGCGCCGTTCGAGCGGCTGCACCGTCAGCAGTCTGCGCTCGAGGTCCGCGCGGTCGTGCGCGGCGAGCCGCGGCGCGAGGTACTTCACGCAGCCCAGTATCGGCACGAGCGCGCCGAGATGCGCGCCGAGGAACTGCGCGGAGGCGTGCGCCTCGTACCGGTCGATCGCGCCCGACGGCAGCAGGTCCTCGCCGGGCAGCACCTCCGCGAGATACTCGAGCATGAACGAACTGCCCGAGATCCACGTGCCGTCGTGGTTCAGCAGCGGGCCTTCGCGCTCGAGGTGCAGCGTCGCCTCGGTCTCGCCGCCATGATCGACGGAAAAATGCGCCAGCGCGTCGGTGTCCATCCACCGCGCCGTGAACGCCGCGCGTTTCTCGTGCAGCGCGATCAGCGGCTTCAGGAAGAACGTGTTGGGTTCGGACGTCCACAGCTCAAGCATGGGCGCGCTCCAGGAACTTCACGCGCTCCGCCATCGCGGTGCGGCCGAGCTTCCAGGTCTGCTTCGTCGCCGGGCGTTCGTAGATTCGGCGCAGCCACTCCATGATGCGCGGCGTTTTCTCGTCGTTGCACCGGTCGGGCTGCGACAGCGGCAGCGCGTAACCGAGATTGAAGCCGTTGATGTCGCCCAGCGAAAACGTCCGGCCGGCGATCCATTCGTGTTTGCCGAGATGTTCCTCGAGCACGCCGGTGCAGAAGCTCACGCGGCGTCGCGACTCGTCCAGCTCCTCGGCCGAGAACTCGTTGAACATCGCCTTGCGCCACGCGATCCGGCGCGATTCGAGCGGGATGCGCGCGATCGCCGCTTCCAGCTCCGCGCGCGGCCGGTGCCGCACCGAAGGCCCGACGAACACCGCCCAGCCGATCATGCTCAGCGACGGCGCGAAGTAGCTGTCGAAGAAACGCATCCACCAGCGCATGCGCCAGCGCTCGATCGCGTCGGCGGGTTTCAACGGCGGTCCGGGGAACTGGTCGTCGACGTATTCCATCATCGGCGTCGACTCGGTGAGCACGTTCGAACCGTGCACCATCGCGGGAATGGTGCCGTCGGGGTTCACCTTCAGGTAGTCAGGCTGGTGCTGGTCGAACTTCAGCAGGTCGAGATAGTGGCTCTCGAACGGCACGCCTTTCTCGGCGAGGGTGAGCATCGGCTTGCCGGAATTCGCATTGGGTTCCCAGTGGTACAGCCGAAGCATCTTGCCTCCCTCATTGTCAGAACGTCAGCAGCGATTGCACCTCGATGCCGGTGGCGCGCAGCTTCGCGGCTCCGCCCACGTCGGGAAGGTCGATGACGAAGCAGGCGGCCATCACCTGCGCGCCCGCCGACTGCAGCAGCTGTGCCGCCGCGGCCGCGGTGCCGCCGGTCGCGATCAGGTCGTCGATCAGCAGCACACGCTCGCCTGGGTTCACCGCATCCCGGTGCATCTCCATCTCGTCGACGCCGTACTCGAGCGAGTAGGCGACGCGGACCGTTTCGTGCGGCAACTTGCCGCGCTTGCGGATCGGGATGAATCCTGCCTGCAGCCGGTGCGCCACGGCTCCACCCAGAATGAAACCGCGCGCCTCGATGCCGGCAACCTTGTCGATCCGGACGTCGTCCCGCCACGGCTCGGCCAGCGCGTCGATGGCGAGGCCGAACGCCCGGGAATCCCGCAGCAGCGTCGTGATGTCACGGAACTGGATGCCGGGCTTCGGATAATCGGGGATGGTGCGGATGGAATTCCGCAGGAACTGGTGTTGTTCTGAATTCACGGCGGCCGAGTGTAGGGATTTGTGCAAGACTGTGTCCATACAAGCGGTTACGAGGTTTTGGGATGCGGACGAGGGCTTTCGCAGCGGTGGCTGTTTTCTCCGGCGCGTTCATCGCGGCGCCGGCCGGCGCGACGGACTACGCGCTGACGAGCGCGGACGCGCTGATCTTCGGCGACACGGAAGTCATCACCGCGTTCGGTGACGACACGTTGCCCGACCTCGCCCGCCGATACAGCTTGGGCTACGAAGAGATCCAGCGCGCGAACCCCGGCGTCGACCTGTGGCTGCCGGGCGAAGGCACGCCCATCGTCATCCCGGGCCAGCGCCTGCTGCCGCCGGGTCCGCGCGAGGGCATCGTCGTCAATCTGCCCGAGCACCGTCTCTACTATTACCCGAAGGTGAAGAAGGGCGAGACGCCGATCGTCATCACGTACCCGGTCAGCATCGGCAAGATGGACTGGTCGACCCCGCTGGGGAAGACGCGCGTCATCGACAAGCGAAAGAACCCGACGTGGACGCCGCCGGAGTCCGTGCGCAAGGAACATGCGGAACGCGGCGATCCGCTGCCGGCGATCGTGAAGTCGGGCCCCGACAATCCGCTGGGCCTGTATGCGATGCGCCTCGACATCCATCCCGGCGCCTATCTGATCCACGGCACGAACAACCCCATCGCCGTCGGCATGGCGATCACGCACGGCTGCATCCGCATGTATCCGGAGGACATCGAAGCGCTGTTTCCGAAGGTGCCGGTGAATACGCCCGTGTGGCTGATCAACGAGCCCGTGAAGGTCGCGCGCGTCGACGGCAAGGTCTGGCTCGAGGTGCATCCGCCGGTGGACGAGGAGGGGCAGCAGGCCGCCGTCGACATCGAACAGTTCTACGCGATGGCGAATGCCGCGCTGGGCGAAACGCCCGCGGCGATCCACTGGGACTTCGTGATGGCGGAGCTGAAGAACGCGACCGGCATGCCGCAGACGATCGGCCTGGAAGTGGATCTCGACGACGTCCCGGCGGCCACGCTCGCGACGGCACCGGTCGCCACGGCACCGGTCGTCACGGCAGGCGCGCCCGCGGGCGGCGTGCCGCCGGCCGCTCCGCCGGCGCCGGCGCAGTAGCTAGCCGATCTTCGCCAGGTCGGCGACCGCGCCGCGCACTTCGCCGAGCCGGGCTGCATCGACGCCGGACAGCTTCGCGGCGTCGTCGAGGATGGCCGTGAGGGCCTTCTGGTCCGAGCGCAACGTCTCCACGGTCTTCACGCGCGAGCGCACCAGCGCCGCCGCGAACTTCGAGTAGCTGGCCACGGACTCCAGCACGATGTCCGGCCGCTGCATCGCGAAGCCGGCGCGCACGCGGTAGCCGTACAACCCCAGCGTCGGATTCAGCAGGCAGACGCGGTCGATCATGCGCAACGCCTCTTCGGCGTAGTGCGCCTGCTGCGCCGGGTTCGTCACGCGCACGCGCCAGTTGATGCGCAGGTCGTTGGCTTCGGCGAACCACTCGTCCGTCCAGGCAATCGTCGCGAGTTGTTCGTCGGCGCGCGCCACCTGCAACCACTCGGACTTCGCCGCGAGCTTCAACGTGTCCACGAGGAATTTGCCGCGCGCATCGAGGCCCGCGGCCACCTCGGCGATCTCCGGCGGCGCGTTGCCCTGGACGATCTGCGGCAGCCAGGGCCCGAGGAATTCCGCGCGCAGCCGCGCGTCGCCGGGATGTTCGTCGATGCTCAGCCGCAGGCTCTCGGCGGCGCGCGCGTTCTGTCCGCGCGTGCGGTACCAGAACCCTTTCACGTAATCGGCGTCGGCCTCGTCGCCGAGGTTCGAGGCCATGGCGCCGACGCGGTCGGCGAGGCTCGGGTCGAGCAGCGAGAAGACGCCGGTGCGGCGCGCGATGTACGGGAAATCCAGCTGCGTGCGCAGGTCGCGGTACACGAACGAATCGGCCGCGCGCAGCGGATCCTCGCCGGCCAGCAGCCGCCCGCTGCTGTCGCCGTTCAGGCCGAGGCTGCGTTCGTAGACGCTCGACGTCGCCATGCGGTTGTCGTCGTCGGTGATGATGGGAGCGTCGGCGGCGAAGCGGCGCGCGCCGGCCGTGTCTAGATACAGCGCGGAGACGAGGTCCTCGGCGTTGTTGATGCCGAAGCGCTGGTAGTGCAGCGGCGCGCTGCGCAACGGCTCGCCGGTGGTGGCCAGGTTGGTTTCGAGGTTCAGCGGCGCATCGCTGGCGAGCAGCAGCAGCGTGTTGGGGTCCGGCCGGTAGACGCGCACCTCTTTATAGACGTCGAGCAGCGTCGCAGTCAGCGAGCGCAGCACGTCGGCGTCCATGAAGATCACATTCATCCACTGCACGAACACGCCGTCCGGATTCAGGTGCTCGTGCGCGAGCTGCATGAACTCGCGTGTGTACAGGTGCGAGGCGCCGGCGGTCCAGGGATGCGACGGTTGCGAGACGATCGCGTCGTACTTCTTGCGGGTGAGCTGCAACGCGCCGCGCGCGTCGTTGAGGACGATGTTGACGCGCGAGTCGCCGAGCGGATTGCGCCGGCGCAGCGCGACCGACTTCGCGTTCGCCTCGATGACCTTGGGCTCCAGCTCGATGACGTCGACGCGCTCGATCGACGGCGGGACGTTCTCGATGACCACGCCGCCGCCGAAACCGACCACCAGCATGTCGCGCGCCGCGGGTCGCGCGATCGCGGCGATCGGCGTCAGCCAGTATTCGCCGCTGAATCGCGGCAGCGAGCCGGTGCCGTCCATGATGGCCTCGGGCAGCCCGTTCGTGCGCAGCTCGAGCTCGCCGTCCTTCGACAACATCACGACGCTGGCGCTGCGCCCGATGTCGTACGACAACACGCGGCCGGTCGTGCCGACGTTCATCGGCGACGTGACCAGCAGCTTCATCGGCGGCTGCGGCTGGAAACCGAGCGTGACGAGCGCGAGCAGCGTGGCGACGGCGGCAAACGGCCGGTTCACGCGCGCGACCAGCCACAACGCGGCGACGCCGAGCGCGGCACTGGCCCAGACGGCGACACGGATCGCGCCTTCGTATTTCAGCGCCGGGATCAGCACGAAGCCCGCTGCCAGCGAGCCGACGATCGCACCCACCGTGTTCCAGGCGTAGACGCGCGCGCTCGCCGGCGCCGCGTCGGCGGCGTCGTTCGCCAGCACGCGCACCGCGAGTGGATAGGTCATGCCGATGGCCACGGTCATCGGCAGCAGCAGCAGGCCGGCCAGCAGCGCGTTCATCGGCAACTCGACGCCGGCGATGGCCCGCACGTTCTTCATCAGGCCGGCCGAGCCCGGCAGCAGGCTCTCGAGCTTCAGGTACGCGACGCCGGCCGCGAACGCCGCGACGATCAGCGCGGCGCCCAGCGCCGCCGCGGCGGTCTCGCGGCTGCGCGCGACGGCCGCGCCGAGGCCGCCGCCCAGCGCGATGCCGGTGAGGAAGCTCGCGACCATCACGCCGAACGCGTAGATGCTGCTGCCCATCACGTGCGCGAACATCCGGCTCCACAAGACTTCCTGGAAGAACGCGACGGCGCCGGCCGCAAGCATCAGCGGCAGCACCCACGCCGGACCGGGCAGGTCGCGGAAGGTTTGCGTGCGCACGGGCTTCGGCATCGACAGTCGCCACGCCGGCCCGTCGAGTTCGTAGCCCTTCGGTGGCGGTGTATACGGTACGCGCTTCGCGAGCATCACCGCGAGAATGAACACCAGCGCGTTGACCGCGGCCGCGAAATACGTTGTGTGGCTGAGGCCCAGCATCGGCAGCAGCACGAACGCCGTGACCAGCGCGCCCGCGACGGCGCCGGCCGTGTTCATCGCGTACAGCGCGCCGATGCGCCGGCCGATCTGCTTTTCCTCGGACACCGCGTAGCGCGCCAGCAGCGGCAGCGTCGCGCCCATCAGCGTGGTCGGCAGCGCCAGCGCCACGAAGGCGCTGAGCAGATAGAAAAGAGTGGTGGCCGCGTGGTCGCTCGAGGGCGGCGACGCCTGTCCGCCGAACAGCGCCTGCAGCCCCAGCGTCGATACAAAGAGAAGGGCAGGCACCGCAAGCACCGCGCCGGCCGCGATGCCGAGCTCGAGCAACGCGTACGTCATCACCGGCCGGTCGACGCGCGGCAGGAATCGCTCCGCGAGCCACGCGCCCAGCGCGAGGCCGGCCATGTAGGCCGCGAGCACCGTCGCCACGGCGAGCTCGGACGTGCCGAACACGATCGCGAACTGGCGCATCCACGCGGTCTGATAGATCAACGCCGCGAAGCCGCTCAACACGAAGCAGGCGCAGAGCAGGGCGAGCGTGAAGGTGGAAACGGCGGCGGCGGGAGAGGCGGGCTGATTGACAGCGGCGGCGGTTGTCGACATGGTCGCGCAGTCTACAGGAGGTTCCCATGGCTGGATTTCGCGCCAATGGCCTCGTCACGCTAACCACCGACTTCGGCCTGCGTGAACCGTTCGTCGGCATCATGAAGGGCGTGATGCTGGCGCACGCCGCCGAGCTGCGCTTCGTCGACATGGCGCACGAGGTCAGCGCCTTCCAGCCGATCGAAGCCGGGTTCTGGCTGTCGCGCGCGCTGCGTTATTTCCCGGCCGGCACGTTGCACGTGGCGGTCGTCGATCCCGGTGTCGGAACGCCGCGCGACCTCGTCGTGGTGCTGGCCGGCGACCAGGCGCTGTTAGCTCCTGACAACGGGCTGCTCGCGCCGCTGGCCGCGCGCGGCCGCGTCGATCGCATCATCCGCGTCGAGAACGCCAAGCTGGTGAAGTACGGCGTCAGCGACGTCAGCGCCACGTTCCATGGTCGCGACATCTTCGCGCCGCTGGCGGCGGCGCTGGCGTCGAACCGTTGCAACCCGCTCGACATCGGCACCGAGATCACCACGTTGAACGCCACCGGCTGGCCGCACACGCAGCCGCGCGCGGACGGCGGCATCGAGGGCGTCATCGTCGCCGTCGACCGGTTCGGCAACCTCATCTCGAACATCGAGGCGCCGGCCGTGGTCGCGCTCGACATGCCGACGGCGTTGATCGGCGGGCTGTTGCTGCCCCTGCGGCGCACCTATGGCGATGCCCAGGCCGGGGAATATGTCGGCCTCATCAATTCGTTCGAGGTCCTGGAGGTCGCCCGGGCGCGCGGCAGCGCCGCCCAGGGCTTGAACCTCGGGGTCGGGGCGCCCATTTCGGCCGTTCCCGGCGGCGCGACCGCGCAATTCCGGCGCAGTTGAAACAAAGCCGGAATCTGCTATGGTTCGCAGCCTCATTGCCTGCCCTCCGGGTATGCAACTCACTGTTTTGAATAGTCTTTTCAGCGAATAAACGATGTCCGAACGGGATAACGAAAGCTTCGATCTAGACGAAGAGTTCCTCGCCGAGGCGGAAGACAACACCGTCTACGACAACATGCTCGACAAGGTGGATCGTCGGGTGCGTCCGCAGCCCGGCGCGCCCAAACGAGGCAAAGCCGCGTGGAGCCGTCTCGAAGAAGTCCTGGCCGATCGTCGTCTCGAGAAAGATCTGAAAGACGCGTTCGAAGAAGACGAGCAGTAAGGACTCGTTTCCCCTGAAGTAGTGAGTTCGCGCGCGAGCGCGACGAGGTCAATCAACGTATGTCCGCGCGCTCCGCGTCGCGCTGGGTTGTCGTCAAGTTCGGCGGCACCAGCGTCTCCACGCTCGCCAATTGGCGAAACATCGCCCTGGTCGTCCACCGCCGTCTGCAAACCGGCCATCGCGTGCTCGTGGTCCATTCCGCGATCACGAAGATCACCGACATGCTGGAGAAGCTGCTGGCCGCCGCGCAGGCCGGCAATCCCGACGAGGCGCTGAAGGCGATCGAGGATCGCCACCGCCAGCTGACGACCGACCTCGGCGTGGGCGTCAGCCCGCAGCTGCAGGGGTACTTCGACGAGCTGCGCCAGATGGCGAACGGCATCGCGCTCGTCCGCGAGCTCTCCGATCGCACGCGCGCGCGGGTGATGTCGAACGGCGAGCTGATGGCCACCGAGATCGGCTCGCGGTTCCTGAAGTCGCAGGGCGTCGACGTCACGTGGATGGACGCGCGCGACATGCTGCTCGCGGAAGACCGCGGCGCGTCGGCGAAGGCGTCCGTGTTGTCGGCCACGTGTTCGTTCGCGCCGGACGCGAAGCTCGAAGCGACGCTCGACGCGTCGACGCCGGTGGTCATCACGCAGGGTTTCATCGCGCGCGACAGCGAAGGCAACACCTGCCTGCTGGGTCGCGGCGGCTCGGACACGTCGGCCGCGTATCTCGGCGCGAAGATCCGCGCCAAGCAGATCGAGATCTGGACCGACGTGCCCGGCATGTTCAGCGCGAATCCGCGCGCCACGCCGACCGCGCGCCTGATCCGCGCGCTGCATTACGACGAAGCGCAGGAGATCGCGACCAGCGGCGCGAAGGTGCTGCACCCGCGCTGCCTGCTGCCGGCGCGCCAGTACCAGATACCTTTATATGTGCTCGCGACACAGACGCCGGACGTCGAAGGCACGCTGATCACGGGCGAGTCCGCGCCGGGCGCGCAGGTGAAGGCCGTCTGCAACCGCAAGGGCATCACGCTGATCTCGCTCGACAGCCCGGGCATGTGGCACCAGGTCGGCTTCCTGGCCGACGTGTTCGCGACGTTCAAGGAACACGGCATGTCCGTGGACCTGGTGTCGACGTCGGAGACGAACGTCACCGTATCTCTCGACCCGGCCGCGAACACGCTGGACGGAGAGCTGCTGGGCAAGCTGCAGCGCGACCTGTCGAAGCTGTCCGCGGTGCGCGTGATCGGGCCCTGCGCCAGCGTCTCGCTGGTCGGCCGCAACATCCGCGCGATCCTGCACAAGCTCGGCGAAGCGCTGGCGCTGTTCGAAGAGCAGAAGGTGTACCTGATCTCCCAGGCCGCGAACGACCTGAACTTCACGTTCGTCGTCGACGAGAACCAGGGCGATCGCCTCGTCGAGCAACTTCACGATCTGTTGATCCGTCCGCTGCCGGGCGATCTCGTCATGGGGCCGACGTGGGAGCAGCTGTTCAACCAGCCGTCCGCGACGGTGAGCCGTCACGCACCCTGGTGGGCAGAGAAGCGGGATGCGTTGTTGGGCGTGCTGTCGAAGCGTGACAGCGCCTACGTCTACGACCTCGCGCAGGTGGAGTCCGCGGCGAAGTCGGTGGGCTCGCTGCAGTCGATCTCGCGCGCGCTGTACGCGCTGAAGGCGAATCCGCATCCCGACATCCTGCGCACCATCGCCAGGGCCGGCGTGGGCTTCGACTGCGTGTCGCTGGCGGAGATCGAGCACGTGCTGAAGGTGGTGCCGGGCCTGACACCCGACCGCATCCTCTTCACGCCGAACTTCGCGCCGCGCGCGGAGTACGAAGCCGGACTGAAGCTCGGCGTCCACGTGACGATCGACAACCTGTTCGTGCTGCAGAACTGGCTCGATGCGTTCAAGGGCCAGAAGGTGTTCCTGCGCATCGACACCGGCATCGGTCGTGGCCATCACCATCACGTGAAGACGGCCGGTGCACAGTCGAAGTTCGGCATCCCGGTCGAGGAGCTCGACGAAGTCGCGCGGCTGGCGAAGGCCGGCGGCGTGACGATCGCGGGCCTGCATGCGCATGCCGGCAGCGGCGTGTTCGACGTCGACAACTGGACGCAGGTGGGTTCGGTGCTGGTCGGTCTCGTGAAGCGTTTCCCCGATGTGAAGACGATCGACGTCGGCGGCGGGCTCGGCGTGCCGGATCGCGTCGAAGGACGCGAGCTGGATCTCGCACGTCTCGACGCGGCGCTGGCGAAGGTGAAGGCCGCGATCCCGGGTGTCGACCTGTGGATCGAGCCGGGCCGCTATTTCGTCGCGAACGCCGGCGTGTTGCTGGCGCGGGTCACGCAGACCAAGGTGAAGAGCGGCATCCGTTACGTGGGTGTCGCCACGGGCATGAACTCGCTGATCCGCCCGGCGCTGTACGGCGCGCATCACGACATCGTGAACCTGAGCCGCTACGACGAGCCGGCGAACCTGGCGTCGAACGTGGTCGGGCCGATCTGCGAGAGCTCGGATTTCCTCGGCCACGACCGGTTGCTGCCGGAGTGTGCGTCGGGTGACGTCCTGCTGATCGCGACCGCGGGCGCGTACGGCCGCGCGATGGCGTCCAATTACAACCTGCGCGCGCCGGCGGAAGAGCTGCTGATCTAGTTGGCCGGCGTCGCCGCGCTGGCCGACTCCAGTTTCGACTGCAGCCGGTTCACGCGCTGCTGCGCCTCGAAGCGCGCGTAGTCGCGCGCCAGCAGGTCATCGAGAGCGTCGAGCTGTGCGTTCGTGAGGATGCTCGACGCCGACGAGTGCATGCGGCCGTTCATCGCCTTCCACAGCTCGGCCTGCCGCTCGGAATAGCGGCGCCAGCTGTCGCCCTGGTCGCCACTCCACGTCAGTGTGTCACTGTAGTCCTGCAGATCGTCCTGCATGCGGTTGCGCTCGACCTGCAGCGCGGCGATCAGCGGTTCGACCTGGTCGTCGCGCAGCGCGTTCGCCTCGGTGAGATCCGCGCGGAACCGGTCGACCTGCATGCGGCTCGGACGGCTCTCCATGTAGGTCTCGAGCTTTGCGCGGGCGTCTTCGCCCAGCAGCGCGCGCAGTTCGGACTGGTGCGACAGATCGAGCGCTTCGAGTTTCGCGCGGCGGTCGTAGCGCGCCTCGTCCGTGTTGACGTCCACCTTATAGACGTCGGCAACGCGGGCTTCCTGGTCGAGCTGTAGGTCGATCACGGCGTCCGCCTGCGCCGGTGTCAGCCCCAGCAGGCGGACGAGATTGGCATGCCGCGGCGCGAGCGCCAGGCGCTGCTGCACGCGCCGTGCTTCGCGGAATCTCGGATCGCGCAGCAGGCGTGCCTGCGCGGCTTCCCAGTCGCCGCGACTGCCCGCGGCGATCGCGGCCGCGGTGGTGGGAGCCGCAGGAAGAGGAGTTGCCGCCGGGGCGGCGGGCGAGACTTTCGCGGCCGCGGCGCTGGCGGGCGCGGCGTCGGCGGGATCGGGAGACGCGACGATCGAGGATGCCAGCCGCGCCGCGAGCCCGGCGTTCCGCGCGCGTTCGCTGCGCAGCTCCGACCACAACCAGGCCCCGGTCGCGATGCTGGCGAGCAGCGCGATCGACAGCGAGACGATCCACTTCTTCATCCCGACTCCCACGTCGCCGGCGGATGTGCCGGGAGTGTACCGGGTCGAACTACTTCGCGTGGCGCGCCTTCAGCGTCTCGACGACGCGCGCCAGCGGCACGTTGCGCGCCCGCAGCAGGATCAGCAGGTGGAACAGCAGGTCCGCGGATTCCTCGGCCAGTTTGTCATCCGACTCGGCGACGCCGGCCAGCGCCGTCTCGACGCCTTCCTCGCCGACCTTCTGCGCCACCTTGTTGATGCCCTTGCCGAGCAGCTTCGCGGTGTAACTCGCCTCCGGCTTGTCCGTGGCGCGTTGCGCGATCACGGATTCCAGGGTCGCGAGGAACGCGATCGGCGTCGCGGCCGCGCGCGGTTCGTCGCCGAAGCAGGTGAGGGTGCCGTTGTGGCAGGCCGGGCCGCGCGGCCGGGCGGTGATCAGCAGGGTGTCGGCATCGCAATCCAGCGCGACGTCGACGACGTCGAGCGTGTGGCCGGTGGTCTCGCCTTTCTCCCAGAGGCGCTGCTTGCTGCGGCTGAAGAACACGGCGCGCTTGCGCGCCAGCGTCTGCTCGAGCGCCTCGCGATTCATGTACGCGAGCATCAGCACGGCACCCGTGTCGGCATCCTGGACGATGGCGGGCACCAGTCCGTCCGACTTGCCGAAGTCGACCTTGCCCGGATCCACGCTCACAACCGCACCTCGATGCCGGACGCGGCCAGTGTCGTCTTGAGATCCGGGATCAGCAGCGAGCCGGAGTGGAACACGCTCGCGGCCAGCGCCGCATCGACGCCGGCCTTGTTGAACACGTCGACGAAATGTTCCGGCGCGCCGGCGCCACCGGACGCGACCAGCGGGACGTTGCAGATCTCGCGCACCGCTTTCAATTGTGCGACGTCGTAGCCGCGGCGCACGCCGTCGCTGGTCATGCAGTTCAGCACGATCTCGCCGGCGCCGCGGTCCTGCACTTCCTTCACCCAGCTCAACGTGTCGCGGCGCGTGTCGCGCGAGCGGTTCGGATCGCCGGTGAATTGATAGACGTGGTAGCCATCGCCGGTGTTCGCGCTGTCGATGCCGATGACCACGCATTGCGAGCCGAAGCGCGCCGCCAGCTCTTCGATCAAGCCCGGATTCGCGATGGCCGGCGAGTTGATCGAGATCTTCTCCGCGCCTTCGTTCAGCACGGCTTCCGCGTCCTCGACCGAGCGGATGCCGCCGGCGACGCAGAACGGGATGTCGAGCACCTGCGCGACGCGGCGCACCCAGGCGCGATCGACGCTGCGGCCCTCGGGGCTGGCGGTGATGTCGTAGAACACGACCTCGTCCGCGCCTTCGTTGCGGTAGCGCTCCGCGAGCACCAGGATGTCGCCCACGATCTGGTGATCGCGGAAGCGGATCCCTTTTACGACCTGGCCGTCGCGGACGTCGAGGCAGGGGATGATGCGTTTGGCAAGAATGGCAGTAGCTCCGAAGGTTTGATCAGTTCGTCCAGCAACGCCTTGCCGCTGATCGCGGCGGCGCTGCCGATGGCGGCCAGGGCGGCGAGGTCGGCGGCCGAGCGCACGCCGCCCGAGGCCTGCCAGGCGATCTGCGGATACCGCTTCACGCCGTCTTCGTACAACTTCACGGCGGGGCCGGCGAGGGCACCGTCGAGCTCGGCGTCGGTGCACAACACGTGTTTCAGCCCATACGGTAGATAGGAGTCGATCGCCTCCCAAAGCGAGAGCTTCGTCTCCTTCGTCCAGCCGCGCGTCAGCACGCGCGGCACGCCGCCGGCGTCGTGGCGGATGTCGAAGGCGAGGCCGATCTTCTCGGGGCCGTATTTCTTGAGCCAGCCCTGCACCTCGGCCGGCGCTTCGACCGCGGCGCTGCCGACGATCACGCGATCGATGCCATTGCGCAGCAGGTCGTCGACGACGGCGGTGGAACGCACCCCGCCACCCACCTGGATCTTCAGCGCGCGCGACGATGCGAGCCGCACGATGACGCTGCGGTTCGCGAGCTTGCCGTCCTTCGCGCCGTCGAGGTCGACGACGTGCAGCCACGACGCGCCCAGCGAGCGATACCGCAGCAGCAGCTCGTGCGGTTCGAGGTCGTAGCGCGTCTCCTGGTCGAAGTTGCCCTTGAGCAGGCGCACGCAGCGGCCGTTGCGCAGATCGATGGAGGGAATGAGGATCATGGTGGTTCTTTCAGACCGGTTCTTTCAGAAAATTGGCGAGGATGCGCGCGCCGACCACGCCGGACCGTTCCGGGTGGAATTGCGTGCCGCAGAAATTGTCGCGGCGCGCGACCGCGGTGAACGCCACGCCGTAGTCGGTGATCGCGACGGTGGCGCTCGAGGTTGGCGCGGCGAAGCTGTGCACGAAGTACACGTGGTCGAGGCTCGTGACGCCGTCGAGCAGCGCGTCCGGCCGCACCTGCGTGAACTGGTTCCAGCCCATGTGCGGCACCGGCTTGCCGGGCGCGCTCTCGAGCTTGTCGATCGCGCCGGGGATCACGCCGAGACAGGCCGCGGGACCTTCCGCGGAGCGTTCGAACAGGATCTGCATGCCGAGGCAGATGCCCAACAAGGGTTGTTTGAGCGCCGGGATCAATCGATCGAGGCCGGCACCGCGCAGCTTGGCCATCGCGCTGTGCGCGTTGCCGACGCCGGGCAGCAGCACGCGCGGCGCGCGGCGGATCACCTCGTGATCGGTCGTGACGACGGAATCGGCGCCGAGCCGGCCCAGCGCCGCGCGCAGGCTGGCGATGTTCGCCCCGCCGCTGTCGATAATAGCGACGCTCACAACACGCCCTTCGTCGACGGCAGCTCCGCGCCCTCGCGCCGGAACGCCTGGCGCAACGCGCGGCCGGTGCCCTTGAAGCAGGCCTCGATCATGTGGTGCGTGTTCTCGCCGGTGATGGTCACGTGCACGGCCGCCTTCAGGCTCTCGGCCAGCGACTTGAAGAAATGCGGCACCAGCTCGGTCGGCAGGCCACCGACGGCCTCGCGCGCGAACTTGCCTTCGAACACGCCGTAGGCGCGGCCCGAGAGATCGATGGCGACGCGCACCTGCGCCTCGTCCATCGGCAGCACGAAGCCGTAACGCGCGATGCCGACCTTGTCGCCCAGCGCGACGCGCAGCGCTTCGCCGAGCGCCAGCGCGCAGTCCTCGACCGTGTGGTGTTCGTCGATCTCGAGATCGCCGGCGCAGTTGAGATCGAGCGAGA
This sequence comes from Steroidobacteraceae bacterium, assembly GCA_035502995.1. GTDB lineage: Bacteria > Pseudomonadota > Gammaproteobacteria > Steroidobacterales > Steroidobacteraceae > CADEED01. The sequence continues at coordinate 28,617 of DATJTW010000038.1, read as the reverse complement.
AGCCGCCGTGCTTGGCGATCTGTTCCAGCATGTGGTCGAAGAAGCCGATGCCGGTGACGATCTTCACCGGCGCGGTCGCGTCGAGGTTCACGGCGACGCGGATGTCGGTCTCCTTCGTCTTGCGATTGACCACGGCCTTGCGCTCCGTCAGCGACCGGAGGATGGCGGGCCAGGTCTCGGCATCAATGCCGTGGCGACGGACGTAATAGCCGCGGATGCCGAGGTTGTCGGCGAACTCGATGTCCGTCGGCCGGTCCCCGACCATCGCGCTGGCGGCGACGTCCATGCCGCGCTCGCGCACGTAACCCTCGACGAGCCGGATCTTCGGCTTGCGGCAATCGCAGCCGTCGGACTTGCGGTGCGGACACACGAACACCGCGTCGAATTCGATGCCCTGCGAGCTGAAGGCGTCGAGGATGAACTGGTGCGGGACGTCGAACGCGGCTTGCGGGAACGTCGGACTGCCGAGCCCGTCCTGGTTGGTGATCATCGCGAGCTTGAAACCCGCGGACTGCGCCTGGCGCAGCGCCGCGAACACGCCCGGCATGAAGCGGATCTTCTCGAGCGAGTCGACCTGCTCGTCGGGCGGCTCTTCGATCAGCGTGCCGTCGCGGTCCACGAACAGGATCTTCGTCACGAAATGCTCCGGATGAGTCGGTCGTTCTGCTCGGGCGAGCCGATCGAGATGCGCAGGCTGCCCGGCGCCGCGGCGCGCATGTCGCGGATCAGCAGCTTCGCATCCCGTGCGGCGGCGAGTGTAGCGTCGGGATCGGCGAAGTCGACCAGCAGGAAATTGGCGACGCTGGGCCAGACCTTCTGCACCGACGACTTGCCCGCCAGGGCCGCGGCCACGCGCTCGCGCTCCGCGCGCACCTGCGCGACGCGTTCGCGCTGCACGACCACCTGCGCGGGCGCGAGCGTCGCGAGCACGGCTTCGATCGTCAACTGCGGGATCGAATACGGCGGGATGACCTTGCCGAGCAGCTGCACGATCGGCGCGGAGGCGATCAGCGAACCCACGCGCGCGCCGGCCAGGCCGAATGCCTTCGACAAGGTGCGCAGCACGACGAGGTTCGGATGCTTCGACAGCGAACCGCCGAGCGAGACGTCGCCGGAGAACTCGATGTACGCCTCGTCGACGACCACCAGTGCGCGTGTTGCGAGCGCCTCGAGAAGCCTGGCGACCGCCGCCGGTTCCATCGCGTTGCCGGTCGGATTGTTGGGCGAGCAGAGGAACACGATCTTCGTGTTGGCATCGCAGGCGGCGAGCACGGCTTCGGCGTCCAGCGCGTAGCCGCGATCCTTGCGCAGCGGCACGTCGCGCACGGCGGCGCCCTGGATGCGCGCGGCGACGGCGTACATGCCGAACGTCGGCGGGCAGACGATCACGTTGTCGACGCCGGCGCGGCAGAACGCGCGCACCAGCAGGTCGATGGATTCGTCGCTGCCGCGGCCCGGCAGCAGGTTCGCGGCGGGCACGCCGTACAACGCCGCCAGCGCGGCGGCGAGCTCGTGCGGATGCGGTTCGGGATATCGATTCAGGCCGGCCAGCGAGCGGTCGGTCTCCGCGCGCCACGGCAGTTCGTTCGCGTGCAGTCGCTCGAACGCGGGGTCCCAGCTCGCGTGCGAGTAGGCCTTCAGCGTCAGGATGTCGGGACGCGCCAGCGAGAGGATGTCGCTCACGGGCGGCCTCCGAGCGCGGCGAGCCGCACCTTCACGGCGTTGCCGTGCGCGTCGAGGCCTTCCATGCCGGAGAGCGTGACGGCGGTCGGGCCGAGCGCGCGCAGGCCGTCCGCGGTCAATTCCTGCACGGTGATCCGTTTCTGGTACTCGAGCAGCGAGACGCCACTGTAGCTGCGCGCGTAGCCGAACGTCGGCAAGACGTGGTTAGTGCCGGAGCAGTAGTCGCCAATGGATTCCGGGGACCACGCGCCGAGGAACACCGAGCCCGCGCAGGTCACCTGTGGCAACAGCGCGCGCGGCTCGCGGGTCTGGATGATCAGGTGCTCGGGCGCGTATTCGTTGGAGACGGCGACGGCCGTTGTCAGATCCGGCACGAGGATGCAGCGGCTCGCCGCCATGGACTGCACGACGATGTCGCGGCGGGACAGCGTCGCGGTCTGCGTCGCCAGCTCGGTGGCCACCTTGTCAGCCAGCGCGCGCGACGTCGTGACCAGCACCACCTGCGCGATGACGTCGTGCTCGGCCTGCGCCAGCAGGTCGGCGGCGACGAAGCGCGCGTCGGCGCTGTCGTCGGCGATGACCAGTACCTCCGACGGACCCGCCGGCAGGTCGATGGCCGCGCCGGCCGGATCGGCGGCGACGATCTGTTTCGCGGCGGTGACCCAGGCGCTGCCGGGTCCGAAGATCTTGTCGACCTTGCGCACGGACTCCGTGCCGAAGGCGAAGGCGGCGATCGCCTGCGCGCCGCCCATCTTGTAGACGGTATCGACGCCGCACAGCCCGGCGGCGACCAGCACCGCGGCGTGCACGCGGCCGTCGGGCCCCGGCGGGCTGGCGATCGCGCGCGCGCGGCAACCGGCGATGCGCGCCGGTGCGGCCAGCATGATCGCGGTGGACGGCAGCGGCGCGGAACCGGCCGGCACGTACAGGCCGACGCTGTCGATCGCGCGCGTCACGCGTTCGCAGACGACGCCGGGCATCGTCTCGATGGCCAGCGGCGGCGATTGCTGGGCCTCGTGGAAACGCGAGACGTTGGCGACGGCTCGCTCGATGGCGGCGACCTGTTCGGCCGTCAGCGCGGCGCGCGCGTCGCGGAACTCGGCCGCGCTCACGCGCAGGTCGGTCAGCGCCGGGCCGCCGAATTTCTGCGTGAAGCGCTGGACGGCGGCGTCACCGCCGGCGCGCACGGCCGCGATGACCTCGGCGGCCTGCGCGAACACCTCGGCGCGCGTTTCCGCGGCCGGACGCGCCAGCGCGGCGCGCCGGGCGTCGACGGAAGCGGTTTGCCAGTCGAGCGTCTGCATCAGGCCAGCATCTTCTCGACGGGCAGCACCAGCAGCGCGCTGGCGCCGGCCTTCTTCAGGCTCTCGAGCGTTTCCCAGAACACGTTCTCGCGGCACACCGCGTGGATCGCGACGCGGTCCCCGGGACCGTCGAGCGGGATGATCGTCGGCGATTCGCTGCCGGGCAGCAGGCGGCGGATCTCGGGCAGCGCGGCGCGCGACGCGTGCAGCATGATGTACTTGCTCTCGCGCACCTGCTGGACGCCGTCGATGCGCAGCAGCAGCCTATCTACCCATTCCTGTTTCGCCGGCGACAATTCGACCGGCGTGCGGATCAGCAGCGCCTGGCTCTCGAGAACCGTCTCGACTTCCTTCAGGTGGTTGGCCTGCAGCGTCGAGCCGGTCGACACGAGATCGCAGATGACGTCCGCGCGGCCGAGCCGCGGCGCGATCTCCACGGCGCCCGACAGCGTGACGATGTCCGCGTTGACGTTGCGTTCCGTCAGCCAGCGTTCCAGCGTGAACGGGTAGGTGGTCGCGATGCGTTTGCCGGCGAGCGAGCGCGGGCCTTCGTAGCTGAAACCCTCCGGGATCGCCAGCGACAGGCGGCAGCGGCCGTATTCGAGCGGGCGCAGCTCCTTGAAATTCGGGGTGTGGCCGCGCGAGATCATCTCGAGGCGTTTTTCCTCGAGCACGTTGCGGCCGACGAGGCCGAGATCGCAGACGTCTTCCTGCACGAGATCGGGGATGTCGTCGTCGCGCACGAACAGCACGTCGAGCGGCATGTTCTCGCCGAAGCCCATCAGCTGGTCGCGGCCGCGCGAGAGCTTGAGGCCGCAGCTCTTCAGCAGCTCGAGCGAGTGATCGGTGAGGCGGCCGGATTTCTGCACGGCGAGCTTGAGGCGCTGGTCTTTGTCGGAAGCGGAAGGAATGGGTGTCATGAGTGAGGTCTGGTTGGCGCACGGCGCGGGCCCGTGCGGGAGGAAATCAGGCGTGGCGCTGCTGGCGCGTCACGGCGATCTGGTAGCCGCCGTTGCCGTCGGCGAGACAACGCGCGACCCGGCCGATGGTCGTGACGCTGACGCCGGTCAGGCGGTGGATCTCGCGGTACGGCAGGCCTTTCTGCAGCCAGTCCACGACGGCCCAGCGATCGGACATGGCCTGCAGCTCGGCCGGTGTGCACAGGTCGCGGAAGAACGCGCGGCACTCGTCGACCGACTTCAGCGTCAGAACGGCGGCAAACAGGCTGCGCTCCGAGAGCGCCTCCTGGCGGGCCGTGACGTTGCGGTGCTGCTTCATGTCTCAATGTACTAACGCGTTAATACGGTGGCGCATTCAACCCGAAATGCCTCACGAAAGCAAGGGAAAAGCTTGCGGAGCGGGGGCCGCGCCTCATAGAATCCGCGCCACTCATCGAGACCGGCTGAGGGACTAGGCCCGAAGAAGCCGGGGCAACCGCCGCCAAGCGGAAAGGTGCCAACTCCTGCGACGCGACAGCGTCGACAGATGAGCCGCCTCGTCGCCCGAACAGGGTCACGGGAGCCGCGTATCGACGCGGCGGGCTCATACCGGGTGCTGATGAGTGGAGCATTCGATGAGCAACGACAACAAACTCGTCTCCCTGCACGCCGCCGCCGATGACGGCGCCGCCGGCATCCAGGTCCGCGAAGGCGTGCTGGCCATTCCCGGCGAGCTCAAGCTGCACTTCGGCGGCACGCTGGATTCGGTGTCGATCGCCTGGCGGCTCGTGGGTCCCGCGGGTGCGCCGGTGGTCGTGACGATCGGCGGCATCTCGGCCTCCCGGCGCGTCTGGATCCCCGACGAACCGCGCGGCGGCTGGTGGCACGAGGTGGTCGGCCCGGGGCTCGCGCTCGACCCGCAGAAGTTCCGCCTGCTCAGCTTCGACTATCTCGGCGCCAGCGCCGATTCGACCGGGCCGCGCGACGGCGCGCCGTTCCCCACCGTCTCGGCCTACGACCAGGCGGAGATCCTGCTGCGCCTGATCAACCACCTCGGCATCTCGAGCCTGCGCGCGATCACGGGTGCGTCGTACGGCGGCATGGTGGCGCTGGCATTCGGCGAGCGGTATCCGGACCGCGTCGCGCGCCTGATCGTCATCAGCGCCGCGGACCGCGCGCACCCGATGGCGTCGGCGTGGCGCGTCGTGCAGCGGCGCATCGTGAAGTTCGCGATCGATTCGGGCAACGCGTCGCAGGGTCTCGAGCTGGCGCGCGCGCTGGCGATGGCGACGTATCGCAGCCCCGAGGAGTTCGCGGCCCGCTTCGCCGGCTCGGCGCGCAAGGTGGACGACAAACACGTGCTGCCCGTCGAGGAATACCTGTTCGCGCGCGGTGCCGAATACGCGAAGACGTATCGGCCCGAGAGCTTCGTGTGTCTCTCCGAATCGATCGACCTGCACCGCGTCGATGCCGGCCGCATCTTCGCGCCCGTCACCGCGATCGCCGTGCGCGAGGACCAGCTCGTGCCGCTGGGCGACATGCGCGCCATGGTCGCGCGGCTGCCGAACGCCGAGCTGCACGAGATCTCCTCGGTGTACGGACACGACGCGTTCCTCAAGGAGAACCGTCGCCTCGCGCCCATCTTCGCCAACGCCCTGAATTCCTGAGAAACGAAAACAATGAGCAAGCTGACCCTCGACACCCGCGCCGTGCGCGCCGGCCTCGAAAGTTGTGACGTGACCGGCGCCGTGGTGCCGCCGCTGCACCTGTCCTCCACCTACGCGTTCCGCGGCTTCGGCGACAAGCGCAAGTACGACTACAGCCGCTCGGGCAACCCGACGCGCGATCTCCTGGGCGAGGCGCTGGCCGATCTCGAAGGCGGCGCGGGCGCGTGCATCACGGGGTCGGGCATGGGCGCGATCACGGTGGTCGGTCACCTGGTGCCGGTCGGTTCGCGCGTCGTCGTACCGCACGATTGCTACGGTGGCACGTTCCGCCTGTTCACCGCGTGGAACAAGCGCGGCGAGCTGAAGGTCGACTTCGTGGACTTCGGCAACAGGGCCGCGGTGGATGCGGCGTTGTCGAAGCCGGCCGCGCTGGTGTGGATCGAGACGCCGAGCAATCCGTTGCTGCGCATCACCGACATCGCGGACATCGCCAGGCGTTCTCACGCGATCGGCGCCATCGTCATCGCCGACAACACGTTCCTGTCGCCGGGCTGGCAGCGGCCGCTCGAGCTGGGCGCCGACATCGTCGTGCACTCGACCACGAAGTACATCAACGGCCACAGCGACGTCGTCGGCGGCGCGGTGATCTCGAAGACGAAGGAGCTGGCCGAGCAGGTGGGCTGGTGGGGCAACTGCCTCGGGCTCACGGGTTCGGCGTTCGACAGCTACCTGACGCTGCGCGGCCTGCGCACGCTGCACGTTCGGCTGCGCGAACACGGCCGCAATGCACAGGCGGTCGCGGAATTCCTGGCGAAGCAGGGCGCCGTGAAGAAGGTGTACTTCCCTGGGCTCGCGACGCACCCGGGACACGACGTGGCGAAGCGCCAGCAGAGCGGCTTCGGCGCGATCGTCACGCTCGAAGTGGCCGGCGGCGCCGACGGCGCGAAGAGATTCTCCGAGGCGCTCGAGTTGTTCTCGCTGGCGGAATCGCTGGGCGGCGTGGAGAGCCTGGTCGCGCACCCGGCGACGATGACGCACGCGGCGATGGCGCCCGAGGCACGCGCCGCGGCCGGCCTCGTCGACGGGCTGCTGCGCCTGTCGATCGGCATCGAGTCGACCGAGGACCTGCTGGCCGACCTGTCGAACGGGATCCGCGCGCTGGGTTGATCCCGCGGCCGACGCCGCGGGCTAACTAGTGCCGACGATGGCCGCCGTTCGTCGCCCTGACGGGCGGCGGTCCGGGTCCGCGGCCGCTTGTTAGAATGCCGCCCGGTTGATCCCGGAGCATCCGCATGAAGACAGCCGCTTCGCTTCTCGCCATCGCCACGATGCTGGCCGCGCCCGCCAGCTGGGCGGCGAAGGAAGTTCCGATCGGTCCGGCGGAAGTCGAACGCAGCATCAATCCGCTGCTGCCGGGCGGCGGGCACGCAGCCATTCCGTTGACCATCGACAAGCTGATGTCGCTGAACCGCGTGTCCGGGCTCAGTGTCGCGGTGATCCACGACTATCGACTCGCCTGGGTGAAGTCGTACGGCGTCGTCGCGCCGGGTGCGAGCGAACGCGTCACGCCGCGCACGTTGTTCCTCGCGGGCTCGGTCAGCAAGTCGGTGACGGCGGTCGGCATGATGGCGCTGGTGCAGCAGGGGCGGCTGTCACTGGACGAAGACGTCAACGTGAAGCTGAAGTCGTGGAAGGTCCCCGAGAACGAATTCACGCGGGATCAGAAGGTCACGTTGCGGCGCATCGCCAGTCACACCGCCGGTCTCACCGTGTTCGGTTTCGGCGGGTACGCCGTCGGTGAACCGGTGCCCACCGTCACGCAGGTCCTCGACGGCACGCCGCCCGCGAATTCACCGCCGGTGCGCGTCGATCGCGTGCCCGGCACCGCCTATAACTACTCCGGCGGCGGTACGACGGTCGAACAGCTCGTGATGATGGACGCGACGGGACAAACATTCCCGGCGGTCATGAAACTCGCGGTATTCGACCGGCTCGGCATGCGCGACAGCACTTTCGCGCAGCCCTTGCCGCGCGCCCTCGAGCCGCGTGCCGCCAGCGGCGTCGAGGCGGACGGCCGCATGCTCGCCGGGCGCTGGCACGTGTTCCCGGAGATGGGCGCGGCGGGCCTGTGGACCACGCCCACCGACCTCGCGCGCCTCGCGATCGACGTCGCGCGATCGGTTCACGGCAACGGCGGCCGGTTGTTGGACCAGTCCTCCGCCCGCGAGATGCTCACGGCGCAGCCGGCAACCAACGGCGAGTGCGGGCTCGGCTTCTACGTCTACCCGCAGAGTCCCGGCGCATTCGTGAATAACGGCGCGGACCGCGGCTACCAGACGATGTTGCGCATGAACTTCGAGACCGGCGAGGGCGCCATCATCATGGCGAACTCGGAGAACGGCTTCCTGGTCGGCACCGAATACATGGAAGCGATCGGCAATGCCTACGACTGGAAGGTGCGGCCGACGAAACGCAAGGGCGGCCGTACGCTGGTGCTGATCGCCAAGGCCGTGGACATCGACGCCGCGCTCGCGGCTTACGAGGATCTCAAACAGGCGCCGGACGCCGGCGACCGGCCCAACGAAGGCTCGCTCGCGATGCTCGGCGACCGGTTGTTCGAAGCGGGCGATCGGGAGTCCGCGATCAAGGCGCTGGAGCGGAACGTCGTGGACTACCCGGCGTCGGCGGCCGCGCGCCTCGCGCTGGGCAAGGCGTACGCCGCGACGTCGCGCAACGATCTCGCGCGCGACAATTTCGAGAAGGCGTTGGCGCTCGATCCGGCGTCCGACGCGCGGACCGAGCTGGAGAAACTGCCGCCGCGTTGACCCGGGACTCAGCCCAGCGCGGCGAGGATCGCGTCGCCCATCTGCCGCGTGGTCAGGATGAGGCGGCCCGTCTCGGCGATGTCGGCGGTGCGCGCACCCCCGTCGATGGCCTTCGACACCGCGGCTTCCACCGCGAGCGCTTCGGCTTCGAGTCCGAGCGAATGGCGCAGCAGCAGCGCCACCGACAGTACCGTACCCACCGGGTTCGCGATGCCCTTGCCGGCGATGTCCGGCGCGGAACCGTGGATGGGTTCGTAGAGGCCACGGCGTCCGTCACCGATGGAGGCGGACGGCAACACGCCCAGCGAGCTCGCGAGCATCGCGCCTTCGTCGGTCAGGATGTCGCCGAACATGTTCTCGGTGAGCAACACGTCGAAGTCGCGCGGCCGCTTGATCAGGTGCATGGCGGTCGAGTCGACCAGCATGTGTTCGAGCGCGACGTCGGGGAACTCGGCCTTGATCACGCGTTCGGCGACCTCGCGCCAAAGGCGTGACGTCTCGAGCACGTTGGATTTGTCGATCGACACGATCTTCTTGCGGCGCGCCTGCGCCAGGCGGCCGGCGACGCGCGTGATGCGCTCGATTTCGGCCGTGGTGTACGTGCACAGATCGCTGGCGGACGTCGCGGTGCGCGTCTTCTCGCCGAAGTAGATGCCGCCGGTGAGCTCGCGCACGAACACGAGATCCACGCCATCGAGGATCTCGGGCTTCAGCACCGACGAATCGCGCAGCGCGGGGTGCAGCTTGATCGGCCGCAGGTTCGCGTACACGCCGAGCTCGCGGCGGATGCGCAGCAGACCCTGCTCGGGCCGAACCTTCGCGGACGGTCCCCACTTGGGCCCGCCGATCGCGCCCAACAACACGGCGTCCGCGGCCAGGCATTCGTCGAGCGTCGCCGCCGGCAGCGGATCGCCGGTCAGGTCGATGGCGGCGCCGCCGAACGGTGCGGCGTTCATCGTGAACTCGTGTTTGAACTTCGTCGCGACGCGTTCGAGCACGCGAACGCCTTCGGCGACGACCTCGGGACCGATGCCGTCACCGGCGATGACGGCGATTCTTGCTTTCATGTCTCTCTAACCGTGCGCGCGTTCGTAGGCCTTGATGTCGGCATCCTTCGAGAGCAGGAAACCCAACTCGTCGACGCCGTTCAACAGGCAGTACTTCGCGAAACCTTCGAGCGGGAACTGCACCGCGGTGCCATCGGGCAGCGTCAGCGTGGTCGACGCGACGTCGATGCCGATCTCGACGCCCGGGTTCGCGATCAACCAGGCGTGCGTCTTGTCGTCGACCAGCACGGGCAGCAGGCCGTTCTTGAGGCAGTTGGTGCGGAAGATGTCGGCGAACTCGGTGCTGACGACGGCATCGAAGCCGTAATCCTGCAGCGCCCACGGCGCGTGTTCGCGCGAGCTGCCGCAGCCGATGTTGCGGCCGGCGACGAGGATGCGCGCGCCCTGCGCGGCGGGCGTGTTCAGCACGAATTCGGGTTTCGGATTGCCGGCGGCGTCGTAGCGCCAGTCGGCGAACAGGTGCTTGCCGAACCCGGCCTTCGACGTCGACGTGAGGAAACGCGCGGGGATGATCTGGTCGGTGTCGATGTTGCTCGACGCGATGATCACGGTCTTCGATCGGATGTGTTTGACGGCGGGCATGTTGTCAGCTGTTCGAGAATTCGCGCGGGTCGGTGACGCGGCCGCGGATGGCCGAGGCGGCCGCGGTCTCGGGCGACGCGAGCAGCGTGCGCGCGCCCGTGCCCTGGCGGCCTTCGAAGTTGCGGTTGCTCGTGCTGATCGAGTAGTGACCGGCCGGCACGAGATCGCCGTTCATGCCGAGACACATCGAGCAGCCGCTCTCGCGCCACTCGGCGCCCGCGTCCTTGAACACCTTGTCGAGACCTTCGGCCTCGGCGGCGCGTTTCACGCCCTGCGAGCCCGGGACCACGAGCATCTTCACGCCCTGCGCGAGCTTGTGACCGCGCAGGACCCGCGCGGCGTTGCGCAGGTCGGAGAGGCGGCCGTTCGTGCAGCTGCCGACGAACACATTGTTCACCGGCACGTCGCCGATCTTCTCGCCGGCGGTGAGACCCATGTACTTCAGCGCCTTCTCGAACACGGCATCACCCTGGGTCGGGACGCTGCCGTTGATCGGCGCGACCATGCCGGGATGCGTGCCGTACGTGACCATCGGCACCAGCGACGCCGCGTCGATCTCGACGACGCGGTCGAACGTGGCGCCCGCATCGGTGGGCAGCCGGCGCCAGCGCGCGACCGCCGCGTCGAAGTCCGCGCCCTTCGGCGCGCGCGGCGTGTTGCGCAGGTATTCGTAGGTGACTTCATCGGGGGCGATCATGCCGGCACGCGCGCCGGCTTCGATCGACATGTTGCAGATGGTCATGCGTTCGTCCATCGACATCGCGCGGATCGCCTCGCCGCGATACTCGAGCACGTAGCCGGTGCCGCCCGAGACGCCGATCCGGCCGATGATGGCGAGGATCAGGTCCTTCGCGGTGACGCCGGCGGGTAGTTTGCCCTGCACCTCGATGGCGAAGGTCTTCGGCTTCCGCTGCAGCAGGCACTGCGTGGCGAGCACGTGACCCACCTCGGTCGTGCCGATGCCGAACGCCAGCGCGCCGAACGCGCCGTGCGTCGACGTGTGGCTGTCGCCGCAGACGATGGTCTTGCCGGGCTGCGTGATGCCGAGCTCCGGTCCGATGATGTGCACGATGCCGCGGCGGCTGTCGCGCAGATCGAACAGTTCGACACCGAATTCCTTCGTGTTGATCTCGAGCTGCTTCACCTGCTTCGCGGCCGAGTCCACGGCGATGGGCACGTTGCCGAACACCTGCTCGGTGCGCGTCGGCGTGGAGTGGTCCATCGTCGCGATCGTGAGATCCGGGCGCCGCAGCCTGAGACCGCGATTGCGCAGCTCGGTGTAGGCCTGCGGCGTCGTCACCTCGTGCGTGAGGTGCAGGTCGATGAACAGGACGGCGGGGGTATCGGCGGTTTCGGGGACGACGATGTGGTCGTCCCAGACTTTCTGGAACAGTGTTCTCGGGGAGCTACTCATAAACCTTTCGAAGAGTGGGGGCCGGCATCGCCGGCCCCCGATTGCGGATCAGCCGGCTACCGCGACGCGCGGCGCATTCATGTCGACGTAATCGAGCCAGCCACGCTTGTCTTCCGACTTGCCCTGGACGAGCGCGAAATAGGCATTGGCGATCTTCGCGGTGATCGCACCGCGCTTGCCATTGCCGATCTGGATCGCATCGACCGAGCGGATGGCCGCGACTTCCGTCGCCGTGCCCGTGAAGAAAAGCTCGTCCGCGAGGTACAGCATCTCGCGCGGGATCGCGATCTCGCGCACTTCGTAACCCATGTCCTTCGCGAGCGTCATCACGGTGTGCCGCGTGATGCCATTGAGCAGCGAATGGGCGACGCCGGGCGTGTAGATGACGTTGTCCTTCACGACGAACAGGTTCTCGCCGGCGCCTTCGCTCACGGTGCCGTCCGCCGACAGGCCGATGCCTTCGACGAAGCCGAGGCGCTTCGCCTCGAGGCCGATCAGCTGGCTCGAGAGATAGTTGCCCGCGGCCTTGGCCATCGCGGGAATCGTGTTCGGTGCGACGCGCTGCCACGAGGACACGCAGACGTCCACGCCTTCGTCCTCGGCGGCGCCGAGATACTTGCCCCATTCCCAGGCGGCGATCGCCACTTCGACGGGCGGATCGATCTTCGGCACCACGCCGATCTCGCCGTAACCGCGGAACGCCACCGGGCGCAGGTACGCGCCGCGCGCCAGGCCGTTCTGCGCGATGACTTCGCGCTGGCCGTGGCTGAGCTGCTCTTCGGTGAACGGGATGTTGATGCGGTAGATCTTGGCGGAATCGAACAGGCGGCGCGTGTGGTCCTTCAGGCGGAAGATCGCGGGGCCGCGCGGCGTCTCGTAGGCGCGCACGCCTTCGAACACCGACGAGCCGTAGTGCAGGGCGTGCGACAGCACGTGCACGGTCGCCTTCTCCCAGGGGACCAGCTTGCCGTTGAACCAGATGTATTTCGTTGCGGGAATGGGCATGACGAACTCCGAAAAGGGTTACACCGCGGCCTGCGCGAAGCGGGTGCGCGCCGTCGACGACGACGACGCGAGCTCGATACGGTTGATCACTTCGAGAAAGGCCTGTGTTGCGGACTCGACGATGTTGGTGGACACGCTCGAGCCCCGATAAGTGCGCTGATTGTACTCCACGTAGACGAGGGCCTCGCCCTGGGCGTCTTCGCCGGCGGATACGCTGCGTACTTCGAACTTGCGCAGTACGACCTCCACGCCGGTGGCGCGTTCGATCGCTTTCAGTGCAGCGTCGACTGGGCCGTCACCGGTGGAGCGCATTTCGATCTCGCGGCCGTCCGAATGCTTGAGGCGCACGACGGCGTCGGCGCTCTTCGCGCTGTCGAACGACGTGCGCAGGTTCAGCAGGGTCCACGGGCCGGCGCCGACGTGTTCGGCCTGCAGCACCAGCGCCTCGATGTCGCCGTCGTAGAGCTCCTTCTTCTTGTCCGCGAGCGCCTTGAACTGCTCGAACACGCGGGCGAACTCGACGTCGTCGAGCTCGAAGCCGAGCTCCTTGATGCGGTCGCGCAGCGCGTGGCGGCCGGAATGTTTGCCGAGCACCAGCGCCGAGCGCGAGAGACCGACGTCCTGCGGACGCATGATCTCGTAGGTCGAGTGGTGCTTGAGCATGCCGTGCTGGTGGATGCCCGACTCGTGCGCGAACGCGTTCTCGCCGACCACCGCCTTGTTGCGCGGGATCGGCACGCCGACGATGTTCGCCAGCATGCGCGACGTCGGGTAGAGGCGGGTGGTGTCGATGTTCGTGTCGAGGTTGAAAAACGCGTCGCGCGTCTTCAGCGCCATGACGACTTCTTCCAGCGAGCAGTTGCCGGCGCGTTCGCCGATGCCGTTCACCGTGCACTCGATCTGGCGCGCGCCCGCGACCACAGCGGTGAGGCTGTTCGCCACGGCCATGCCCAGATCGTCGTGGCAGTGCACCGAGAGGCGCACCTTGTCGATGCCGCGCACGTTCTTGCGCAGGTAGCGGAACAGCTCCGCGAATTCGTCGGGGATCGTGTACCCGACGGTGTCGGGGATGTTGACGGTCGTCGCGCCGGCCTCGATGACGGCCTCGACGACTTCGGTCAGGAAATCGAGCTCGGTGCGCGACGCGTCCTCGGGCGAGAACTCGACGTCCGCGCAGAGGTCGCGCGCGATCTTCACGCCTTCGACCGCGACGCGGATGATCTCTTCCTGCGCCATGCCGAGCTTGTACTGGCGATGGATGGCGCTGGTCGCGAGGAACACGTGGATCCGGTGGTTCGGCGCGTCCTTCAACGCCTTGGCCGCGAGGGTGATGTCCTCGCGGTTGCAGCGCGCGAGGCCGCAGATGACCGGTCCCTGCACCTCGCGCGCCACGGCGTTCACGCTCTCCCAGTCGCCGCGCGACGCGGCGGGGAAACCCGCTTCGATGATGTCTACCCCCAGGTCCGCCAGTGCACGCGCTACCCGGAGCTTCTCCGGCTGCGCCATGCTGCATCCCGGCGATTGCTCGCCGTCACGCAGCGTCGTATCGAATATCAGGACTCGATCGCGTTGTGCGGACATGGGGGTTACCTCATCTAACTATTGCTTGCGACGGGCCTAGCGGCCCTGTTCCAGCCACGGCATGCGGGCGCGCAGTTCCTTGCCCACCTTCTCGATCTGGTGGTCGAGGTCGGCCTGCATCAGGCGGTTGTATTCCTTGCGGCCGCCGTCGTTCTCGGCGATCCACTGCTTGACGAACTTGCCCTTCTGGATCTCCTTGAGGATCTTGCCCATCTCCTTCTTGGTCTTGTCGTTGACCACGCGCGGGCCGCGCGTCAGGTCGCCGTACTTGGCCGTGTCGGAGACGTACTTGTGCATCTTGGAGAGGCCGCCCTCGTGCAGCAGGTCGACGATGAGCTTCAGTTCATGGAGCACTTCGTAGTACGCGATCTCGGGCTGGTAGCCGGCTTCCACCAGCGTCTCGAAGCCCTTGAGGATGAGGTCGGAGGTGCCACCGCAGAGCACGGCCTGTTCGCCGAACAGGTCCGTCTCGGTCTCTTCCGCGAACGTCGTCTCGAGGACGCCGCCGCGCGTGCCGCCGATGCCGTGACCGTAGGCGAGCGCCTTCGCGAAGGCATTGCCGGTGGCGTCCTGGAAGACCGCCAGCAGCGACGGCACGCCACGACCCTGCTGGTACTGGCGGCGCACGAGGTCGCCGGGACCCTTGGGGGCGATCAGCGAAACGTCGAGATCCTTGCGCGGCTTGATCAGCTTGAAGTGGACGTTGAGGCCGTGCGCGAAGAGCAGGGTGGCGCCCTTCTCGAGCGACTTCTCGACCTGGTTGTACAGCTCGGCCTGGGCCAGGTCCGGGACCAGCATCGCGACCAGCGAGGCACCCTTCACGGCATCGACCGGCTCGGCGACCTTGAGGCCGTCCTTCTTCGCCTTCTTCCAGCTCGCGCCGTTCTTGCGCACGCCGACGACCACGTCGTGGCCGCTGTCCTTCAGGTTGAGGGCATGGGCGCGACCCTGGCTGCCGTAGCCCAGGATGGCGATCTTCGCCTTCTTGAGCGCCTTCTTGTCCACGTCTTTGCCGGAATAAAGCTTCGTCATTGTCATCAGCTCCTAAACAACGTTCATACGAAAAACCCCGCATCGGTTCTGGACCGGTGCGGGGTTTGTTGGTGTTCGCCTGGCTCGAAAGTTAGTGAGTCACGCAGGCAGCCCGCACCGTGCTTCCAATAAGAAGCAGCGGAAGGGATACCAGTACGAGCGCCGGATGCTGCGAAGACATCGCGCGGCGAAAATCACGGGCGTACTGAGGGGCGTTGGCCTGCATACAATGCGCGCGATGACACCACGGGTGTTTGGGGATTGTCAAACGTGATGAACCAGTTGTTGAGTGAAGCCGAGGCGGGCGGATCGCGTCCGATCTGGCTCGTGGGCGAGCAGGGCCTGGCCGCCTGGCTCGAGGTGCAGACGCCTGCCGTGCGGGCCTGGCTGAAGATCCAGGGATTCAACGGCGAAAAGCAGAAATTGGTGCTGGTGCCGTCGGCCACGGGCGATGGCATCGCCGGCGTCGTCCTCGGCCTGGGGTCCGTGCCGGATCTCGCCGAGCCGACCCTCTGGACCTCGGTGGGATTGCCCGACCGCCTGCCGCCCGGAAAGTACCGCTTCGCCGGGAGTTTCAGCGCCTGGGGCGCCACGCAGCTCACGCTCGGCTGGCAGTACGGTAGCTACCGGTTCTCCCGGTATCGCAAGCCGGCGGGCGAGTTGCCGGCGCTGGTGTCACCGGCGGGTGCCGATCTCGAATACGTGCGGCTGGCGAACGAAGCGCTGGCCGAGGCGCGCGACCTCATCAACACGCCGGCCAACGACCTCGGGCCGGCCGAGCTGGGAGAGGCCGTGCAGCGTCTCGCGCTGCAACACGAGGCCGAGTGCCGGATCCTCGTCGGCGAGGAATTGCTGCGGCAGAACTTTCCTCTGATCCACGAAGTGGGCAAGGGCAGCGCGCGCGAACCGCGGCTCATCGACATGCGTTGGGGCAAGCGCGGCGCGCCGCTGGTCACGCTGGTGGGCAAGGGCGTGTGCTTCGACACGGGCGGCCTCGACATCAAGCCGTCGAGCGGCATGATCCTCATGAAGAAAGACATGGGCGGCGCGGCGCTGACGCTGGCGCTGGCGCGCATGCTGATGGGCGCCGACGCGCCGATCCAGCTGCGGCTGCTGATCCCCGCGGTCGAGAACAGCGTGTCGGGTCGTTCGTTCCGGCCCAGCGACGTCATCCGCTCGCGGCAGGGGCTGACCGTCGAGATCGGCAATACGGACGCCGAGGGCCGGCTGGTCCTGGCCGACGCACTCGCGGCCGCCGACCAGGACGAACCGGCGCTGCTGGTCGACCTCGCCACGCTGACCGGCGCCGCGCGCGTCGCGCTCGGCCCCGAACTACCCGCTATCTATTCGAATCCGCCCGAACTCGCCGAACAGCTGCGGCAGGTGGGAGAAAAGGAGTCGGACCCGATGTGGCCGATGCCGCTGTGGGCCGGTTACGACGAGGACCTGTCGAGCCGCGTGGCAGACCTTAATAATGTGTCGCCCACGCCGTTCGCCGGGTCGGTCATCGGCGCGCTGTTCCTCAAGCGCTTCGTCACGCGTACGCGCAACTGGCTGCACGGCGACGTCTACGCCTGGAACCCGCGCGAGCGGCCGGGTCGGCCGGTCGGCGGCGATCCGCATACCGTGCGCGCGCTGTATCGGCTGATCCGCAACCGCTTCGGTTAGATAGATGGCCGCCTGGTTCCGCCGCGGGCCGCCCGAATCGCTGTCCGCGGAGGCGGCGTTCCGCCGCGAGATCGCGCCCTGGGCCTTGCTCGGCCTGACGCTGGGGCTGGTCGAAGGTGCGACCGCCGCGGTGCTCATCAAGAAGACGTTCGCGGGCGCCGGGTCGCCGTGGATCGTGAATCTCGCGGTCGCGTTCGTCAGCGGTGCGCCGGCGCTGTCGAACGTCGTGAGTTTCGTGTGGGCCAACCTCGCGCACGGCCGTGCACGCATCGGTTTGATGGTCGCGCTGCAGGCGGCGTTCGCGATCCTCGTCGGGTTGTTAGGCGTGGCGCCGCGCGCGCTCGGCGGCCTGGCGTTCGCAGTCGCCTCCATCCTCACCGCGCGCGTGATCTGGACCGGTCTGCTCACGGTGCG
This sequence comes from Steroidobacteraceae bacterium, assembly GCA_035502995.1. Lineage (GTDB taxonomy): Bacteria > Pseudomonadota > Gammaproteobacteria > Steroidobacterales > Steroidobacteraceae > CADEED01. Next base: position 11,437 of record DATJTW010000038.1, on the reverse strand, counting down.
CGCCGCAGTGTGGAGCGCCAACTATCCGCGCGGCGCGATCGGCCGCTACACGGGGCGCATCGTCATCGCGAGCTCGCTGGCCGTCGCCGGCGCGGCGGCACTGGCGGCGTGGACGCTGAGCCATGGAAGATTCGATTCGCGCTGGTTGTATGCCGCGGGCGCCGCCGCGGGACTGGCCGGCGCGTGGCTGTATCGCGCGGCGCGCGTGCGCCGCGAGTTCGCGCTGCTCGCCGAGGAGAACGCCGCGGTCGGGCGCACCGAGCCGTTCAGCCTCGGCATGTTGTTCGAGATCCTCAGGAAGGATCCGCACTTCCGCGAATACATGTTCTGGATGGGCATCTACGGCGGCGGCAACCTCATGCTGACCTCGCAGCTGGTCGTGATCTTCAGCGAGCAATTGCATCTCGCGGCCGGACTGCAGATCGCGCTGCTGTCGGTGGTACCGCTGGCAACGTTGCCGCTGTTCGTGCCGTTCTGGGCGCGCCTGTTCGACGACGGGCACATCGTCGAATATCGTGCGCGCCAGGGCTGGTCGCTGGTGTTCGCGGTGGTCACGCTGTGCGTCGGCACCTGGGCGCATTGGGTGCCGCTGCTGTGGATCGGCGCCGTGCTGCTGGCCATCGCGTACGCCGGCGCGAACCTCGGCTGGAATCTCGGGCACAATGACTTCGCTTCGGTGGGGCGCGCGCAGCACTACATGGGCGTGCACGTCACGCTCACGGGCGTGCGCGGTGCCATCGGGCCTCCCGCCGGAATACTGATCTATCAGTGGCTCGAGTCGCTCGAGCCCGGCGCGGGGATGTATTCGCTGGTGTTGCCGCTGGTCTTCGTGACGGTGGGCGCCCTGGGTTTTTCGCACATGCGGCGCGTGATGCGCGCCGAACAATAGAGGGTTGGTCAGATGACGACGAAGAAGAGCAGGGCAGTCGACGCGCGGCAATATTCGAAGCTCGTGGTCGACGGGGCGAAACAGACGCCGTCGCGCGCGATGCTGCGCGCCGTGGGTTTCCAGGATGCGGATTTCCAGAAGCCGCAGATCGGCATCGCGTCGACCTGGGCCAATCTCACGCCCTGCAACGTGCACATCAACGAGCTCGCCGCGGAGGCCGTCGCCGGCGCGGATGGCAACGGTGGCAAGGGCGTGTTGTTCAACACGATCACCGTGTCCGATGGCATCTCCATGGGTTCACCCGGGATGCGCTACTCGCTCGTTTCACGGGAAGTGATCGCCGACTCCATCGAAACGGTCGTGGGTGCCGAGGGCTTCGACGGCTTCGTCGCCATCGGCGGCTGCGACAAGAACATCCCCGGCTGCGCGATCGCCATCGCGCGGCTGAATCGTCCGGCGGTGTTCGTGTACGGCGGCACGATCCGCCCGGGCGCGAAGCGTCGCGACATCGTCGCCGTGTTCGAAGCGGTCGGCGGTCACGCGGCAGGCCGCGTCTCCGACGAGGAACTGCTCGACGTCGAGCGCACGGCGATCCCGGGTCCCGGCAGCTGCGGCGGCATGTACACCGCGAACACGATGGCGTCGGCGATGGAAGCGCTCGGCCTCTCGCTGCCTAACAGCTCTGCGCAGGAGGCGGTCGGCACCGCGAAGCGCGACGATTGCCGACGCGCCGGCGCCGCGGTGGTCGAGCTCGTGAAGGCCGGCATCCGGCCGTCGGACATCCTCACGAAGAAGGCGTTCGAGAATGCGATCGCCGTGACGATCGCACTCGGCGGCAGCACCAATGCCGTCCTGCATCTGCTCGCGATCGCCCATGCGGCCAAGGTCAGATTGGGACTACAGGACTTCACGCGTATCGGTAAACGCGTACCGCTGCTCGCCGATCTACGGCCGAGCGGTCGATATCTAATGTCGGAGCTCATCTCCATCGGAGGAATCCAGCCGCTGATGAAACGGATGCTCGACGCGAAGTTGCTGCACGGTGACTGCATGACGGTCACGGGCCGCACGCTCTCCGAGAATCTGCGCGACGTCGCCGATTACCCGCCCGGGCAGGACATCGTCCGCCCGCTCTCCGACCCGATCAAGAAGGACAGCCATCTCGTCGTGATGCACGGCAACCTCGCACCGGAAGGCGCGGTCGCGAAGATCTCCGGCAAGGAAGGTCTGCGCTTCGCCGGTACCGCGCGCGTGTTCGACGGCGAGGAACGCGCGACGCAGGCGATCCTCGCGGGCAAGGTGAAGCCCGGCGACGTCGTCGTGATCCGTTACGAGGGACCGCGCGGCGGTCCGGGCATGCGCGAGATGTTGAGCCCGACCGGCGCGATCATGGGACGCGGACTGGGCGACAAGGTCGCGCTGATCACTGACGGAAGATTCTCCGGTGGGAGTCATGGCTTCGTGGTTGGACATATCTCCCCGGAAGCGGCGCTCGGCGGACCGATCGGGCTACTTCGGGACGGTGATCGCATTGCGATCGACGCGGTGAAGCGCTCGCTGGAGATCGATTTGAGTGCGGCCGAGCTGAAACGGCGCCGCGCGAAGTGGAAGGCGCCGAAGCCTTACGCGACCACAGGCGTGCTGGCGAAGTACGCGCGCAATGTGTCAAGCGCATCGCTCGGTGCGGTGACCGACTGACAGTGAAAATGGTTTGCACAATTCGCGGATATTTCGAGACTGAGTCAAACAGAGTTGTTGTCAGTCGCCGTAATCGCGGGTTACAGTTCGGCGGCTTTGGACCGGCGCCGAAGCTACAAACGTTAATGATGAAGATGAAGGTCACGCTCGCTGAGTTGGAGCGTACCGGGGGACGGAACGAAGAACGGTTGCACTGGTGGGAAAGCTTGGTTACTTTCCGCCACCCCGTTTAACGCGCCGAAGTTTCACTCGCGACCACGGGAAAACATGGCCGCTACTGCACAAGATTCGAATTTCTTCACCCGCCGCGGCATTGCTGTCGTGGTGATCGTTGGTCTGCACGTCATGGCGTACATCGGACTGAAGTCCGGTCTCGCGAACAAGCTCGTCGAGCTCGTGGCGCCGCCGATCGAAGCGGACATCGTCGAAGAGGTCAAACCCGACGACCAGCCGCCGCCGCCGCCGCCGCCGGAAATGGAACGGCCGCCGGTCGAGGTGCCACCGCCGGAAGTGTCGATCGACCTTCCGATGGAGACCACGACCACGGCGATCGTCGACGTGACCGACAAGCCGCCGCCGCCGGCTCCGCCGCCGCCGCCGCGCGTGGCCGGTTCGCCCGCCAGGATGACTCGCCCGGTGAACCCGGACGACTACTATCCGCCGGGCTCCATCCGTCGCGAAGAGCAGGGCTCGCCAGTGGTGCAGGCCTGCGTCGGTCCGGGCGGCAAGTTGCTGCGCGAACCCGTCGTCACCGACACCTCCGGCTTCCCGGATCTGGACGGAGCGGCGGTGAAAGTGGCGAAGGCCACGCGCTACGCGTCCGGCACGGAGAACGGCACGGCGCTGCCGGAGTCGTGCATCAAATTCAAGGTCAAGTTCGTTCTCAAGAACAACTAGTCATTTACGGTGATGCGGTGCTTCGGCGCCGCTTCGCATTTTTGTCATCGAGGAAATCATGGAACCCAACGCTGCAGTCCAAATCGAAAATCCGTACGGCATCGAAGCGCTCTGGCAACAGGGCGGCCCGGTCGGTCGTGCCACGCTGATCATCCTGCTGATCATGTCGGCCGTGTCCTGGTACATCATCTTCACGAAGCTGTGGGATCAGCGCCGCCTGAAGGCCGGTGCCAAGGTCGTGGAAAAGCAGTTCTGGAGCTCCGGCTCGCTCAAGGAAGCGGTCGACCGCCTCCCGAAGGACAACGATTTCCGTGCCGTCGCCGAAGACGGTCTGCGCGCCTCGGCGCACCATGAAGGCCGCCTGACGGACCGCATCGACCTGCACGAGTGGGTCACGATGTCCCTGCAGCGCTCGGTCGACTCCGTGAACAGCAAGATGTCGAACGGCCTCGCGTTCCTCGCGACGGTCGGTTCCACGGCGCCGTTCGTCGGTCTGTTCGGCACGGTTTGGGGCATTCTGAAGGCCCTCGTGAACATCGGTGTCTCCGGCCAGGCGTCCATCGACAAGGTGGCCGGCCCCGTCGGTGAAGCTCTGATCATGACGGCGCTCGGTCTGTTCGTCGCCGTGCCCGCGGTCATGGGTTACAACTGGCTGCTGCGTCGTAACAAGACCATCAGCGAGAGCCTCCGCAATTTCGCGTCGGATCTGCATGCGTACCTCGTGGGCGGTGCCCGCGTATCGCAGACCCCCGTCGCCGGCGTGAAGAAGTAAAGCCCGGAACCCCCGGACTTTGCGTTTCACCCATAAGAGGTTAACGACATGGCGATGAGCGTCGGCAGTGACGAGGGTGATGAAACCTCGATCTCGACCATCAACACGACTCCGCTCGTGGACATCATGCTCGTGCTGCTCATCATCTTTCTGATCACGGTCCCCGTGATCAAGAAGATGGCGGCGGTCGAGATTCCGAAGGCCGTGAACATCCCCACGCAGACCAAGCCCGAAAACATCACCATCTCGGTGGATACGGGCGGCAAGGTCTACTGGAATGCCACGCCGATGACGGACAAGCAGATGTTCTTCAGCCGCATCGTGGCCGAGGCCCGCAAGGTGCCTCAGCCGGAATTCCACATCCGCGGCGACAAGTCCGCGCGCTGGGAAGCGGTCGGCCGAGTCATCTACAACCTGCAGCGCGGCGGCATCGTGAAGGTCGGTTTCATCACCGAACCGGATCGCGGCAGCATTCGCGTCACCCGCTGATTTTCCCGGAGTAGTTTTCCATGGCTATGAGTGTAGGCGGGGCTGACGAAGGCGCACCGATGATGGAGATCAATACGACTCCGCTCATCGACGTGATGCTCGTGCTGATCATCGTGCTGATCATGTCGATTCCGATCATGACCCACGCGACGAAGCTGGACATGCCGCAGACCAACACGCCGCCGCCGACGGTTCGTCCGGAGGTCATCCAGATCGACATCGACTTCGACGGCACGATCGTCTGGAACGGCACGGTGGTCAGTGGCATTCCGCAGCTCGAGAGCTTCTTCCGCTCGGAGCGTGACAAGGAACCGCAGCCGGAGATTCATCTCCGGCCGGATCGCCGGTCGCGCTACGAGATGACCGCTCTCGTGATGGCGGCAGCGCAGCGCAACCACATGAAGAAGATGGGCTTCGTGAACACCTCGGAATTCCGAGACTGAACGAGAGCTGAATCCCAAGTCCTCGAAAGAATTGGGAAACTTTGTGCCGAAGCGAGCATCCAATCTTTCGGATGCCTGCAAGGCGGGTTGAACAACCGAGCCGCGGCGCGTTTGAGGCCGCGGCTCCTTTGTAAGGAGAGTCAGTTGCCTCGTCGCATGAATCTCACGGCCGGACTGGCCGTTATCGGACTGCTCGGTGTGGTTTCCCTGGCCCAGGCGAAGGACAAGGAACCTCCCGCAGCAGCGGCGGATCCGAACGACGCCTGCGGCGTCCGCAAGATGACCAAGAAGGTCGACAAGCCTCTGATCGAGGCCCAGAAGGCCCGCCAGGCGAGCAAGTGGGACGAAGTGATCGCGAAGGTCGGCGAGGCCGAGGCGGTCCCCGTCGAAAAATCTCCCTACGATCTGTTCTGGATCCACGAATTCCGCGGCATCGCGAACGTGAATCTGAAGAAGTACCCGGAAGCGCTGGCTGACCTCGCGCCCGGCTTCGACTCCCCCTGCATGGATGCCGGCGACAAGCCCGGCCGCGCGAAGCTGCTGATGCAGCTGGCCTTTAACTCGAAGGACTACGCGAAGGCGATCAACTACGGAAAGCTCGCGATCGAGCTGAACCCGGATGACGTCGAGGCCGGCAACTACCTGGCCAATGCGTACTACATCCAGAACGACTTCCAGAATGCGAAGGCGACGTCGGACACGACCATCAAGCGCATCGAAGCCGCCGGCAAGTCGCCCGACGAGACGCTGTATCGCATCCTCCAGAGCGCCTGCCTGAACCTCAAGGACAACGAGTGCGTCGTCGAGCAAATCGAGAAGCTCGTCGTGCACTACCCGAAGGCGAGCTACTGGACCGATCTCATCAACTCGCTGCTGCGTGTCAGCGCGAACGATCGCGAGCTGCTGAACGTGCTGCGTCTCTCCGATGGCGTGAACGTCATGGATGACGGCAGCCAGTACACCGAGATGGCGCAGCTCGCCCTGGGTCAGGGTCTGCCCGGCGAGGCGCAGGCCATTCTCGAGAAAGGTCAGCAAAAGGGCGCGTTCAAGGATCAGCGCGAGAAGGACCTGGCTGGCCGCATCCTCGCGGATGCGAAGCAGGCCGCGACGCTCGACAAGTCGACGCTGGACAAGCAGGACGCGAGCGCGAAGGCGAAGCCCACGGGCGAAGCGGACGTGAAGCTCGGCGCTGCGTACCTGAGCTACGGCCAGAACGACAAGGCGATCGAGGCCCTGCAGCGTGGCATCGGCAAGGGCGGCGTGAAGAGCGTCGACGAGGCCGGCCTCTTGCTGGGCATCGCCTACATGCGCACCAACAACAAGCCCGAGGCCGTGAAGGCGTTCGGCACGGTCAAGCAGGCGCCTGGCATGGCCCGCATCGCGAAGATGTGGCTCATCGAGGCGAACAAGGCCTGACATCTTTTTTCATGGGCCGCAGCGAGGGTTGGGCTGCGGATGGCAAAACTTCAGTGATGTATCGCGGAGCAATTGCGTGTCAATTCGAACTGGACTGGTGATCGCGGCGGTTGGACTCTTTGCTGCGGGTGTTGGCGCCCCGGCGGCGGCGCAGACCGCGGCCTGTGCCAACCCCAAGATCAGCAAGCAGATCGCCAAGCAGATGTCGGCCGCGCAGGACGCGATGAAGGCCAAGAAGTGGAATGACTCCCTGGCGAAGATGAAAGAGGCGGAAGCGGTGCCGGGTGCCAAGTCGGCATTCGATACGTACACCATCAGCCAGTTCCGGGCGTACATCTACACGAGCACGCGCCAGGATGCGGACGCGGCGCGTGAGCTCGAGAACCAGCTGAACTCGCCCTGCATGCCGGAGGCCAAGAAGGCCGAGGCGATGAAAAACCTCGTCGGCCTGTACACGGCGCTGCGCAACTATCCGAAGGCCATCGACTACGGCAACCGCGCGCTCAAGCTGTCGCGCGATCCGGAGATCATGGTCGCGGTGGCGCAGGCGTACTACCAGTCGGGCAACAACACCGAAGCCGTCAAGATGATGAATGTCGTGCTCGACGGCGGTGGCAAGCCCAAGGAAAACCAGCTGCTGTTGATCCGCGCTGCCTGCGACAAGGCCGGCGACAACAACTGCGTGACGCGCGCGTACGAAAAGCTCGTGCTGAACTATCCGAAGACCGAGTACTGGTCCAACCTGATGGACTCGCTGCGCAAGAGCGACAACAACGACATCCAGCAGCTGAACGTGTTCCGCCTGGCGAACCAGGTGAACGTGATGAAGCGCGCGGATGAGTTCAAGGAGATGGCGCAGCTCGCCCTCGACGAGAACCTGTCCTGCGAGGCGCAGACGATCCTCGAGCAGGGGTTCACGAAGAAGGTGTTCGTGGACAAGCGCGATGTCGATGTGAACACGCGCCTGCTGACCACCGCGAAGGCCAAGTGCGGCTCCGAAAAGTCCGCGATTGCCGCCAAGGATTCGGAAGCCAAGAGTGCCGCGTCGGGTGATGCCGACGTGCAGGTTGGCGCGCAGTACCTCGCGTCGGGCGACGCGCCGAAGGCCGTCGAAGTCCTGCAGCGCGGCCTGACGAAGGGCAAGATCGGTGAAGGCACGCCGAACGAGGCGTTGAAGGTCGACGAGGCCTACATCCAGCTCGGCATCGCGCAGCTCAAGAACAACAACAAGGCGGAAGCCGCGAAGGCGTTCCGCAACGTGAAGCGCGATCAGACAATGACGCGCATCGCGAAGCTCTGGCTGCTGAACACCTGATCGATCGATTCCGTTAGGGGATGACAAGAAAGGGCCGGACGTGAAAACGTCCGGCCCTTCGTCGTTTCAGATCACACCGCGCGACTGGTAGTCGGCGAGCGCGGCCGCGTCGAGCCCCAGGAGCTCGCGGAACACGTCGGCATTGTGCTGGCCGAGCTCCGGCGCCGGCGACCGGATCGCCCCCGGCGTCGCCGACAGCCGCGGCGCGACGTTCTGCATGCGCAACGTGCCGAACGCCGGGTGCGGCGTGCTGACGATGGCCTGCCGCGCCTTGAAGTGCGGATCCTCGAGCATGTCGGCAGTGCGGTAGATGAGCCCCGAGGGCACACCGTATTTCTCGAGCACGTCGAGCAGCTCGCGGGTGGCCAGTGTCGAGGTCCAGCCGGCGATCAACTCATCGAGCTCGCGCTGATTCACGCCGCGCGCCTGGTGATCCTTGTAGCGTTCGTCGGCGGCCAGCGCGGGGTTCTGCATCGCCTCGCAGAGGCGCGCGAACACGGTGTCCTGGTTCGCGCCGATCATCACGATGCCGTCGCGCGTCGGGTAGACGTTCGACGGCGCGATCTTCGGCAGGATGGGCCCGGAACGTTCCCGCACGTGCCCGAGCTGGTCGTACTCGGTGACCAGCGACTCCATCATGTTCAGCACGGACTCGTAGATCGCCGCGTCGATCACCTGACCCTGGCCGGTGCGATCGCGGTGATGCAGGGCGGCCAGCGTACCCATGCAGGCATGCACGGCGGCCAATGAATCGCCGATGCTGATGCCGACGCGGGACGGCGGCCGGTCCGGCTCGCCGACGATGTAGCGCAGCCCGCCCATCGCCTCGCCGATGCCGCCATACCCGGCGCGCTGCGAGTAGGGTCCGGTCTGGCCGTAACCGGACACGCGCACGAGGATCAGCCGCGGGTTCAGCGCCGACAGCGCATCGTAGCCGCAGCTCCATTTCTCGAGCGTGCCGGGTCTGAAGTTCTCGATGACCACGTCAGCTTTGGCCGCCAAGTCCTTGAAAAGCTTTTGACCCTCGGCCTGCCGCAGGTCCAGCGTGATCGACCGCTTGTTCCGGCCGATGACCGGCCACCACACCGACGGCTGCCCGCGCTGCTGCGGTCCCCAGTGCCGCATCGGATCGCCCTGGCCGGGCGCCTCGATCTTGATGACGTCGGCGCCCATGTCGCCGAGCAGCTGGCCGCAGAAGGGGCCCGCGATCAACGTGCCCAGCTCGAGCACCCGCAGGTCGGAGAGCGCGCCGGTGGCGCCTGAAGATTGATTCATGCGGGCGCGGTTGTACCGGCGCGCGCCGATGAGGGTCAAGCCGGCGTGCAGACGCGACACGCGCGTAGAATTCGCGCCATGTCTTCCCCGGTGAACGTCGAGATCGTCGAGGTCGGGCCGCGTGACGGCCTGCAGAGCGAGTCGCAGGTGCTGCCGACCGACCGCAAGGTCGAGTTCGTGCGCCGCCTCGTGGCCGCAGGACTGCGCCGCCTCGAGGTCGCGAGCTTCGTGAACCCGAAGCGCGTACCGCAGATGGCCGATGCCGAAGCGGTGCTCGCCGGGCTCGGCACGGATCCACCGGGTGGCCGCTACATCGGCCTGATCCTGAACCGCAGGGGCTTCGACCGCGCGCGTGCCGCCGGCTGCACCGAGGTCGGGATGGTCGTCGCCGCGTCGGAGAGCTTCAGCCAGCGCAACCAGGGCGTCTCGATCGACGAAGGCATCGCGTCGTGGCTCGAGATCGCGGCACTGGCGCGCGAAGCCGGCATCCGCGCGCAGATCACGATCTCGACGGCCTTCGGCTGCCCGTTCGAGGGCGAGGTCGCGCCCGGTACCGTGCGCGGCATCGCGGAGAGGCTGGCCGCGGCGCAGCCGGTCGAGATCGCCGTGGCGGACACCATCGGCGTCGCCGTGCCGACGCAGGTCACCGCGCTGATCCGCGAGCTGCGCGCGGCGCTGCCGCAGGTGCCGCTGCGCGCGCACTTCCACAACACGCGCAACACCGGGCTCGCCAATGCCTACGCGGCGGTGGAAGCCGGCGTGCGCACGCTCGATGCGAGTTGCGGCGGCATCGGCGGCTGCCCGTTCGCGCCCGCGGCGACCGGCAACATTCCCACCGAGGATCTCGTCTACATGCTGCAGCGGATGGGCGTCGACACCGGCATCGATCTCGCCGCGCTGATCGACACCAGCCGCTGGCTGCAATCGACCCTGGAGCACCCGGTTCCCGGCATGCTCGTCAAGGCCGGACCCTTTCCCAGAACCCACCTCTCGTGACGGAGCATTCGTGAATCCCAAGTCCTGGCGCCCTCGCGCCGTCGTCGCCTGCCTCGCCGTCGCAAGCCTGCTCGCCGCCTGCGGCAAACAACCCATCGAAGAGGCGGTGCAGAAGAACGACCGCAACGCCGTCACCGATGCGCTCAGCAAGGGCGCCGACGTGAATGCGAAGCTCGCCGGCGGCGATACGCCGCTGCTCGTGGCCGCGAAGGCCGGGCAGAGCAGCTCCGCGCAGGGCCTGATCGAAGGCGGCGCCGACATCCGCGTGAAGGACGCGGACGGCTTCACCGTGCTGCATCACGCGGCCGCGAACGGCATGACCGGCATCTGCGGCCTGCTGCTCGATCGCGGCCTCACGATCGACGAGAAGGGCCCGGGCGGCGTGACGCCGCTGATGCTCGCGGTCAGCAAGAACCGCCAGGAGACGGCGAAATACCTGATCCGGCACGGCGCCAGCCTCGAGGCGAAAGACGACGCCGGCACGAACGCCGTCGGCTTCGCCGAGAAGGCCGGCGACACGCGGTTCGCGAACGAATTGAAATTCGCGGCGCAGACGCGCCCGAAATGAACAAACAGGAGACGAGAGACATGGCGATCAAGGTTGGCGACAAGATGCCCGCGGGCACGTTCAAGACGAAGACCAAGGATGGAATCCAGGACGTCACCACGGACCAGCTCTTCAAGGGCAAGACGGTGGTGCTGTTCTCCGTGCCCGGCGCCTTCACGCCGACCTGCGACGCCAAACATCTGCCGGGCTACGTCGAGAACGCGGCCGCGATCAAGGCCAAGGGCGTCGATACGATCGCCTGCATGGCGGTCAACGACGTGTTCGTCATGGGCGCGTGGGGCAAACACTCGAACGTCGGCGACGACGTGCTGATGCTGGCCGACGGCAACGGCGATTTCACCAAGGCGATCGGCCTCGAACTCGACGGCTCGCGCTTCGGCATGGGCCAGCGCTCGCAGCGCTACTCGATGATCGTCAAGGACGGCGTGGTGACCGAGCTCAACGTCGAGAGCGGCGGCGAGTACCGGGTGTCGTCGGCCGAGTACATGCTGGAGCAGCTGTAGCGCCGAAAGGCCCTCACCTCACCTCTCCCACCGGCGTGGGAGAGGGCTACTGAGAGGTGAGCGAGGCGGACGGGCGGTGACGCCGCCGCTCGCTGTCCGTAGCCCTCGCCCCGCGAAGCGGGCAGAGGTGAGGTGAGGGGCTTCCGCTATGCCCCCAGCGACTCGGGCGTGGCGCG